>CAYVGC010000005.1:0-87996 GCA_964449815.1 uncultured Bifidobacteriaceae bacterium
GAAGGAGTAGAAACCCTCCAACAAACATGAAAAAATGTGGGTAAGGACAAGCCATGAATGGCTGGGCTATTATCAAATCGCTGCTCGGCGTGCCGGTTCGCCGCTCCTCACGGAGCTTGAAACCTTGGTTGATTTTGGATGCTGCAACTATGCCGCGCCTGACGGCGCTGGTGCTTGCGCACGGCCACCATTCTGTCGCCATCCGATTCAACCGCGAACCACGCGAAACATGCGAAATGAAATATCCAAATCCCGTTCGCGTATTTGGCGTATTTCGCGGTTATCCCTGTCTCCCCGACACCACTTCCCTCAGAGTTGTTTCATTTTGCCTGTTCCCCCAGCGCGGCCGCTTCGCTCCAACGCCGGGCTGAATGCTGCAACCGCGTTGCGGTTGGTTCTTCGCGCCGTTCAGGCCTTGTTCAAATCTATCACGCAGAAGCCGTAGTCCAGCACGCCGGGGGCGGGACGGCGCGCGGCGGGGATGGAATAGACGGCCTGCCGCTGGTCTTTGCCGCGTTGCAATGCCACCACGCCAGCGGCGGCCAGCACATGGAGCTGTTTGCCGATGCCGTCGAGGTCGCGGCCAAAGGCGGCGGCGACTTCGCTGGTGTTCAGGGCGCGTCCGTCGGCGAGCAGTTTCACGATGGGCCAGCGGACGTCGCTGCCGAGGGCGAAGTGGACGGCGACGGGATCAAGTTTTGGCAGCCCGACCGGTGGATTTGGGGTGGAATCATTCATTTTCTTAAGAATTTGCCAAAAAACGGGCCGGCACAAGCGAATTACAGGAGAACTCCGTCGGGCATCAACGCTCTGACATCAAACCATAGGACGAAGATGTCGGGTATTAAGGATTCGACATCAAATCATAGGACAAATACGTCGGGTGATAGCAAGGCACCATTAAGTTTTTAGCGGCCGTTTTTCTTTCCGCCGCCTTTGGCCCTGGCTCCGACACGCCGGGTCGCCCGAGATTGTGCAATTACTTCCAGTAGGAGAAGATCATCCCTTCATTGTTCATGGTGAACTGGTCGCCATTGACCTGGCCCGTCGTCGTGCCCGCGCCCTTCCAATGCATGATCAGTTCCGCGCCCTGCTGCGTGTAGGCGGCCTGCACATTGCGGTGGATGTCCGGGTGCGGCGGCACGGCGAAAGTGCTGAGACTGCGGCAGGTGCCATCGCCGTTGATGGTGAAAGTTCCCGATTTGACAATCATGGCCACGCCTTCATGCGTCAGGTTGCAGGGCACGGTTTTGCCATCCACGCTCACCAGGGTGTAAACCCCGGTCGGATCAACGCCGGCGGTGACGGGGGCCGCGTTTTTGCAGCCGGCCAGCACCAGCAGCAGAAAGACGGCCAGCAGGCTCACGGCGACAATGCGGGGCAGGCAAGTTTCCAGGTTGACGTTGGTGGACAGCGGGATTGTTTTCATAAGGCAGTTATACCTCATGCCGGAGAAAGGCGTGAATTGATAATTCCAATCGTCACATTGGAGAAATCAATCCTCGCCGGCTGCGCTTCCGCCCGCATTTCATTTCAGCGCCACGAGCTGCCGGAACCTCGTGCAATTGCCGCCGGCAGGTGGCCGGCCTCATTTGCGAAGCGTCCGCCGGTGGGTTATTTTCCCGCCATGAAGACCAAGCTGCTGCTCGCCGGGCTGGGAGCCATTTTCATGTTCGTCATCACGCCCGGCCTGCGCGCCGACGTGCTGGAAATGCAGAACGGCGACCGTTACTCCGGCAAGGTGTTGTCCGTGTCCGCCGACACGGTGGTGCTGGACAGCGAGGTGCTGGGCAAGCTCAACGTGCCGCGCAAACAGGTGGCGGGCCTGGCGTTCGGCACGAACGCCGCCGCGCTAAGGCTGACGGACAATCCCGCGCGGGTTTCCGCGCCCACGAATCTTCCGGCCGCAACGGCGGCGGGCCTGGCAAACAACAACGTGGATTTGTCCGCCGCGCTCCGGCGGTTGGGCGCGAACACAAATTTCGTCGGGTAGATCCGCCGGCAAATGCTCGCCGGCAGTCCCGAGGCGTCCGGCAAATATGATGAGATGGTCAACGGCCTGTTGAGCGGGCAACTGAACTTGAACGATGTGCGGCGTGAAGCCCAGTCGGCGGCGGAGCAGTTGCGGGCGCTCAAACGCGAGCCTGGCCCCGACGCCGATGATTCGCTGGATGCCTGCCTGAAGGTGCTGGACACTTTTATCAAGGAGACGGCCGACGAGCCGGCCAACGCCGCTCCGGCCCCCAAACCGCAGGCCCCTTAGTTTAGAGACTCGGTAACTCCGTTTTCCGCGTTTTGAAAATGGTTGTATCAGCGGAGCGGAATTGGTGCGACAATACGGTGCCGGTTTTTCACCATGCATATTTCATCCGCCATTTTTGATTGCAGCGCGCCGGCTCTGGATTCGTGTCCGGACGAGTCGCTGCCGGAATTCGCCTTCATCGGTCGCTCGAACGTCGGCAAGTCCTCGCTGCTGAATCTGCTCGCCGGCCAAGACGGTTTGGCCCGCGTCTCGCCCACACCGGGGTTCACCAAGCTCATCAATTTTTTCACGATGAACAAAACCTGGCGGCTGGTGGATCTGCCGGGCTATGGTTTCGCCGAAGGGGCGAAGAAGGACAGCGCGCGATTTAATCAGGCGGTGTCACATTATCTGAAGCGGCGCACGAATCTCTGCCTGGTCTTTGCGCTCATTGATTCCGGGCTTGCGCCGCAGGCAATGGACGTGGAGTTCGTCGAATGGCTCGCGCGCAACGCCGTGCCGTTCGTCCTCGTCTTCACCAAAACCGACAAGGAACCGCCCGCGACGGTGCAGGCGAACATCGCGGCGTTCACGGCGCGCATCGCCGGCTGGTTCGAGCAGCCGCCGGCAGTTTTCACCTGTTCCGCGACGGCGGAGCAAGGCCGGCAGGAATTGCTTGGCGTGATTGACGAGGCGATGACGGCGATCCAGGCTGAATCAAATCAGGCGCCGGTCGCTTCCGATGGTTTGACAGCCCCAAGCCTGCAGGCAAAGGCAACCCGCAAAAGCCGCCCCGACCTGTCACGCCCTTGGTGAAGGCTGACGTCTGACTGCTGGAGTTCGAGTCTGATGCCTTCAGAATAAAAGTCTTGGATTCAAATGCTGAAATATGGCGTCCAAAAGTTGAGCTTTGAAGTCCAAAGATTCAACTTTTGAGCCTCAATTTTATTCACCCCCGCGCTCGGCGTAATCCTTCAGGCAGACGAGCAGATGTCCCCATGTCGTGTTGCAGAAATGGCAATGGTCGCCGCCGCGTTCCCGGCCGCCGCGACAGGATTTTAGCAACACCTCGCCGTCCTGCGCTTCGAGGCGTGCCGATTTCCCCAAATCATGAACACCCGATGCCAGACGCTATTCCGGCAGGACCAGACCGTGTTCCGATAACGCTAGATTGTGTTCCGACGGCCCCGGAGCCTGTTTCGGTCATGTCAGACCGTGTTCACCTGATGCTAAACTGTGTTCCGGTGCATCTAGACCATGTTCCGACGATCTTAGACCGTGTTTCGGTGATGTTAGACGAGGTTCCGGAGATTTTAGACAGTGTTCCCGCGATGTTAGACAGGCCAACCCTTCGGTCATCCGGCAAAAAACATGACAAGTGACTGATTTTCAACCACCTAAAGGCTGATCATTCCCACGTCAGCCCGATGCCGACGGCAAGCCGACGATGTGAATTATTTGAAGCAAAGTTTTTTCACGCCGCGCCGGTGGTGAGGGCGCGATAAATCGTTTCCGCCGGCGCGGCGATGCCGAGGCGATGGATGAGCGAGGTGGGCATAAGCTATCCAATTTGAATTGAATAAGTCTCAAGGCACATTTTTGCCCGGACAACTTTGGTTTCTGATAGGCCAACTGCATCAAGTGCCTTGCGGATGTATAGCTCCTCCAAAGGGCAGCTGTAGCCAAGAATTACTTTCATCAAGAAATGGTCGGGAATCCGCTTAAAGTAGTGCCCACCCGAAATGTCGCAATCTTTGAGATCGAGAAAAACACGATATTCCCGTTCATAAGACCAGCCGGTTGATTTTTGCCGCAATAATTGATTCATCAGCGGCTTTGCATAGCTTTCAAAACCACCAGGGTCGTGAAGACGATTTGCATCAAAAACAGGGCGAGCATTTGTATATTCCATTTTGACAAGCCGTTCAGGATCGAGAATGTAGCTGAACTCAAATGCAACACCTTGATGCTTGTCGGCATAGTGTGACCAAAGAACTGGATCAGTGATTGTATCGCTCAAGCAAAAAACACCCATCCATCCGTTCACCTCGTCAATAAACTCTTGCATGCACGTCCGCGCAACGATTTCACCTTCGGGAATTATATTTGAAATTCCCATGCGCCATTCAAATGGATCATTGAAATCACAAAGCCTCCCGATTTTGAAGGCACGCGACTCGATGGTCTTTAATGCCGCCGCCGCATCCAAGTAGCGATATAGAAGAATCGAACTTGGTGCGGCGGCGTTCATTGTCAAAATTTTAATTTTTCTTCGCGTGAACTTTCGCTGCGACTTTCAAGCGCAGCGCGTTGAGCCGGATGAAGCCGGTGGCGTCGTCTTGATTGTAGGCCTTGGTCGGGTCGGCTTCCATCGTGGCGATGTGCGGGTTGTAGAGGCTCACCGGGGATTTGCGGCCGCTGACCATGAGGTTGCCCTTGTAGAGTTTCACGCGCACGGTGCCGGTCACGTTCTTCTGGCTCTCGGTCACGTAGGCCTGCAACGCGAGGCGTTCGGGCGCATACCAGAAGCCATTGTAAACCAGCTCGGCGTATTTCGGGATGAGGGCGTCGCGCTGGTGCATGACTTCGCGGTCCATCGTGAGGCTTTCCATCTGGCGATGCGCAAAATGCAGGATCGCGCCGCCGGGCGTCTCATACACGCCGCGCGATTTCATGCCGACGAAGCGGTTCTCCACCATGTCCACGCGGCCGACGCCGTGTTTGCCGCCGAGCTTGTTCAAGAATTTCATCACGCCGAGCGGATTTAATTTCTTGCCGTTCACCGCGACGCAGTTGCCCTGCACAAACTCGAGTTCGACAAACTCGGGCTTGTCCGGCGCGTCTTCGGGCAGCACGGAGAGCGTGGTGAAATAACTGCGGTTCTTCAAATCGCAGGAATCGAACCACGGGTCTTCGAGAATGCCGGCCTCGTAGGAAATGTGCAGCAGATTCCGGTCGGACGAGAACGGTTTCTTGGCGCTGGCCAGCACGGGGATCTTGTGTTTGGCGCAGTAATCAATCATCTCCTGCCGGCCGGGAAACTGGCTGCGATAGGAGGCGTCCCGCCACGGGGCGATGACCTGCAAGTCCGGCGCGAGCGCGGCGGCGGTCAGCTCAAAGCGCACCTGGTCGTTGCCTTTGCCGGTGGCGCCGTGGGCGATGGCATCGGCTTTTTCCAGCCGGGCGATTTCCACCATGCGCTTGGCGATGAGCGGCCGGGCGATGCTGGTGCCAAGAAAATACTGCCCCTCGTAAACCGCGCCAGCCTGGAGAATCGGATAAATGAAGTCGCGCGCAAATTCTTCCTGCAAATCCTCGATGTAAATTTTCGACGCGCCGGTCTTGATGGCCTTTTTTTTGAGGCCGTTCAATTCCTCCGCCTGCCCGATGTCGGCGCAGAAACCGATCATCTCGGCGTTGTATTTTTCCTTGATCCAGGACATCAGCACCGAGGTGTCGAGACCGCCGGAGTATGCGAGAACAATTTTCATATCCGCCCATTAAACCGCCAAATACGAATGCGGGCAAAAAGAAAATGAAATGAAAACGAAATCACTTGCTCCCGGCCGGGCACGGCCTCGCGGCGGATGGCCGGGGCATTCGGGTTATGTCCAGCAGCAGTTCGATCAACGCAAAACCTGGTTTGCGCCGGGCGATCCCAGGCACTTCCACCATGCCGACTTCAGCCTGCGGATCTGCGGTCAGGCTCAATTTCGTTTGCCGTGGAATTTTCCACCCCGCCTTTCCGTCAGGGCGGAAAACCAATCGCCAGCTTCACGGCGGAATACTCCGGGTGAATTTTCCCGTCGCGTGCGCGGATGATGAGCGGCGGCTCGGCCCAGGTCTGCCCGCGAAACCATTCCGGCAAATCGTCCGCACGCATCATTCCGAACAACGCAACCAGCGCCGGATCACCTTCGCGGAAAACCACCGGGCGTTTGCGGACGATGACCAGAGCCGAGTTTTTTGCGGCGGCTTCGACGCGCGCAAGCTGCGCGGGCTCATGCGGAAACACGCACGCGAAAAATCCGCCGGGCGCGAGCCGCCTTGCCGCCGTGGCGCAGTAATCGGCAATCGTTCCGCGCAGTTCAAACCGGCAGGCAAGTTTCTGAGGATGTTCGCTTTTCACGCCCGCGCCTGGCGGAAAATACGGCGGGCTGCCGGTGATGAGGTCGAATTTTTCGTCGGCGCGGAAAAAGTTTGGGTCGCGGAAATCGCCTTCCCGGATTTCATAGCGGCCGGCCAGCCCGTTGTAACCCGCGGATTTTCTGGCGAGCGCGGCGCTTTCACTTTGCGCCTCAATGGTCACAAACTTTGCGCCGGGCAGACGCCACGCGCAAATCATGCCGACGGTGCCGATGCCGCCACCGAGATCCAGCGCCGTGCGCGCCGCCG
Source organism: uncultured Bifidobacteriaceae bacterium (assembly GCA_964449815.1). GTDB lineage: Bacteria > Verrucomicrobiota > Verrucomicrobiia > Limisphaerales > UBA11358 > UBA11358. Next base: position 6,638 of record CAYVGC010000005.1, read on the forward strand.
GACACCAAGTCGTGCCATACCATGCCGTCAAAATATCGTCGGTGGAAAACCGGTGGCCGGCGCGCAGTTGGAACAGCCGGAAATGTCCGCTGATGGCGTCGAGCGTTTCATGCGGTTCAAGCGTCACGTCCGCCGCGAGTCCCGGCGGCACCGGGCCGGGCTTGGCCCAGCCTTTGAAATGCGTTTCGCTTTTCACGACGGAGACTTTTTTGCCGCGACGCCCAGCGGCTCGACGTGGACGAGCACGTCGCGGACGGACGGAATTTCCGTGCGCACCTTGTTTTTCACCTCGTGGCCGATGCGGTGGGAATTTTCCACCGTCATCTGCGGGTTCACTTCCAGGTGCATGTCCACGAAAAACTGGTAGCCCATCTTGCGCACGAAACATTTTTCCACGCCGTCCACGCCGGGAATGGTTTCCGCCACGGCGCGGATTTTCTCGATGAGTTCACGGTCAGGCGAGCGGTCCATCAGCTCGTTCACCGCCGGCAGCAGCAGCCGCCAGCCGTTCCACGCGATGACGGCGGCGGCGGCAACCGCCGCCCAGTTGTCCGCCGTTTCGTAGCCTTTGCCGCCGACGAGGGAGATGCTGATGCCCAGAAATGCGGCGGACGACGTGATGGCGTCGCTGCGGTGGTGCCACGCGTCGGTGGCCATGGCGGAACTTTCCACCGTCGCGGATTCATGGAGCACAAAGCGGAACAAAAATTCTTTCACCGCTATCACCCCGATTAAAATGATCAGCGTGAACGGCGATGGCGCGAGGCGGGGTGCGTTCAAAACATGCAGCGCAGCAAATGCAATCCAGCAGCCGGCGAGCAGCAGCATGACTGAAACGGTCGCGGCGGCGATGGGTTCGGCCTTGCCGTGGCCGTAAGGGTGATCTTCGTCCGGCGGCGTCTCGGCGACGACGAGGCCGCGCCACACGATGATGGAACTGAAAATGTCCGCGAGCGATTCCACCGCGTCTGCGATGAGCGCCTGCGAATGACCGAGGATGCCCGCCAGCAATTTCGCCACGACCAGCGCCACGTTCGCGGCAAGACCGAGGAACGTGGCGCGGAGACTGCGTTGCAGGCGGGCGGATGACACGCGGAGATAGTAGCGGCTGGGTGCGGCCGTCGCAACGGCGCTCACCGGTTCATCCCGATCAAATCATGTGGCAGAACATCGCGTCGCGCAGCTTCGGCTCGAACCAGGTGCTTTTAGGCGGCATGATGCCGCCGGCGTCGGCGATGCTCATCAAATCCTCGATGCTCGTCGGGAACATCGAGAAGGCACAGGCGCAGGCACCGCTGTTCACCAGCTTTTCCAGTTCCGCCGGGCCACGGATGCCGCCAACAAAGTTGATGCGCTTGCTTGTGCGCGGATCGTCAATGCCAAAGACCGGCGCGAGAATCCGCTTTTGCAAAATTGTCACGTCGAGGCGCTCAATCGGGTCGCTGGTCTCGGTGAACTGCAGCTTGAGGGTCAGCGTGCGCCACCGGCCCTGAAAATAGAAACCAAGTTCGTGCTTCGCCTTTGGCGCTGGACTTCCGGGCTTGATGTCAAAAACCACCGCGAGCTTTTGCAGCAATTGTTCCGGCGTGTGGCCGTTCAAATCTTTCAGCGCGCGGTTGTAGGGCAGGATCTGCATCTGGTTGTGCGGAAAAATCACGGCCAGAAATTGCCCGCTGTGGCCGGCCCCTTTGCGCGATTGGAAAATGCGTCCCGCCGCCGCGCAGCGGTGATGGCCGTCGGCGATGTAGAGAAATGGAACCTGCGCGAACTGCGTTTCGACAAACTGGATTTCATCCGCGCCGGAAATGGTCCACGACGTGTGCCGGACGCCGTCCTTGCCGGTGAAATCCACCGCCGGCGTTTCGGAAATTTTCCCGGCGGCGAAGGCGTCGAATTTTTTCACGGCGCGATAGGCCAGAAACACCGGGCCGGTCTGGGAACTCAGCGCCTCGATGTGGCGGACGCGGTCGTCCTCCTTGTCCGGGCGGGTGAGCTCGTGCTTCTTGATGATGTTGGCCAGATATTCCTCGCAGCTCGCGGCGGCGACGAGGCCGACCTGCGCGTGCCGGCCCAGGACTTGCCGGTAGAGGTAAAAACCCGGTTTCCCATCCTGCTTGAGCGCGCCTCGCAAAATGAGCTTCTGGAAATTCTCCCGGCCTTTCGCGTAAACTTGCGGCGAATACAGATCGGTGCCCGCCGGCAGGTCAATTTCCGGCTTGCTGACATGCAGGAAGCTCAGGGGATTGCCGGCGGCCATCGCGCGCGCCTCGTCGGACGACATCACGTCGTAAGGCAGTTCGCAAATTTGGGCGGCCAGTTCGGGTTCCGGCCGCAGGGCGGCAAAAGGTTTTAGGGTGGCCATAAAAATCGCGCCGTGAAGATACGTTTGGCGCGCGGCAAAGGCACGCAGAATTTCCTGAAAAAGAGCTTGTCACTGCGAAATTCGCTGATAGTCTCTTTGACTCTTTAACGAAAGAAAATTTATGGCACGCATTTGTAAATTGACCGGCAAACGCCCGATGAAGGGCAGCATCATTTGGCGCTCCGGTAAAGCCAAGAAATCCGGCGGCATCGGCACGCACATCACCGCGATCACCAAACGCAAGTTCATGGTGAACCTCCAGCGCGTGAAGGCGCAGCTGCCGAATGGCGAAGTCCGCTACGTCCGCGTCTCCGCCGCCGCGCTCAAAAAAGGCCTCGTCACCAAGGCTCCCAAGCGCACTTGGAAAAAGGAAGAAGCCAAGCAGGCTTGATTCCTGCCCGACCATTTCAAAAAGCGAGGCCAGCCGGCCTCGCTTTTTTTATTTTGTTTTCCGAGCCAGGACGCATCTTTGAAAAGTTTCTCCGCGTCTTTGCGTGAGATTTTTTATCTGCCTTTCGTCCACTTCATCCGCGCCCGTTTCAGTTCGCGGTCGGAATCGCGCTGCTTGATGTCGTCGCGCTTGTCGAACGTCTGCTTGCCCCTGCCGACACCGATGGAGACTTTCACCTTGCCGTTCTTCCAGTAAAACGCCAGCGGGAACAGCGCGTTGCCCTTCACCGCCGCGAGGCCGAACAGCTTGCGGATCTCCGATTTGTGCAGCAGCAGCTTGCGCGGCGCCTTGAGCGCGTGATTGTGGATGTTGCCGTGCGAATATTCGTCAATGTTTGCGTTGTAAAGCCACACCTCGTTTTTTTCCACGCGCGCGAAGGCGTCGGCGATCTGCCCCTTGCCGGCGCGCAGCGACTTGACCTCCGTGCCATGCAGCACGACGCCCGCCTCGAAGGTCTCGAGGATGTGGTAATCCCGCCGGGCCTTGTGGTTGGTCACGATGTCAGCCATGGACTAAAGGTAGAATGAAAAATGCAGAATGCAGAAACAAAAATGCCTCATTCAAACCAATGAATGAAGCGGGCAAATCCAAAACCGGCCAAGCCGGCGGAACGAAGGTTTCCTCATTCTGCCGTCTGCCGTGCGTTCAGTGCTTCTTGCGCTTCTTGGGGATCGGGCGGACGGCCGCGACTTCCTCCGGCAATTCCCAGCCCATTTTGCCCTCGAGAATTTCTGTGAGCGCGATGTCGGCCAGGCCCATGCTGGCCGGCACGTCCACCAGCGGACGGCTCAAGCCGCCGCCCCCGGCGTTAAGCTGGCGCACGCGGCGCGAGATGAGGTTCACCAGCACATTGGGGTTGCCCACTTTTTCCACGGCGCGTTTGCAAAGTTCAGCGTTCATTGTTCAAAATCAAGTTAATCAGCATACCCGATAAAAGTCCCGGCGCAATGATAAAAAATTCCTTTCAAACTTGCCCGTGTTTCGGGCATTTTCTATGTATTATTTATGGTCGCCAAAAAAACACCCTTTGACCTGAACCATTTCCTTGCCACGCGCACCGAAACCGTCAACACCGCGCTCGACAAGTTTTTGCCCGGTGAGAAGACAAAGCCCGCCACAATTCACCGGGCCATGCGCTACTCGCTCTTCGCCGGCGGCAAGCGGATGCGCCCGGCCCTGCTCCTGGCCGCCGCCGAGGCTTGTGGCGGCAGCGACGCCGTCGCCCTGCCCCTCGCCTGCGCCGTCGAATGCATCCACACCTACTCGCTCATCCACGACGATCTGCCGGCGATGGACAACGACGATTACCGCCGCGGCAAGCTGACCAATCACAAAGTTTTTGGCGAAGGCATCGCCGTGCTCGCGGGCGACGCGCTGCTGACGCAGTCGTTTGAGATCGCCGCGCAATGCAAAAAATTTCCGCGCTATCCGCACGACAAAATTATTTTGGAAATCGCCAAAGCCGCCGGCTCGCTGCAACTCGTCGGCGGGCAGGTGGCCGATCTCGAAGGCGAAAACAAGAAGCTTTCCGTGGCCGAACTCCGCTACATCCACGAGCGCAAGACCTCCGCGCTGCTGTGCTGTTCCGTGCGGCTCGGCGGCATGAGCGCCAACTGCACGCCCGCACAGCTCGCGGCGCTCACCGACTTCGGCTACCACGTCGGCCTCGCGTTCCAGGTGATTGACGACATTCTGGACGTGACGCAGACCAGCGAGCAGCTCGGCAAGACGGCGGGCAAGGACGTGGCCGTGCAAAAGGCGACCTATCCGGCCATCGTGGGCCTGGAGAAATCGCGGAAGATTGCGGCGCAACTGACGGCCAAGGCGTTTGCCGCGCTGGACATTTTCAAGGGCAAAGCCGTCGCCCTCGAAGCGCTGGCGGAATTTCTGTTGAAGCGGGATAAATGATTTTATCCGATGCCCTCAAGCCGGTCAGAGTAAACATTGGCCGGCGGCGTGCAACCGGCGGAATCAAAAACCAGGCGTTTGGAAACGATTCCAACGGGACAACTGCCGCCATTTCGCATTCCGGCCGCGATGCAAGAATTCATTGGGTGACAATAATGTGAACTGGACGAACACGGCAATTTTGCTATGATCCAGCCGTGCCGAACCACACCAAAAACCCGGGGCAAAACAGTCCCGCCAAAAGTCCGCCGTTCGAGGAAGCGCTGCAAAAGCTCGAAGCTGTCGTGGAAGCGATGGAGGCGGATGACCTGCCGCTCGAAATGTTGCTCGCGAAATATGAGGAGGGCGCGAAGCTGGTCAAAATCTGCCAGGAAAAACTGGCCGAAGCCGAGTTGAAAATCCAGCAGCTTGAGAAGACAGCCGCGGGCGAAATGAAATTGAAGCCGTTTGAAGAAGACGTTGAATCGTGAACCGTTCAATCGTTGCATTGGAAACCTTGCAACGATGCAACGATGCAAACCATTCAGCAATGTAACGAAAATATGAGCCGATACTTGGACATGGTGGACGGGCCGGAGCATGTGAAAAAACTCACGGTGCCGCAGTTGCAGGAACTCGCCGGTGAAATCCGCACGGAGTTGATCGAGGGCCTGGCCAAAGGCGGCGGCCATCTCGGCCCGAACCTCGGCGTCGTGGAACTCACCATCGCGCTGCACAAGGTTTTCACCACGCCCAGGGACAAGTTTGTCTGGGACGTGAGCCATCAGGTTTATGTCCACAAGCTTTTGACCGGCCGCAAAAGCCGGTTCCGCACGATCCGGCAGACGGACGGCCTGAACGGCTTTGCGCTGCGCACCGAGAGCGAGCATGATTGTTTCGGCGCGGGCCACGCGGGCACGGCGCTCTCCGCCGCGCTCGGCATGGCGGCGGCCCGCGACAAGCGCGGCACGAATGAAAACATCGTCTGCATTTTCGGCGACGCGGCGCTGACCAACGGCATTTCCTTTGAGGCGATCAACAACGTCAGCCACACGACGAAAAAATTCATCGGCATCCTCAACGACAACGAGTGGAGCATCGCCAAAAACGTCGGCGCGTTTTCCGGCTACCTCAACCGGCTGATCACCCATCCGCGCTACAACAAGCTGGCGAAGGATTTTGACAATTTCGTCCGCCGGCTGCCGAAGGGCGGCGTGGCCATGCAGCTCGCGCATCGCGCGGAAGGCGGTTTCAAAGGCGCGATCACCAGCGTCGGCCTGCAGCAGACCCCGCAGGCGATGGACACCGACGGGCGCGGCGGCTACGGCAGCCCGGTGTTTTTCGAGGAGATGGGCATCCGCTATCTCGGCCCGATTGACGGCCATAATCTGCCGTTGCTCATCAGCACCCTGGAATTTGCCAAGACCTGCGACCATCCGATTGTCATCCACATCCTCACGCAAAAGGGCAAGGGCTATGAGGCCGCGCTGAAATCGCCGGAAAAGTTCCACGGCCTCGGACCCTACAACGCCGCGACCGGCGAAACGCCCGTCATCAAACCCGGCACGCCGCCCGCCTACCAGGACGTGATGGGCCAGACGTTGGTCAAGCTCTGCCAGAACAACCAAAACCTCGTCGGCCTCACCGCCGCCATGCCCACGGGCACCGGCATGAAGCATCTGGAGAAGGCGATGCCCGACCGCTATTTCGACGTTGGCATCGCCGAGGAGCACGCCGTCATCTTTGCCGCCGGCATGGCGACGATGGGGTTCCATCCCGTCGTGGCGATCTATTCCACGTTCCTCCAGCGCGCCTACGACTGCATCCATCACGACGTCTGCCTACAGGATTTGCCGGTGGTTTTCTGCATGGACCGCGCCGGGCTTTCCGCCAACGACGGCCCGACGCATCACGGCCTGTTCGACATCGCGTATCTGCGCTGCTTCCCGAACGTCATCGCCATGGCGCCGGCCAACGAGGACGAGCTCGCGGACATGATGTTCACCGCCACGAAACAGAATCATCCAACCTTCATCCGCTATCCGCGCGGCACGGCGGAAGGCGTGCCGGTGAAAGCCAAACCGCAGTTGCTGGAAATCGGCAAGGCGCAGGTCGTGCAGGATTTTGCGAACAACGGCCGGCGCAAAGTCGCGCTGTTCGGCCTCGGCCCGATGAACACCCTCGCGCGCAAAGCCGCCGCGCAGCTCAACGCCGACGGCTACGATGTGGCCGTCATCAATCCGCGCTTCACCAAGCCGGTGGACGCCACCACCACGGAAGCGTTTGGCCGCGCCGCCGAAGTCGTCGTGACGCTGGAAGATCATGTGCTCATGGGCGGCTACGGTTCCGCCGTGCTGGAACTCTTCAGCGAAAAGGCCGTGACCACGCCCGTCGTGCGCATCGGCTGGCCGGATCAATTCATCGAGCACGCCTCCACGCAGGACGAACTCCGCGCCAAATACGGCCTGTCCGTCGAGAATACCGTCGCCAGGGTGAAGGCGCAGTTTGGCGAAACCAGCGCAGCCTCGAAGCAACTTGCCGTTGCGTAATGAAAATTCAACAGCCAGGGATTCAGTCGGTTTTACGCTGACTGAACCTTTGGTCGTCAAGTGCCCACCACAGAAAACATCGGAGTGGAAAAGTCTTGGATATGCGTCAGCAATGCAACATCCGCGTCTTGACTTGAACGACAATTTGAAATGAAATGAAACGCATTGCACTTGAGTTCATTCATTTGAAATAAGGCCAGCAATATGTCTGTAAAACTTTTAAGCCACGATGCAAAACAATATTTGCAACTACGAATAAGGGAGTGGCGAAACTCTATAAGTAAATGGGAAGATATTAAAAGAAGGCTCCCAAATCAAGGAAGTGGGAGCTTTATGCATAAACGCTATTCCTTAAATTCTCAAAGTCATTCCATGTCCGATTTGATCATGGAGATGGAGGCATTCTTAACGAAGTCAGAATTGTGGCAAAAAACAAACGATGACCCGACTCCTGTTGCTGGTCCCCCGGAAACGATGAAATCAATTTTTAAGAAAGAGATAAAGGGTGTGGTTATTTTGTGTTGCAATGCTTTTTTTGAAGTCAGTGGTTTGTATTCAACAGATGAAGCCAAGTTGTTGGTTCAAGAAAAAATCAGGAAGAGCAAAAGTGAAGTTGATTACTTAAAGTTCCGCCAAGAGACGCCTGAAGCCAGTTTGGAATATGAACGACTGCCAATTCCTGAAACGGTTCGAAACGAAGTTTGGCGGCGCGACCAGGGAAAATGTGCGCGATGCAAATCTGTCCGCAATTTAGAATTTGATCACATTATTCCAGTTTCCAAAGGCGGCAGCAATACAGCCAGAAACATTGAACTCCTTTGCGAGACTTGTAACCGACAGAAAAGTGCCAGCATTGGGTAAGTTGATTCATCATAAAGGCCAAGTGTTTTGCGACGGCCATGTGGAATCGCCGGCGCTGCAGTATCTTTTCGCGGACACCAGCGACGACGCCCTGCGCCGCTGGAACCGCGACCATCAGCCCCACCGCGAACGGCTGGTTCCGTGATTTCCAGGACCATGACCTTATTTCACGCCGGGGAAGGCCAGGTATTTTTTGGCGTTGGCGCAGCAGATGTTCTTGATCATCGGGCCGACGAGACTTTCGTCATCAGGAATCAAACCATTCTTCATGTCGCGGCCGATCAGATTGCACAGGTTGCGGCGGAAATACTCGTGGCGCGGATAGCTCATAAACGAACGCGAGTCGGTGATCATGCCGATGAAGCGCGAGAGCAAACCGAGGTTTGAGAGCGCGTTGAGCTGCCATTCCATGCCTTCCTTCTGGTCAAGAAACCACCAGCCGGAGCCGTATTGGATCTTGCCGGGAATCGTGCCGTCCTGAAAATTCCCGATCATCGCCGCGAACACATAATTGTCCGCCGGGTTCAAATTATAGACGATGGTTTTCGGCAGCAAATTGTCGGCATCCAGCTTGTTCAAATACGCCGCCAGCGTCTGCGCCTGCGGAAAATCGCCGATGGAATCAAAGCCCGTGTCCGGGCCGAGCTGCTTGAGCAGCCGCGTGTTGTTGTTGCGCAGCGCGCCGAGGTGAAGCTGCTGGGTCCAGCCGCGCCTGGCATCAAGCTGGCCGAAGAAGACCATCATGAACGAGGCGAACTGGGAATGTTCCAGCGGCGAAACCGCTTCGCCCTTGCGCGCCTGGTCAAAAATCCCGGCGGCAACTTTTTCGGAACAGAAATCCGCAAAACAATGGTTCAGACCGTGGTCGGACAGCCGGCAGTTCTGCGAATGAAAATACTCGTGCCGCTTCTCCAGCGCGCTGATGAACGCACTGAAGCCATTGATGTCCACGTTCGCGGCGGCGGCAAGCTGCTCCACCCACAGGTTGAAGCCTGCGGGCGAGTTCACCGTCAGCGCCCGGTCGGGCCGGAACGCCGGCAGCATCTTGGTCGGATGGCCGGATTTGGCAAACGTGCGGTGAAATTCCAGGTTGTCCACCGGGTCGTCCGTCGTGCAGACGACTTTGACCTTCATCTTTTTCAGGATGCCCTGCGTCGTGAACGCCGGCGTGGCGAGCTGTTCGTTCGCCTGCTTCCAGATTTTTGCGGCGGTCTTTTCGCCCAACAACTCGCCGATGCCGAAGTGGCGCTTGAGTTCCAAGTGCGTCCAGTGGTAAAGCGGATTGCGCAGCGTGTGCGGCACGGTTCTGGCCCAGGCCTTGAACTTCTCCTCCGGCGCGGCGTTGCCGGTGACGAATTTTTCCGCGACGCCGTTGCTGCGCATCGCGCGCCACTTGTAATGATCGCCTTCCAGCCAGATTTCAAACAGGTTTTTGAACCGCCGGTTCTCCGCAATGTCCTTCGGCGGAAGATGGCAGTGGTAGTCAAAAATCGGTTCCGCCCCGGCGAATTTGTGGTAAAGCCGGCGCGCGGGCTTGTTGCCCAGCAGAAAATCTTCGTGGATGAAGGCCATGGGTTATTTGCCCAAGAGTAATGGTTTCATGTGCCGCTCGAAAAGATTTTCCGTCACATTTTTGGCCACGACGGCCTCGTGCTTTTTGAGCGCGCGGAGATAGCGGCCGCCCATTTTCGCCGCCACCTTGAAGCTGACGTGCAGCAACTGCCGGAGGCTCGGATTGAAATTCGGATTTTTCCGGTCGTGGCGCAGCGCGTCGGTGAACTGCCTGGAACTCCAGCCGTTCACGGTCGCCGCGCCCGGCAGCTTGGTTTTATCAATGTCAATCACGCTGGCGTAAGGCGCGCAAAATTCGTCCACATGTCCGATGGCGCCGGCGTAAATCTCCTTCGCAATTTCCAGCCCGTCGCCGCCCGCTTCCGCGAGGCCGATGAGTTCTTCCAGCCACGTCGTGCCGGCGGTCTTGATATGCACGCCCGCGTTGAATTTCTTCAAGGCGCGGCGCATCGGCTCGTAAATGGAAAACTTGTCGCTGCCGGAATGCACGCTCAGCTTGAGCGACGGCGGCAGGCCGTATTTCTTGATGGCGAAGGCGATGACGGCAAGGTCCTCGTTGAATTCTTTTTCAAACTGTTTCACGTCGCCGACATAATCCACGCCCTTGTTGAACCGGCCGGTGAATTTCGGCGCGATGGTCTGGATGGGAATTTTCTGGTCCGCAATCGCGGCGAGAATGATCAGCAGTTCCGGCGGCGTCTGCGGACTGTCGGTCTCATCCATCGAAACTTCGGTGATGAAATTTTCCGTGCCCTTGGCCCCGGCGATGTGCCGGTAAATTTTCCCCGCGTCCTGCACGGCGAGCAAAAACTTGTCCGCCACACGCCCGATTTCCGCGCGCGTAATTTCAAACGGCCGGTCAATGTGCGGGATGGAAATTTTCCCAACGAGTTCGGGATGGCGTTCAACAAAAAATTTTGCGTCCGCCGCCGCTGCCGGCTTCGCAATCGAGTCGGCCACGTCAATCGTGAAAAAATCCGACGGCGCGATAAAGCGGTCCACCGTTTCCAGGCGGATGTGGTCGGCGTCCACGTGATAGGATTTTTTCCAGCCGAGCGCCTTCACCGCCGCATCGGCCTCGGCGCGCAGGGACGACGGCTCCGTGCCGACGAAGGAGTGTTCGCGGTTCGATTTGTTCCAGACGGGGATGAACTCCGCGCCGAGGGCGGTCGCTTTGATGCAGGCTTGCAGTTGCGCCCCGCCCTGTTGGCCGAAACGGTCGCCCAGGCCGAAGGAGAATTTGCCAAGGGGAAGATATTTGCTCATAAATTGGTTGGTGGCCGCAGTGTAATGCAATTGAACGGCCCCAGGCCAAGCGATATTTGGAAAATTTCGCCGCACGGTCGCGGCCCGCAGATGAATCAGACCGCCAGCAGCACCGTGTGAGTTAAAATGAATTGTCCATGCCGGGCAACCGGCTTAATTTGCCGCCATGCCCAAGGCCAAGCACCCCAAAGCGGCGCTATTGGTTCAAAAGCAGTTCTTCGCCAGCCTGACCAGCTTTGCCGAATTGGAACAGAAAATCGCCGCGCTGCCCGACGAACAATCTCGCGGGGCTGCGTTTGAAGTTTTCGCCGAAGCCTATCTCACCACGCAACGCAAATACGACGCCGCGCAAGTTTGGCCGCACGGTTCCGTGCCGCCGGACACCCTGAGACGTCTCGGCCTCACGGAATCCGATCAGGGCGTGGACGGCGTGCTACAAACCTTGCTCGGCCAGTTCAACGCCTATCAAGTCAAGTTCCGCACCAGACGCCAGGCTCTGACTTGGCGCGAACTTTCCACCTTCATCGGCCTGGCCGACAGCCCGCACATTCACAGCCGCGTGCTGCTCACCAACTGCGACGAACTGCCCGCCGTCCTCAATGACCGTCAGGGCTTCTTCTGCATTCGTGGCTCGGACTTGGATCGGTTGGAAGCCGGTGACTTCCGCGCGATGGAAGCCTGGCTGGGCGACGCCGCTTACATCGCGCCGAAAAAATCGCCGCAACCGCACCAGACCGAAGCACTGGACGCCTTGCTGCCTGCGCTGCAAAGGCACGACCGTGTTTCCGCCATCATGGCCTGCGGCACCGGCAAAACACTCGTCGCACTGTGGGTTGCGGAAAGCGTAGCGCAGGCGTCCACGCCTGCGGGTTCCGGCGGCGTCCCGCCGCCAGTCGGGGGACACGCACCGGGACGGTGCTTGAATCCTAGCCGGAACGATGCAGTTGCCAGCGAGCGTGGCTGCGATGCCTCGTCGCGCGAAACAATCAATGCATCATTTGCTTTGGCCGGCGGCTCCGGCGACGAGGCGTCGCCAACACGCTCTGCGACGAGGGCGTCGCAGCCACGCATTCTCATCCTGCTCCCTTCGCTCGCGCTGCTGCGCCAGACCCTGCACGAATGGCTTCGCGAAACCAATTTGCCGAATCTCGCCTATCTCTGCGTCTGCTCCGATGCCAGCGTGAAGGAAGGCATTGACGCGCTCACCACGCAACAATCCGACCTCGACTTCCAAGTCTCCACCGAAGCCGCGAGTGTGCGCAGTTTTTTGGACGCGCCCTTTGCCGGCGTGAAAATGATTTTCTCCACCTACCAGTCCGCGTCCATGGTGGGCGCGACGATGAAGCCGGGCGAGACGTTTGATTTTGCCGTGTTCGACGAAGCGCACAAAACCGCCGGACGCGCAGGCCGCAACTTCGCCTTCGCCCTCGACGACCAAAATCTGCCCATCCGCAAACGCCTGTTCCTCACCGCCATGCCGCGCCATTACAATCCGCACGACCGCGACCGCGAAGGCGAGGCCCGGCTGCTGTTTTCCATGGACAATCCCGCCGTCTATGGCCCGCAAGCCTATCGCCTGACGTTTGCCGAAGCCGCCCGCCGGGGGCATCATCTGCGGCTACAAAGTCATCATCTCCGTCATCACCTCCGAAATGGTGACGAACGCCTGTTGAGCCACGGCGAAGTGCTGGTGAACGGCGACGCCGTGCGCGCCCGGCAGGTGGCCAACCAGATTGCCCTGCGCGATGCCATTGAAAAATTCGGCGGAAAAAAGTGTTCACGTTTCATCGCGACGTGAAATCCGCGCAATCCTTCGTCAGCGCCGGCCCGGAGGGCGTCGGCACGCATCTCAATGGTAGCGCAGGCTTCCAGCCTGCGGGTTCAAGCGGCGTCCCCGCCGCAAGTTCCGAAACTGCGGGCGGGGACGCCCGCCTAACCCGCACGCAAGATGCGTGCGCTACGTTTCAAACCTTCCACGTCAACGGCTCCATGCCGACCGCGCGCCGCGAACGCGAACTGCGCGACTTCCGGGCGGCGGCGCGGGCCGTGGTATCCAATGCCCGCTGTTTGACGGAAGGCGTGGATGTTCCCGCCGTGGACATGGTCGCGTTCCTTTCGCCGCGCCGCGCCGGGTGGACATTGTGCAAGCCACCGGCCGCGCCATGCGCCGCTCGCCGGGAAAAACCACCGGCTATGTGCTGGTGCCGCTGTATGTCGAATTGTCTGCCGGCGAATGCGCGAAGCGTCGTGGAGTGCGCCGTTGCTCTGGCGCTTTGGGTGGGCGCGACGCCGAAAACGGCAACCGGGACGGGCGCGCTCCCCAGCAAAGTCCCATTGGTGGCCGTGCGCAAGCACCGGCCAATGGCGGTTTGGGGTGGACGAACGGGGCAAAGGGCGCGGAGTCGCGGAGCGACGGCAGATAGTAGCCCACGGCGCGAGCCGTGGGTTAAACGAACCAAACGAATCCAGCCCCGGAGGGGGCGAAAGAAGATTACCGGCGGCTGGTTTTCTGTCGCCCCATCCGGGGCTTGGATGGTGTTGACGACCAGACCCACGGTTTCACCGTGGGCTACTATCTGCCGCGCCTCCGGCGCTGGAGCCGGCCGTGCGCCAGGGTGGCCGGCGGTAAAGACCCGGCCAAAGGCAGTTTGAGGTGGACGAACGGGGCAAAGGGCGTTTGAAATTACGAGCGTGTTTCGTGCGCGTTGAAAAAGCGGTGGAGGGCCACCGCACTCCAAGACGCTGGCGCGTTGACCGAGGGCCATCGAACCGCGCGAAGCGTCTTGGAGTGCGCCAGCCCTCTGGCGCTTTGGGCGGGCGCGACGCCGGAAACGGCCACCGGGACGGGCGCGCTCCCCGGCAATGTCCCAGCCGGGCGGCCAATGGCAGTTTGGGGTGGACGAACGGGGCAATGGGTGTTTGAATTTCAACAACGTCAAAGGCGAACAATTAAAATGAAAATCATCTCCGTTATTATTGCGATTGCAGCGTCGCTCACATGGCAGGCCGGAGCGCAGACTTACGACACGAACAATGATTTTGTGCAGACGTTTGCTGGCTCTGCGTTCTATGGCTATTTGGATGGGCAAGGACAGGCCACAATGTTCAGCGGCCCAATGGCGATTGTTTCTGACTCACAGACTAATTTGTATGTTTGGGATTATTGGTCGAATATGAAAATCCGAAAAATAACGCCAGATGCAACGGTTACGACATTCGCTGGCGGAGGAAATCAAACTCCGGGTGTTGGAATTGTTGGGACAAACGCCAACCTTGGCAATTTATTGAACGGGGCTGTGAGCATGGCAGTTGATCGGAACAATACCACTTGGCTTTTCAACGAGACTTCGCTTTACACGATTACAAGCAACGGGGTAGTTTCAATGACCAACCTCGCTATTGGAATATCTTCAGGCATGTGTATGGACTCAAACGGCAAAATCTACCTTTCTATTGGCAACCAAATTTACCAATACAACACGAATGGTTCTGCGTCTGTTTTTGTTGGCTCTGGCAATTCTGGGGCAATTGATGGAAACGGGGTATTTACTTCATTCTCCAGCCCCAAAGCTTTGGCGTGTGACTCCGCAAACAACATTTACGTTTGGGATTCTGGAAATTATTTGATTCGCAGGATTGACCAGAGCCGGAATGTCGTGACAATTGCTGGGCACAATGGCGGTCCAAACGAACCAATTGCCGATGGTGTTGGAACAAACGCTTCTTTTGCCGGAACGGGGATTCTCGCGATGTGCGCCGATAATTCTGGCAACCTTTATTTTGCCTGTGGCAGTTGCATCCGAAAAATGGACGCGCAAACAAACGTGGTCACGTTGGCCGGCAGCTTTACTCAAACCGGATATACGAATGGCGCGGGCAACCTGGCGCGTTTCAATGGCGCGGATGGTATCTGCATTTCGGGCGGCACAATTTATGTCAGCGATTATAGCAATTATCGCGTTCGGCAAATCAGTTTCAATCCGCAACCGCAAGTTGTTACCGGCCCCAATATCGGCATTGGCACTTTTGCTGGCGTCACCATCACCGGCTTGGTTGGCCGCACATATCAAATCCAATCGTCGCCCGACATGAACTCTTGGACGACGCGAGCGACACTCCTGCTCAATTCCAGCCCCTACCTGTGGATTGATCAAAACCCCGTGAGCGGAAACAAATTTTACCGGGCTATCCTTTTGCCGTGAACACAAATTAAAATGGCGAAACCTATTCAAATATCTGGCGAGAATGATTTCGAGAAACTTCTGAAACGACTTTCGGATGACATAGTCAAAGCGCCGGCTTTTTTACGAATTGATAAACGACTGGTTGAATGCTTCGAGAATTATGACGACGAGGTATGCCAAGCTGAATTTTTTTGGGCAATGGTATCTGATGCGGTGCGCGAAACCGGCTTGTCAAGGCTTGCCCGCGTCTATGACAAACAAAAAAACGCACTTGGTCTGCCTGCTTTGCTTGTCACAATCAAAGCAAATAGACATCTGTTCGCCGACCAGGCTGTGACGAAAAGGGTGGGCCGGATGAATGCCTCGTTTGCAGATAGCATTATTCCTGGGAGTCATTTCCCTGATTCGCAGGTATTGCAAAATGACTTGGCTTTAGTTTCATACAGTGATCCTTTGGTAAGAAAACTTTTGGATTGGCGTGACAAATTTGGCGCACATATATCATCAGAACAAACTATCAAGAGGAATATCCCGGACACAGGATTGCCAACGCAAGATGAGGCGTTCAAGCTCTGCGAACGAGCATTTGATGTTTTTAACAGGTATAGCTCTTTATTCCATGCGGTCAGCCATTTGACCACGATCATTGGCGAGGAAGGCAGCGTGGATTCTGTTTTTAGGCATTTAAGGCGTGGACTTACTGCTGGCCGGAAACAAAGCGACGAGGATGCGGAAAGGTTTTTGCAGGAAATTGAAACAACGAGACGTAAAGCTTCATGAGGATGCGGCGAATGATTTGGCTTTGTTGAAAGCCGTTGGGCGGTTTGCACCGCTGCCTATTGCCGCGAGTCGCACGGTGAAACTGGGCGGGACGGTGGCCACGGTGGGTTTCCCGGACATCGGGTTGCAGGGGTTTGCGCCCAAGCTGGCCAAGGGGGAAATCGCGTCGCTGGCGGGCGCGGCGGATGACCCGCGCTATTTCCAGATCAGCCTGCCGGTGCAGCCGGGCAATTCGGGCGGGGCGCTGGTGGACGCGCGCGGGAACGTGGTGGGCATCGTGGCGGCCAAACTGGATGCGTCGGCGGCGCTGGCGGCCACCGGGTCGCTGCCGGAGAATGTGAATTATGCGGTGAAAAGCAGCCTGCTCTTGAGCTTCCTCGAATCGGTGCCGGACGTGGCCGCAAAACTCAAGGAACCGAACACGAAGGATGAATCGTTTGAGGACGTGGTGAAGTCGGCGCAGGCGGCGGCGGTGCTGGTTTTGGTTTATTGAATCTAATCCAAAAGATGGCAATCCGGTCCCGGCCCGGCCATGCGTTGGCCGTTGGCCTTTTGCCCCGCTCCTTGCGTCCGGCCAGACCTTGCAGACGGCCACCGTCATTTTTGTAGGAGACGAGGTGATGAGTCTCTAACTTGAAAATAAATTTGGGGCGTCATATTTGAGACTTCTCACGTCGTCTCCTACATTCCGTTGACAATAGCCCAGCCATTTATGGCTGGGTTCACGTTTCGGCAACATCCAAAGTCCCGTCCAGGGACGGCAGAATCTTTGCAATTGCCGGGATTTCTTTCGTCCCTGCCGGGACTTGGTTGGATAGGTCCGACGATGCCCAGCCATAAATGGCTGGGTTATTTTCGTGGCGTTCCCCAGCGCCATCGGCGCGGCATCTATTGTAGAACCCCAAACCAAAATAAAATCAGCCCCGTCGGGGCGGCATATCCCCCACATTCCCGGGATGTCGCTCCTATCGGAGCTTGATTCAGTTTGTTGGCGCAAGCTACAACGATGTCAGCCCTGCGGGCTTGGCGGCCAATTTCCTTTCGTGTGCTTGGTGTGTTTCGTGGTTAAAATCCGGCCCCGGCCTTTTACCCGTCGTCGGTCTTTGCAGACGACCACCATTTTGGTTTGGTTTGGAATCTGCGTCCAAACCTTGCGGCTGCGAGATAAAATTTCCGCCACCCCTTCACGGTGGAATTATTTTTGGGGACGTTTTCCCGACGTAGGAACTGGCGCACCAACACCGGGTTAATATCCGCAGCACCTTCAGGGCTTCGGTTTGGTTGCGCGAGAATTCCTAAAAATCTGTGTTTATCTGTGTGCATCTGTGGCGGGTTTAATAAAACCCTTTGTTTATTAGGGTTTGCTCGCCGGATGGACGGCCACTGTCAGCAAAAGTGTCAGTCACGGGGCGGATGGTAATACAATTCGCCAAAACTGGCCAGAACTTGCTGAAACTTTGCCACAACGCGCGTTCTAAACCGCCGTTGAAACAGGACTGGTATCTCGACAGAGAAAGCCAGTTATGAAAACGAAATACACCTTGTTCCGGCGCGGCGAAATGTTCTACATGCAGGACAGCGCGACCGGCAAACAGACCAGCCTACGCACCAAAGACGAAACCGAGGCCAAGAGCCTTTTGGAAGCCCGCAACGCGGCGCAGCGCCAGCCAGTGCTGAATTTGCACCTTGCCCGCGCCTACCTGACAGCCAGCGACCCCGCCTTTGTGGAACGCACTTGGCAGGTTGTCATGGAACAGATGCAGAGCCGAGGCAAGGACAGCAGCCGCGAGCGTTACGCCAGCGTGTTCAAGTCGCCCAGCTTCGACGGCTTGCGAAACAAGAAATTGATGGAAACCACCGCCGACGATTTCTTTGCCGTGTTCAAACAAAACAAAGTCGCCATTAACGAGTTTTTGAAACGGCTGCATAATTTCGCCGTGCATCTTGGCTGGATTGCCATTCCCATCATTGCGCCCTACCTGTGGCCGAAATACGAACCCAAAGACCGGCGCGGCATCACGCAGGCCGAGCATGAAAGCGTTTTGCAGAAGGAGAAAAACGCCGAGTGGAAATTGTATCTGGAATTGCTTTGGGAAACCGGCGCGGCGCAGAGCGACGCGGTTAATTTCAAGGCCGAGGACATTGACTGGCAGAGCCGGACAATTTCTTATTTCCGAATGAAAACCGGCTCGCTGGCACAGTTCACCATTAGCAAGGCACTGGAAACGGTTTTAAGCCATTTGCCGACCACCGGCGCATTGTTCCCGAAGTTGTCCACGTTCACGGCAAACGACCGCGCCAGCCGTTTCCGCCGCCGTTGCCACAAGGCAGGCGTGACCGGCGTAACGCTCCATTGTTACCGCTACGCATGGGCGGAACGGGCAAAAGTTGTCGGGATGCCGGAACGGTTTGCCCAGGCTGCGCTTGGGCATAACAGCAAGGCGATTCACCGCGCCTATGCGAAAAAGGCAATCATCGTCGCGCCATCCCTTGAAGAATACGAAGCAAAGGCAGCAGCAGCCACGCAGCAAAAACTGGTTGCGGCCTAAAGCCGTCAAAATAAATCCAGCGGTTGAGTCCCCGGCGACTCAACCGCTTTTGGTGTTTTGGGGATTTGCGCCATCCCCAAGCCCCGCGCCAAAGGGCGTTGCCCTTTGGAATCCGTCACCCGCTCGCGCTGGCCGTATCGCTGACGCGCAGCTTTCCGCACGGCGGAAAGAATAATGTTTGGGAAGAAACAACGGCTAGGACGCCGCCGCCAAGGAAACGTGACCGTTTATTTCGCCGTTATAGGCATGGTCTTTTTTGCGGGCGTTCTGTTTTTGCCAGTGCTGGCAAATGGTGTTGCTGACTTTGACCAGCCAAGCGCGGTCTTTCGTCAGTTCCAAAACATCCGCCGTAGCGAAATACTTGGTGGAATTTTGGGAAAAATTACCGAGCGGCTTGAGCAGCCGCGCATTTACCAGCGCGGGAATATCGTGCGGCTGGCAGTTCAGCACCCAGCCCGCTTGCTCCGCCGTGAGGCGGGCGGGCAGTTGCCCCAAGAGCGACAGGAAGCGTTGCTGTTCTTCTTTCATGCTCATTCAGTCGCCACAAACGAACAGAAGAGAACACACCGCTTTTAGAAATATTGAATTGCGAACGTCTTGTGCCTAATATCCAATCAAAACGGGCCGTATGACCGAACGACAAACATTTTTAGAATCTGCGCGTAAATGCTGCGCCAATGCTGAGCGTCTTTTGAGTGATGCGAGGATGGTGGAGTTTGAAAAGCCAAAGGCAACGCATTATTTTCTTGCGGTGATCTCGCAGGAGGAAGCAGCAAAAGCATTTCTGCTTTATTTAGTGTCTATTGAGGCCATCCCCTGGACTCCTTTTATTCTACGGGCAACCCGCGACCATCATTGCAAACAGCTCGTCGGAATAATTTTGGATTATCTTGCGCCTGATTTTGATAAATGGATGCAGGAAATGGCAATTGCGATTGCCCAAAAAATACCCGTCACATTTCCCAAAACCGTAGCGGATGCCTTAAACATCCTGTATCACGAAAAAATCAGAAGATGGGAAAACGACCACTGGTTTTGGGCTGAAGACCCCGAATACGATAAACTTGCTCAACAGGTCGCAGATGGAAAGCGTGACAAGGCCAAGCAACAGGGGTTGTATGTTGACCTCGGAAGAAATGGACAAGTGGCTTCTTTGCCCACACGAATTACGAATGAGCAAGCGGACGAGGAATTTGAACGGGCGCAGCGTTACCAACGATGCGTGCATGGTCTTTTGGACGGTTCAAGTCAACCACGCGATTTTGAAAAAATAGCAGATTATTTCAAAGGCATGTTTACGCAGAACTTTTTTATCGAAGCGTAATACGATTTTTTTCAATGCAAGACGAAAACCTGATTAAACTTGTCCGCACCTACCGCCTCACGGAAGGGCTGGCGGAACGGCTCCGGTTGGCGGAAGCAATTTTTCGCCAGATTGAGCCGGATTTGCGTTTGTTTGTGTTCAACGCCATCCAGCCGCCAGCCGCCGAGGATGTTTTGCAGGAAATTTTAAAATCCGTCGCCGCCAGCTTGAAGAATTTCCGCCGTGACACGGTGGAAGCATTTCGCTCTTGGTTATACACGATCGCCCGGAACCGGCTGAATGACCATTTCCGCAAAAAGGCCCGCGATCCCTTGCAGCCCATGCCCAGTGACGAACTTCTGGACTTGCTGGACGCATCGGAACAGGCCGAAGCCATGACGGCGGCAGATCGGCACGATTTGGAATATGCCCTGAAATTGCTGGACGGTTCAAAACCCGAATGCCGGGGTTATTTGTGGAATCATTATGTGATCGGTTTCGATTACGGCGAGATTGCCGAGGAACAAAACCTGAATTACGATAACGTGAGAATGAAAATTGGGCGGTGCTTGGACGAAGCCAAGTCGCTCGTTGCCTGACCATGCCAAACCAAAACAAAGACGCCGAAGCCGCCCTGCAAAAGCTGGGGCATCGCGTGCGCTTGGGGTGGGCCAAGAAACACCCCATTTCTGACAAGAGCCTGGAATCGGTCAAGAACACAGTGCGGGAGCAATGGGAGCAGGAGCAGACCGCCAGCCGCGCCAGCAAGCCAGCGCCAATCCCCGAAAAAGACAGGGGGCCGAAGCCCCCGGAACCAGAGCCATAGACTTTTTAACGCCGACGGGGTAACAATTGAAATCGCATCAGAACGGGGTCGTGAATCATGAAAATTTCAACCATCTTGGAAAAAATTGATGAAAATCAATTGTTCATTCCTGCTTTTCAGAGGGAATACGTTTGGAAGCGCGACGACGCCAAGCAGTTGATTGATTCACTTATCAAGGAATATCCCACAGGCACGATGTTGACTTGGGAAACAGCGAATCCCCCCGAACTGAAAGGGCCTCACAAATACAATCCAAAACAAGGCGCAGTGCGTTTGCTTTTGGACGGCCAGCAGCGGGTGACGACACTTTACATGCTTATCTGCGGGGAAATTCCGCCATACTACACCGCGCCGGAAATCATGAATGATACGCGGGGGCTTTATGTGAACTTGGAAACTCTTGAGCTTTCCTACTACATGAAAACCGTGATGGAACTAAATCCGCTTTGGCAAAACATCACAGATGTTTTTCAGGGAAAAATAAGCGCCTTTGATCTGCAAACGAAGTTTGCAGAAGTTCAGAAAACCATTGAAATGGCTGAGTTGAAGAAACTCAATGACAACATAAATGCAATCACCCGGATTAAGGAGCGGGAATTCCCGGAACAAACCATTCCTGTCAAAGCCAGCATCCGCGAGGCAATTGATATTTTTTACAAGGTAAACGCAAGCGGTGTCGCGCTCACAGAAGCGGAACTCGCACTTGCGCAAATATCAGGTTATTGGCCGCAAGCACGGGACATTTTCAAGAAAAAGCTGGCGGCATTGGAGGAAGAAGGATTTGTATACAAGCTGGACTTCATTGTTTATGTGCTTCTCGGTTGCCTTTACCACATGGGTTCCGATATGCGGAAACTTCATGGCGACGAAAACAACGAAAAAATCCGCGCTGCGTGGGATAGATTAGACAAGCAGGTTCTCGATTACGTCATGAACCTCATGCGCGCTAACGCATTTGTTGACCACACAGACGAAATCAACTCGCCCTATGCGCTAGTCCCTATTATTGCCTATTGCTACGACAAAAACGGAGCGCACTTGACCGATGTGGAAATTCGCAAAATGGTGAAGTGGTTTTATTATTCACAAATCAAAACGCGATACGTCAGCCAGCTTCCCCAAAAACTTGACCGGGATTTGCGTATCGTGGCCGAATCACCGCAGCCATTCGATGAATTGCTTCGGGTTATTTCGGAAGAAAACAGGCTGGAAATCATGCCCCTTGATTTTGACGGACGCGCAATCCAGCACCCGCTGTTCAGTATGGTGCGGTGGTATTTGAAAAGCCGTGGTGCTGTGTGCTTCACGACGGGGATGAGTTTGAGAAAAAACATGGGAAAATTGTATCAGTTGGAAAACGATCACATTTTCCCTTACTCAAAACTTCGAGACGCAGGATATGGCAAAGAAAACCGAGTCAAATATGCTTTAGCGCAGGAATTGACCAATCGGGCAATCCTTACGCAAGTGGCAAACCGGACAAAATCGGACACCAACGCCGAGGATTATTTAGTGTCAGTGAAAGCCAAATTCCCAAAAGCACTCGACCTGCAATGTATTCCCGAAGACACCGCTTTGTGGAAAATTGAAAACTACGAAAAATTCCTCGAAGAAAGGCGGAAGGTTCTGGCGAAACAGCTTAACAGCTACCTCGCCAACATAACAGCCACCGAAGAATCCGTTGCCCCCGTTTCGTTGGAGGACATGATTGCCGAAGGCGAAAGCGACGAATTGGAATTCAAATCCACCCTGCGCTGGGACATTCAATCAAATGCTGTAAATAAAAAACTGGAAGAAGTAATTGTCAAAACCGTTGCGGCATTTGCAAACACACAAGGGGGAACACTTCTAATAGGTGTGAACGACAAGGGGCAAGTCCTGGGACTTGAACAGGATTATTTGTCCCTCGACGGCGGCGACGGAGATAAATTTGAACTGCACCTCCGCAATTTGCTCAGTCAGCAAATTGGCGCGGCCTTTGTAACAAGCAAGGTCGAAATTAAATTCCACCAAGTCGAGGAAAAGGACGTTTGCCAAGTTGAAGTTTCACCAGCAAAAGAGCCATTGATCCTAACGGTAAAGGACAAGAATGGTCAGCCCAGTGAGAAATTCTATGTCCGAAACGGCAATCAGTCGCAAGACCTTCAGCCGAGCGAAATGAATGCTTACGTTAAGGAGCGGTTCCATTCGTAGGATTTAGACCTTAAAACTCACTGTTGATTGAACGGCTATTTGTCCCGATTTCTACTGCTTGTGGTTTTAGAATTCTTTTGCTACTACGGAATCAAGAAAAGCCGCATTTTTTACACAGTCACTTACACATACACAGTTTGCACCAGAAAAACTCATTTTAATTCAAGGTGGTTGCGCTAGACCTAAAAGGACTTAAAAGCAAATCGTAGAAATCTAAAAAGCGCCTAAAACCCTAGTAAAACCGCCGTTTTTTCGTTGCCCGAACCGTTAAAATGTGTTACACATTACTTACACACTTTTGGTGGCTTTTTTAGGGGGGAAATCATGCCAGAGCATCACCGTTTGATGGACGGAAAGCTTCATCTATACCGCCGCGAAAATAGCAGCTATTGGCAGTGTTCCACCTATCTCAATGAGAAGAACTGGCGCATATCCACAAAGGAGGACAGTCTTGCCTTGGCGAAAGATATAGCCTTGGACTGGTATCTCGGCTTGCGCGGCAAAAGTCGCAATGGCGATTTGAAAACCGGCAAAACCTTCAAAGATGCAGCCGTAAAATTCGTCGCCGAATATGCCATACTCACAGCCGGAGAACGCAACGCGCAATACGTGAAGGGACTCGGCGAAAAAATTAAACTTCATCTGATACCGTTTTTTGGCGACAAAGTTTTGTCCGAAATCACCCCCGGCCTGGTGCAGGAGTATCGCATCCACCGCGCAACATCGCGGATAAATCCAAAGACTGGTCAACCAAAACGACCGACACGCAGCACACTTCACAAAGAGATCGTGACGTTGCGGCACGTTTTGAAAACGGCCAACCGTCACGGATGGTTGCCCTACTTACCCGACCTCTCCGCACCCTACAAAACTTCGGGAAAGGTTACACATCGCGCTTGGTTTTCCCCGGAAGAATACAAGCGGCTTTACGACGCCACGCGCGAACGTGCGAAACATCCCAAAAAATTACGCTGGAAAACGCAGTGTGAAAACTTCCATGACTACATCCTGTTCATGGCAAACACCGGGTTAAGGCCGGATGAAGCCATCCGCCTCGAATTTCGAGACGTTGCCATCGTCACCGATGAAGCAACGGGCGAACGCATCCTCGAAATCGAGGTTCGGGGAAAACGCGGTGTCGGCTACTGCAAAAGTATGCCCGGCGCTGTCCTACCCTTTGAGCGTTTGAAGAAACGCAAGCGGCCAGCGACGACTGACAGAGTTTTCGGAAAAACACAACATGAGCTGCTAAACGCAATTCTCAAAGAATTGAATTTGAAATTTGATCGCGACGGCAACCGGCGCACCGCATACAGTTTGCGTCACACCTACATTTGTATGCGCCTCATGGAAGGAGCGGACATTTACCAAGTCGCAAAAAACTGCCGCACTAGCGTTGAAATGATCGAAAAATACTACGCTTCACATATTAAAAACACGCTGGACGCAGCGGCAATCAACGTGCGGAAGCCGAAACCGCCCAAGAAAAAACGCGCCACGCCCCGAAAAGACGAAAAAGACCCAGCAAATTGAACCTTTTCCCTTGGCTATCAGCAATTCAGATACTATAGCTGAAAATGGCTTTGCGGGCGTGGCGGAATTGGTAGACGCAACGGACTTAGGCCAAATTCTTGAGTGCTCTTGTGGGAAACCCAGGATGCAGAACTGCTCAAATTCGGGGAAACCTTTAACATGGCAATCCCGAACCAAGCCCGCGAGGGAAGGTGTAGAGACTAGACGGGCAGCACCTAAAGCATTTGCCAAGGTGAAGGGATAGTCCAGACCACAAACGCCGCAAGGCGGCGGCGAAAGCCGTAGTTGGTAAGAAAATCCGTCGGGCGCAAGCCCTTGGGGGTTCGATTCCCCCCGCCCGCACCAACCACCGCCTAACGACGGCGGCGGCACGCTATGGCGAAGGTTGTCAGCGCGGCAACAAGCCGGGCGAGAGCGTCAATCAGCAATGTGAAATCAATGTTGGTCATGGTTTTTCTCCTCAATTTGTCCGCCTTAATTGGCGTGACGTGAGCGAGGCCAAAAGCCAGTTTCAGAAGCACAACGGGAAAGGCCGCGCAGCGCCGAGGACGCGGGATGAAGCTGCACAAGCGCAGCGCGGAAGCGAACCGCCTTGGACGTTATGCGTAACCGGCTATAGATAGTTCACAGCCACGCCAAAGGCGGCAGGCGAGGAAAAACTGACAATTACAGATGGGAGACACGAAGATTAGCGAGAACCGGCTTATAGGCCCAGGAAGCCCGAAAAAACGCCCGCCCAGCGGTGGAGCGGGCAGGCTTGGTGAAAGGGAGGCGGAATTTTCCTACCCCGTCAGAATCGGCTCTAATGCAGATTTAGCCCCGGCTTGGCCTTGATGTTGTTTTCGGTTTCCTCGACTTCTGGCCCATTTTCCTTGACGATCACTTCAATGGATTCAATCAGCGGGGCTTTGCTGTCTTTCGGCTTGGGCCATCTTTCCGCGTCAAATTCCTGTATGAAATCCGCCGTGCCTAATTCCAACGCCATCACGATTGGCGATAAATTTGTCCCACGCACCTTCACAATCAGGAACGTATAAAGCAGCACCAGATGCGTGACGTTTGGGCCGCTATAAACCACGTCCAGCAGGTAGTGATAACCCGGCGACCGTGTCGGATCATCTTCGCTGGCCCGCCGAATTTTCAGGCGAGCAACCCGGTCTTTGGCGTCAAACGCCACATACCCATCCGGGCCTTTGGGCGGGGGCGGTTGCGCCCCCACGCCATCCGGCTTTTTCCGGTATTGTGCCAGCGGGTCATTCATACTTCCCTCCCAATCGCATCCCGCCGCACCTGTCGCGGACGCGGCGGCGCTTGCCTGTCCATTTGGCGAATGTGGGCGGCATACAGGGCGATGCCGCCTGTCAGCTTAATCATACCCACATGGGCGACCGTTTCCGCACAGGTGAAGGCGTTCACGGCCTGCTTTTTGATTTCGTCGGTTGGTTTCATAAAATCACATTTCAATTTCCGGCCCGTCCTTTTGACGGGTCTTGTCCACCAGCTTCCGCCAAGAGTCTTTAACCACCGTCGCGGCTTGTTCCCGGATGCGGGACATGAAGGTGATGGATTTTTCCCACCATGTTCCACCCATCCCCACTTGCGCCACTTCGCCGCGCTTCAATACGGCCCTCATCATGGCCTTAACTTCGTTCATCATTTTCACTTCCCGGACGGCCTTGAACCGCTCCGGGTCTTGCAGGATGCCCTTGCGCTTCATGGCCGTTGCTTCCTTGCCGATTTTCGGCTGCGGAATCTGGTCAATGCCCCGGTCTTTGAGCGACCGATGATCCACCCGTTCCGGGCGTCCGGCCTTTTCCAAGGCGGCATTGACGGCGTCAGCCCAGGACTGGCGTTGCCTGACCAGCAACCCCTTGTCATTCCATTCCCGTGGTTTCTTGGCGCTGAATTTTTCGCCGTCTAGCTTCCGCATGGTGCAGAGGATATGCACATGGGGATTCTTGCCAGCCTTATCATGATGGAGGGAGATTTCGGCAACCATGCCGGAAGCGACCAGCTCTTTTTTGGCCCAATCCAGCGCCGTCTGGAATTGGGCATCGGCGGGCAGTTCCTTGGGAACCGCCAGAATAAACTCGCGTGCAAGTTGTGCATCAACCCGCTTCTCGCCCGCCTCGACTTTGTTCCAAAGCGCCCCCGAATCATGCACCCATCCGGGCGCACCGTCGGGGGCTAAAATGTCCGAATGGATGACGCCCTTGGCTCGGCGGGCGTAGTCGAAAATTTTGTCACGAATCTCATCCTTGAGCTTCGTGCCTGCCCGATACGCGGCGGCGGCAATGACCGACCGCCCCCGCTTCTCGCGGCTGAAAATCTTCGCCTCTAGTCTAAATATCGCCATGCTCCTTACCAGTCGTCATGCAGGCTCTATTTAGAACAGTATATCAGAAATTAACGGCTCAGTCCCTCGGAGACTGGCTGTGAGAGCCAGTTTGCGCCGTTTCGATACAGGCAGAAAAATCTGCCCAGTTCGCCCATAATCAGACCGGCGCGGCTTGGCTGCGCCGCCCCTTCCGGTCAAACAAAAGCAAAAGGCAAAAACCCGGAATGGCGCGGTTATACATTGCTTCGCAACGTCACCGCGCAGGAGGCTCCAAAGCCGCCTCCTTGACCACGCTTTCACCGCCTCCGCTCTGACGCTCCGGCAGGGGCTTCCGCCCCTCGGCAGGCCACCCCGACACAAGGTGCGTTCCGCCCTTATGGAACCCTGACCAAAGGCGTCACGCCCTTGGAACCGTGACCAACCGTGCGCCGGTTGGATGCCGCCAGAGCCTTGCCGCTCTGGACAGGGCAGCAGGGGCTTGCCCCTGACACCCGCTTTTCCCGTTTTGCCTTGCCGCGCAAACCGGGTCTTGCCTACCATTTTTAGAATGTCCTATGGCAAGAAACAGTTGCCCGAATTCCACCCGCAAACGGTGTTGCGGGATTGGGGCAATGGCGAAGGCTTCCGCCTTTCAGACGCCCTCACGGGCGTCTGTGTGTTCGGCGCAACCGGAAGTGGTAAAACTTCCGGGCCAGCAAAGCACCTGGCCTACGGCTACCTAGCCGCCGGTTTCGGCGGGCTGGTGCTTTGTGCCAAGAAGGAGGAACGCCGCCAATGGGAACAATGGGCGGCGGAAACCGAGCGGACGGACGACCTTGTCATCATAGATGCCAGCGGTCAAAACCGCTTCAATTTCATGGCATGGGAGGCCAGCCGCCCGGAGGCTGGCGGCGGCCTGACGATTAACATCGTCAATCTTCTGGACGAAATCGCTACGGCGATTTCCGGGGGCAGCGGGCAGACCGAAGGGGGCGGCGGATCAAACAAGTTTTGGGAAGATGCCCTTCACCACATGAACACCAATCTGGTGGACTTGCCCTTGTTTGCCGAAATTCCCGTTTCACTTCCGCTGCTTGCCGACATCGTCGCATCCGCTCCATTGAATCCAGAACAGGCCAGCAGTGATGAATGGAAGGAGCAAAGCGTGTGCGGCAAGATTTTGAGGGAAGCGGACGAGGCCACCAAAAAAGCCGACGCGGGAACCCGCGACGATTTCACACGATGCCAAAAATATTGGGAAGTGGAGTTTCCCAATTTGGCCGAAAAAACCCGCAGTATCATTAGCTTGACGTTTTCCATGCTGGCAAGGCCGCTTGTTACGCGGCCATTGCGGGAACTTTTTTCCGCCGACACCAACATCAAACCGGAGGACGCATTTGGGGGCAAGATCATCATCGTTGATTTGCCCGTCCAAGAATTTAGGCTCGTTGGCCGGATTGCCAACCTTGCTTGGAAATACTGCTTTCAAGTGGCCGTCTTGCGACGGACACCACCGACCAAACCGGACGCCTATTTGCGGCCGGTTTTTTTATGGGCGGACGAAGCGCAAAATTTCGTCACGAATTTTGACGCCGAGTATCAGGCCACGGCAAGATCCGCTGGCGGATGCACCGTGTATCTGACGCAGAACCGCGAGAGCTACGGGCGAGTTTTGAAAAACATGAATGCGGTGGATTCCCTTTTGGGAAATTTGCAGTGCAAATTCTTTTGCCAGAACACCGGCTTAACAAACGATTGGGCATCGTTCATTTTGGGCCAACGCTGGGTCAAGACCACCAGCACCAGCGCCGGCCAGTCGCAGAATGACGCCACTCCCAAGAATCCCGACGAACAGCGCAGCCACAATTCCGGGGTGAACCGCAGCGAACAGAAAAAGCTCTTTGTCGAACCGGCGACCTTCACGACGTTGAAGCGCGGCGGGCCAGCTCATAATTTTCAGGTGGAGGCCATCGTCTATAATGGCGGCAATCTTTTTTATGACGGCAATCTTGCGTTGCCGTTCCGCCTGCTGACGTTCAACCAGCGATAAAATGCCACCACAACCACAACAAGGCCCGACGTTCCGCGAGAGCTACGCAATGGCGAAATGGCTGATGCAGTTTCCGGCACTGTCGATCATGGTTTTTTTCCGTCATGATTTGGGCTACCGGCTGCTAGACCCGCTCCGGGTTTTGGGCATCACCATTTTTCTAATTTTCTTTGGCGTGCTGGCGCAACCCGGCAATGAGAGCGCCGAGCCGATTGCCTTGTTTTATTTCGGCCTTTGCTTTTTCGTTTTGGCAGTCGTCCAACGCATTAAACGCTGGTTTCAATTTAACCGTGCCGTCCGGCAACACAGTTATTACATCGGCACTTCCCCGTTTGCATTCCGCTGGCTACCAGCGTTCATGCACCGCAACCGGCGCGTGGCCCGCTTCATTGACCCGCTGTTTTGCGGGCTGATTGCTTTCGCGTTCTATCCGCTTTCGCACGCGCTGACGTGCTGGCTGCTTTTTTCGGCATTCTGCCTCCGGGCTTATGAATTCATGATTCATGAGCGCGACCTGAATTTGGAAATGGACACCATTGACGGCCTGATTCATGCCGAGAGCCAGGGCCAGACCGTTGAGCAGTTCGAGAATGTCCAACCGGGCCGTCAGCAGCAACAGCCCACCGGCATCCCCACGGGTTTGAGCGATGACGTTCAGGAACACATTAGACGACGCAAAACAAAATAAAAAATATGAGAATGAATTCACAACACGCGCAAATGCTGATGTCCGCGCTAGGCTCGGCGGCAAGCATTGCCGGAACCGTTGCCGAAGTGGAGCATGGCAAAACCAAATTGCGGGCGCTGGACGCCCAACTCGCCCACAACCAGAAAGCACTCGAAACCCGGCTGTCGCACGAACGCGACATTTTTGAGATCAAGACGGGCTTGGTGCGTAACCTCATCCACGCATTGATTGAGCGGCGCGTGGATGCCGTGCAGCAAGGTTTCCGCGACACGCTGACCATGTATGCGGAGCAAGCCCGTCATTACATGGCGCAGCAGGAAAAATACGCCGACGCCGAAATCAAAGCGGCCACGCCTTTGGAACGCGCCAGCATTCGGACGCGGTTGTCCGAAATTGACCTCCACCTGACAAACATCCGTGCCGATGCTTCCGCCTTATACCGGGAAATGATGCGCGTCATTCTCATCATCGGCGGCTCCATGCCGCCCATGTCCAGCGATGACCAGAAGGCGCTCGCCGTCGTGAAAGGCTAACGACAATGGATTACGACGAATACAAAAAGAAAGCGCGCTGGGGCTGGTTCATCGTGCTTGGCATCATTTGGATGTGGTGGATGATCGGCATGGCGAACGACGCCTACAACAAGGCGGCAGCGGAAACCGCGACGAAAACCGGCTTGGCGAAGTGGTGGTCTAGCGGCGCGGGCATTTTGAACAGCGACGCCGACAACGCCCGCATGAGCTACATCATCGGCGGGGTGTTCGGGCTGATCGGCGTCTTTTTTGTCGCGCACATCATTGCGGGTGTTCAGGTTTCCATGAAGGAGGAAGCCGTCAAAAGAAAACGCGAGGAGCAGAGCCAGCGCGAGCAGCGCGAGTTTCAGCAGCAGATGCAGGAAATGGACGAGCAAAGCAGCCAGCAGGACAAGCTTTCAAAATTCGCCCAATCAAAACAGGAATTGATTATGCGGCTCGGCAGCATTGACCAGTTCATCCGCGTTCTCGAAACCGAGACTGACGCCAACAGCCGGACGATGGCGCTCCAAGACGCCCACTCGCAAATGACCAAGCTAACGGCCAGTCTTGCCTCGGAACAAATCAGCCGCGAAGCGTTTGATGACCCCGTTGTCAGGGAACACGCTTGGGAAACCAGCAAGGATTTGGCCCGCATCGGCCTGTCCAATGACCGCCTAAACCGCGACCTGATACGGATGTTTAAGCTAAACGGGGAATGATCCGGGTTTCAATGTTCAGCCTAGCCCCGGCGGTAGTTTCGCATCAGCGCCCCCCAGGATTGTTGGTTAAGCCTACGATTCTTAACCCTGTTTCCCTTGCCCGACGTTTCAAATTCGCTTAAAACTGTGGGATTGTGACCCAAAACGGCATCACCCCGTATCACGCTTGTTACTATGCCCATGAGCTAACAAGACGTTGCCCTTCCGACAGCCTGCAAAAACTGGCTGCGACGCTGGCTGACGCTCAGGTGGATTTGAACCCCCATCAAATTGATGCCGCCCTTTTCGCATTCCGCTCCCCCCTTTCAAAGGGTGCAATCCTGGCGGATGAAGTCGGCTTGGGAAAAACAATTGAGGCCGGGATTCTACTTTCGCAGAAATGGGCGGAGCAAAAGCGCAAACTTTTAATCATCGTCCCTGCCGCATTACGCAAGCAGTGGAATCAGGAACTTGCCGATAAATTTTTCCTTCCGTCTGTAATTTTAGAAAATCGCTCGTTCAATCAAATCATCAAACAGGGCAATCTCAATCCGTTCGACCAAAATGAAATCGTCATTTGTTCGTATCACTTTGCCCGCGCCAAAGACGTTTATGTAAAAAAGGTAAATTGGGATTTGGTCATCGTGGATGAGGCTCACCGCCTGCGAAATGTTTACAAGCCCACGAACCGCATTGCCAACGCAATCAAAAACGCAATTGCAGACGCGCCAAAAGTATTGCTGACGGCAACGCCACTGCAAAATTCAATTCAGGAACTTTATGGCTTGGTGAGCATCGTTGACGGTTTTACCTTCGGCGATCTCAAAAGCTTCAAGGCGCAATTTGGACTCCTACGCACAGAAGAAGATTTTGCTGCCCTCCGTGAACGCATTAAGCCGGTAGTTCAGCGCACACTGCGACGGCAAGTGCTGGAATACATCAAATACACAAATCGCATCCCGATTACGCAGGAATTCATCCCGTCAGAGGCAGAACAAAAACTTTATGATTTGGTTTCCGGTTATCTGCAACGCGAAACATTGTATGCGCTGCCTTCGAGCCAGCGCCAACTGATGACGCTCATTCTCCGAAAATTGCTGGCGTCTTCGACCTACGCGATTTCCGGCACATTAGACGCACTGGCGAGCCGCCTTGAAACGGCGGCTGCCAAAAATACTCCAACCGTAGACACTCCAGAAGAAGTCACCGCCGATTTCGAGGCAATTGATGAAGTTGAGGAAGAATGGGACGAAGATGAAACGCCAGAAAAAGCCGAGCGCGTCTACACGGAGGAAGACAAAGAACGGATACGAGCCGAAATAAAATCGCTGCGCGAATTCAAAGAGCTTGCCACTTCCATCGTCAAGAATTCCAAAGGAGAAGTGCTTCTCACCGCGCTCAAAAAAGGCTTTGCGAAAGCGCGGGAACTCGGTGCGCCGGAAAAGGCAATCATTTTTACCGAATCCACCCGCACACAGGAATATCTTTACCGGGTTCTCGAACAGACAGCCCATGCTGGCAAAATCGTCTTGTTCAATGGCTCAAACAAGGATGCGAAGTCGAAAGCAATTTACGCCGCATGGATGGAACGGCACAAAGACACGGATCGTATTACCGGCGCCCCAAGTGCCGACATGAGACAGGCGCTAGTGGATTATTTCCGCGATGATGCCGTCATCATGGTTGCTACGGAAGCAGCGGCAGAAGGAATTAACCTACAATTTTGCTCACTTGTGGTGAACTACGACTTGCCGTGGAATCCACAACGCATTGAGCAGCGGATTGGCCGCTGCCACCGCTACGGCCAGAAATACGATGTGGTTGTCGTAAATTTCCTGAACAAAAACAACGCTGCCGACCAACGCGTGTATGAACTTCTCCGCGACAAATTCCAACTTTTCAGTGGCGTCTTTGGTGCAAGTGACGAAGTGCTTGGCAGCATTGAATCTGGCGTAGATTTTGAGAAACGCATTGCCGACATTTATCAAAATTGCCGCACACCAGATCAAATTGAATTTAATTTCAATACGTTGCAAAGGGATTTGGAAGTCAGAATTGATGAGCGGATGCACCAAACACGGCAGAAGTTGCTGGAAAATTTTGATGAAGCCGTCCAAGAAAAGCTGCGCCTGGGCAAATTGCAAACAGAGGAAACCCTTGGGCGCTATGAACAATGGCTGTGGCAAATCACCCGATTTTTTCTTTCGGATTACGCAAATTTTGAAGATGGCAAAAACGCCTTTATTTTGACCCGCAATCCATTTCCAGAAGAAAACATTCATCCCGGCCCGTATCGTTCAGGCAAAAATGTTGAAGATGCAAATCTCTACCGTGTCGGACATCCATTAGCACAACGTATCATTAGCAGGTGTATGGAATTGCCGACACCAGAAGCGGAATTGATTTTTAATTATTCCCAAACGGGACGAAACATTTCAGTAATCGAGCCGTTATGTGGCAAGGGCGGATGGCTGGTTGTTCAAAAGCTCACAGTCACGGCGTTTGAAACGGAAGACCATGTTTTGCTGGCTGGCGTAACGGATGACGGCAAAGTGCTAGATGACGAGCTATGCCGTCGGCTGTTGTCGCTTTCAGCTTCAATAAATCCGCTCCAAACTGACGGGAATGGCGAAGGTCACAAAAATATTCTCCGCGATTTGCTGGACGTAGAACGCCAGCTTATTTTCGATGATTTAGAACAAAAGAACGGCTCGTATTTTGAGGGAGAATTGGACAAGCTGGATCGCTGGGGTGAAGACCAGCGTGCTTCCCTGAAATTGGCTCTCAAAGAATTGGAAGACCAGATTAAGGAAACTCGCCGCAATGCGCGGTTGGCGGGCAGCCTGCCTGAAAAATTAAAACTGGAACGCCAAAAGCGCGACATGGATTCAAAGCGCGACGAGGCTTGGAAACAATACGAGCAAGCGGCCAAAGACATCGAAGCGAAAAAAGATGGATTAATGGATGAGGTCGAAAAACGCCTGAAACAACAAATCACCGAAAAGGTTCTTTTCAAAATCAAATGGCAAGTGAAGTGAGCATAAAGGCACCGAAATCTGTGCTTCACGACATCTACGAATGGTCAATCGGAAGACCTTCGTGGCTACGCGATGCCTTGAGGCGAATCATAACAAATGGAAAATTGGACGATGCCGATTTGACGGAACTTGAACACTTGTGCCGCCAAACGCCAAACCCTACCGGCGTTGACGGTAAACCACTCGCGGCTACCCCGCTGGCAGAGGAGCACTTGCCCGCTGGCCCATCCTCCAAAGAATCCGTCACCATTGAGTATTTGAATGATCTGGCCGGAGTCAACAAGTTGCCATCCGGCCAAAAAATTACCTTCGGAACGTCGCCTGGACTAACCATTTTCTACGGCGACAACGGCTCTGGCAAATCGGGCTACGCCCGCGTCATCAAGAAGGCTTGCCGCTCGCGTGGAACCGCTCCGGTAATTCGCCCGGATGCGTTTTCGGAAACGCCTGTCCACGCCTCTTGCAAAATTGGCATCAATGTCAGCGGCACAGGCTCCGAAATCCATTGGAAGGACAACCAAGCATCTGACGCAAAACTTGCCAGTGTCTTTGTATTCGACGGTGACGCAGCGAAGGATTATTTGACCGCCGACGGCCCTGCCAGCTTTACGCCTTTCGGCTTGGACGTTTTGCCGAAGCTCTCCAAGGCGTGTGACGCTCTCGCAACTAGAATAAGAAACGAAGTCGCAAATGTAACCGCTGCAATCGAAGTCGGGAAAACGGCACTGAACAAATATCCCAACACGGCTGTCGGCGCAACCCTGGACAAACTCAATTCCAAGACTTCTTCCGCAAATGTGCTGCTTTTGGGAAAGCTGACCGATACAGAAACCAAAAGGCTCGCCGAATTGCGGACGCTTTTGAGTTCCGACCCAAAAAAGAAAGCCGCTGAAACAAGGGCGGCAAAAAAGCGCATTGAGACTTTCAAAACCCTCCTCCTCGGAAATGCCGCCCTGCTTTCCGCCGAGAAAATCAACCAACTGAAAATTGCTTTTGAAAACACGGCGGCTACGGAAGCCGCCGCAAAAGCCGCCGCCGAAAGCAAGTTTGCAGAGGGTGTCGTGACCGGAACCGGCAGCGATTTGTGGCGAGCCATGTGGGATGCCGCAAAATCGTTTTCAACCACGACCGTATATCCCGGTAAAGACTTTCCTCAAACGGGCAACCAGGACCGTTGCGTCCTTTGCCAACGCCCATTCGGGGATGATGCCGAAGCAGTCGCTCTCGCAGGCTCCTTTGTGAAGTTCTGCAACGAGGATGTTCAGAATTCCTCAAAAACTGCCCGTAAAAAGTTGAATACTGAAAAGGCAGCGTTTGAAACCAAATCCGGCCTAAAAGCGGAACATGAAAAAATCGCCACTGATTTGGCGGCCTTGACAGAAATAGAAATCAAGTTGTTGGCCGAGTTTATTGTTTCCGCCGACGATTGCCTCAGCACGGTCAAAAAGTCCTTTGCCGATGACAAATGGGCGCAGCCCGTTCAGCTTGCCGCCGCCCCGACTTTAATTCTCACCGTCCTGATCGAAAATCTCGAAAAGCGAGCCGTCACGGAGGAATCCGCAGACGACCCAGTGGCACGAAAAAAACTTCAAACCGACCTTAACGAACTTGCGGCAAAAGAATGGCTCAACACGGTCGAGCAAGACGTGAAAGACCAAATCCAAAGGTTCAAAAACCTCGATGGACTAAATGAACGGCTCGCTGACACAAGAACAAACCAAATCACGACGAAGAATTCCGAACTCACGCAGGAATTGATAACCGATGCCTACTGCAAGCGCTTCGCCGACGAACTCGCGCAACTCGGCATCCGTTCCTTGAGTGTGAATCTTGAGGCCATCGGCGGTGCCAAAGGCGAGAAGAAATTTGGCGTTCGGTTACAGGGAGCGAAGGGAAAAGCTAATGTCTTTGAGATTGCCAGCGAAGGCGAACAACGCTGCATCGCTTTGGCCTCTTTCCTCGCGGAACTCTCCCAATGCTCGCACAACTCGGCCCTTGTATTTGACGACCCGGTTTCCTCGCTGGACCACTTTTTTCGCGGCAGAATCGCTTTCCGTCTCTCCAAAGAAGCGCAGCACCGCCAAGTCATCGTTTTTACTCACGACACGGTATTTCTGAATGATTTAATATCGGAGGCAGGAACCGCCAAGGTTCCGTGCTCCACATTCTATTTGCGTTGGGAGGGCAGTAATCCCGGCAAAGTCGAGGCGGGCTTGCCGTGGGATTGCAAATCCCCACAAGACCGATTGGATAAACTGGAAAAAATGCAAAAGGCTTTGGAAAAGAAATGGCAGCCTTACCCTGACGAAGCCTTGAAAGCCGAAATGGGGAACGCATACAGCGACTTGAGGGCGACCCTGGAGCGCATTATTGAGAAGGTCATTTTCGCAGATGTTGTTTTCCGCTTCCGTTCGTATGTCAATCTCGGAAGGCTCGACGAAGTTGTTGGCTTTTCCCAAACGGAATGTGACGAGGTTCTGCGGCTTTTCAAAAAGTGCTGTGATTATACCCCGGCTCACGATGCGCCCGCAGGGAAACATGCGACCGTTCCCGCACCTGCGGAACTCGCAAAAGACATTGACGACACCAAAAAACTGTTGGAAACCATAAAGTCTCGCCGGAAAACCATAAAAGTCGCTGCCTAAACACCATTGCTTTGCTAGGATTTTACAATGTCACAACAACCTGAAAAATTTGAAGCGACTTCGGCCAGCATCACCGATGAGCAAAAGGCGAAACTGAAATCGCTTTTTCCTGAAATCATCACCGAGGGCGGGAAGATTGATTTTGACCGGCTCAAGCTCACGCTTGGCGAGGCGGTGGATGCGGGCAAGGAACGCTACGGAATGAACTGGCCCGGCAAGGCGGAGTGCTTCAAAACAATTCAGCAGTCCAGCATGGCAACCCTCATCCCCGCGCGGGATGAGTCTGTAAATTTCGACACGACGGAAAACCTGATTATTGAGGGTGATAATTTAGAAACGCTCAAGCTGCTACAAAAGGCGTATCTTGGCAAAGTGAAGATGATTTACATTGATCCGCCTTACAACACGGGTAACGACTTTATTTATCCTGACAATTTTAGCGAAAGCCTCGAAACGTATCTTCGATATACCGGACAGACCGACGAGGAAGGGCGCAAATTTTCTACGAACTCAGAAACTGACGGACGCTTTCATTCCAAATGGATGAATATGATGTATCCGAGACTTTTTCTCGCTCGGAATTTATTGCGTGAAGACGGCGTTGCGTTCATCAGCATTGATGACCACGAAGTAAATAATTTGCGGAAGCTCTGCGACGAAGTGTTTGGGGAAGAAAATTTTGTTGCCACCTTAGTTTGGGAGAAATCAAAAAAAGGTGATGCAAAACTGATTGCCGTCAGTCATGAATACGTTCTGGTCGTTGCGAAGAATAAGCAATACATGATCGAGAAAGGCATCTGGCGGCGAAAGAAGCCAGGCGCGGAAGAAGTTCTTTCTCACTATCAGCAAATCCGGCAGACCTTCGACGACAAACACGACGCCATTTCTAATGCCATGCGAGCTTGGTATTCCTCGCTTCCCAAAAATGACCCGCGTCGCGCGCATGAGCATTATCGTTGGTCGGACAAACGCGGCTTGTATTTCGCCGATAATTTCGCAGGCCCGGATGATGGCCGAGAATCAAGACCCCGATATGACATTATACACCCAGAAACAAAGAAGCCATGCAAGAAGCCTTCAACGGGGTGGCGTTGGGACGAGGAACGCACAAAGCAGGCATTGTTAGCAGACCCCCCGCTTATCCATTTCGGCCCGGATGAAACCACCATTCCATGTCGCAAGAGCTATCTTGCCGACATTAGCTATGAGCCGTTTGCTTCCGTGTTTTATCGAGATGGTCGCGCTGGGACTCTCGAACTGGAAAAGCTGGTCGGAAAAGGATTAGTCGAATTCCCCAAAGATAAAGATATTCTTGCCGACTTTATTGATCTTGCGACTGAACCGGATTCCATAGTGTTGGATTTTTTCGCGGGAAGTGGAACAACGGCACAAGCCGTGTTGGAAAAAAATATCCAAGATGGAGGACGGCGAAAATTTGTTCTTGTTCAGTTGCCCGAACCGGCCACTCACACTCAATTTCCAACCATCGCCGACATTACGAAACAACGTGTCCGCGCTGTCTTAAAGAAACTGCATGATGAAGGCGTAAGCCAGCTTCCGCTACAAGGTCAGCATAAGGGGGATCATGGCTTTAAAGTTTTCAAGTTGCAAAGCTCGAATTTCAAAGCATGGAACACGGAGCAGCCAAAGGACGAGGCGGAACTCGGCAAGCAATTGACTTTGCATGTGGATCACCTCGTCGCGGGTCGCACACAAGACGATGTGCTTTACGAATTGCTGCTCAAGTCTGGCTTTCCGTTGGATACGAAAGTCGAACAAATTGCGATGGCCGGGAAGATCGTCTTTTCCATCGCCGATGGTGCGATGCTGATTTGTCTCGAAAAGGAACTGACTCCAGAAGTCATCAAGGCGATGGCGGAGAAAAAGCCTGAGCGAGTAGTTTGTCTCGACGCTGGTTTTGCTAACAACGACCAGCTTAAAACAAATGCCGTCCAGACGATGAAGGCAAAAGGGGTGACGAAGTTCCAAACGGTATGAAGCTGCAATTTGACGCAAAGCAGGAATTCCAGATTGCCGCAGTAAATTCTGTGGTTGACCTCTTTGACGGCCAGCCCTTGAACAAAGGGGACTTTCAAATTTCTTTTGAAACAAAGGGTAAGGGGCTTTTCGGCAGTCTCGTGCAAACGGAATTAGGCTTGGGCAATGCGCTCGTGATTGATCGCGAGACGATTCTTAAAAACCTTCAGCTTGTCCAGGAGCGCAATGATTTGGACGCGGACAAACATCTGCTACCGCAGGATTACAGCGCAAATGCTCCCGCCGCACTGAATTTCTCCGTTGAGATGGAAACCGGCACGGGCAAGACGTATGTGTATCTGCGGACGGTTTTTGAACTCAACAAAAAGTATGGGTTCAAGAAATTTATCATTGTTGTGCCGAGCGTGGCGATCCGCGAAGGCGTGCTGAAAAATCTGCAAATTACAAGCGACCACTTCAAGGCGCTCTACAACAATGTGGAATTCGAGTATTTTGTTTATGACGCGAAAAAGGCGAGCCGCTTGCGGCAATTCGCAGTGAGCAATCAGATTCAAATTCTTGTCATTAACATTGATGCCTTCCGCAAAAATTTTGCAGGCACAGACGATGAGAAGAAAAGCAATGTAATCTTCAAAGAAGCGGATAAGTTATCCGGGCGTCAGCCGATTGAATTTGTCCGTGCGACGAATCCGATTGTGATAATTGACGAGCCACAAAGCGTTGACAACACGGAGAAGGCGCAAGAGGCGATCCGGTCGCTTAACCCGCTTTGCACGTTGCGCTATTCGGCTACTCATGCGAATCCCTACAATCTGGTTTATTCGCTGAATCCAATCCGGGCGTTTGAACTCCGACTAGTAAAGCAAATCGTGGTTTCCAGTGTGACCGGCGAAGGCGCGCAAAATGATGCCTACGTCAAACTGGTTTCCATTGATCGAAAGAACGGCATCAAGGCAAAAGTGGAAATTGACGTTCAGACGAATGAAGGGCCAAAGCGGAAAGCCGTCACGGTAAAGCATGAAACCGATTTATTCATGGCATCAAAAGAACGTGGAAATTATCGGGATGGTTATCTCATAACTGAAATCAACGCTGAACCTGGCAATGAATTCATTCAGTTCAACAACGGAAAAACCCTCAACATCGGTCAGGAGTTCGGAGGCATCCGGGACGACCTTTGGCGAGTGCAAATCCGCAACACCATTCGCCGCCATCTCGACAAGGAAATCGCCTTAAAGAACAAAGGCATCAAAGTTTTGAGCCTGTTTTTCATTGATAAGGTTGCCAATTACCGCTCTTACGACGAGCAAGGACAGCCGGTGAAGGGGAAATTTGCCGAGTGCTTTGAAGATGCGTTCAAGGAATTGATCGCGCAAGAAAAATACAAAGGTCTATTGCCGTTCCCGCTTGAAAGGCTTCATAACGGTTATTTCGCCCAGGATAAAAAGGGCGTCTTCAAAGACACCAACGGAAGCACTCAAGCCGATGATGACGTTTACAGCCTCATTATGCAAAGAAAAGAGGATTTGCTTTCGTTGGATGAACCGTTGCGGTTCATTTTCAGCCATTCCGCATTGCGGGAGGGTTGGGATAATCCAAACGTGTTCCAGATTTGCACGCTGAACGAAACTCGGTCTGTGATGAAAAAGCGTCAGGAAATCGGACGCGGCCTGCGCCTACCCGTCAATCAACATGGCGAGCGAGTATTTGATGAAAACATCAATAAGCTGCTCGTTGTGGCAAATGAGAGTTACGAGGATTTTGCCAAAGCGTTACAGAATGAATACGAGCAGGATTGTGGCGTCACGTTCGGCATAGTCCCCAAGTTTGCCTTTGCAAACCTGATGCAAATTGTGGCCGGTGAAGGAGTGCCGCTTGGCCGCGATGTATCGGTCAAGATTTTCGACGGGTTGGTTTCAAAAGGGATCGTCACTGAAAATGGCAAAATCAAACCGACATTTGACCCCAAAACCCCAGGGTTAGACCTCGGCCTGCCCCCCGAACACGCGAACTTGCGTTCGGATATTATTGATGTCTTACAATCTTATCAGTTGGAACGTCACGTCAAAAAGGACGAAGAAGGACAACGGTTGCGTTTCAAGAAAGAGGTAACGCTTGACCCCGAATTTCAAGAGCTTTGGAATCGCATCAGTCCAAAGACTTCGTTTTCTGTTGAATACCAGACGGACACACTGGTCGCCAATGCGGTCAAAGCCATCAAAGCGATGGACAAAATCAAACCCGTCAAAATCCAAGTCACTGAGGCTGGTTTAGGCGTGGGGAAATCCGGCGTAAGCACGGACGTGCTTCGCGAGGCCGCCGAAACCGTAGTTTTTCGCGGGGCTGTGCCGGACGTGGTTGCCTATCTACAAGGCGAGACGGAACTAACCCGTTCGACTTTGGTGAGAATTCTCAAAGAATCAAACCGGCTTGCTGAATTCCTAGTCAACCCGCAAAAGTTTATGGACGCGGTTGCAGCAATCCTCAAGGTGCAACTTCACAAACTGATGATTGACGGCATTAAGTATGAGAAAATCGCCGGGGAGGAATACAGCATGACGCTTTTCGAGGAAAAAGAGATCATCGGCTACCTCAACAACCGCTTGGAAGTAAACCACAGCGTCTATGATGCCGTGGTTTATGATTCTGAAATTGAGAGGGAGTTTGCGGAAAAACTGGACAAGCGGCAGGACATCAAACTTTTTGTAAAGCTGCCGGATTGGTTCAAGATTGAAACGCCGCTCGGCACATACAATCCAGATTGGGCGATTTTGAAACATGACAACACCGTGCTGTATCTGGTGCGAGAAACCAAAGGCACAAAGAATTTCGAGAAGCTAAGAAATGTCGAAGCCGAAAAAATCCGCTGCGGACGCAGGCACTTTGAAACGCTCCAAGTTGATTTTGATGTTGCGACTTCGGCGAGCGAAATTTGATTAAGCTTGAATTGAGTCACTATTTTAGCTTCCAGTTAACAACGCCCGCTACGATTAGTTTCTGGTTGAGGGAAATGAGGCCTTTTTTAAAAACTAGGGAGCATACTCGTGAAAAAAGAAGAACCTTTCAAAGAAACAACCATTAGGAATTGCAAATTTGCATTCAAATGCACAAAGAAATGGGAAGAATTAGCTAAAACAGAAAACAAGAGCATTAGGTTCTGCGGAGACTGTGAAAAAGAGGTGCGCTTTTGCAGCACAGATGCTGAATTGACGGAAGCTATAAAATTCAACGAATGCATAGCTATTATTGATCCTGAAAGCGGAGAAGAGTTATTAGGCGATGTCTGCCCCCCTCTGGATTAGTCATAGTAAAAGTTCGATTATGGCATTGATGCACAGAATAACCGAAATCCGTTTAACGGAAAAGCACCCCGCCGTCCAAGAGGCACAAGCAGCCGCTCGCCTTCAGCGTGGTAAGCCACCGCGCAGCTTGTGCCACTTGTCCTTGCCCATTTGCGTCTGACATTTGACCGTCCTTGTTCCGCCGTGCGCCTTTGGGCTTGCCCCATCCCCGCCAAGCCACGGCTCCCGGCTACTCCCGGCCAGCTAAAAGTCAGAGCAGGCCGGAATTGAGCCTTTGGCGACCCTGCGGGGCTAGAGGGTTTTGGTTAGTGTTTTTGACATGGCGCGTTTTTTAAGAACAGACGCCGCCGAGGTCTATCCGTAGTGCGCTTGCTGCTACGCCATCTTTTTCAAACTTCTTAATTCCCGCTATCGCGGGGCGTTTAATTTCCAGCGACGAAGGGCATGGGCCACGCCAGCGACCCGGCTATCAGGTAACGCCGAATCTTTCGCTGTCATGCCCCATGCACGCCGGAAATAAAACTCATATAGCTCAAAAAATGGCTCCGCGTGGGGTGAAGCAAGCGACATACGGCGAGACACGAGCGGCGAACATCAAAAAAAAGCTTATGAAAAACAAAATTAAAATTGAAGCAGCGACTCCAGCAAACGCCGATCAGCTATCATCAAATAGAACTGACAGCCGGGCAAAAATTGATTTCAACCGCAGAAATGCGAACCGCGCATTGAACACCGAAAGACTTTTGGCTTTGCTCCGCAGGGAAACGCCGAGCTTCTTTGATCTCGCCGAGGTTGTCGGCAAATGGGTTTGGATTCAGTTTGATGGTAAGCAGCCCGTCACCGTCACCGCCGTTTTGTCAGAGCTTGGCTTTCATTGGAACAACAAGCGTCAGTCTTGGCAGCACCCTTGCGGAATGTTTCGTGACCAGTCCGTGCGGTTTGACCCCCGCAGAAAATACGGCAGCTATTTCGCTGCCGACCAGAAACCCGCCTAACCGGAGAAATCGCCATGAATACCACCGCCATTTTTCCGAGCATGGAAACGCTTGTTAAACCGTTCAAATTTCCGGCCAGCCCGTATGAATACCGCGTGACCGCCTTGCGCGAATGTCCGACGCCGGAGAGCTTGCAGCAGTGCGAAACACCTGACAAAGCCGCCGATTATTGGCGGATGCACATTGCCACCCATCCGCATTTTAACCCCGATTGCGAATGTTTGGCCGTCCTGTTACTCAACACGCGCAAGCGCGTTAAAGGCCACCAGCTTGTTTCAATCGGCACAATGGACACCATTTTAGTCCATCCCCGCGAAGTGTTCCGGCTCGCCATCATCGCCGCCGCCAGTGCCGTGATTGTCATGCACAACCACCCAAGCGGCGAAAGCACCCCGTCAGAGGCAGACATCAAAGTGACCCGCGACCTAATACGCGCCGGACAGCTTTTGAAAATGGAATTGATTGACCACGTCGTAATAGGCAACGGCAATTTTTCATCACTTCGCGCCCTTGGTTATTTTTACGCCTAAACCCGCCATGAACACACAAAACGAACCCTCGCCTTTTGGCGAAGTCATTTACAGCTACACCCGCAAACAGGCCATCGCCGACGGCTTTCAAGTGGACATTTCCAGCGCAGCCAAAGAAGCCGGAATCCGCTTTCCGGTGTTTATCACCCGCACCGCGTTTGACGCTTATGTGACCATCCCGCCGAATGTCAGCGGGCAGGATGAAGCCGGACGCCTTTGGGATGTTGTTTGGATGCTCCGCTTTGCCATCCGCAAAGCAGCGCAGGGACAAAACCGCTTGCCTTTCGCGCTCTACGTCCGCAACGACAACCGCGCCGCCAAGCTGGTCAAATTGGTTGCCATGTGCGGCCCCCTCGACATGGACGAC
This sequence comes from uncultured Bifidobacteriaceae bacterium, assembly GCA_964449815.1. GTDB lineage: Bacteria > Verrucomicrobiota > Verrucomicrobiia > Limisphaerales > UBA11358 > UBA11358. The sequence continues at coordinate 50,097 of CAYVGC010000005.1, forward strand.
CCACAACCCGCGATCACGGTAATGATGCCGGATGAAGATTGAAACCATTCAAATTTGCGGCTGGACTGGCAACGGTTCAGCCGCACACTGTCAGTGAAAGTGTCAGTTAAAGCACCGAAAAGTTAGCAAAAATAGTGACGAGTTAGAGCGAATTTGCATTGTTTAATCAATGGTTTTCGCTAGTTTATTGAAATCTGATTTAGATATACAGACTGTGTTCATCTGTGGCCCACCCCATCCGCATTGCGCCCCTGCACGCCAATCGTGGTTAATTTTCCCGAAACAGGACACTTTTTATCCCAAAAACGAGGATTCCAAGTTCTGTGTTTATAAGCACAGCGCCTGTGTTTGCAAGCACGGTCATTTTGTTTGCAATCAGAAAAATCGGGTTTGCAAGCCCGCTAACTGTGTTTGGAAACCGAATGGTCGTGTGGATAAACAACGTCGCCATGTTTGCCAGCAGCATCGTCGTGTTTGCCTTCACGCTGATCGGGTTTGGAAACACCGGAACCGTGTCGCGAAACCCAAAGGCTTTGTTTGCAAACAGAACCAGCGGGTTGGCAATCCGGCCGTTTGGGTCGGCAATCAAATCGTTCCCGGCCCCCGTTAAATGAAGTTTCCTGCCTCCTGATTTCTGCCGGGCGCGGAACCCTTTTGCGCCTTGGCGTTGAATTCCGTCCGTATTCCCGCTGATGTCGCTCCTAAACGGAGCTTCGTCCATTTGTGATTGGCGGTGCTACAAATTTACTGCGCCGCTGGCGCAAACCGGCGGGTGCTGCGGGGAAAATTCGGGGGAAATGATGAAGGCTGAAACGGGGCGTTTTCGCTATTTTGCGTGTTTGGCGGTTGATTTCGGCTTTTTTAGCAATTTCTGCTCCGCGCGACCGTCGGCTTGGACTGCAAGCACATGAGCTGACGCTTCAAGCATGTCGGCTGAAGCGACCAATGAAAACCCCGTTCCCGCTGTCTGGCAAATAGTCGCCAGCAGCACGGCATTCCATTCCGTTCAAGCGTTCAGGTGGCGGACACCTCCGCAACAGGAGGTGTGCAAAAAAAACACGGCGCGAACCGTGGGTGGTGAAATGGCTTTCAGCCTTTTGGCCGGATCTTTTTCCAGAGCCAGCCGAACGGATCATAGAATTCATCCACGACGCGCTCTTTCAAGGGAATGATCGCGTTGTCGGTGATGGTGATGTTTTCCGGACAGACTTTCGTGCAGCACTTGGTGATGTTGCAAAAGCCGATGCCCTGCGCCTGCTTGAGTTCCGGCAGCCGGTCTTCCGTGTCGAGCGGGTGCATCTCCAGCGCGGCGGCATAGACGAGGAAGCGCGGGCCGATGAATTCCTCGTGCTTGTGATGGTCGCGCAAAACGTGGCAGACGTCCTGGCAGAGAAAGCATTCGATGCACTTGCGGAGTTCCTGCACGCGGTCCACGTCTTCCTGCTGCATCCGCCAGGTGCCGTCCGGCGCGTCGGGGGCGCGGGGCTTGAATTTTTTGATCTTGGTTTTGACGCGGAAATTCCATGACACATCTGTCGCCAGATCGCGGACGCTGGGAAAAGCGCGCATCGGTTCAATGGTGACGGGCTTGCTGGTGTCGAGCGTGTCCATGCGCGTCATGCACATGAGCCTGGGCATGCCGTTGACTTCCGCCGAGCAGGAGCCGCATTTGCCGGCCTTGCAGTTCCAGCGGACGGCGAGATCGTTGGCCTGCGTCGCCTGGATTTTGTGGACGACGTCGAGAACGACGAGACCTTCCGTGATTTCCGTGGTGTAATCCACGAACTTGCCGCCGCCGTTTTCATCCGTGCGCCAGATTCTGAAAGTGACAGTTTTCATCGTGTCAAAGGCTAGTTCTTCATCTCCTCGATGACTTGTTTCAATTCCGCCGGCATCGGCGGAATCGGTTCGCGCCGCAGCTTCATCGAGCCGTCGGCCGCCTTGGCCAGCACGGTGTTATATTTCGCCGCCTCCGGATCCTTGTTGGGAAAATCATCACGAAAATGGCCGCCCCGGCTTTCCTTGCGGTCCATCGCCGATTTCGTGATCGCCTCGGAAACGGTGAGCAGATGCTTGAGATCCAGCGCCGTGTGCCAGCCCGGATTGTATTCGCGGTGGCCTTGGACGCCGACTTTCGCGGCGCGAACCTTGAGCTTGCCGATGCCGTCCAGCGCCTGCTCCATTTCTTTTTGGAGGCGGACGATGCCGACGAGTTGCTGCATCATGTTCTGCAAGTCGTATTGCACCTGGTAAGGCCCTTCGCCGGCGCCGCCGGCGGGACGTTCAAACGGTGCCACGGCTTCGCGGTAGGCGGCTTCGACTTCGGCGTCGCTGACGGAAATGCCGGGATTGGCCTGCGCATATTTCGCGGCGTGTTCGCCGGCGCGCTGGCCGAAGACAATGAGGTCGGAAAGGGAATTGCCGCCAAGGCGGTTGGCACCGTGCAAACCGGCGGCGCACTCACCGGCCGCGAAAAGTCCGGGGACATTGGTTGCCTGCGTGTCGCCGTTCACGCGGATGCCGCCCATCGCGTAATGCGTGGTCGGGCCGATTTCCATCGGCTCCTTGGTGATGTCGAGATTGGCCAGTTGCATGAACTGGTGATACATCGAAGGCAGTTTGCGTTTGATGTGTTCGGCCGCGTTCGGAAGTTTTTCCTTGATCCAGGCAATGTCGAGGAAAACGCCGCCGTGCGGGCTGCCGCGACCGGCCTTGACTTCGCGCATGATGCAGCGCGCCACATGGTCGCGCGTGAGCAACTCCGGCGGCCGCTTGGCGTCTTTGTCGCCCTGCGTGTAGCGCCAGCCTTCTTCGGGATCGGTCGAGGTCTGCGATTTGTAAAGATCCGGGACGTCGTCGAACATGAAGCGCTTGCCGTCCTTGTTTTTGAGGACGCCGCCTTCGCCGCGCACGCCTTCGGTCACGAGAATGCCCATGACGCTCGGCGGCCAGATCATGCCGGTCGGATGAAACTGGATGAATTCCATGTCCAGCAATTCCGCGCCCGCGTGATACGCCAGCGAAACGCCGTCGCCGGTGCCTTCCCAGGAATTGCTCGTGATTTTGTAGGCGCGGCCCAGTCCGCCGGTGCAAAGCACAACGGCCTTGGCCTTGAAAATGCGGAAACGTCCGCGCTCGCGGTCGTAGCCAAACGCGCCCACGACGCGCTCGCCGTCCTTGAGCAGCGAAACGATGGTCTGTTCCATGTGAACCGAAATGCCCTGATGAATGCCGTGATCCTGCAACGTGCGAATCAATTCCAAGCCCGTGCGGTCGCCGACGTGCGCGAGCCGCGGATAACGATGGCCGCCGAAATTGCGCTGGAGAATCTTGCCGTCTTTCGTCCGATCAAACACCGCGCCCCAGGCTTCCAGTTCGTGAACGCGCGCCGGCGCCTCCTTCGCGTGCAGCTCGGCCATGCGCCAATTGTTGACGTATTGTCCGCCGCGCATCGTGTCGGCAAAATGGACCTTCCAGTTGTCGCGGTCGTCCACGTTGCCCATCGCCGCCGCCATGCCGCCTTCGGCCATGACGGTGTGCGCCTTGCCGAGCAGCGATTTGCAGATCAAACCGACTTTGACGCCGGCGGCCGAGGCTTCAATCGCCGCGCGCAGGCCCGCGCCGCCCGCGCCGATGACCAGCACGTCGTATTCGTGAGTTTCGTAATTGGTAGCCACAATAAAAATCCGGTTCGGAGGTTAGAATTTGAAGAAAACAATATCATGCAGATGCCCCGTCGCGCACAGGCGGATATAAACATCCGTGAAACCGACCCAGAACAAACTGATCCACGCCCACATCATGTGGCGTGTGTTCAGGCAACTCACGCAACTGTAAGCCTTCGCGCAGGTCGGCGCCTTGGACTTGGAATCCAGAAATCCGCCGGTCAGATGCCGCAGCGAGTGGCAGCCGAAAGTATACATCGCCAGCAGAACCGCGTTCAACGTCAGCACGATGGTTCCGACGCCGACGCCGAAATGTTTTCCGCCGGTCAGATCGGTGAACCACATTCCTTTCCAAGCGTCATGCGAGAGCAGGACGATGAACAGCGCCGCCAGATAAAAAAAGTAGCGGTGGACGTTCTGGAGGATGAGCGGAAAGGAACGCTCGCCGAGAAAAGATTTGCGCGGCTCGCCGACGGCGCAGTTGACCGGGTCGGCCCAGAAAGCCTTGTAGTAAGCACCGCGATAATAATAGCAGGTGAACCGGAAGCCGGCCGGAATCCACAAAATCAGAAACGCGGGCGAGAACGGCGCCCAGCCCGGCCACCATGAAGGCAGCGCGGCGCCGAAAATCGCGTGGCCGGACGTGCCCCAGATTTCCGGCGAGTAAAACGGCGAAAGATAATCCGCGCCGCCGCCGCCATACCAGTAGCTGCAAACATTGTGGCCGGTCCGGACGGTTTCGCGAAGGTCGCCGACGCCCTGGAACGCCGCCCAGGTTGAATAAATGATGAAGGCGGAGAAACCGAGAAAGACGACCAGCGGCTGGAGCCACCAGACATCCGGCCGGATTGTTTCACCGAAGGCGCGTTGCTTCGGCAGGGTATCAGCGTAAGCCATAATGAGATTAACTCTAGTTACTATCCCGCCCGGCGTCAATGCGCGCCAACGCGCCGCGAAAAGTATAAGCGCCACTTCGACTTATCTTTCCGTGGGCTTATTGCAACATTTTAGGCGCAATCCACTCGTTCAACCCGCGCTCGCCGGAACCGGCCGGGGAAAAGCCCAGCCGTTCCAGCGCCTCGCCGACCAGATACAGCGAGCCGGTGATGACGACAAACGGCCCGTCTTTGCTGGCGTTTAGGGCATCCGTCAGATTTTCACAAGCCGCGACCGCCGCCGCCCGGTTCGCGGAACGAAAGATCTTTGCCAGCTCGTGCGCGTCCGCCGTGCGTTCGCTGGCGACCGGCACCGTCAGGATTTTCCCCGCCAGCGGCGCTAAAATCCGGCAGATGCCCGGCCAGTTTTTGTCCGCCAAAGCGCCAAAAATAAGAACCGCCCCGGCGGCGGCAAAATGTTTTTCCCAAGCCGCGCGCAGGGTTTCCGCGCCGGCGACGTTGTGCGCGCCGTCGAGCAAAATTTCCCCGCCGCCGGGTTTGGAAATCAATTGCAGCCGGCCCGGCCAGTTCACCGCGGCCAGTCCGGCCCGAATTTCGTCCTCGGCGACGGGAATTTGCGCCTGCAGAATTTCCACCGCTGCCAGCGCCAGCGCGGCGTTCAGTTTCTGGTGGTCGCCCAAGAGCGATGCGTGAGGCGTGATGCGCGATGCCTGACGCGGTTGGACCCGCGTCAGCGGCGCGCCTTTTTCGCGCCCCACCCGCTCAATCACCCGCAATGCCTCCGGCGCTTCCGTTGCCGTCACCACCGGAATTCCCGGCTTGATGATGCCGGCTTTTTCGGCGGCGATTTTTCCCAGCGTGTCGCCCAGCCACTGCTGGTGATCGAAGGCGATGTTGGTGATCACGCTCGCCAGCGGCGTGACGATGTTCGTCGCATCCAGCCGGCCGCCCAGACCGGTTTCCCAGATCACCAGATCGCATTTTTGTTCCGCGAAATATATCAGCGCCATGACCGTGACGACTTCAAAAAAGGTCGGATGATGATCGCGGGGAAACTGTCTGAGCAGCGGCTGGATTTCCGCGACGAGCCGGACGACTTCGGGTTCGGCAACCAACTGCCGGTTGATTTGAATCCGTTCGCGAAACGAGACGAGGTGCGGCGAGGTGAACAAGCCGACGCGCAGGCCGGCCGCGCGATAAACGCCTTCGAGCATCGCACAGGTCGAGCCTTTGCCGTTCGTGCCGGCGACGTGAATAAAGCGGAGTTTTGCCTGCGGACTGCCCGCGAGCGCGGCGAGCCTGAACGTGTTTTCCAGCCCGAATTTTGCGCCGAACAAGCGGAGCGAATAAAGAAATCCGACGGCGGCGGAATAAGTCGGCCATGCTTCTTGCTTCATTCTGCCTTCGTCCTTTCCGCTAGAGCGGCTTCTGGTGCATGCGCTGATACACGGCGGCAATGAAGCCCTTGAACAACGGGTGCGGCTGGTGCGGCTTGCTCAAAAATTCCGGATGAAACTGGCTGGCGATGAAAAATGGATGATCCTTCAACTCGATGACTTCCACGAGCTTGCCGTCCGGCGACAGGCCGCTGAAAACAAAGCCCGCCTTCTCGAATTTTTCACGGTAGGCATTGTTGAATTCATAGCGGTGGCGGTGGCGCTCATGGATGACAAACGAGCCGTAAAGCTGGCCCGCCTTGGAGCCGACGGTCAACTGGCAGGGCTGCGCGCCCAGCCGCATGGTGCCGCCTTTTTTGGTGACGCGTTTTTGATCATCCAGCATCGCAATGACCGGATGCGGCGTGGCGACGTCAAACTCGGTGGAGTGCGCCTTCGCCAGCTTCAAGACATTCCGCGCAAATTCAATCGTCGCGATCTGCATGCCGAGGCACAGGCCGAGATACGGGATGCCTTTTTCGCGGGCATATTGCGCGGCCAGAATCTTCCCGTTCACGCCGCGTTCGCCGAAACCGCCCGGCACCAGGATGCCGCCGATCCCTTTCAACATTTTTTCCGCGCCGTTTTTCTCGATGTCCTCGGCGTCCACCTGCACGATTTCGACGCCGCAATCGTTCGCCACGCCGCCGTGGATGGTCGCCTCGTAAACCGATTTATAGGCGTCCTGCAGGCCGATGTATTTGCCGACCACGCCGATGCGCACGCGATGCTGCGGCGCGATGAGTTTGCGGATGATCTCCTGCCAGTGCACCATGTTCGGCGCGGGCGTGGTCAGTTGCAACAAACGGCAGACCAGCTCGTCCATGCGCTCGCGCTGGAGCATCAGCGGCACTTCGTAAATGGAATGGTCCACGTCCTTTTCCTCGATGACCGCCTCGAGCGGGACATTGCAGAACATGGAAATTTTCTGCCGCAAATCCTTGTCCAGCGGCCGCTCGCAACGGCACACCAAAACGTGCGGCGCGATGCCGATTTCGCGCAGCTTGGCGACGGACTGCTGCGTGGGCTTGGTCTTCAATTCGCCCGCCGCCTTGATGAACGGCACATAGGTGACGTGCATGAAAATGGCGTTGTTGTAGCCGACCTCCAGCGCGAATTCGCGGATGGCTTCGAGAAACGGCAGGCCTTCGATGTCGCCGGTCGTGCCGCCAATTTCGGTGATGATGACGTCGGCCTTGGATTTTTCAGCAAGCAGGTGGATGCGGTTTTTGATTTCGTCCGTGACATGCGGAATGACCTGGACCGTTTTGCCGAGATATTTGCCCTCGCGCTCGTTGTTGAGGACGGTCTGATAAACCTGGCCGCTGGTCAGGTTGTTCATGCGCGTGAGCTTGACGTTCGTGAACCGCTCGTAATGGCCGAGGTCCAGGTCGGTTTCCGCGCCGTCGTCGAGCACATAAACCTCGCCGTGCTGATACGGCGACATGGTGCCGGGATCAACATTGAGATACGGGTCGAACTTTTGCAGCGCGACCTTGAGACCACGATTTTCGAGCAGCGTGCCAAGCGCGGCGGCGGTCAGACCTTTGCCGAGCGAACTCACCACACCGCCGGTTACGAATATAAATTTCATTTCAAATTATTTTTTAGCCACAGATTCACACAGATGAAACACAAATCAAAAAATCAAATATGTTCGTCTTTCTGAAAATCTGTGGCTAAAGTTTTCTAAAAATTGCTTCCGCCCGCTTCATGTCTTCCGGCGTGTCCACGCCGACGCTGTCGTAATCCACTTTCACGACGACGATGCCGATGCCGTTTTCCAGCGCACGGAGCTGCTCCAGCTTCTCCGCATTTTCCAGCGGCGACACCGGGAATTTCACCAGCCGCAGCAGCGTCCCGCGCCGGTAGCCGTAAATGCCCAGATGCTTCAAAAAAGGAAACGCCGCCAACTGCTCCGGCACCGGACGGCTGGCGGCCTCGCGCAGATACGGAATCGTGCGCCGGGAAAAATATAACGCGCGACCGGCGGCATTGACAACGACTTTCACAACATTCGGGTTGTCCAGCTCGGAAGGATTTTTGATCGGCGTGGCGGCGGTGGACATTTCGTTTCGGGCCAGCGCATCCGCCACCGCGTCAATCACCGCCGGGTCAATCAACGGCTCATCACCCTGAATGTTCACGACCGCGTCGCCGCCGCAGCGCTCCGCAACTTCCGCGATGCGGTCCGAACCGCTCGGATGATCCGGGCGCGTCATCTCCACGCGGCAGAAATTCTGCGCCACCTCCCAGATGCGCGTGTCGTCCGTGGCCACGATGATTTCGGAGAGCAATTTTGATTTCTGGCATTGCTCGACGACGTGCTGGAGGAGCGGCTTGCCGGCGATGAGCGCCAGCGGCTTGCCTGGGAACCGCGTCGAGGCAAAGCGCGCGGGAATGATGCCGAGAATTTTCACGCGGCCCATTTAGCCACAGCTTGCCGCGCTGAAGCAAGCAGCGAAGGCGGGATGAAACGCGGTTGAACGACAGGCCCTTGATTCAGCTGAAAAAACGGCGGAAAACAAATCAGACTGTTCATCCGCCCCAAAAGCGGCAATTTTGACGAGCAATAAACACACTGGTTTTACCAAATTACGTCCAGAAAAGTCATCGCCGCCCTGCTATTTCTTGTTAAGGTTCGGGCAATTTTTAGATGGCAGCATCCCGCCGGACCGGACGATTCACTTGAAATTTTTGAGCTTATGACGACGCTGAAGAAATCGAAAACCAACCGCGCGCTCCCGGTCAAGGGCGTGGACTGGCTGCACAACCCCGTTTTCAACAAAGGCACGGCCTTCACCGAGGCGGAGCGCGACATGTTCGGCCTGCGCGGCCTGCTGCCGCCACACGTCCAAACGATGGAACAACAGGCGCGGCGCGTGATGGACAATTTCCGCAGCAAGTCGAGCGACCTGGAACGCTACATCCAAATCGTCGCGCTACAGGACCGGAATGAAACGTTGTTTTACCGCGTGGTGATGGACAATTTGGAGGAGCTGATGCCGATCATTTACACGCCGACCGTGGGCAAGGCGTGCCAGGAGTTCGGCCATATTTTCCGCCGGTCGCGCGGTTTTTACATTTCCAGCAACGATCACGGACAGATTGAAAAAATCCTGCCCAACTGGCCGACGCGCGACGTGAAGGTCATCGTCGTCACCGACGGCGAACGCATTCTCGGCCTCGGCGATCTGGGCGCTTCGGGCATGGGCATTCCCATCGGCAAGCTTTCGCTCTACACCGCCTGCGCCGGCATTCATCCCACGCAATGCCTGCCGGTGATGATTGACGTCGGCACCGACAATGAGACGCTGCTGGCTGATCCGCTTTACACCGGCCTCCGGCAAAAGCGGATTCGCGGTGAAGCCTACGACGCGCTCATTGAGGAATTCATGGTCGCCGTCCAAAAAAATTTCCCCGGCGTGCTCGTGCAGTTTGAAGACTTCGGCAACAGCAACGCCTTCCGCCTGCTCGACCGCTACCGGGACCGCGCCTGCACGTTCAACGACGACATCCAGGGCACCGGGGCCGTGGCGCTCGCGGGCGTTTTGTCCGCGCTGCGCATCACCGGCGGAAAATTGCGCGACCAGCGCGTGCTGTTTCTCGGCGCGGGCGAGGCCGGCCTGGGCATTGCTGAAAACCTGGTCAATGTGCTGGCCGAAGAAGGCATCCCGCTGGCCGAGGCGCGCAAGCGCGTTTGGTTCGTGGACTCCAAAGGCCTCGTTGTCAAAAGCCGCGGCCAGCTCACCGAACACAAATCGCACTATGCCCACGATCATGCGCCGTGCGCCGACCTGCTTTCCGCCGTCAAAGCCATCAGGCCCACCATGCTCATCGGCGCGTCCGGCCAGGCCAAAACTTTCACGCACGAGATTGTCACGACCATGGCGGGCTTGAACGAACGGCCGGTGATTTTTGCGCTGTCCAATCCGACCTCGAAAGCCGAATGCACCGCCGACGAAGCCTACACCTGGACTGATGGCCGCGCGGTGTTCGCCTGCGGCAGCCCGTTTAATCCGGTCACGGTGGACGGCCGCGTCCATGTTCCCGGCCAGGGCAACAACGCCTACATTTTTCCGGGCATCGGGCTGGGCATCGTCTGCACCGGCGCGCGGCGCGTGACCGAATCCATGTTCATCGTGGCGGCGCGCACGCTGGCCGGGCTGATCCGCGAAAGCGAACTTGCCGAGGGCCGCGTCTATCCTTCGCTCCAGCGCATCCATGAAGTTTCCCACGCCATTGCCGTCGCGGTCGCCGAGGAAGTGTTCGCCAAAAAATTGAACACCCATTCGTATCCTGAAGACCTGCCGGGCTACATCCGTTCGCAGATGTTCAAACCGGAGTATCCCGACTACGCCCAGAAGTAAATCGTCGGACCGGGTTTCGCCCAAGGTCGTTTTGAGCCGCCAGGCTTCCGGCAAACACGGCTGGTCGGCGGCTGTCCCTTTTCGGCGATGTGGTTGAACGAGTCCGCCGGTTTCCTTCGCCGTGCAGCCGGCGCGATTTTCAATTCTGACAAATTTAACTCCAGGCCAAATCCGCTGACACGGCACCTCAGATGGCGAGAAGCAGGCGCTTGATTTCCTTAAGCCGGGCCCTGGCCTCCTTTTTCGTCAGGCGCGGAAATTTGCCGCCGAGCTGGATGAAGTCGCCGTGGCACGTGAGCTTCAATTTGTCTTCCTCGACTTCGATGCTCGTCACGGCCTTTTCGCTGGCGAGAATTTTCAGTTCGCCGACGGCCAGCAGCAGTTCCACCGGCGGCGGCAGCGGGCCGAACCGGTCGCGCAGTTCCTTCTGCAAGGCGTCGAGCGCGGGCTTGTCCGTGGCCTGCGCGAACTTGCGGTAAATCCCAATACGATGATGCGGCTCGGTGACGTAATTGTGCGGGAGTGATGCGCAGTGCGTGATGCGTGATGCGCCGTTCACGGAATTCGCATCGCGCGTCGCCCCCAGCTCCAGGAAATCCAGCGCGATGCGGACTTCGACGCGCGGTTTTACTTTTTCGCCTTTCAACGCGCCGACGCTTTGCTTGAGCAACTGGCAGTAGAGTTCAAACCCCACGGCGGTGATGTGGCCGCTCTGCTCCGCGCCGAGCAGGTTGCCGGCACCGCGAATTTCGAGGTCGCGCATGGCGATCTTGAACCCGCTGCCGAGCGTGGCGTATTGCTTCATGGCGCTGATGCGTTTGCGCACGTCGGTGAGCAGGCGCGCATGGCGCGGCAGCAGCAGATACGCGTAGGCCTGATGCTTGTAGCGCCCGACGCGCCCGCGCAACTGGTAAAGCTCGCTCAGGCCGAAGCGGTCGGCGCGGTCAATGATGATCGTGTTCGCGTTCGGGATGTCGAGGCCGCTCTCGATGATCGTCGTGGACAGCAGCACGTCCGCCTCGCCGTTGACGAATTTTGTCATCACCTCTTCGAGTTCATCCGAGTCCATCTGGCCGTGGCCGACGACGATGCGCGCGTCGGGCACGAGCGATTGCAGTTTCGCGCGCATCATTTCAATCGTCGTCACGCGGTTGTGCAGAAAGAAAACCTGTCCGCCGCGATGCAGCTCGCGTTGAATCGCATCGCGAATCACGCGTTCATCATAATGCGTGGCGACGGTCTCGACCGGCAGGCGGTCGTGCGGCGGCGTCTGGATGGTGCTCATGTCGCGCGCGCCGGTGAGCGCGAGGTAAAGCGTGCGCGGAATCGGCGTGGCGCTCAGCGTCAGCACGTCCACCATTGTGCGCAGCCGCTTGAACTTTTCCTTGTGCAGCACGCCGAAGCGCTGCTCCTCGTCAATCACGACGAGACCGAGGTCTTTGAACGCGATGTCGTCCTGCACGATGCGGTGCGTGCCGATGACGATGTCCACCGCGCCGTTGGCCAAATCTTTTACAACGCGCGTCTGCTCGCGCTGGGTGCGGAAGCGCGAGAGCAGTTCGACGCGGATCGGATAGTCCGACATGCGCTCGCGGAAATTGTTGAAATGCTGCTGCGCAAGCACCGTCGTCGGCACGAGAATGGCGACCTGCTTGCCGTCCATCACGCATTTGAACGCCGCGCGGATGGCCACTTCCGTTTTGCCGAAACCCACGTCGCCGCAAATCAAACGGTCCATCGGCTTGGCGCGCTCCTGATCGGCCTTCGTCTCGGTGATGGCGGTGAGCTGGTCACGCGTTTCCTCGTAGATGAAGGCGCTTTCAAATTCGCGCTGCCATTGCGTGTCCGGCTTGCAGGCATGACCGGGCTGGGTTTCGCGCACGGCCTGGATGCGGAGCAGTTCGGCGGCGACATCGCGCACGGCCTTCTCGGTCTGCTCCTTCGCCTTGTGCCAGCGCAGGCCGCCGAGCATGTTGAGCGGCGGATGGGCCTTGCCCGCGCCGACGTATTTGCTGACGAGATACGACTCGCTGACGGGCACGTAAAGCTTCGGCGGCTCGTTCGCCGGATCGGCCGCAGCGTATTCGATGACCAGGCATTCGGTGGACGGTTGGGAACTGGGCGCCGAGTGGTCAACGCCGCGCGTGCCGCTGCCAGCGGGAAGGTTTTTCAATCCGAGATAACGTCCGATGCCATGCTGGAGATGCACGACCAGATCGCCCTCCTCCAGATCCGTGAAATCAATGTCGAGCGCGGAGCGGGCCGCGAGCGCGTGCGGTGACTTGAGCCGGCGCGGACGCTGGATCTTGTAGCGCCCGAAAATCTCGGCGTCGGTGACGATGACGAATTTCGCCTCGTCACAAATGAAGCCGCGCGCGAGCGAACCGGTTCGAATGAACAGTTTTTCTTCCGCCGCAAACCCATTCTCATTCCATATTTCCTTGAAGCGCTCGCGCTCGCCGGCGTTGTTGCAGAAGACGTGGACGGCGTAATCCTGCCGCAGCCAGCGGTGGAGCTGCTGGAAAAATTCACGCCGCTGCGCCTCGGCGACCTGCGGTTCGGGCGCGCGTTCGGCGAGCGGGCGGAAAGCGTCAAGCGAGGCAAACAGCGGAATGCCTGGAACCGGCGCGACCAACGCAAGGCCAGGCTTCGGCCTGTCCGGGGAACCCGCCAAAACTTGAACTTCAAATTCGGCAGCGCTTATTTCGAGGCGCGTCATGCCGCGACGATCAAGTTTGGCAAGGAAATCATTCCAGGCGATGAAGAACCAGTCGTCCGCCGGAATTTGCGCGGCGTATTCAACCGCGCGCAAGGCGAGCGGCTCCGGTTCGCACAGCAAAAAAATGGTTTCACTCGGCAGATAGTCGAGCAGCGTGGCGAGACAAAAATCTTTGGACTTTGGACTCTGGGCTTTGGACTTGAGGATTCCCAGCTCGCCGGCGGGCGGCAGCGTGGTGCTGGAAATTTCTTCGCGCGAGATTTGCGAGAGCGGGTCGAAGCAGCGGAGCGATTCCAGTTCGTCGCCGAAAAACTCCAGCCGCACGGGCCACGGGCTGGTCGGCGGAAAAACGTCCACGATGCCGCCGCGCAGGGCGAGTTCGCCTTTCTGTGAAACCTGCGCCTCCGGTTCGTAGCCCTGTGTTTCCAGCCATTCGACGAGGTCGAGCGGCGCGATTTTGGCGCCGCGCGCCAGCGTGCGGGTGCGTTCACGGATCTTGCCGGGCGGAAACGTTTTTTGCAGCAGCGCGGTGACGCTGGTGACAATCAGTGACGCGTGAGACGTGAGAGGTGGCGCGTTTTCAGAAAGCGTGACGAGGGTTTGCAGGCGGTCGCTGATGATGTCGGCGTGCGGGAGCCTGCCTTCGTGCGGCAATGTTTCCCAGGCGGGATAGAAAAGCGGTTGAGCGGCGGGCGTTGAAAGTTGAGTGGTGCCGGCTTTGGGTCCGACCGCCAGCCAAGTTTCCAAATCCTGCTGAAAACTTTCCTGCGTTTTAAGATTTTCGGTGACAACCACGAGGGGCTGCGCCGGAAGAAGTTTTTGCAGCAGCGCGGCGAAAAAAGGTTGCGCGGGCGCGGCGACGCCGGGAAAAGCCAGCGCTCCGCCATGCTCCAGCCGCCGGGCGAGAGCCTGCACGGCGGGAGCTTGCGTGACTTCAGCGAACCAATCGTTTGCCGCCCGGCTGGATGAATCTTGCGCCAAGCACGGGAAACGTCGCAGCGAAAGCCGGCGGCGTCAAGCCGCACCGCACCGGACGGTTCAGTGCGGCGTGTTTTTCCAGCCGCTGGCCATGAACAATTCCGCGAGTTCGGCGACGTTGACCTCAGCGGCATCTGTTTTGGAAAGGTCATCCATCCGTTCATAATGAAGACTATGATCGCTCAGAAAGTGACCGGTTTGGGAGGCCCAAACCTGGGTGTAAGGCACGTCTGCCCAGCCAGAAGATTTCAGCGGGGCTGCGGGTAGACTGGACGGGGACAATGCTCCTAGGCGTGTGATCCCGGCCGCACTTGTGCCAGTCAGAACCCATACCCGATGACCGGATTGCAAGGCGGCGGTCATCCGATTGAACACGGACTGCATGCAATTGGTATTCTGGAGTTGAACTTTGACGAGGTCGTAGCGGTGCTTGGAGTGATCAGTGATTGGCGGTAAAGTCGTCCAAGGGGTCTGGCTTTTAAAGTAATGGTCGAAGGTGATGCCATAATGCCAGGGGATGACGATCACCAAATCTTGCGAGGCGGCTTGTTTCATCAACTGGCCGGCAAACAAATCAACATTGGTAAAGCGCTGGCACAAATCACGTCCAGCAAAAGGGACGGAGAGGAGGGCGGTGGCGATGACAAAACCAAAAGCTGCCGCCCGGAAGCGGTTGCCCGGGAACGGCAGACTGAAGTCGAAACAGACTGCGGCGAGCGCCATTAACGGCAGGAAATACCAAGTTTGCGTGGACAGCCTGGCATACCACAGGAAGGCGATAAAGCCGGACAGCGCAGCCAACAGTGTTACCCCCGCGAACAATGGCAGGTCGGCGCTGGAATGAAAATTATTTTTAGCGTCCCTCAAACTTTTACACGGCATCTTGCCGGCATGGATGATCGTTGCCAGCACGAGCCCCGACCAAATCCAGGCGTAATCTTTCCAGGGAAATCCAACGGCGGCTCCAAAGTTTTTCCCCGCCGTATTTAGGTGGAACCCCGTCCGCAAACTCGCTGCGGATTCGGGCAGGGAAGTGATGGTTGTCCAGTAAGGCAGCAATGACGCGGCCGCCAGCAGTCCGGCCATCAGAATGACCGACGCCGATCGCCAGGATTTACGGCGTGCACAAACCGCCCAGGCACCTGCGCAGACGGCAGCGACGAGAATTGCGTTTTGGAAAAGTGTCTGAACGCTTAAAATCGCAAGCAATCCCAACCAGCCTGCGCACAGCCATGAAGGTTTGTGCAAAAACATCCACGCGGCGGACGCCATCAGCACAACCCAAAAGCTTCCCAAGCCATACGCACGGATGGAATCTCCATACATGATGACGGTGCTATTTGTCGCGAACAGCAAAAGCCCCAGCAGTGGTGGCGCGCGCCGGGCTAACAAGGCTGCCAGCCAGATTGCGAGAAGCAGACCCAGGCCAATGAATGTCCCAAACAAACGTAGCTGTAGATCGTTTTGAGCAAGACCCAAGCCTGACCACCCATGAATCAACAGCGGCATGAGTATGGGGAATGAGTCCTGCGCCATCTCGTGCAGGGAATTATTACCGGCCAAGTTGACGAGGTTGACTTCATCCCGCCACAATCCGCCGACGCGGGCCAGAAAAAAAAAATGCAGGCCAATGACCGCCACCGTGATGCCGATTGACACGACCCATTCAAACCGTCCGGCACGCGCCGCCCAGGGTGGGGAGGCGGGTTTTAAGTCGCTAGCGGTTCTGATCATTTTGGCCATGACAAATTTGTCGGCACCGGCTCATTCCAGCCAGACACGACGGTCAATCCAATGTCCTCCCACGGTTCCAGCGCATTTGTGGGTGGATTAGCAAGCCGTGTGGTGTTGGTTGTGTGACTGGCAAGAATATGGCCAAGTTTGAGGCCCCAAACTCGTGTGTAAGGCACATCCAGCCAGCCTGCCGGGCCGTTGGGCACCGGCGGAAAATACGCCAGCGGCAGGGTTTTTGATATAGGCATCTTAAGCATCGAAATTTCGCCCACAATCTAGACGCGATAGTCGAAACGCAGCGTGGTCTCTGCCCGTTCCAAAACAGGCTGGATGGCATTGGTCATTTGAAGTCGGTTCTTTTTCCACCATCTTCGTCGGTTTGGGCAGCGGGATCGGTTTGCGTTGAAAAATTTCCAGCGCACAGCGGTGGATTTTACCGTAGTGGGCAACAGCGTTCGTGCCGAAAGCGTAGGTGGTTTCAGTCGTAGTTTCGTTCAGGAATATGAGGTCAGCCAAGCCGACGCGAATGTAATTGGTCTGGTAATTCCCCCACCAGTCGAAAAGGCTCGGAGTCGAGTTGGTAGCCGGGGTTTGCCAGCGTGCGGTGTCGCAAAGGACCACAAATTCCGGCCGGCACGACACAATTTCGGCAATCATTTGCTGTGTCATTTCCACAGCAAATGGCTGCGCCTCGCTCAACGCGAAAATGTAAATATACCCGGTCGCCGAATGACGGTGCGAGAGAAAATAAATCTCCGGCTCCGACCCCAACACGGCCACGCGGGCAGAGGGCGGAGAGTTGTCCTGAATGAATTTTGCGACGGCTTCCGCTTCGGGCAGCGGGTCGAATCCGTATAGTTTTCGGGCAAGCTCGTGGTGCGGCGTCAAGAACCAGACATCCATACATGTCACGACGGTGATTGTCACCATCAGCACATACACTGCGGGCATAAATTTTTCCCGAGGCACCGTTGGCAGACACCGCTGACAGCCACCCCCGCTAGCAAGGCCAGCGCGGGAACGACGATTAGAAAATAATGCGGCCGAAAATAAAAATCCGGGCAAACCGCCAGCGCCGACGCTGCGCAAAATCCGAGCAGCCAGCCGCGCGAGTTTTTCCAACGCCCGTCAAACCAGACCAAGACCAATCCGACCGCTGCGAGCAGCCACAGCATAATTCCGCTGGTTATGACCCAGTCGAAATTGCGCCAGAACAAAACCCCCGCCTTGGCCGGCACCACCATCGAGGCGTAGGCACGCGCATAGTCAAATGTCCAAAATTTAAAGGCTGCAAACGTGCCTGCGTGCCAGAACCACAGACAACATACCCCGAGTGGTGTCAGCATGGATAAGCCATAAACTGCAATGGAACCGATCCGCCGCGCCAGCGAGTCTTTTGCCATGAAGATTTTGCCAATCGTAAAAGACAAGCCCGCCCACGCGGCGATGATGGCTGCATGCTGTTTCATCAGGACCGCCGCCCCAAAAAGCGCGCCGCCTGTAGCGAGCGTATGCCAGTTTTCTTTTTGCCGGGCGTGCCACATCAAACACAAGCCAGCCGTGACAAAAAAGGCGCAAAACTGCGTCGCGTGTCCAGCCTGCCCCAGCATGGAAGGACCGGCGGCAAGCAATGCGTAACTAGCAGCCGCAACGAGACCGCAGATTTCATCAAGCATTTTTTTGCCCAGCCAGTAAAGCATCAGCGCAGTCGAGGTCGTCAGCAACAGCAAACCAAAATGAATGCCCGCCGGTGATTCGCCAAACAGCGCCATGATGACCGCATAAGCGAAATATGTTCCGGGAAATTTCATGTTATAGGCCAGCGAGTAAGGCGGAATGCCTTGAAGAATCAATTGGCCGGCATAAGCATATTCGCCCTCGTCGCGTTCCAACGGAAAATTTAAAAGCCGCAGCCGCGCGCAAGAGACGATTACCAGCGCCACTATCGTGAACCATCGGAGCCAAGTCTGATTAGAATCAGGCGGGCTATTTGTCATTGGCGTCATGCGCGGACATTGGACAAAATCGGGCCGCCAAATTCAAATCTATTTGCCGGTTTCAGTTGACCCGTCCGCGCGCCTCCCTGAAAATTTTGCGGTGGCGGTTCCGCATCCAGTCTTGATTCTGCCCTTCGCGCTGCTGCTCGGCGCGATGGCGTTCGCGCCTGTCGCCGCGCCGCGCTGGTGGTCAAAACATTACGCCCGGGTCGCGCTCGGTCTCGGCGCGATCACGGCGGGAATTTATCTTTTTATTCTGCACGACACCATCAGCCTCGGCCACGCGGCGCACGAATACGTCAGCTTCATCACGTTGGTCGGCTCGCTCTTTGTCGTCGCCGGCGGCATCCAAATCCGGTTTCCCGGCGGCGCGACCCCGCTGGCAAACGTGCTTTTCCTTTTCACCGGCGCGGTCGCCGCCAATTTTCTGGGCACGACCGGCGCGGCGATGCTGCTCATCCGGCCGTGGATTCAAATGAACCAGCCCCGCGTCGCCGCGCATCACCTCGTCTTTTTCATTTTCCTGGTGGCCAATGTCGGCGGCTGCCTGACGCCCATCGGCGATCCCCCGCTCTTCCTTGGTTTTTTGCAGGGCATCCCGTTTTGGTGGGTCGCGCAACATTGCTGGCCGATGTGGGCCGCCGGCACCGGGCTGCTGCTCGCGATTTTTTACGTCGTGGACAAAACCGCTTTTTCCCGCGCGCCGAAAACCGGACGCGAAAACGGAGCCGCGTCCGAAACCTGGCGGTTTGCCGGCCTGCCCAACTTGTTTTTCCTTGCCGTCATCCTCGGCGCGGTGTTTCTCAACCAGCCGCCGTTCCTGCGCGAAGGCCTGATGATCGCGGCGGCGGCGGGTTCTTTTTTCACCACCCCAAAATCCGTCCACGCGGCAAACAAATTTGATTTCCATCCGACCGTCGAAGTCGCCGTTTTGTTCGCCGGAATTTTTGCGACGATGATTCCGGCGCTCGCCTGGCTCGACCACCATGCGTCCGCGCTGCTGGGACAAAACCCGTCGCCGGGAATTTTCTACTGGGGCACCGGCGCCTTGTCCGCCGTGCTGGACAACGCGCCCACTTATCTTGGCTTTTTAAGCGCGCTTTTGGGCGTCACCGGCGCGCGGCAGGTCGCCGGACTGCTCGACCCGAAGGCGGCGCATATTCTTGCCATCAGCATTGGTGCGGTGTTTTTTGGCGCGGCGACTTACATCGGCAACGGCCCGAATTTCATGGTCAAGGCCATCGCGGAGCAGCGCGGCGTCCGCACGCCGTCATTCCTTGAATTCATCTGGAAATTTTCGCTGCCTTTCCTGCTGCCAGTGCTGTTAACCGTCTGGCTGCTCTTTTTCCGGGATTGATAATTGGTCACAATTGTGAAACATTTCTGCGCGCCGGTCATTCTATTATTTTACAAACCAACATTAACCTGACCTTTGGGCATCAGAGTGCGGACACTTTACAACATTTTATTCCTGGTCTTTTTCACGCTGGCGTCGCCTTATTATTTCTGGCGGCTGCGGCGGCGCGGCGACTGGATGCGGGATTTCGGCCAGCGGTTTGCGATTTATGATCCGTCCATCAAACAGGCGCTGACGAACCGCGACATCATCTGGCTGCACGCGGTCAGCGTCGGCGAGGTCAACCTTTGCACCCAGATCATCCGCGCGCTGGAGCCGCGCGCGCCCAACCTTAAAATCGTCGTCTCCTGCACCACCACCACGGGCATGGCGGAATTGCGCCGCCGGCTGCCGGCCTACATCACCAAGATTTATTACCCGGTTGACCGCCGCAAATTTGTGCGCCGCGCGCTGGCCACATTGAACCCGCAAGCCATCGTGCTGGTCGAGGCGGAAATCTGGCCGAATTTCCTCTGGCGGGCGCACGACCTGAGAATCCCGCTGTTCCTCGCCAACGCGCGGCTGTCCGACCGCTCGTATCCGCGCTATAAACGCTTCGGCTGGCTGTTCCGCCCGCTGTTCGCGGCGTTCGCCGGCGTCGGCTGCCAGAACGAGGCGGATGCGCAGCGGCTCCGCGACGTGGGCTGCCGGCCCGAAAATGTGCAGGTGCTGGGCAACCTGAAATTTGACGCGGCCCGGCTGACTGAAAAACGCCAGCTCAACGTGCGCCGGCTGCTGCGGCAGATCAGCGTGGCCGATGACGCCCTGATCCTGGTCGCGGGCAGCACGCATGAAGGCGAAGAGGTCCTGCTGGCAGAAATGGCCGCGCGGCTGCGGCAGAAGTTTCCCAGCCTGTTCCTGGTGCTGGTGCCGCGCCATTTCGAGCGCTGCAACGACCTCGGCCAGAAATTGAAGGCGCGCGGCGTGAAGTTCATTTTCCGCAACGCCATTTTCCCCAACACCCAGTTGCGCGCCGGCGAGGCGGACTGTTTGCTGGTCAACACGACGGGCGAACTCAAATTTTTCTACGAACCGGCGGCGGTCGTTTTCGTCGGCAAGAGTCTGAGGGCCGTCGGCGGCCAGAATCCCATCGAGCCGGGCGCGCAGGGCAAGGCCATCGTGTTCGGGCCGCACATGGAGAATTTTGCGGACATCACGCGGAGCTTTCTGAAAAAAGACGCCGCCGTGCAGGTGAAAAAACCGGAGGAGCTGGAACGTGTCCTGGCGGAACTGCTGGCCAATCCGGCCCGCCGCGCCGAGCTGGGCCGCCACGCGCTGGAAGTCGTCGCGGAAAACCTGGGCGCGGTCGAGCGGACGGTGGAAATGATTGTGCCCCATCTTGCCAGCCGCGGCATTTACGTCGTGCCCAAGAAGTGAGGCGGTGAATTTCGCCGCTTGACGAAGCCGCCCCGGCTTCTCATATTCGCGCCCGCCTCGGCTGTTGTTGCGGAGGCGCGTTGCCAACATGTCAAAGTCCAAGCCCCTTCAAATTGCACCGACCACGGCGGCCGGGGCGAAAAAAATCAACGGCGCTGAGGCCCCGGTGGTGGCGCTCGCCGAAAAAATCAAGGAGCTCGTCCGGCTCGCCCATGAGCAGGGGCAGTTGACCTTCGAGGACGTCAATGAAGTGCTGACGGAGGAATCTGCCACGCCGGCGGAGCTGGACCAGGTTTTTACCAAGCTGCGGGAACTCGAAATCGAGGTGGTGGACGCCGCCGAGGTGGACCATGTGAGGCGGCTGGACAAAGAGGAGCCGGAGGATGACGACAGCCGGCTGGATATGCTGGATGATCCGGTGCGGATGTATCTCAAGCAGATGGGCGCGGTGCCCTTGCTGACACGCGAGCAGGAGGTGGAGATTTCCAAGCGCATCGAGGTGGCGGAAACCGAATCGCGGAAGATCATTTACAGCTTCGGCTTCGCCGGCAAGGAACACATTGCGCTTGCGGAAAAACTGCTGGCCGACCCGCCGCGCGAGCGTTTCGACCGCGTGGTCCTCGATAAAAAAGTGGACGACCGCGACGCCCACCTGAAGATGATGCGCCGGCTGGTTGACCGGGTGCGGGAAGTGGATCACGCGGTGGACCAGCATTACAACCTCTGGCGCGACGCCCACCAGCACGCCAAGCGCAACCGCGAACACGACGCCTTTGTGAAGCTCGACAAAAAGCTGCAGGCGCTGTTCCCCCAGTTTTATTTCAAGCAGAAAGTCATCGAAGAAATGATGCTGGTCGCCGAAAACATCCACGACCGACTGCAATACAGCCTGCACGCGCTGGCCGAAGCACAAAAACAGCGCGAGTCCAGCGCACAAAAGCACCTCGTCGAGGCCGCGGAGCAGACGCTGCGGGCGCTGGAGGAATTTGTGCGGATGCCGCACGAAGATTTTTTGCGGGCGTTCGACCGGCTGGGCGACGCCGCCGCCCAGGCGCTGCAGGCCAAGACGGAAATGGTCGAGGCCAACCTGCGCCTCGTCATTTCCATCGCCAAAAAATATGTGAACCGCGGCCTGTCGTTTCTGGATTTGATCCAGGAAGGCAACATCGGCCTGATGAAGGCCGTGGAGAAATTTGAATACCGGCGCGGCTACAAGTTCTCGACCTATTCGACATGGTGGATCCGCCAGGCCATCTCGCGCTCGCTGGCGGACCAGGCGCGGACCATCCGCATCCCGGTCCACATGATCGAGATCATCAACAAACTGGTGCGGGCGCAGAAAAAACTGCTGCAGGAACTGGGCCGCGAGGCCCAGCCGGAAGAAATCGCGGACGAAATGCAGATGCCGGTCGAACGCATCCGGGGCGTCCTGAAAATGGCCCAGCAGCCGGTGTCGCTGCAGACGCCGGTGGGCGACGGCGACGAGGCGAGCTTCGGCGATTTCATCGAGGACAAGGCGGCGGAAAATCCGCTGGACATCACGAGCTTCAGCCTGTTGAAAGACCGGCTCGGCGACGTGCTGTGCAGTTTGAACGCCCGCGAGCGGCAGGTGTTGGAACTGCGTTTCGGCATCGGCGACGGCAACGCGCGGACGCTGGAGGAGGTCGGCCAGCAGTTCCGCGTCACCCGCGAGCGCATCCGGCAGATCGAGGCCAAGGCGCTGCGCAAGATGCGCCACCCGACGCGGCTCAAACAACTGCACGGTTTTCTGGACATCGACAACCTGGAAACAGACTGACCGGCGAAACCAGTCAATCGTCCGTGTCGTCCTCGCTGTCGTCGTTGCGCTGGATGTAGCGCGGATCGTTCTCCAGGTTCTGCGAGAGGTAAACGTGCCGGATCTCCTGGCCAAAACCGTTGCGCCGGAAAAACCCCAGCGCGCTGTGGTTTTTCGCCGCCGTGTCCACCAGCATGATCCGCGTGTCGCGCTCGATGAACAGCCCTTTCAACTGCTTCATCAGCCGCGTCGCCACGCCGCTGCGCTTGAAGCGCCGGTCCACGCCCAGCCACAGCAGCCAGCCGTAACGCCACGCGCTGCGCGGTTTTTCCAGCACGCGCCCCAGCGCGAAGCCCACCACCCGGCCGTCCGCCTCCGCGACCAGGCACGTCTCGGAATCATTGCTGAAGAGCAGCGCCAGCTCGTGATCGTCCCACGAACGGTAGAGCGTCGGCCATTCCTCGGCCGTGAACAGTTTCTGGCCCAGCTCAAACACTTCCGCCACGTCTTTCAATTGCATCTCCCGGATTTCCACCGGCGGCAATGGCCGGGCGCGCTTGCGGCGAACTGGCGTTGAGGCTTCCATGATCAGTTGGGAAAAATCCTGTCAGCGCGGGGGGAAATCAAATCAAACTCTTCGCCCTGGCCAGCGCCTCGTCGAGCTTGCCGGCGTCCTTGCCGCCGCCGCGCGCGTTGTCCGGCCTGCCGCCGCCCCTGCCGCCGACGATCGGCGCAATTTGCTGGATGATTTTACCGGCCTGAACCTTCGCCGTAAAATCGGACGAGACATTGGCCACCAGCGCGACGGCGCCGTTCGCCGCGCCGCCCAACACAATGACGCCTTTGAAACGGCTCTTGAGCGCGTCCACCACGGCCTGGAGATAACCCGCGTCCGCGTCGGGGAAGTTTTGCGTGATGAGCGGAACGCCGTTGACCGCCTGCGCCCGGGTGAGCAGCCAGCCCGCGGTTTGCGCCGCGTTGCGCGCGATGGCCGTCTTGAGCGACTTCTCCAGCTCCTTCTGGTGCGCGAGCAACGCCTCGACCTTCTTCTCCAGCTCGCCGACGGGCGAATTGATCTTGCCCGCGAGGCTGCGGATCAGGTGCAACTGCTGGTTCGCCAGCTCATAGGCCGTCAACCCCGCGACCGCCTCGATGCGGCGGACGCCGGCGGCGATGGCGCTTTCGCCGACGATGCGGAACAGGCCGATCTCGCCCGTCGCGCGCGTGTGCGTGCCGCCGCAAAGCTCCATCGAATAGCCATTGAGCGCCGTGGGCCGGCCGCCGATCTGCACCACGCGCACCCAGTCGCCGTATTTGTCGCCGAAGAACTGCATCACGTCTTTGCGGTCCTTGACGTGGTTGTGTTTGACTTCCACCCACGACACCGGGGCGTTCTCGACGATGCGCTCGTTGACGAGCTTCTCGATGTCGGCAACCTGTTGCGGCGTGAGCGGGGCGCTGTTGAAATCGAACGTCAGCTTGTCCGGGCCGACGAAGGAACCTTTCTGCGAGGCGTCCTTGCTGGCGACCTCGTGCAACGCCCAATGCAACAGATGCGTCACCGTGTGATGCCGCTGGATGGCATCGCGGCGGGATTTGTCCACGGTCAATGTGATTTGCGAGCCGGCGACGGGGGCGTCGCCGCCACTCTCGACGAAGTGCAGGAAAGTGTTGCCGGACTTCTGGGTGTTGGTGACGCGCCAGAGCTGGCCGCCGCCGGTCAACTCGCCGGTGTCGCCGACCTGGCCGCCCATCTCGGCGTAACAGGCGCTGGTGTCGAGGATGACGGCGGTCTTGTCCTTGAGCGAGACGACTTCCAAAACTTTGGCGTCCACCGCAAGGTGGTCGTAGCCGACGAACTTGGTGGGCGTGGTGGTTTCGATTTGCGAGAGGGAAATGACTTCCTTCTTCTGCGCGGCGCGGGCGCGGGCGCGCTGTTCTTCCATCAATTTTTCAAAACCGTCCTTGTCCACGGTCAAGCCGCGTTCGCGCGCCATTAACTCGGTGAGGTCGAGTGGGAAGCCGTAGGTGTCGTAAAGAAGAAATGCAAAATTAGCATCTATTTCTTTCGGAGCAAGCAGCGCAATTGTTCTATTACTATTTGGAACTTCTTGGTAAGCGGGCACACCAGTCTTGATCAAGCTCGCTGCGTCTTCGAACATTGTGATTCCCCGATCCAACGTCTTGTTAAACGCCTCTTCCTCGCGCTGGATGGTTTCCTGCACCTGTTTCTTGCGGGCGCGGATTTCGGGGAAAACATCGCCCATCGTTTCGGCGAGCACGTCCACGAGCTTGTAGAAAAAGGGTTCGCGAAAGCCGAGCGTGCGACCGTAGCGCACGGCGCGGCGCAGGATTCTGCGCAAAACATAGTTGCGGTCGTTGTTGCCGGGCTGGATGCCGTCGGCAATGGCAAATGAAAGCGTGCGGATGTGGTCGGCGATGACCCGAAAGGCGATGTCGAGGGCAATTTGCTCATCGGAAGTGCTCGCGTGGGTATTTTTGGCGTCCGAAGTGGATTTTGAGTCGCCCGGACGCTCCGGCAATACTCCCGGATCGTCCGGCAATACCCCCGGATGGCTTGGCAATGTCCCCGGATGGCCCGGCAATACACCCGGACCCTCCGGCAACACTCCCGAATGGCCCGGCAATACTCCCGGACGTTCGGGAAACACTCCCGCCGCCCCAACGGTCACTTTTTGATCACCCGGCAGGGTGCTCCGATAGGTTTTCCCGCTCATTTTCTCCAAAACATCGAAGATCGGACGGAAAATGTCGGTCTCGTAGTTGGAAATCTTGGCGTGGGCGAAATCGGTCAGGCCCTTGGTGCCCTGGATGATGCTGGTGACGCGCTCGAAACCCATGCCGGTGTCCACGTTCTGCGCGGGCAGCGGCGTGAACATGCCGTCGGGATTGGCGTTGAACTGCATGAAGACGAGGTTCCAGATCTCGATGCACCGGGCGTCGCCCTGGTTGACGAGCGAACCTTGCGTGTTTCCTTCAGGCGTCAAATCCATGTGGAGTTCGGAGCAGGGGCCGCAGGGGCCGGTCTCGCCCATCATCCAGAAATTGTCCTTTTTGCCGCCGTTGATGATGTGGACGGCGGGGTCCAGGCCGACGGAACGGAATTTCTCCGCCCAGCCATCCCAGGCTTCCTGGTCAAATCCGCCCGGATCGTTTTTGGACTGGTCCGGCGAATAGACGGTGGCGTAAAGCCGGCTGGCGGGGAATTTCCAGGTGTTCACGACCAGCTCCCACGCCCAGGCGATGGCTTCCTTTTTGAAATAATTGCCGAAGCTCCAGTTGCCGAGCATCTCGAAGAACGTGTGGTGGTAGGTGTCCAGGCCGACATCGTCCAGATCGTTGTGCTTGCCGCCGGCGCGAATGCACTTCTGGGTGTCCGCCGCGCGCCCCGGCGTGTAGGGGCATTGGGCCTGGCCGAGGAAGACGGGCACGAACTGGTTCATGCCGGCGTTCGTGAACAGCAGGTTCGGCGAATCGGGCATGAGGCTGGAAGACGGCACAATGGTGTGCTGCTTCGACTTGAAAAAGTCGAGAAACGACTGGCGGATCTGGGTCGAGGTCATCACAAAATGGTCAGTGGCTGCGCGCAACTGGATGCAAAAACAGCCAAGGAGTTTAACCCCAAGCCGGGGCTGAAAGCGAGTGCAAGTTTTTGGCGCGGCGAATGGCGGCGCAGGCGTCCGCGCCGGCGGGTTCAGCGGAGCGGGACGCTCCGAAAACCCGCAGCCGGGACGGCGGCGCCACGGGGTTTGTCGTTCAAGGCTTGGCAATGCGGTAAAATCGCTGGGCGTTGGTGCCGGCGGGGTCGGTGGCCGTGGCGGTGGTGCTGGTGGCGGTGATGCCGCCGCCGCCGAGATTGCTCCATAGGCGGCTGCCGAGCGGACTCGCAAACTGGACGTGATAGGTCTGGCCGGTGACGGCGTTCCAGCTCAACTGCACGGGGCCGCCCGGCAAGGCGGTGATGCCGGTGAAACGCAGGTCGCTCACGGTCAGGTTGTCAAGGTTGAGATAGTTCCCGCTGCCAAGCGCGGAATTGTAGGCCATGGAGATGGTGTTGGTGCCGGCGTGGAAATTATACGAAACACTGACGGCGCTGTAATTGGTCCAGCTTCCGGTGCCGGCAAAAGCCTGATTGGTGAAGATGTTGACGCCGTTGATGCTGATGGCGCGGCTGGCATTGCCCGCGCCGGCGGCGTAACGGAAGGTGAGCGTGCGCGCGCCCGGACTGGGAAAGGTGACATGGAAGTCAACCGACTGGCCATTGGCGTTCCAGCCAGCGAGATAGCCCCAGCCGGTGAAGTTGGGGTAGATCGCCTCCAACGAAAGGTTGTGGCTGGTGGCGTTTTCCGCCTCGTATTGGTTGGCCGGCAGGCCGGAGCCGGGATACGCGCCGGATTGCCCGGCATACAAGTTCAAGGCCATGCAGGCGGCATCATCCTGAGGCTCGTCCACATTGGTCATGGTCGGCCCGGCCCAGTTCACGGCAAAGACGGTGGAGTTGGTGTTGCGCGCCAGGTTCCAGACGGCATTGGCGCTGGACCGGAGGACGTAGCTGTATTGACTCTTGGTGGTGTTTTGCTGGTAAAGCAGCATCAAGTAGCGGTAGGCGGGGCCTTTGAACTCATGGCAGTCGCCGCCGCAACCGGCGTTGTCGCCGTCGTAAAGCGCGTTCCCGTAAGCAGTCGAAATAATTTCATGCGCGGTCATGAAGCCGGCGATGTTGTTCGCGTTGTTGAGGTAGGTGGCGCTGCCGGTGGCGCGGTTTAACTCGACGCTCGCGCCGATCATCAGGCCCTCGTTGTAGGTGAACTGCCACCAGACCTTGGTGCCGTCGGTGTCCAGGTGATCGCAGACTTGAAAGGTGGACTGGTCCACCATGTTTGTGAACCAAAACGAATAGACCTGCTGCGCAAAGCTCAGGTAAGCGGCGTTGCCGGTGCGCTCATAAAGCCGCGCCCCGGCGAGCGCGGCGCCGGCGTTGGCGGCGGTGGCTTTTTGCGTGTGGGCCTTGTCCCACCAAAGTCCGCCCACGGCGGGGCCGCAACAGGTGTTGTCCCAGCCGCCTTCGATGTCTGCATAAATCGCCTGCGCCTCGTTCAAATAAGTCAGGTTGGTGGTCAGATCGTAGGCACGCATCAGCGCCAGCGTCATCCAGCATTCATCGTCGTAGTAACCGCTATACCAGCCGCGCTGGTTCTGGCCGAGATAAAAGCTTTCAATCAAACCGAGATATTGCCGGCCGCCGGTGCGCTCGACGCCATCCAGCAGGGCATCCCAGCCCTGGGCAAAAGTCCAGTAGCCGGTCAGCGAATTCGAGCTGGGATAGTTCTGCGACAGATATTGCTGCCCGCCGTCCCAGAACTTGAGCAGGAAACTTTGCAGGGCCTGATCGGCGCGGGCGTGATAAGTGGCGGCGGTCTGCGCAAAACCGTTGGGCGGCAGGCGCAGAACGAGCAGGAGCGCGGGCAGCAGAATCCATCCAAGGCCGGCGGGCGATTTCATGTCACGTTTTTTAGCTGGGGCATTGCGTTTGACTGGTTCCGAATACCGTTAACACACCGGACGCGGTGAAGCCCGAAAAATCCATCAAGGAACCACCGGTTTCGCCGATGGCACGCCGGCAGAAATGGCCGCTGAATTGCGGCTGGAAAACAAGCTCATTGAAACATGACGAAAGGCAACATCAACCGCCCGCCCCTCCGGTTCCAGGCACGGAGTTTGGGAGAATCGTTTGCAAGGTGCGGGCGGAGCCTTGAAAATTTGGAAAAGTCATCGTGGACAAATGCACTGTTTCAGCCGACCATAAGGAGAGTCATCACGACCATGCGCACCGGAAAAGAACTCATTTTGGCAACGAAACCCTACGCGGCGGATTCCACGGCGAAAAGCTGGTGGTGCGTCCTGTCCACGACATTTTTACTGGCGGGCTGCATCGCCGGAACGCTGCCACATATTGCCGGGATGCATTTTCCACTGGCCGGACGAATCACCTGCAGCCTTTTAAGCGGGCTGCTTGTGCTCCGGCTGTTTGTGATCTACCACGACCAGCAGCACCATGCGATTTTATCCAAATCCCAGCTGGCCGAGGGCTTCATGCGGGTCTTTGGCATTCTGTCGTTAAGCCCCAGCAGCATCTGGCGCGCCTCGCACAACTATCATCACAAGCACAACTCGAAGCTTCGCAGCGCCCATATCGGCTCCTATCCCATCATGACGCGCGAGCAATATTTGAAATCCTCGAAGGCCGTGCGGCTGCAATATCTGTTCATGCGCCATCCGTTGACCATCCTGTGTGGCTATCTGTTTGTGTTTCTCTGGGGCATGTGCATCTATCCGTTTTTTAACCAGCCGCGCGAACACTCCGACTGCCTGATCGCCACGGTGGTCCACGTCACCTTTGCGGCGGCGCTGACCTATTGCTTTGGCTGGTCGGCGCTGTTGCTCACGCTGCTCGTCCCGCACTTCGTCGCCAGCGCCATCGGGGCTTATTTGTTTTACGCGCAGCACAATTTCCCCGGCGTTGCTTTTTACGACCGGGCCGGCTGGGCTTACGAGAAGGCCGCGCTGGAATCTTCCAGCTTCCTGAAAACCGGCCCGGTCATGGCCTGGTTCACGGCCAACATCGGCTACCACCACATTCATCATCTCAACGCCCGCGTCCCGTTTTACCGTCTCCCGGAAGTTCTCAAATCCATTCCTGAACTGGCCAGGCCCAAAACCACTTCATTATGGCCGGCGGACATCATCCGCTGCCTGCGATTAAAACTCTGGGATGTCGAGGCGCAGCAGATGATCAGCCTGAGAAATCTTTGACCGGCGCTTAAAACCTGGCGCCGGGGCCGGAAAAAATCATCCAACCAACCCCTTTACGCCATGACAATCACAGCCGCTCAAATCGCGGAACAGCTCCGGGGCACAGTCCTCGGCGACGGGGCCATCGAACTGACCGGTTTCAATTCAGCCGACAACGCGCGGCCCGGCGACCTCACCTTCGCCGAAAAAGACAGTTACTTCACCGCCGCCGAACAAAGCCAGGCCTCAGCCATTCTCGTGTCCGGCGAATTTGCCTCGGCAACGAAAGTTCTCATCCGCGTTCCAAATGCGCGGGTGGCGGTCGCCAAATTGTTGCCGGTGTTTTTTCCGCCCGACCTGCAGCCCGCCGGCATTCATCCGAGCGCCACCGTCGCCGCTTCCGCGCAGATTGATCCCACCGCGCACATTGGACCAAACTGCGTCATCGGTGCGCGCGTAAAAATCGGCGCCCGCTCCGCCCTGCTCGGTGGCAACCACCTTGGCCGCGACTGCCAGCTTGGCGACGATGTCTGCCTGTTTCCAAATGTCGTCGTTTACACGAAATGCCGGCTCGGGGATCGTGTCACCATTCACGCCGGCACGGTCATCGGCTCGGACGGCTACGGCTATGTTTTCGACGAAGGCCGTCACCGGAAAATGTTGCAGGTTGGAAATGTGATCGTTCATGACGACGTGGAAATCGGCGCAAACACGGCCATTGATCGCGGCGCACTCGGTGCCACGATCATCGGCACGGGCACGAAAATTGACAACCTCGTTCACATCGCGCACAACGTGGTCATCGGACGGAATTGCCTGGTCATGGGCCAGGTTGGTTTCGCCGGCAGCACGCGGCTCGGAGATTATTGCGTCATCGCCTCACAATCAGGCATTGCCGGACATTTGAAACTGGGCGACCAGGCGACAGTCGGCGCGAAGTCCGGCGTCATGCGGGACATTCCTGACCGGGGCACCGTGCTCGGCATCCCCGCCGCGCCGGACAAACAGGCCAAGCGCCAGATGATTGCGCTGCAACAGTTGCCGGAATTGATCCGCCGCACGCGCGAACTGGAAAAACAGGTGGCCGAACTTCAAGCTCACGCCAGCATGAAAATGACGGAATAAAATCCTGAAAACGGCGAAAAGATTTTAATTAAACTCCCATTCAAATCTGAATGCAAGTTTTTGCCGGCAAAACCGGAAATTTTTTTTGGAGAAATTACTTGAGGCCGGCCTCGAAACAGACGATGTATTGGGTAGAAATTGTTCTTTTGAAAACCAGATTTCCCTGCTCTGTTCGTGATTCGCAACAGTCCTTGAACCGTAATTAAAACGTTAGCGGGATGAGTTCGGGCTGCGGCCGGCATGCCTTCACTGGAAGCCGAAAGCAGACCAGCAAGTTCCACATGTAGCAATACATGTTCTAAGGATCGAGTTCGACACGGCAAGAGTGGGGGTTATTTCAAAAGCCCGTCCACGGACGGGTTTTTTTGTCCCGCCAGTTCCGGCAGACACGCCATTTCAAGACACGCCTGTCCCAAGGCTGTCTTAAAGCTGTCCAGCCTCATTGGATTGCTAATGAAGCAATTCAGTTTGTTTGATTTTAGTTTAGGATCTCCGGCCCTTTTCTAACCTCTTAAGCGCCTGATTCTAATTGGGATTCACCGGACAAATGTGCCAGGAGGCACTGTCCGGGCAGAATTAGAAAAAAATTCACGGATAACCAAATCGGTTGGCAAGGTGTGTGCGTCACACAATGGCGTGATTGCCATGCGATTAAGGTTTTGGTGGGGGAAGCAGAGCAATGTCTTGCGCTGGATTCTTTCAAGCTTGCTGGTCACCGGATTGCCGCTGTCCGGTGCCGCCAGCCTTAGTGCCAACCTGACTTGGATCGCCAGCCCCGACGCCACCGTAACCGGCTACAACATATATTATGGCGGTGTCAGCCACCAATACACCAATACCGTCTCCGTCGGCAATGTGACTAACGTGGTAATTTCAGGCCTGCTCGAAAACACGCCTTATTTTTTTGCAGCCAAGGCATATGACAGCGCCGGCGATCAAAGCGATTTTTCAAATGAAGCGGCCTTGGCCGGCTTCACCGCCACTCCCGATGGCAGTCTGCGGCTGAAAACCTTGCCGCAAAATTTCACGGGTGATCCGCTCACTTTCAGCCTGGATGCCAGCGCGCCCGCCGGTGCAACCATCAACCCGACCAATGGCATCGTTAGCTGGACGCCAGGACGGGCCTGCGCTTCCACGACCAACTACCTCAACGTCATCGTCACCGACACCGTCAATCCCGCCTTGAGCATTTCTGAAACCTTGGTCATCACGGTCGGGGATTACCTTGAATTCAGACTCGGAACCGCCGCCGTGCCAACGGGCCAGGCAAACTGCCTGCCCATCACGGTGGCTTCCAGCAGCAGCGTGACAAACGTGCAGATCACGCTCGGCTGGCCGAGAACCAGCCTGCTGAACCCCACGCTGACCTTCACGCCGCCGATCATATCCGGCTCGCTGCAAAACCAAAACAACCAGCTCGTCATCCAATTGCAGATCGCTGCAAACCAGCCATTGACCGGCACCAACCAGGTGGCACAAGTGAATTTTCAGGCGGCCCCGGGCCAGCCTTCAGCCATTTTCAGCATCCCTGCAACCACCGCGACCGGCAACACTGCTGACGGCTCCACCTGCGCCAATGTGATGGTGCAAACCGGCGAAGTCGTGGTGGTTGGTAACAACCCCCTGCTTCGTCCCCAAGCCGATGTCGGCCAAGGACGCAGCCTGACGTTGTTTGCCACCCCCGGTGCCAGCTACCAGTTGCAATCCACCATTTCGCTCACACCGCCCGTCACCTGGACGCCGCTGATGAATTATCAGCCGACCAACGCCTCACAAACCGTGTCCCTTGACTCCGCCAATCCGGTCATTTTCTACCGGCTCCAGCAGCTTTGAATTGCTTTTTTCTTTTGGGTAACACGTTTGCCGATGTTAATTTCAGCGCATGGCGCGCGACGATTTGTTTTCCCATCCGGCTAAAAAATTGCCGGAAGAAATCATTGCCCCCGCGCCTGACACCTTCAAAAGCCAGCCGCTCGCCGCGCGGATGCGTCCGCGCAACCTTGATGAATACGCCGGACAGTCGCACATCCTCGGCCCCGGCCAGCTCCTCCGCCGCGCCATCGAGGCCGACCGCATCCAATCGCTGATATTCTTCGGGCCGCCCGGCACCGGCAAAACGTCGCTCGCACAAATCATCGCCCGCCAAACCAAAAGCAAATTCGAGCGCTTGAGCGGCGTCGAGTCAAATGTCGCCGACATGCGGCGCGTGCTCTCCGCCGCCGCCAACCGCCTGGAAAACACCGGCGCGGCCACCATCCTGTTCATTGACGAAATCCACCGCTTCAACAAGGCCCAGCAGGACGTGCTGCTGCCGGATGTGGAAAGCGGCGTCATCAAGCTCATTGGCGCGACGACGCACAACCCGTTTTTCTTCGTCAACTCGCCGCTCGTCTCCCGCTCGCAGATTTTTGAGCTGCGCCCGCTGACTGAGGACGATTTGTTTTTGCTTTTGCGACGCGCCCTGGCCGACAAGGAACGCGGCCTCGGCTATTTGAAAATTTTTGCCGATGAAACGGCGTTGCGCCATCTGGCCACCATCGCCGACGGCGACGCCCGCAAAGCACTCAACTCGCTGGAAATCGCCGCCCTCACCACCGCGCCGTCAGCGGACGGCCTCATTCGCATCACGCTCGAAGTGGCCGAGCAGAGCATCCAAAAAAAGGCCGTCGTGTATGACGGCGACGGCGACGCTCATTACGACACGATTTCGGCGTTCATCAAATCCATGCGCGGCAGTGATCCCGACGCGGCGCTTTACTGGCTGGCGAAAATGATCCACGCCGGCGAAGACCCGCGCTTCATCGCCCGGCGCATTGTGATTTGCGCGGCGGAAGATGTCGGACTCGCCGATCCGATGGCGCTGGTGCTGGCGAACGCCGCGTTGTCCGCGTCGGAATTTGTCGGCTGGCCGGAGGCGCGGATTCCGCTGGCCGAGGCGACGATTTACATCGCCACGGCGAACAAGAGCAACAGTGCCATCTGCGCGATTGACGCCGCGCTGGAGGATGTCCGCTCCGGCCGCACGATTCCCGTGCCGGAACATCTGCGCGACGGCCACTATGCCGGCGCTAAAAAACTTGGCCACGGCGTCGGCTACGAATACGCGCATGACGGCAAGGAACATTTCGTGGCGCAGGATTATCTGGGTGTGGACAAGATATTTTACGAGCCAACCGAACAGGGCGTGGAAAAGAAAATCAAGGAACGGCTCGACAACTGGCGGAAACAATTTACGGAAAAACGAAAAGCCACAGATTCACACAGATGAAAAAGCGGGATGTCATTTTTACCTTGCTTGGAATATTTCTGATTGGCTTTGCTTTGTTCGCAATTTCTAAACCTCGACTAAAACGATGGAGCGAATCTGTTTCCTGTGGAAATTATATGTCATCCATCGGGTGCGCGGCGCGAATTTGGGCTGGCGATAATAGCAATCACCTCGCCGACAGTTTTCTCGTTATGTCAAATGAGCTTTGCACGCCGAAAATCCTGATTTGTCCCAGCGACAAGATCCGAAAACCGGCAGAGAGCTGGGCTACTTTTACGACCAACAACTGTAGCTACGAAATTCTTCGCCCCAGAATGCCTGACAATGATTTTACCAACGCCTATTTTCGTTGCACGATTCATGGCCATCTCGGATTTGCTGACGGAACGGTGTTCGACGGAAAGCAAAGGCGAACAAAATGGCCATGAGCAACAGCAAAACCAAATCCGACCTGCGCCAGAAAGTCCACGCGCAGCTTGAAAAGATTTCCCCGGCAGTGCGGGCGGTGGAATCCATGGAGCTTTGCGAACGGCTGAAGGCGCAGATGCCGAGCGCACACACGATTTTGTTTTTTGCGCCGTTGCCGGATGAACCGGATGTCTGGCCGTTGTTGGAGGAATCGCTGGCCGATGGGAAAATCATCGCCCTGCCTTTTTTCGATCTCGACAAAAAAGGCTACTCGGCGCGGCGGGTAAATAATCCGGCGCAGGAGGTCGTGGCCGGAAAATTTGGCGTGCGAGAGCCAGTTTCAACTTGCGCGGAAATTCCACTGGAACAGTTTGACCTGATTCTAGTGCCAGGAATGGCGTTTGATTTGCGCGGCAACCGGCTGGGCCGCGGGCGGGGATTTTACGACCGGTTGCTGGAAAAAGTCAGCGGGATAAAATGCGGTGTGGCTTATGATTTTCAACTGCTGGAAGTGATCCCGACAGAACCGCATGACGCCAAGGTGGATTTTATTCTGACGCCGTCACGCTGTGTGCGCCGGAAAACTTAGCGGTGCTGCATGTCCTCCATGCCGCCCAGAGCGCCACCCTGCCAGCCTTCCGGCGAATTCCACGGACGGACGGAGGCGTTGTCGGGTTCGCTGGTGGCGCAGCCGGCAAGCGTCGCCACCAATGCCGCCAGCATTAGCAAAATCAGCAGTTGGGCGGCGCGGGATTTCATTTCAGGATGCGGGCGCGGGATGCGCCGGGGTGACTTCGTCGCCTTCAATTGGATCGCCGAGCTTCCAGCCGGGGATGATGTTGGCGATGCAACGGTCTTTTTCAACGCGGCGAATGATGACCTTGGCCACCAGCTTGCCCTCGCGGCTGACCAGCAATTCACCATCCTGCAGCGCCCCCTGGTCTTCGCCAATGTTGAGAATGACAAAGTCCCATTTGGGATCCACATCCAGAATTTTGCCTTTCAAATCCGGGCGCAATTTGACGAAGGCATCCGGATCCTCGTATTTCAACAGCCGGGTTTTAAGCCGGACAATCTCGCGCTGAAAAACCGTTTTTTCGGTGTTGATGGCTTCAATCTGGGCGTTGGCATCCTTGAGATTTTTATTGAGCTTGATGATCTGTTCCGGCGTCAAATCCGTCGCTTTGTAGGCCGCCAGTTGATTTTGGGCGTCATCGCGAGCGGAAACCGCCTTGGCGAGCTTGTCGGAAAGTTCATCCGCACGCTTGGATTGCGCTTCGGCGCGGGCCGTGGCTTTGTCGCGTTCGGACTTTGTGTCGGCCAGTTCCTGCTGCGTCTGCGCCAGGTCGCTCTGCGTTTTTTTGAGGGTGCTCTTGGTGCTGGCAAGTTCGGTCAGGGCCTTTTCCTTGTCTTGCTTTTCAGTATCACGCTGCGTGGTAAGCGACGGAATTTGCGTGGACACCTCATAGTATCCCAGGCCGCCGGCACCGAGTCCGGCCAGGATGGCCACAATCAAACTAATGCGAAGTAACATGGTCAGTTGCTTTTTCCAGAGGTTAAACCCGCCTCGCAGAGGTGTCAACGTCCGTTTGCACCTTGCAAACAATTGATTTGGACGCATCTTGTTTTGACGGCCATGCAATTAAACCATTCGCTCCAGCTTGCATATTGCACCAATATCCACCGCGGCGAGACGTGGATGGAGACGTTTGCTGCGCTGAAAAACCACTCTCTCGCCGTCCGCGGAAAAGTCTGCCCGCAAAAGCCGTTCGCCATCGGCCTGCGCCTGGGCGGACGCGCGGCGGTGGAATTGAGCGAACCCGGCGCGCTGCTGGAATTTCACCGCTGGCTGGATAAAAACTCCTGCTATATTTTCACGATCAACGGATTTCCCTGCGGCCAGTTTCACGGCGCCCGCGTCAAGGAGCAGGCTTACCGCCCCGACTGGACCTCGCCGGAGCGTGTGGCCTACACCAATCTGCTGTTCAACCTGCTGGCGGAACTTTTGCCCGCCGGCGTGGCCGGCAGCGTCAGCACCCTGCCCGGCACGTTCAAGGAATTTCATCCGTCCGCCGACGCGCTGAAAATCATCCGCCAGAACCTCTGGCGCACCATCGAACACATCGCCCGGGTCAGTGAAAAGACTGGACGCAAACTGCATCTCGGCCTCGAACCCGAACCCCTGTGCCAGTTGGAAAGCAGCGCGGAGACGCTTCATGCCTTCGATCATTTCCGCGCCGAGCATCCGCATGACCCCCGCCTGGACGAGCATCTCGGCGTCACCTACGACACCTGCCATTTCGCCGTGGAATTTGAGGAGCCGCAAAATGCCCTGCCCTGCCTCGTAAATCATGGCATCAAGATCAGCAAAATCCATTTAAGCTCCGCGTTGAAGGTTTCGCCGACGCCGGAAGCGTGCGGGGAATTGGAAAAATTTTGCGACGACGTTTACCTGCATCAAGTCGTCGCCCGCGACGAAGCCGGCGACCGCACCATCTACCGCGATTTGCCGGACGCGCTTTCTCATCAAGCATCACTCGTCGCGCATCCGGCTGAAGAATGGCGAATACATTTTCACGTTCCGCTCCACGCGCCGGCGGCGCCGCCGTTTGAAAACACCAACGACCATCTGCTCGGCATCCTGGACTTGCTGGCGGAATCGCCGGAGATCTGCCCGCACCTCGAGATGGAAACTTACACCTGGGAAGTCCTGCCGCCGGAGCTGAAATCGCAGAACGTCGTGGAACAGCTCGCGCAGGAATATGACTGGACGCTGGCGGAACTCGCCAAACGCGGACTCGCCAGCCGCTGATTTTTTTGGTTTCCTGCGCGCGTCATGAATTCCGCCCCGCAATTTCGCACGCTGTTCGTGCTCGGACGTGTGTCGAACCTGCCGACCGTCTGGTCCAACAGCCTCGCGGGCTGGTGGCTCGGCGGCGGCGGAAATTACTGGAAGCTGCCATTTCTGCTTCTTGGCGTCAGCCTTCTTTACACCGGCGGCACGTTTTTGAACGACGCCTTTGATGAGGAATTTGACCGGCAGCGCCGCGCGGAACGCCCGATCCCGACCGGAAAAATTTCTGCAAAAATGGTCTGGGGTTTCGGCTTCGGCCAGCTCGCGCTGGGAATTTTCCTGCTGCTGTTCTGCGGCAAAGTCGCGGCGGCGGCGGCAGTTTTGCTCGCGCTGTTCATTGTGCTGTATGATTTCACGCACAAATTTTTGACGGCGTCGCCATGGCTGATGGGCGCGTGCCGCTTCTGGGTTTACCCCATCGCGGGCGCCGCCGGCGCGGACGGCTTGAATGGCTTCCCGATCTTCTGCGGCGCGGCGCTGGCGCTTTATGTCGTCGGCTTGAGCTATGTCGCCCGGCGCGAAAGCGTTCGCGGCAAGGTTCCGTTCCGGCCGCTGCTGCTGCTGGCCGCGCCAATCGTTCTGGCCATGACCATGAATGTCGGAAACTTCCGCCAGTCCGCCCTCTGGATTTCAATCGTGCTGATGCTGTGGCTGATTCGCTGCCTGCGGACCGTTTTTTTCGGCGGCGGGATCAACATCGGCTTGCTCGTCAGCAATCTGCTTGCAGGCGTCGTCTTGGTGGACTGGCTGGCGGTCGCGCCGATCATTTCGCACGCGACCAGCGCCATAATTTTCCTTGCGCTGTTCGGTTTGACGAAATGGCTTCAACAATTCGTGCCCGCCACATAGCATTGTTTTCCTGCGGGCGAAAAAGTCCACTTTAAGTTGCGCTTGAACAATGATGAAGGGCAAGTTATTCTGACAATCCGCTTATGAGCGCTGAAACACCAGTAAAATTAACGCACAACGAAGACATCAAGGACGCGATCCCGACGCTCGCCGGCACCATTGCCGCGACCCTCGCCGACACGGCCACGGATCATTTTTCAGAGGACGACAACCAGTTCCTGAAATTCCACGGCTCCTA
>CAYVGC010000006.1:0-76746 GCA_964449815.1 uncultured Bifidobacteriaceae bacterium
CCATGTGAATAACTTTTGCCAAACGCTTGACAGACTACCTCAGATGTCTGGACTCGTCACCCGCTCGCGCTGGCCTGATCGCTGACGCGCAACTTTCCGCCGGGCGGAAAGAAGTATGTTTTTAGTCAGGCTACCGCCGCCAGCGACGTCTGCCCGCTCACCGTGAGTTCTTTCTGGGGGAGCGTTTTTCTTTTGCCAATGTTGATTGATGGTGCTGGTGACGCGCACCAGCCAGTTGCGATCCCTGACGTGTTCCAGCACATCAACGGTGGCGAAAAACTTGATGCCGTTGGCCGGTGGATTTCCCAGCGGCTTGAGCAGCTTCGCTGCGACCAACGCCGGCAAATCATGCACCTGGCAGTTCAACACCCACGCCGCCTGCTCCGCCGTCAGGCGGGCTGGCAACTGGCCTAGCAGCGTCAAAAATTGGTGTTGTTCGTCGCGCATAAATCTTTTCTGCAACCGCCCGCTGTTTCCTGCCAAACGGCATTTGCATCAGGGCATAGGAATTCTACAAGGAGCCTTGGCCCGGGTCCGGCAGCGGGAGGCGGGCGCGGAGCGCCCGCCCCCCGCCACCGGCCCCCGTCCAAGGAATCCGTTAACTTTGACACGCGCCACAATAGCTTTGGCGTTTTATCCCGGCATCCGCGGCGGATTTTCAACGACGTGTTTTTTATCAAACCGTGGTGAACAAGCCACTCTTAGGCAAGATCACGCCGTTATGCCCGCAATCCGGGAGGCTGTCTCATCGCAAAGGTTACTCACTGCGGGAACCGACTGCGGTTATGACCCGCCGCTTTGGCCACCAGCCCGTTTTTTCATGTGTCCCAGCCGCAGCGTCTGTCTCCACTCTCGTCTATACTCGCTATCAGGCGAATAACCGACGAAGACAGCGTCACCGTGTTCGCAAAACTGTATTTGTTCAGCTCGTATGCATTTGCCCCCAGGCACTTCGCAACGTAGTCCGCGCCAGCCAGTGCGCGGTCATATTGACGAACATCTACGCGCGCCCCACCCGTCTGAATCTTCCACAGATGTTCAGCCTGATGTTGCAACGTGTGATAGTTGCGAGCAGCAGTTCCCCCCACCAGACAGTGGAAGTGGAAACGCCCATTCGTTTCGCCTTCTTCACCTCGCAGTGCTATGAGAAGGCGTTTATAGGGCACGCCACAGACTTTGGCCAATTCTTGCAACCAGCGAAACGCCATGCCGTAAGCAATATTTGATCGAGGGACGGTGCCCTTGAAGGTCGGCGTTGCAAAAAGGTCCCACTGGATTCGCGCCAGTGATATGCCAAAGTCCGTGGCGACCTCGGATTTACGAATCGGCTCGCGCCAATCCCTGTCAATTCGAGGATTCTTAGCCATGATTTTACTTCTTGATGGCTTCCGGGATGATGGTCCCGAGGATGGTGGCCTTGCCACCTTTGTCGGCGTGCCGAATTTTGGCGACGCCCACCGTGATGGTTTTGCCCGTGCCGTTGACGTAGTGGGCTTCGCGTTCTTCCGGTTTGGTCCGGTAATACAACATTTCTTCCATCCGGTGCTCTGGCGGATTGCTCACGTCAAGACACAGCAGGTCGAACGATTCGCCTGCCGCCATCCCATTTTTGGCCGGCCACGTATTGTGGACGGTCTTGAACACTTCCAGTTTGACTACCATAGTTTTTCCTTTTGTTTGTTATTTGTTTTTCTCCGCCGTGGTGGTTTTTCCCGATGTGGACGAAGGCACCCAGGGAAATGATTTGAATTCGGGAGCGTTGACGGAAGAGTCAAACCAGCGGGTAAAACAGCCACGGATGGCTTGCGCCATACCGATGCCATTTCGCGCTGGTTTTGAACCTGCCTTTTTCAGCGTGCCATTGAATTCAATAATCACGCCTGAAGTTTTAGCAGGCCAGGTGGGAAAAAACTAACGAGTCGGAAATTGAAGCACTAGGCAGATGAATTCTCGCGGCGGCGTCTTGGCGGCCTCAAGCTGATGCCAATGCCGAAACTGGACGGTGGCGCGCACACATCGCGAAGTTGCTCAACGTCAAGATACGGGAAAATCTCCATGCGCATGAACGGCAGCAACCATTCATGCAAATCAGTCAAAGTCTTCTTGGGGACGGAATCCAGCATGGCTTTGATTTCAGGCCACGCGAGCGCCAGAAAAGCATACGTTCCCGAACGGCTGGTCTCGCCGACAAGCTGGCTGTTCTCATCTATAAAACTGCGCAGGCCCGCGGCAAATCCGGTGTGAAATTCTTCCATCGCGGTGGCACTCCACTGGCAGGCGACGCCGGTGAACATCGTTGTTTTAGACGTCGCTTCTTCCAGCCAGGGCGCAATCAACTCGTTCAATTTTTCGGCCAATATTTTGTCGGGATTTTCGGCGGCAATTCTGCCAGCATTTTCCTTCACCCACTTCTGGCCGAAGATGATCATGAACATTTCTTTCACCTTTTCAGGCGTCCAACCATCAAATCCCTCTCCGTCCACCCCGTTTTCAGCTTCAAATTTGGCAAACCGCCAACAGCGCGACGCAATCCCGCAGAGTCGCCCCAAATTGTTCCAATCCATCTGAATCACCTTCCTCGTCGCCTCAATTGTCTTCGCTTCGGCCAGGGCCGTTCGATTCCTGACATAAACGATGTCCGTCACGGCTGGAAGGCTCTTAAAATAAGTTTTTCTAACTGCCTCAAAGATGTTGTAGCAATAATCCGGCAGGATTTTTGCATGTTGTTCCTCCGCTGGACGCCCCTCCAAAACCCAGAGCAATTCCTGCATAATTGGCCTGCCTCTTTTCAACAGAGGCTTGGCGCAAAAGAATTCCGTGACTGCTTGACGATCCAGCTCGTCCGGCTTGCGATTTTGTATGCTTGATTGCATTTCGATGCCGATTGAACACCAAACCGCCACAGTGGTTGCATACAGATTTTATGTGGCATGTTTTCCCACCTGTCTCGCCCACGGCAGCAAAGATGCCGCCTGGTTTCAATCCGCGCCCCGGCCAATTGACCGGGGCGACGCTGCTCAGTGGCCGGTGGCCTCCCAATAGACGGTGTTTCAATCCGCGCCCCGGCCAATTGACCGGGGCGACTTCATCGGCCGCACGTAGCACACGCAGCCGAGATGTTTCAATCCGCGCCCCGGCCAATTGACCGGGGCGACACTTTCAGATGACCACTCCGGCAATACGTTCGGGGTGTTTCAATCCGCGCCCCGGCCAATTGACCGGGGCGACGACGCAGCCCGAATCCGGCAACATGATAAACCTTGTTTCAATCCGCGCCCCGGCCAATTGACCGGGGCGACACCGTAGCCGCAGCCGGATCGGATTCGGTGCGTTCGTTTCAATCCGCGCCCCGGCCAATTGACCGGGGCGACTCCGCTGGAAACGCAAATGCGGCAAGATCGGGCTGTTTCAATCCGCGCCCCGGCCAATTGACCGGGGCGACTCTTTTCGCGTGACATAATTCGCGCCGGTTGCCAAGTTTCAATCCGCGCCCCGGCCAATTGACCGGGGCGACGCGCAGCGGCGCAAAGACCGTATTGCCGCCAGCCTGTTTCAATCCGCGCCCCGGCCAATTGACCGGGGCGACGGGAAAAAATAGTAAGTGTTGCCACCACAACAGTGTTTCAATCCGCGCCCCGGCCAATTGACCGGGGCGACCGTTTCCAAAGAGGAACGGCTGGCCGGCGTCAAAGTTTCAATCCGCGCCCCGGCCAATTGACCGGGGCGACTTTATTTTTACGTTCAAAAACCATTGATTTTATTGTTTCAATCCGCGCCCCGGCCAATTGACCGGGGCGACTTTATTTTTACGTTCAAAAACCATTGATTTTATTGTTTCAATCCGCGCCCCGGCCAATTGACCGGGGCGACGGCGGCAAGAGTGTCACCGCTGGAATCTTTGCCGTTGTTTCAATCCGCGCCCCGGCCAATTGACCGGGGCGACTCGCATTTGACGTATTTTCGCCCCTGAATGGACACGTTTCAATCCGCGCCCCGGCCAATTGACCGGGGCGACTGCGACCTGCCCAACTGGCCAAGTCGCAAAGACTTTGTATCCCATTTCCGCAATCCCACCAGTTTTTCTTGCATATCAGATTTGAGAGATGTCAAAGAACAAGAAAAATCTCGCGTCGCCATTGTCTTTCCGCTCCAGCGCGAAAACCCGGCATATAAGCCGTCACTTGTGGTTCGCGGAAACGGAGTCATAAAATCAGCGGCTCGGTGAAGTCCATCGGCTTTTCGACGCCATAATGCTCGGTTTTTTGTTTGGCCGTTTCGTCCAGGTAATAAAACCGGAGTGAGTCTTCTTCCTCTTTTATCTCTTTTAATAAACGGTCTTTCAGTTGCACCCATTCCGTTTGTCCGACCTGGCATTCAAACACACTTTTTTGCACGCGAATGCCATAGTCCTCACATGCGCGAGCCACCCGCCGCAGCCGCCGGACTCCAGCTTTTTCCACGGTTGAAACATCGTAGGTGACGAGGATGAGCATGGCGAAATTTATTTGGGCACCAGTGGAATGTATTCCGCAATGTCACCCCGCAAATGCCGGGCCAGCACGCGAGCCTGGATAAAGGGCATCTGTCCAACGCGCAGTCGCTGGTCCAGCAATGGGTGTTGCAAAGTTTCCTGCTTGCGCGTCTGATAGGCTTGAATGACGTGCTTGCGCCCGATGTCGGTAAATTCCACCGCGCCGCCTTCGCGTTCCCGGAAATGTTCCGAACCTATTTGTTTGCGGTTGATGAGTGTGACCGCGAGGCGGTCGGCAATCCATGTGCGAAATTCCTCCATCAAATCCAACGCCAGTGCCGGACGGTTCGGGCGCTCGGCATGGAGAAACCCGACGAACGGATCCAGCCCAACGCTCGTCAGCGCCGCAATGCAATCGTGTCGAATGAGCGCGTAAAGAAATGACAGCAGGCAGTTGATGCGGTCGCGCGGCGGACGACGACTGCGGCCGGTAAAGGAAAAATCCTCGCGCTGCTGTTTCAGCAACAATGCGAACACGCCAAAATAAGTCTGCGCCGCCATGCCTTCCGCGCCGCGCAATTGATCCAGCGCATCGGCTGCAGACAACCTCTCCGGCGTCCAGCGGCCAAGCTCCTGAATCTGCCGGGCCAGCGCGTCGGCGGCTTCGGTCAGACGATCTTGCTCTTCTGCTGAATCAGTTTCCCGCGCGGCGCGCAGCAGCGAATTGCGGCTGTTCTGTATTTTGCCGGCAATGATCTGCCGGGCAATGCCGGCGCATTTGGTCCGCACGTCAGCGGCGCGAAATTGCGCCCGGCGCAACGTGACGCTGGTATCCGCCACGCCGGTCATGCGCGCTTGAAGGTAGCCGAACTCGCTCAAGAAATTCACGGCCACGCCATGTTCCCAGCACAGATCCAGCGCGGGCGGCGTGACGGTGATGGGACCAAATGCGCAGAGTGATTCGAGGTGATGAATCGGGATGGATACTTTGCGCCAGTCGGTGGCCTGGTCGCGCGTTCGCTTTTCCGCCGGCAAATCCGCCGGATACACCGGCACCTCCACCTGCAAGGTCAGATGATCGCGGCTGACAAACGTGGCGTGCGTGGTCAGGTAAAGTGTGTTTTGGATGATTTCCGGCATGGCATCAGTCGCAAAACAGTTGCGCGAAAAGTTCACGCGCCCGGCGTTCGCCGACTTCCGACAGCACGACGGACTTGGCCTTGCCGACGAGATTGCCGATGAAGCCCTTCGCGTGCAACCGGCCCAGCGCATCCCAATCGTGCCCTTTCCAGGCGCGCGGCAATGGATCGCCGTGTTCGCGGAAACTGGTCAGATGCAGCAACGCCAGCACTGCGTCATCAATTTTATCCGGGTTCGGTTTCATAAATCAGATTTTGAAAAGTTGGCCGGCCAGTTGCGCAGCCCGGCTGCCAACGCCGGTCGCTTTGGGCAGACAGATTTCAAACAGCGAACATTCCTGGCAGGCATCCCGATACTCGGCGGGCGGAACCGATTCCAATTCGAGCAATTCATGCAACTGCCGCGCCGCGTCTTCCGTCCGCTGGCGCAGTTCAGCGGTGAATTCCACTTCGCGCCGGCGTTTGCTGTCCGCATGGAAAATCGCACCGCGCGAAATGGAGCGGCCAAACATTTCCTC
The DNA here is from genome assembly GCA_964449815.1 of uncultured Bifidobacteriaceae bacterium. Lineage (GTDB taxonomy): Bacteria > Verrucomicrobiota > Verrucomicrobiia > Limisphaerales > UBA11358 > UBA11358. The sequence goes on from CAYVGC010000006.1 coordinate 6,129, forward strand.
CAGACAAAGCGCCTGGGCGCAAAGCTGCGCGTCGTCATTTTCCCACTTGCGCCGTTTGCCCAGTTTGAATTCGACGGGAAACAGCGAGCCGTCGGGATGCTGTTCCACAATGTCGCACTTGCCGTTCAAGCCCAGCCGTTCGGACCAGACCGCCAACGAACGCAACAACGTCACGCCTTTGGCGACTTCGTAGCCGGGCAAATCCGCGTGTTCGTGGACGATGTCGCCGCGCTCCGTGTGCTGATTGAATTCACGCCAGCCCTCGACGACTTTCAACGCCGCCCGGCGCTGACAGTAAAAAAAATCGTTCAACAACGAAAGCGGCAGTGCCTCCGGCATTTTAGCCTCCCGTTGGAATGTGTGGAAACCCGCGCGCCCCGTGCCAGAAACGGACAATGTCAATCCGCTGCTCGTCGCGCCGCAGCCGGTAGATGATGCGATACGACCGGCAAATCACCTCGCGCAGATTCGGCTGCCGGAACTCCGGCACCACCCGCCCGACTTCCGGGAAAGCCGCCACACTTTCGGCGCGCGTGATCAATTCATAACCCATCCGCGCCGCCGCATCGGAATTGTGCTGGGCAATGTAGCGGACGATGTCCTCCAGATCCACCTGCGCCGACGGGGCGATGATTATTTTCCAGCCCATGCGGCGATTTTGGCTTTGACCTCCTCAATCGGGACGCCTTCGCCCCGATCCAGTTCGGCCAAACCTTGTTCGACCGCCTGGCGGAATTCCAGCTCGTAAATGGCATCAACGAGCGTGGCGTCCGGCGGCAGCTTTTCCGCCACTTCCAACAGAATTTCTTTCGCACTCATGGTTTAATATGTAACAAAGGTTTGGTCAAATTGCCAATGTGGATTCAGTTCAATTACAACGGTGCAAAGCCTTTCTCGCCGGCTTTCAGCAATGGCAGCACGCCAGCCATGTAACCGAGGAACGAATTATATTCTCCAATCCACGCCCAAAGTTCGCCGTCATGGCCGAGCGGTTTCACTGGCAATTTACCAGCGTCCAAACGGTTCGCCCACAACTGCACACTGCCAAGCATCAACTCGCGCCAGCCCGGCCATTGATTGCGGTCGGAATTCTCCAACCGCTGAATCAGCCCCGGCTCGACCACAACCGTTTTGGTAGCAGCATCGATGATCCGGCACAACTTCGCGACTTGTGGATAATCCGCGTCCTTCTCGGCCTGAAAAATTTCCTCCATGCGCGAAGCCTTTTCGCCGTGGTCTTGCAGGATTTCACGTTGAAGCGCATCCGTGCAATCGTCCGGGCCGGGCTGACGATTATTGCCCGCGCACTCGGCAAATATTTGTTCCAAGATGCGCCGCGAGAGTTTCGCCTGCGGATGGAGCGAGAACCCATTATCAGCATCGTGCCGAAAATCCCAAACTTCCGCGTCGTCGAACTCGCCCGAACGACTGGCACGACCGGCAATTTGCAATAGGTTCACCAGCCCCCAGCTTTCGCGGAACGCCGTGCGGAACGAAAAATCCACACCCGCTTCCACGCAACTTGTCGCCACCAACGTCCAATCCGTTTTTTTTGCAGCGAGACGTTCTTTGACCCGCGCCACAGTTTGGGAACGGTCGCGCGGGGTCAGCGCCGTAGAAATGTGTTCGACATTCAAGCCCTGCTTGCAGTCGTCCCGAAGATAATGCGCGAACACGGCGGCGGATTGCACAGTGTTGAAAATGACAAGCCGTGGGCCAGGCTTGTTGTGAACGAAATCACCCAGACGTTCAACGGACATGGCCTGCGGCTCTCTGCAAATAGAGACACGCTTTTCCTCAAACGTCATCGTCTCTGCGCGCACTTCCGGCTTGATGAGATTAGGAATTTCGCATCGCTCACCCTCTTGAAGAAAGCCAGGGCGATTCCAGAAACGTGGCAACGTGCCGGAGGCCAACACGAGTTGGCAGCCCCAATCCTCGCACAGTTCCCGCAACCAGCGGAACATCTGCGGCCAGAGCGCGGGCGGAACGGCGGCGTGCGCCTCATCCACAAAGATGGCGCTGCCAGCCACCTGATGGAGTTTTCGCAGCGAAGCCGTGTCACGGGCGGCCAGCGTCTCGAAGAATTGCACAGCAGTAGTGACGACAATGGGTGAATCCCAGCGCGCGGCCAGACAGCGCGCCTCATAGCTGGAAAAATCCACGCGATGATGATGGGCGGCCACGACGGATTCCATTTGTGACTCGGTTTCATTTGGCAACCGCAAGGCCCGGCGGTAAACATCAACTGACTGGTCAATGATGTTGGTGAACGGCAGCACGACGAAGACGCGGCGTAATTTGCGCTCCGCCGCCACCCGCAACAGATGCGCCATGACTGCGGTGGTCTTGCCTGTGCCAACTGGACTGTCGCAAGCAAGGATGCGCTCGTCAGGTTTGACTACCCGCTCACGGCAAGCGCGATAAACATCCTGCCGCAATTTGAGTCGCTGCTGTTCTCTCTCATTCGCTGGTGGGTTCTTGGCCGACAAACCAGCCACATATTCATCCAGCCGCGCCAACCGCTCGGCTGCGCGCAAGTCGGGAGCTGGAACTTCGCGTTCATTCCGATAATGCTGCGCCGTGTCAGAGTGGTCGGCATCCACGAGGCAGGACAACAGCAACCGCCGCCGCAAGCCACCTTTGTCCCGTCCAAACCCCGGTGCTTTCTTCTCCAGAGGCGGGAAAATTGCATGGTGGCGAGTTAGATATTCCGTCAGGCGATTGTTGCTGCGCTGCCATAGCGGCTCGCCACCGACATCATTGTCAACCTCACGCAAACGGAGGTCGAGTCCATTGGCACGTTTGGCCTGCTCCTTTGGGAACGAAGGCAGTCCCTTGTGGTGAGAATAGGCTGCTACCGCCGCTTCCGTGCATAGAGGAAACAGATGAGCCGATGCCGCATCCCAATGCAACAAGCCGTGATTGGTCTGACGGTTGTGGGCCAGCACATCCTGAAAAACATCGTCCAGTTTGCCAAGGTCGTGATAATGCGCGGCCATCTCCAGAACATCGAGAAACCCGTCACGCCATCTGGGACAGTGCGTTGTGGCTTCACGACCGAAGCGTATAGCCAGCGAGATGACATTACCAACATGGTAACGATACCACTGCTCAGGTGCGCCATTGCGGGCGCTATGGGCGAGCGGCTCGCTCACAGCAATGCGTAGTCGGTATAAATGCCGACGTCATTCCAAGTCAAAGACTTGTCGCCTTGTTTTCGCACGACGTTGCCTTTGATCTCATCCCAAGTCGGAATCTGGTAATCCGCGCGAGAAGTGCTTGGCTTCTCTGGATCATCCCCTTTCCGGACAAGCTTGAGTGCATCCAGCAACGCGAAATCCGAAAACGAACCGAGCTGGTCTTTGTGCTCGACGGCATGGGCATGGATTAACTCGACTTGGGTGCGGACTGTCGAAGGATTGTCGCGGTAAGCGTGTTTCAGCAAATTAAGCATCAGCCGCACATCGTCACCAGTGCAGCCGGTTTTCCGAGCCTGCGTCGGGTTGACGAAGAATGGCACAGTGTAGATGCCGTGCTCGACAAACTTCATGGCCTGCGGAGCAAAACCGCGATCCTTATCTCCTTCCACGCCTGGTTTGTTCGTCCAAGTCTCGAAGCGAACTCGGACGGGCGCAACAGAAACGCCAACTCCAAAGTGGGCAGCGCCGGCTCGAATAGCTCTGTCCATAATTTTCCTTCGATCCTCAACCGTAAGCTTCTTGCCGGTTTCCTTCTCCAGCTTCTTCACACCCTCGTCCACAGCTTCCTTTCCCTCCAAGAACGTGCTGCCGAACAACCGTGCATCCCAGTAATCCTGTTGAAAGCGCCCGTCTGCGAGCTTCTTGAAAATTTCTTCCCGATCACGGTCGCGCTTTTCGAGAATGTCGAACCGGGCGTCCTCACCCAATGAGAGTCGTTGCTTCATCTCCTGCCAGATCAGCCCCTCCTTGTCAGAGACCAATTCGCGCAATTTGCGTTTGACCGAAACGGGCGAAATCTCGCCGCGATCATCCGGGCGCTGGCGAGGAAAACCTGCGTTGTCTGGGTCGCCGTTGGGGTTTGAGTCACGGACCTCGATGACGAGGAGTCCGGTGATGCGGGGAATATTGGAGTCGAGCATGGTTTGTTTTTCTTTTGCGTTCATAATTTTTATTCGTTGTTGGTTTCAGAGGTTGCGGTTTCTTCGTCGCCGGACACGTCGGCAAGATAACCGAGCATGAGTTGAGCTTTGGAGATGTCGTCCAGATGTTCCACTTTGCCCAATTGCTCCAGATTTTTCGTAATACTGGGTTCGCAATGGGACATCGCTTTGAGAATCCGGGTTGCCTCGCCAGCATCCTCGCCGCGATAGGTTGTAGCCCAGCCTTTGTAGGGCTGAATGCGCGTCGCCAACTGGCGGAGCGCACGCGCTGGATTATCCAGCGCGGTGTTGAAGACCGCATTGCCCAAGAGTTCCGTTGGCGCGCTGATCTTCCCTTTTTCGCGGTCTTTCTCCGACGTGCGAACCCATTTGCAGTAGTGAAAATGCAACTTGTCAGCGAGCGCCAGCAGTTGCCCGATTTGGTAGAGGGTGTCTTTCATAAAGGTTTCGTGGTGTTGATCCAACAGGTGAAGGAAAATGCCTGTGAGTGCGACCGCCTTGAGCACGTCGCGGCGAGCTTCTTTGCTCAAAGGCCGCAGTTTTTCGAGCCATTCGAGTTCTCTGTCTCGCCGCGTGACTTTGAAGATCGCCGCTCGCGCGAAAACGGGCCGCATCCGAACCAAGAGCGTGTTCAATCCGAACCGAGCTTTCCTGGTTTGGAGCGGTGGTCCAGCGAGGAAAATATCCAAAGCATCGTCCCGCGAGAGCGACACCACTAAGTAGGATGACAAACCTTCCTTGGCGTCTGTTTTCCACACTTGATTCAAGACGAGCGCCACGTCCATCGGTCCAGGCACAATGCGGAACTTCTCGATGCGTCGTTTATTCTCCGTGACCCGTGTCGTGAGTCTGACTGGCGGGCAATTCTTTGCTCCTGCCTGCCACGATTTGGCTGCGGCATTGAGTTCGTGAACGGTGAGGCTGCGGTTGAGTCGCAGTTGTTTGTTGGCTGCGTCCACCTCGCCGATAGCGAAAAGCCGGATCAAAGCGTCCGGGGTCTTGGCTTCACGAGCGTCGAGTGTTTCAAGGATCAGTCTTGTTTTCTCTCCGTAGTCTGCACCAATGAAGTCACGGGCCGTCTCACCGAACACATCCACGTAACGGTCATCTGCGAGCGGCTCATCTTCGAGATACGCAACGAGTAGCTGCTTTTTGTCGCCGGGCAGGAGACGGCAAGTTTTGCCAGAAGCCACTCGGCCACCCAAGGCGACCAATGCAGCGTCATCGCCGGCCAGAGTGAAGATGGCGGCAGACAGGCGATGGACATTCTCCGGGGAGACAACGAAAGTGCGCGTGTCTCCCAGCCCGTAGCGGAAAAAGCACTTTGCTTCGGCGGTGTTGTTGGAAAACAACTTGGTGTTTCCAAGCACGGACAGTTTTGGTTCGGGAAACTTCGGAGGCAACGAGCACTCTTTCCCGGTGTAGGCATCGCGCACGAGAGTGGGCGGCTCGGGTGAAACGGCCTTCTTCTTACGCGTCGCCGGCGAAGTCTTGCCGCGAGTCTCCCTGTCGTATGCCGGCGGGTCGGTCTCCAGAAAAAACTTGTTCAACGCCCGACTGGTGCGCGAATCAGCAACCGGAAATGTGCCTAAATCCGCAACGGCGAGATCAAAATAAACAGGCAGTTTGCGGTCGGTAAAGAGCCATTCGGCGAACAAAACCGCATCGGCTGAGGTGATGTCTCCGTCTTGTTTTACGAGCAGGTTTACGAGTTGCTCGGTCAATGCTTGCGGTTCAAGTCGCGCAGCCGAGACAACCTCGACCAGCTTTTTGAACACAGCCAGTTCATCCCCTGCTTGCGCAAGATCCCCTTGAAGCCATCCGACCAATTCATGAAGGGATCGTTTTGCTTGCTGCTTCTGTTTGTCCAACAATTCAACCGGCTTGGAACGGGCAAATCGTTTTTTTGTGAAACGCTTGAGTGAAGCAACGTCTGGCAACTTGCGACGTAGCGTCTTGAATTGCTCAGTCAATTTCTTTTCCCACTTTTCGACCCCGGTAAATCGGAATCGCCGCAAGGGCGTAGGCAGATTGAAACCGGGGAACGCCGCGCCTTCCGAACCGTGACACACACGCAAAAGACTCCCTGCGTCACGGATAACGGAGAGCCTCGTCGGCATCCCGTCCGCACTCAGTTGTATAAGCAGGACCTGATCGTTCTTGCCCATCGGATCGAGATGGGGATGCAGTTCGATTGGCCTTACACCGCACCGCTCCAGCGCAGTCGCCGCCAGATAAAGTTCATTGAGCATGGTTGGCCCTCCCTTCTCGATATTCGAGGACACCGTTGCGAACTTGCTGCGGATAATATGTCTCACGACCGCGCTGGCCCTGTTGAGGCCGGTCGAACACTGTCCAAAGCATCGCGGGGATTTCGTGGTGTTCCGACTCGCACGGGCGCGTGCCGTCGCGAAACAAGCCAAAGTAATCCGGAACAAATTCCTTCCAGCCCAAGCAAGGCGTGTGAAACCAGCGGCCTCGTTCCAAACGCCGATTGAAGACGTCAGCGTAGGCATGCGGGGAGCAAGTGCCGTCAGGAGAATCCGCCGGCTCTCCATTCGGCCCACGATTCCAGTCTGCCTGCGCGTAAAGGCGATAGCGCACGTTTATCAGCACTTGAGCGAAGATTTGTTTTGCGGCGTTCTTCTTCATCGCACCGGTGTCGCGCAGCGGCCCGCCATAGTTGAAAGCATAAGAATGGAATTGCACAGGCGCGCAGATTTCACAGCGAGTCGGACACACGTTCACGGACTTCCAACGCACTACAGCCTCGAACAGTCCTTTGGCCGCGCTAAATGTTGGCGCTGCGTAGGAAACCGGGTTTGGCAGTGTGTCAGGTCGCGTCCAAAGCGCGGTCGGGCCGGAGATTTCGAGTTGAATGGGATATGGTTTCATAAATCATGCAGAAATCCGACCAGCTTGGCTTCATTGGCTATGTTAAATGGCGTGGTGAATTGCCCGGCAAGTTCGGCGACATTGGACAAATGCGTGGCCAGTGGCTGCCATTGGCCAGAAGATTCTGGTAGTGGTGTCCCATTTTCACCGACCGCAGTGTGCGCGTAGAATTTCACACGTTTCCCTTTAACCTGAAATTGAATGTGTCTTGGTAAATCGCCACCGTCCTGATGACAAGCCAAATTTGTTACAATTTTTCATATCTGCGAAAACCTTAACAAAGGGGGTAGGACAAATGCGGTCCAACCCTTAATCTATTTTCAGATTTTTTTGGCCGAAAATTTCACAGGCATTTTCCAAGTGGTTGACATCGCACGCCGGTTGAATGTGGCGGCAGACAACGGCCTTTCACCGCCGCTTCGCTTTGTTGAAATGCCGCTGACTGCCTTGCAGGTGATGGCCTGACTCCGTCTGGTTCAGATGGCTTCACTCCACTGCTCTCCGCGTGACCACGCGACCATTGCCCGCCTGATCACACTCCGTTTGGTTTCGTTCCGCCATCTGAATCCGGCGGAGACAGCCCGGGAGGGCGCGCGGCTTCGCCCGCCCAAACTCAAAGCAATAGGCCGCTAGGCTGCGCCACGGCCAAGACATCGGCATTAGCCGTGAGACCGGCCAGCTTTCGCTCATTCCGCTAATCTTCCGCTGCATTCCATTTCGCTCCAGAGCGCTACAATCACAAAACTGTCAGGCCTCACTGACCAAACCAATTTTAGTCTGACCACCGCCGGTTTGGTTTCCGCTGCGCTCCACCCAAACCAACGGGCGTCAGAGCCGGCAAGATTTGTGCCTTCGGCGACTCTGCGAGGCCAAGAGAGTTTTGGTTGGTGTTTTTGACATGGCACGTTTTGTTGATAAGCTGGGGCCGTCAGGGTCTCACCGTAAGCCGCTTGCTGCTCCGCCATCTTTTTCAAGTTTTTTAATTCCCGTTGTCACGGGGCGCTTTTTTCCCGGCGACGCACAGGGCATGGGCCACGCCAGCGCCCCGGCTATCGGGTAACGCCGAAACTTTCGCTGTCATGCCCCATGCACGCCGGAAAAAAACCGAGGTCAGTTCAAAAAATGGCTCCGCGAGGGATGAAGCAAGCGGCATACGGCGAGACACGGACGGCGATCATCAAAAAAAAGCTTATGAAAAACAAAATATCAATTGAAGCAGCGGCTCCAGCAAACGCCAGCCAGCCATCATCATTCAAGGCGGCTAAACAAACCGGTTTTGTCAGGCATTGCGCCAATCGCCGGTTGCCCACGGAAAAAGTCTTGAATTGCTTGCGAACGCAGTTGCCGAGTCAGTATGAATTGGCGGAGGTGGTCGGCAAATGGGTTTGGTTGGACGTTTCGCCCGCCCGCAAGCCCGGTCTGGCCAGTGTGCTTTGGACTTTGGGCTTCCATTGGAACCAGCGGCGCGGTGTCTGGCAGCATCCGTGCGGCAGGTTTGACCCGCTTGGCAGCCATCCCACCGACCCCCGCGCCAAGTATCGCTGCTATTTTCCCGCCGACATGCAGCCCGCGTGAACCAAAAACCGCCATGAACATTTCACCCATTATGGCACTGGCACTGTCAGTGAAACTGTCAGTCAGGGCTAACGCCGATAGCCGAAAATTCTGGCGGATTAACCCGAATAGTCTTTAATTTCCCCAACGATTTGCTAAATTCCATTTATCTGAATCAATGCAACAGACTGTGCCCATCTGTGGCTAAAACAGTTTTGGCTCCGGCTGCTTGATCGGCGCGAAGCTTCTCCGGTGGATTGGACATGCGCCGAATTGCGCAATTGCCGCCAGATGCTTCGCCGTGCCGTAGCCTTTGTGCCCGGCAAAACCGTATTCGGGAAACTGCGCGTGAAATTCCAGCATCAGCCGGTCGCGCGTGACCTTGGCCAGCACGCTCGCGGCGGCGATGGAATAGCTCCGCGCATCGCCCTTAACGATGGCCGTCTGCGGCACACGCAGGGTTTTCACGGGGCGGCCGTCCACGAGCGCGTGCGGCGGCAGCGGATTCAATTTTGCCAGCGCATCGTTCATCGCGCGATGCGTGGCCTGCAAAATATTGATCTCGTCAATCACCGCCGCGTCCACCTCGGCGATGCCGAATTCGATTTCGCCGCAGGTGGTGATGAAGGCGAAAAACCTTTCACGCTGCGCGGCGGTGAGCTGCTTGGAATCGTTCAAGCTGGTGAGTTCAGCGGGCAGACCCGTTTTCGCCCAGCGCGGCGGCAGGATGGCGGCGGCGGCAACGACCGGCCCGGCGAGCGGCCCGCGTCCGGCCTCGTCCACGCCCGCGACGCGCGCGACGCCCTGCTGCCAGAGGGCGCGCTCGAATTCAAAACTGATGGGGAATTTAACGGGCATGGAATCAACGCTGCGGAAATTGACAACTCAGGGAGTCGTTTGCGCCGGATTATTGGTTGAGGTTATGGCCATTAAATTTGTTCTTCCCGTTGATCATTTGTTTGCGGGCTTGAGCCTACCGCCTTTCCAAAACCTTGTCGCCACGATTTTCAGCACCATCGGCGCGGAGTTGCAGGCGAATGAAACGCCGCCGGCTGGGAAGTTACGGCGTTTTGAATGTCAGCTTGATCACGGTGGCGTAGGGATCAACCGTTTCCGGTCGGTCGAACGTGAGCGTGGTGACGTTGCCGGCGACATCGCTCGTGAGTTTCAGGCCCTCCAGTTTTGAATCCAGCAGCTCTGCTTTGTCAAATTCGCCGCGGGCAATTTTGACGGTCCGGGTCACGCCCGCCGCGGGCCAGGTGAGGACATGGAGGTAAATGCTGCGATCCTTCTTCGTCGCATAACAGTTGAAATCAGCCTGCGGTTCAATCACGCATTCCGGCGCGGGCGTGGTGCCGTAAATGGCTTCGCCGTTGACGTCGAGCCACACGCCGATGGTGTTGAGCAGGGCGACGTGTTCGGCGGGAAATTCCCCGGTCGCCGTGGGGCCGACGTTGAGCACGAAGTTCCCGCCCTTGCTCGTGGAGTCAATCAGGTTGCGGATCAACACGGCGGCTGAACGATAATTCGTCGCGCCTTTGACCCAGCCCCAGTTGTCGTCGGCGGTGTCGGTCATCACCACTTCAAAGTAGCGGCTTTGGCGCGAGCCTTTCAGTTGGTTTTCCGGCGTGGCGTAATCGCCGTCGGTGGACGACGCTCCGCGTCCGCAACGGTCGTTGACCAGGACATTGGGGTTGAGCGCACGCAGGCAGGCATAAAGCTCCTTGGCGTGGTCGAGGTCGGTGGACCATTGGCCGTTCACATACCAGAAGTTGTCGAACCAGATCATCGGAATGTCGCCATATTGCGTCATGAGTTCCTTGAGCTGGGCGAACATATAATCATGGTAGGAGGTAAATTTTGGATCCATCACCTCGGCGGCGCTCCAGTCGCCGATGGAATAGTAGAGGCAGAAAGCGATGCCTTGACGGTGGCATTCATCCGCGAGTTCCCTGATGACGTCGTGCGCGAACGGCGTTGAATCCACGACATTGTAGCGCGTGGTGGCGGTGCGGAACATGGCAAACCCGTCGTGGTGCTTGGTGGTGACGATGACGTATTTCTGGCCCGCGCGCTTGATCAGGCTGACCCACTGGCGCGCATTGAAGTTGGTGGGGTTGAACGCGCCGCCGACCTCGGTCTGGTATTCCTTCCACGGAATCACCATGTGGCGCTCGCCGAGGCCCATGATTTGTTCCGCCGGATCATAAGGACCTTTTCCGTGATAATAACCACCGAGCTGGGAATAGAGTCCGAAATGGATGAACGCGCCAAACTTGGCGTCGCGGAACCATTTGCCGCGCGCGTCGTCAAGACAGCCGCGTTCCGCCCACACCCGCTCCTGAACGGTGTTCGTTGACGCCGGGGCGTCGGCGGCAACCGCCGTTGAACCTGATTTCCAGACCGCCAGCAGGGCGGCCAGCAAAATCCAAAGTGAATTAAGTCTCATGCAAAAAGTATCCTTGGGGAAAAATGGTGTTGGCCAGGCCTTATAAATTTTGAAAACCCCTGGCGGTTTTTGAACCAAACATCGTCAAAGCGGCGGCGGGTGCCGCCGGCTCTCACCAGAAAGATCACGGCTTTTTATTTTCTCAACCTGCTCTGGCATCTCTGGTTCGCATGTCATTTTCAATAAGTTTACCGGCAGACCACCAGGCTGCCAACCTGAATCACGCCAAAACCAAACCGCCCCTTCAAGCTGTCCTGGCAGAGCAGCCACGGACGGAAAGAATAGCGCCGCATTTTTCGCCGGCCTAAATCCCAACAGCGACTTTTCGTTTGTCCGCGTGCGTTTTTGGCCGATTTTAAGCTGCATGAGTTTCCGCAATTGACATGGCCAGACTGGTTGTCATCATGAAAGGCGTTCCTGCGTCCATTCATGTTTCCCATGCTCCAAAAAATCTCGAAAAAAAATATCGTCCTGCGCGGCGGCCGGTTTGCCATCGCCGCCTCCACCTACAATCCGCGTTATGTGGACGCGATGGTGCGCGCGGCAAAAGCTGAAATTCTCCGCGCCGGCGGCGCCGTCCAGATCGTCCGCGTGCCGGGCGCGTATGAAATCCCCGTCGTTGCCGCCCGGCTGGCGCGCGCAAAAATTTTCTCCGGCATCATTTGCCTGGGCGTCATCCTGCGCGGCGCGACGACGCACGCCCAGCATATCGGCGAGGCTGTGAGCAACGCGCTGGTGCAAATCCAGATCCAGCATGAGGTGCCGGTCATCCACGAAGTGCTGCTGCTGGAAAACGAGCAGCAGGCGAAGGAACGCTGCCTGAGCCGGACGCACAATCGCGGCACGGAGGCCGCGCAGACGGCGTTGGCGATGGCGCGCGTGATGAAAAGTTTGCATGGCTGATGTTTTGAGGCAGATTGCGGCGGATGCCCTATCTGCCAATTGTCATCGTTCTGGCGTGCGCGGTTTTCTTCCACCGCGCGGCGGAGTTTGAGAATGAATCCACGCTGCTCTGGACCGGCCTGTCGGTTTTGATTTCAACTGTGACGCTGTTCTATTTCCGGTGGGGGATTCTGGGAGCATTGCTTGGACAGGCCGGCCTGCTGGCAGGCATCACCATTTTCCGGCTGTGGCGCAGCCGCGACTTGTGAAACATTTTACAATCGGCTTGCCGGTGCTGCGGCCAGATGCTACTTTCCTTCCGCTGCTTGAGCTTATGAAAAAATCTCTTTTGCTCCTTTTGCTGGGAGTTTTTGCCGCGCTGCAACCGGCCCGCGCGGGTGACATCACCGGCACCATCACCTTGAAAGGCACGCCGCCCGCCGAGCGCGAGTTGACCCCCATCAAGGACGACCCGAATTGCTCGGCCATGTATCCCGGCGCGCTGCCGACAACGCATTTTTACGTCGTCAGCTCCGGCGGCGGTCTGGCCGACGTGATTGTGTCGCTCAAAGGCATTTCGGGCAAATCCACCGGCGCGAGTGCGGCTCCGGTCGTGCTGGATCAGAAAGGCTGCCTGTATGTGCCGCAGATTCTCGCCATTCAAACCGGCCAGAAAGTCATCGTGAAAAATTCCGACCCCTGCGTCCACAACGTCCACACCAAGCCGGCGGCCAACACCGAGGCCAACCAGGTGCAGATGCCCGGCGGCGCGGATCTGACCTTCACGTTCGACCAGCCGGAGCCGTTCCTGAAATTCCAGTGCGACGTGCATCCGTGGATGTTCGCCTGGGTCAGCGTGTTTGATCATCCGTATTTCGCCGTGAGCGACAAGGACGGCAAGTTCACCATCAAGAACGTCCCGCCCGGCAAATACACGCTCGAAGCCGCGCACCGCAAGCTCGGCACGCAAACCGCCGAAATCGAAGTGAAGGACGACGGCGCGGCGCAGAGCTTCGCCTTTGAAGTGAAATAAATTTTCCGCCCGCCAGCGACCGCTGCGCGAAAAATCCGCAGCGGTCTTTTTTTGAACATGAACAACAAATACCATCCCGCGCTGTTTTGGTTCGCCGTGCTCAACGTCGTTGCCACAACCTTGCTCATCGGTCTCGGCGGTCTCGTCACCAGCCACGAGGCCGGCATGTCCGTGCCAGACTGGCCGACCACCTATGGCTACAACATGTTCCTGTTTCCCGTGGACAAGTGGGTCGGCGGCATTTTCTACGAGCATTCGCACCGCCTGCTCGCCTCGCTGGTCGGCCTGCTGACCACGGTTCTGGCCGTCTGGCTCTGGCTCAAAGATCCGCGCAAATGGCTGCACTGGCTGGGCATCGCGGCCTTTTTGCTGGTCATCGCGCAGGGCGTTCTCGGCGGCCTCCGCGTCCGCTGGCAGATGGACTGGCTCGGCGTCCCGCACGGCGCGGTCGCGCAAACTTTTCTGGTGCTCACCTGCGCCATCGCCCTGTTCACCAGCCGCTGGTGGCAGAATTCGGAAACCGAAAAACAAATTCCCGTTCCGCGCGGCCTGCGCCGCCATGTGCTTTACGTCACGCTTTTGATTTTTGTCCAGCTTGTCATTGCCGCGACGATGCGGCATCAGCACGCCGGCCTGGCCATCACGGATTTCCCGCTCGCCTACGGGAAAATCTGGCCGGCCACGACGCCGGAAGCCATCGCAAGCTACAACGCCCATCGTCCGCCCGGCACCATCGGCAATCCCATCACGGCGTTGCAAGTGAACCTGCAAATGATCCACCGCCTCGTCGCCTACGCCATTCTTCTCGGCGTCGCGGCGGCGGCGATGCTCGCGCGGAAAAAACTCGGCGGCGGCGACTGGCTGACCAGATTCGCCTTTTTCTGGCTGGGGCTGCTCGCGCTGCAAATCATCCTCGGCGCGGCGACCATCTGGTCGAACAAGGCGGCGGACGTGGCGACCGGCCACGTCATGGCCGGCGCGCTGGCGCTGCTCGCCGGTTCGCTGTGGTGGCTCGTGGCCGCGCGGCGCACGCGGCTGGCGGAATAAAGGCTTTGCCGACGCAACCCAGGGAATATCCCGGCCAAAGTTTCCGGCAAACAGCATTGACAGATTTTGCCATCGCATGACAAAATAGGGTGAATTAGGCGTGGTTCTAACCACAAAAATTTTACCAGAAGAATGAAATTATCGGCGACGGCGGCATTAAATTCAACCGAGGATTTTGACAAAAGCTGGACGGCGGTCTTCGCGGACCTCGTCAAGGCGCGGCTCACCGCGCTCGTGCTGCTCACCACCTTCGTCGGGTTTTATCTCGGCGAAACTGGCAGCGTGAACTGCCTGCTGATGTTTCACGCGCTGTCCGGCACGGCGCTGGTCGCGGCCGGCGCGGCCGCGTTGAACCAACTGCTTGAACGCGATTACGACGCCAGGATGCGCCGCACGGCCAGCCGCCCGCTGCCGTCGGGCCGTTTGCAGCCGGCGGCAGTTGCCATTTTCGGCGGTGTTTGTTCGGTCGCCGGTTTGATTTATCTCGCCGTGGCGGTCAACCCGCTCACCAGCGTCGTCGGCGCGGTGACTTCCATCAGCTATCTTTTCATTTACACGCCGCTGAAGCGCGTGACCTGGGCCAACACGCTCGTCGGCGCGATTCCCGGCGCGCTGCCGCCGCTCATGGGCTGGACCGCCGCGCGCAACGAATTGAGCGGCGAAGGCTGGACGCTGTTTGCGCTGGTGGCGTTCTGGCAGATCCCGCATTTCATGGCCATTGCGTGGCTTTACCGCGAGGAATACGCCAAGGCCGGTTTCATCATGCTGCCCAACATTGACGCCGACGGCAGCCGCACGGCGCAGCACGCCGTCGGCAACACGGTCGCGCTGTTCATCGTGAGCCTCTGCCCGTTTTTGCTGAAAATGAACGGTCAAATTTACCTCGCGACGGCGATGATCTTGGGTGCGGGATATTTTTGGTGCGCGGTGCGGTTTGCGCGGCAACTGACCCCGGCGCGCGCCCGGCAGCTTTTTCTGGCCTCGATCATTTACCTGCCGCTGCTGCTGGCGGCGATGGTTTGCGACAAGGTGAAATGAATTTATGGAAGCGACGGTTCAACAATTTCCGCCATATCGCGAATCCGAACTGCGGCATGGCCACGGCGAGCACGAGCACCACGAGCCGGGCTTCTGGAACAAATACATTTTCTCGACCGACCACAAGGTCATCGGCATCCAATACGGATTCACCGCGCTGTGCTTCATGCAGTTCGGATTTTTCCTGATGATGCTGATGCGCTGGCAGATTGCGCATCCGGGCGTGCCGGTGCCGCTCGTCGGGCCGCTGCTGGAAAAAATTCTCGGCACGCCGGCGGCGGGCGGCGCAATTTCACCCGACCTTTACAACTCCTTCGGCGCGATGCACGGGACGATCATGGTCTTCCTTGGCGTGGTGCCGCTGGCGTTCGCGGCGTTCGGCAACTACGTTGTGCCGCTGATGATCGGCGCGCCGGACATGTGTTTCCCGCGCATCAACATGGCAAGCTACCATGCGTTTTTCCTCGGCGGCGTGGTGATGCTGGTGAGCTTTTTCATCCCCGGCGGCGCGGCGCAGGCGGGCTGGACTTCGTATTCGCCGCTGGCTACCACCATTCCAACCAACGGCCAGGCGTTTTGGATCATCGGCATGGTGCTGCTCATCACCTCGTCCCTGCTCGGCGCGGTAAATTTCATCGCCACCATCATCCAGCTTCGCGCGCCCGGCATGACGTGGATGCGCCTGCCGTTTTTCGTCTGGGCGCAGTTCGTGACCGCCTTCATTTTGCTGCTCGCGTTTCCGCCGTTGGAAGCCGCCGGCGTTTTGCAGTTGATGGACAACCTCGCACACACGAGTTTTTTCCTGCCAACCGGTCTTGCGGTGGGCGGCCAGCTTGCCGACCGGAGCGGCGGCGGCAGTCCGCTGCTGTGGCAGCACCTGTTCTGGTTCCTCGGCCACCCGGAAGTTTACGTCTTGATTCTGCCGGCGATGGGCATCGTCGGTGAAGTCATCGCCAACAACACGCGCAAGCCGCTGTGGGGCTACAAATCGCTCGTCTATTCGGTGCTGTTCGTCGGTTTCCTGTCGTTCATCGTCTGGGCGCACCACATGTATCTGACCGGCATGGGCCAGAAAATCGCCACGTTTTTCCAGGCCACGACGATGATCATCTCGATCCCGTCCGTCATCATTTTGACGTGCATGTTCCTGTCGCTTTGGGGCGGCTCCATCCGCATCAACACGCCGATGCTGTTCGCTCTTGGCTTCCTGCCGATGTTCGGCATCGGCGGGTTGACGGGCCTGCCGCTGGGCCTGGCGGCGAGCGATTTGTATCTGCATGACACCTATTACATCATCGCGCATTTCCATTACGTCGTCGCGCCGGGAACTATCTTCGCGCTGTTCGCCGGCGTGTATTTCTGGTTCCCGAAAATGACCGGACGCAAATTGAATGAATTCTGGGGCCGCGTGCATTTCTGGTGTTCGCTCGTCTTCATGAACCTCGTGTTCATGCCCATGTTCGCGCAGGGCATCAAGGGCATGTTGCGCCGCATGAGCGACGGCGCGGTGAACTACTCCGCCGCGCGCGTGCCGAACGCCATTGACGCGCTGCCCGGCACCGTGATGGAACTCAACCAGTGGATTCTCTGGGCGGCCATCGCGCTGGGCCTCGCGCAGATTCCGTTCATCATCAATTTATTTTGGAGCATCAGCCACGGCGAAAAAGTGAACAGCGACAATCCGTGGAGCGCGACCACGCTCGACTGGCAGACACCCACGCCGCCGCCGCACGGAAATTTCGCGCACGAACCGCATGTCGTCCGCGGGCCTTACGAATACAGCGCGCCCGGCCACGCCACCGATTTCACGCCGCAAAACGAAGCTGAAGAAAACCGGAAAGCGGAAAGCGGAAAGCGGAAAGAAGAACCGGCATGCTAAAATTACCTATGGCAAAACTCGAAAATCCTTTTTCAAAAAATTTGCAAACGACGGCGGGCTTGACAGCGGAATTTCCGTTTTCCGTTTTCCACTTTCCGCTTTTGTAACATGGATATTCCCTACACCGTTGAACACCGGCCGGACACCGGCATTTACAACGCCAAGCTCGGCATCTGGCTGTTCCTGGCGTCCGAAGTGATGCTGTTCGGCGGGCTTTTTTCCGCCTACATTCTGCTGCGCGTCGGCGCGGACCAGGGCATGTGGCCGCACGGCTGGCTCGATGTCCGGCTCGGCACCGTCAACACGCTGCTGCTCGCGCTCTCGGCCATCACCACGCTGCTCGCGTGGGCGGCGTGCAAGGTGCGCGACTTCGGCAAATTCAAATTTTTCCACGCCTGCACCATTTTGCTGGCGCTGACATTCCTCGGCATCAAATCCTACGAATATCACGACAAATGGATTCATTATGAAATCCAGTTGACCAGCGGAAATTTTGCCGATGGACATCTCGTTGAGAAATCGAAGAACTTTGACCTCGCCAAAAAAACCGGCACCGTCACGCTGCACGGCCGCATGGTTGAAGACCGCCGGGAACTGATGGATTTGCGCACGCCGTCAGCACAGGCGGCGAAGCTCGATGAAATCACCATCGCCGCGGCTGACATCAGGAAAATGGAAAACTACGGCCCGAAGCACAACACGTTCACCGCGATTTATTTCACGCTCACCGGCCTGCATGCGCTGCACATTCTCGGCGGCACGCTCGTCATTTTTTACTTGTGGGCCTTTGGCAAAACCATGTGGCGGCGTGATCCCGAACGCTTCACCAACCGCATCGAAGTCTCCGGCTTGTTCTGGCACTTCGTGGACTTGGTCTGGATTTTTCTGTTTCCTGTGCTTTATTTGACCTGATGATTAACATGAGCGAATCCGAACAGCCTGTCAGCCTGAAGAGCTGCATCCGCCTTTGCGCGGTCGTTTTTCTCGTCGTTGTCTGCACCACCTCCGCGATGATCGCCACGTCGTTCTCGCACCTTGGCGAGGGCTGGACGTTGAAAGTCGCGCTCATCCTCGCCATCGCCGTGGTGAACGCATTCCTTGTCGCCGGCCATCTGATGCACCTGCTTTCCGAGAAAAAGCTCGTCTATGCCGTGCTCGCCTTCACCGTGTTTTTTTTCATCGGCCTGATGGGACTGACCGTCTGGGCCACGAACGGTTTTCCGCCCGGCACGGTTTTCCACTGAATTAAAATGTCGCTCAAAGCCTTTCATCTCATTTTTGTGACGCTGCTGGCCGCGCTGTCGTTCGGCTGCGCGGCATGGGCGTTTCAAACCGGCAGCGTGCCTGGCGGCGCGATGGGAATCACCGCCGGCATTTTTGTGATCGTGTATGGGGTTTATTTTTTGAAGAAACTGAAAAACGTCAGCTACCTGTGAAATTCCTCCGCACAATTTTATTGCCCGCGTTTGCCGCGTTTGCGCCGGCGAAAGTTTCCGCCTGCGCCGCCTGCTACGGCGGCAACGTGGATTCGCCGATGACCGACGGCATGAACTGGGCCATCCTCACCTTGGGCGTCACCGTCGCCACGGTGCTGGGCGCGTTCCTGACCTTTTTGATTTACGCCATCCGCAAGAGCGCGGCGCTCACCGCCGCCGCCGAACAAAAAAATCCTCCTGAAGCCTCAAACGCATGAAAAACTGGTTTGCCCATAACGTCCTCGGCCTGCCCGAACTCGCCTCGTCCAACGGCCAGGCTGTGGATGACCTCATGGTTTATGTCCACTGGCTGATGCTGGTGCTGTTCGTCGGCTGGATCATTTATTTCGGCTATGTGCTGTTCCGTTTCAACTCGGTGCGCCACACAAAGGCCAGCTACGAAGGCTCCAAGAGCAGGATTCCCAGCTATGTCGAACTGGCCATTGTCGGCATCGAAGCCGTGCTGCTGCTCGGCATCGCCGTGCCGCTCTGGGCGAAAAACGTGCAGCAATTTCCCAAGCCTGAGGACGCCACCGTCATCCAGATCATGGCGCAACAGTTCGCTTGGAACGCCCGCTATCCCGGCCTCGACGGAAAATTCGGCCGGCAGGACATGAAGCTCATTGCCAGCGACAACGTCTTTGGCGTGGACCCCGCCGATCCCGCCGGCAAGGACGACGTGCAGGTGCTCAATGAAATCCACGTCCCCGTCAACAAACCCGTGCTGATTTATTTAAGCTCCAAGGACGTGATCCATTCGCTGAAACTCGTCGCCATGCGCATCACGCAGGACGCCATTCCCGGCCTGCGGATTCCCTGCACCTTCACGCCCACGAAGATCGGCCGCTACCAGATTGAATGCGCGCAGCTCTGCGGCAACGGCCACGCCGCGATGGCCGGCGGCTTCCTCGTCGTGCAAAGCCCGGCCGACTTCGCCGCGTGGCTGAAATCCAAATCTGCTTCCGCCGCGCCCGCCAGTTTTGAATGAGCGGCGATGGAAATCGGTTCAAGCCCGACGCTTCCGGGGCAAGCGGATTTCCAATGCCTTTCGAGGACGGGCAGGATTGCCTGACAGCGGCTTCCGGCCAGGCGTTGATTAATCCCTGAAATTTACAAACTGCACTGCCGCGGGAAATTCCCTGGCGCGCATGGCGGCGATGACGGCCTGCAATTCGTCGCGGCTCTTGCTGTTCACGCGCACCTCGTCCCCCTGGATCTGCGTCGTCACCTTGAACTTGCCGTCGCGGATGAAGCCGGTGATCTGCTTGGCCACGGCGCTCTCGATGCCCTGCTTGATCTTGATGCTCTGCCGCGCGTGGCCGAGCGGCGAAACGTCCGGGGCGCATTGTTCCACGCTCTTGAGGCTGATGCCACGCTTGGCAAGCCGGCCGATGACAATTTCATTAAGCGTGGTGACTTTGAACTGGTCTTCGGCGGTGAGCTTGATTTCGGTTTTCTCCAGCACGATTTCCCATTTGCTTGCTTTGAAGTCAAAGCGGTTGGCCAGTTCTTTTTTGGCCTGGTTGACGGCGTTTTCGATTTCCATCGAGTTGACCTGCGAAACTATGTCGAATGAAGGCATGGCGGGAGTTTGGAAAATTCCCGGAAAAAGAAAAGACCGAATCGCGCGCCATCAGCCGGGCCGGGTGTCGCGGCTAATCCGGTCGCGCGGCCCGACCTGCCTTTCGCTGCCGGGTCCGATCCGGTGGTTCTGAAAACCTTCGCTGGCAAAACCTCCGGCAAGCGCCTACCCTCCCAGTTCATGAGCGAAAGCCTGCAACTTACCATCCTCATGCCCTGCTTGAACGAGGCGGAAACGATTGCCAGATGCATCGAAAAGGCCAGGCTCGGCCTCGAACGCGCCGGCGTGTCCGGCGAAATTCTCATCGCCGACAACGGCAGCACCGACGGCTCGCAGGCCATCGCCGAGAAACTCGGAGCCCGCGTCGTGGTGGTGGCGGAAAAAGGCTACGGCAACGCCCTGCGCGGGGGCATTGCGGCGGCGAAGGGCAGGTGGATTCTCATGGGTGACGCCGACGACAGCTACGATTTCTCCGAGGCCGACCGGTTTGTCAGAAAATTTCGGGAAGGTTGCGACCTGGTCATGGGTTGCCGCCTGCCCGTTGGCGGCGGCACCATCCTGCCAGGCGCGATGCCGTGGAAAAACCGCTGGCTCGGCAATCCCATTCTTTCCTTTGTTGGCCGGCTTTTTTTCAAATGCCCCGCGCATGATTTTCACGCCGGGCTGCGCGCCTTCACCAAGGACGCGCTGGAGAAAATGGACCTGCAGACCACCGGCATGGAGTTCGCCTCCGAAATGGTCATCAAGGCCACGCTCAAAAAATTCAAGATCGCCGAGGTGCCCATCACGCTGCACCAGGACGGCCGCTCCCGCCCGCCGCATTTGAAACCGTGGCGCGACGGCTGGCGGCATCTGCGTTTCATGCTCATCTACTCGCCGCGCTGGCTGTTTCTCGTGCCGGGGCTTTTGCTGTCCACCCTGGGAGTTGTTTTTTCCACGGCGCTGGCGGTGAAGGACATTCCGCTGGGCGGGGTTCAATTAAACGTCGGCACGCTGATGATGGCGTGCATGGCGGTCATCGTCGGCTTTCAACTGGTGGCGTTTGCGTTCTTCACCAAGGTGTTTGCCATCGCCGAAGGGCTGCTGCCGGAAGACCCGAAGCTGACGCGCGTGTTCAAAACCTTCACGCTGGAAAAAGGCATCGTGGTCGGCTTGCTGGCATTGCTGGCGGGACTGGCCGTGTTTTCGCGTGCGCTCTGGCTCTGGCAACAGGCCCATTTCGGCCTGCTGCCGTCCACCGAGGAAAACCTGCGGCGGCTGATTCCGGCGGCGACGCTCATCGTCCTCGGCATCCAGACGATTTTTTCCAGCTTTTTCATGAGCGTGCTCGGCCTGCGGACCGTGACCCGCAAGCCGCCTGCGCTGTAAGGATGAAATCATTGCCGGGCGGAAACAAACCCGTTAACCTGCGCCAAGTTTTTATGACCCCGGTTGACAACACCCTGCAACGCTGGCGCATCAACAAGGCCGCGCAGCACATCGCGCCCGGGTCCCGCGTGCTGGACATCGGCAGCGCCGACGGCGCGCTGTTCAAGGCGCTGGGTGACAAACTCCGCAGCGGGCTGGGCGTGGATCCCGACTTGCCGGCCGACCGGGATTTGGGCCGCTGCCAGCTCAAGTCCGGATTTTTTCCTGACGCCATCCCCGCCGGCTGCGAACCGTTTGATGTCATCACCATGCTCGCCGTGCTGGAACATTTTCCCGACCCGATGTATGCGACCTTGGGCGCAGACTGCGCCCGCTTTCTAAAACCAAACGGCCGGATGATCATCACGGTGCCATCGCCCATGGTGGACCATATTCTCACGGTGTTGAAATGGTTCCGGCTGATTGACGGCATGTGCCTCGAAGAGCATCACGGCTACGACACCAAACGCACCCGGACGGTTTTCGCCCCGCACTTCCGGCTCATCCGCCACCGGCGGTTTCAGCTTGGCCTGAACAATCTGTTCGTCTTCGAAAAAGTTTGAACGGGCGCCGTGCGGCCGGCTTGCCGACGAGAAATGATCCGGAGTCGTGGGCGCGGCTCAATCAGGGCGCGCGGTGCCGCTGGCTCATTAAGTTTAGCGCATAATTGCCTTGCACCTTGGCATTGCCCTGAATTCGGAAAGACGTTTCCAAATGTCGGATTGGACGAAGTTTTTTACCTTGGGTTAGATTTTATTCCCGTGACTGCGTTTCCCTCTCGACAGTTCCGTCCACATTTTCGCAGGCTGGTTTTTTCACGGTAATTTTGTAAACTCCGCAAAATTGCAAACCGCAACTGAACAAAAATTCCGCATCGGCTCCGTGCATTACCTGAATGCCGCGCCGCTCACGCGCGGCCTGAACAGTGAAATCATTTTTACCACGCCCGCCAAGCTCGCCGAAATGCTCCGGCGCGACGAGTTGGATGCCGCGCTCGTCAGCGTCACCGAGGTTCTGCTCACCGACCGCTACGACATCCTCGACGACATCGCCATCGCCTCGCTCGGCGAAGTTTACAGCGTGCTGCTGGCACATAAAAAACCGCTGGCCAAGGCCCGGGAAATATTCTGCGACACCGCGTCGCTCACCAGCGTGAACCTGTTGAAAGTCCTGCTGGCCGAGCGCGGCTTGAAACCGGAGTTCAAGCCGCTGGAAAATTATGCCGCCGCCGTGGAAAAGGATTTTGTCCTGCTCATCGGCGACCGGGCGATTGAATTCCAGCGCGCCCCGCACGCGCACGAGATTTTTGACCTCGGCTCGGCGTGGCTGGAACTGACGCGACTGCCCTTTGTTTATGCCGTCTGGGCGCTGCGGCGCGGCATTGAGAACCGCGGGCTGCGCCGCGAACTCAAGGAGGCGAAGCGGTTCGGCCTCGAAACGCTCGACAACATCATCGAGACGCGCGAGGAATTCGACGAGGCTTTCCGGCGCGATTATTTCGAGTGGCACATCCACTACCACCTCGGCGAGGATGAAAAACGCGCCCTCGCCCGGTTCAGCGAGCTGCTCTGCAAGCACAATCTCGGCCCCGTGTTCGCGCCGAAGTATGTCGCCTGATCACCGCCCGGCTTCAGTTGGAAATTACTCTCTCGCCGTCTGCACCGGCCGCGCGGCGAGCGGAAAATTTTTGTTCGTCTCGCCAAAATAATTCGCCGACCAGTCGTTCTGGAAAAGCACCACGGGGTTTTTGCCGATGTCGTAGGCGAGCCGCGCCCCGGTCGGCAGCGAAAGCGCGTCAAGTTCTTCTTCCTTGATGTCTGTCGGCAGCCAGCGGACAACACTCCACGGCGCGGCTTCGAGGCGCGATTCCGCGCCGTATTCGCTTTCAAGGCGAAATTGCACGACCTCGAATTGCAGCGGGCCGACGGCGGCCAGCAGCGGCGTTTTGATGGACGAATGGCGAAGACAAAGTGTCTGGATGACGCCTTCCTGCAAAAGCTGCTCCAAGCCTTGACGAAATTGTTTGTATTTCCCCGGGTTCGGATTGTGCAGATACGAAAATGCCTCCGGCGTGAAACGCGGGATTTCCTTGTAAAGAATTTTTGGATCGGTCGTCAGCGTGTCGCCGATGCCAAAACTGTCGTGTCCGACGAGGCCGATGACGTCGCCGGGATACGCCTCGTCCACGGTCTCGCGTTCATTGCCGAAAAGTTTGTGCGAGCTGGAGAGCCGCACTTTTTTCTCGGAGCGCGAATGATGCACCGTCATGTCACGCTCAAATTTGCCGGAGCAGACGCGGACGAACGCGATGCGGTCGCGATGGCGTGGATCCATGTTCGCCTGGATCTTGAAGATGAAACCGGAAAATGCGGGATTCTCCGGTGAAATTTCGATGCCGCCCATCACGCGCGATTTCGGCGCCGGTGAATGTTTCAAAAAACCGTCGAGCAGCAGTTGCACGCCGAAATTGTTCACGCCGCTGCCGAAAAAAACCGGCGTGCTTTTGCCGGCGAGCACGGCGGCATCGTCGAAGACTTCGCCGGCGTGTTCGAGCATTTCCAGTTCCTCGACGGTTTTATGAAACGTCTGGCCGCTGATCCTTCCGCGGATTTCCGGGTCGTCAATGCCGCCGACGGACACCGGCGCGCGATATTTGCCGCCGACGGTGCGGTCGAAGAGATGAAACTGCTTCACCTGCCGGTCATAAACACCTTGAAAATCAATGCCGTCGCCAATCGGCCAGTTCACCGGGAACGCACCGATGCCGAGCACGCGCTCCAGTTCGTCGAGCAGCTCCAGCGGGTTTTTCATCGGCCGGTCGCACTTGTTCATGAACGTGAATATCGGCACGCCGCGCTGACGGCAGACCTCGAACAGCTTGCGCGTCTGCGGCTCGATGCCTTTCGCGGAATCAATCACCATGACGACCGAATCCACGGCGGTCAGCACGCGATAAGTGTCTTCGGAAAAATCCTTATGGCCGGGCGTGTCGAGCAGATTGATGCGGTAGCCGTCGTAATCAAATTGCAGCACGGTCGAGCTGATGGAGATGCCACGTTTTTTTTCCAGCTCCATCCAGTCGGAAGTTGTGGCGCGCTGGTTCTTGCGCGCCGTCACGGAGCCGGCAAGCTGCACCGCGCCGCCGTAAAGCAGCAGCTTTTCCGTCAACGTGGTTTTGCCCGCGTCCGGATGCGAAATGATGGCGAACGTGCGCCGCCGCTGGATTTCTCTGGCAATGCTCACAAAGCGCACAGGATAGCAGAGAACCGGCAGCGGACAAGGCGGGAAGCGAAGCTGCTCTGGAATAGCCGGCTGGAAGATGCGTGGCTGCAGATTTTTCCCGCGGTGGTTTTTTCAAAAAAGGCTCGCCCGGCCTGCGCTGATTTCCGACGATGCGCCGCATGAGTTTGGATTCCAGCCCGCCGGCGAACGCCGCAGAAAAGTCCGCCGGCGATTTTGACCTGCCGCTGAAAAATTTCGCCGGCACGCCCGAACAAATCGAGCGGCAATGGTTCGAGCAGGTTTATCGCGGGCGCGGCGACTCGATGAAGCAGCTCACCTGGCGCGCGGTGCTCATGGGCTCGGCGCTCGGCGCGGTGCTGTCGCTCACCAACCTTTACATCGGCTTGAAATCCGGCTGGGCCATGGGCGTCGCCATCACCGCGTGCATTTTGTCTTATGCCATCTGGACCACCTTCGTGAAAATCGGCCTCGCCAAAGTGCCGATGACCATCCTCGAAAACAACTGCATGCAATCCTGCGCCAGTTCGGCGGGCTACTCGACCGGCGGCACGCTCATCTCCGCCTTTGCGGCGTTCATCATGTTGAACGGCCATGCGCTTTCACTGCCGCTGACGTTCGCCTGGGTTTTCTTCCTGGCCATTCTCGGCGTCACGATGGCCGTGCCGATGAAAAAGCAGATGATCAACATTGAACAGCTCCGGTTTCCCAGCGGCGTGGCGGCGGCGGAAACCCTGCGGGCGCTGCATTCGCACGGCGAAAAAGGGATGCGCGCGGCCAAAGCGCTTGGCATCGCGGGACTGCTCGCGGCGATTGATAATTTCTGGCACGACGGCTTTGCCGTGCTCGACGGTTTCTTGCTGAAGTCATTTCACATCGCCTCCAATTTCAACGCCTTTTCCAGCGACACCCTTTGCGTCAAATTCAATGCCGTCGTCTTTGGCCCGGCGTGGGTGGGGCGGACGGTGCTGTTCAGTTGGGAGCCGATTTTCATCGCGTCCGGCGCGATCATGGGCATGCGCGTGTGCCTCAGCATTCTCTTCGGCAGCATCGTGTGCTGGATGGCTTATGTGCCGTGGTTGCAGCACGCGGGGCTTATCACGCACGCGGGCTTTCGCGACTGCGTGCAATGGGCGCTTTGGCCGGGTGCGTCGTGCATGGTCTTCGCCAGCCTGCTGGATTTTATTTTGCAATGGCGGACTTCGCTCCGGGCTTTTCGCGATCTTGGCAAAATGTTTTCGCCGAAATCAAAAACGCCCGGCGAAATGGACGCCATCGAAACGCCGATGTCCTGGTTTGCCGCCGGCCAGCTCCTTTCGCTGGTCGCGCTCGCGTTGCTGGCGCACGCGTCCTTCGGAATGCCGTATTGGCAAAGCGCGCTGGCCGTGGTGATGTCCTTTGCGCTGGCGCTCGTGGCCTGCCGTGTCACCGGCGAGACGGACACCACGCCCATCAGCGCGATGGGCAAGGTCACGCAACTGGCTTTCGGTGCGCTCAATCCTGGCAACATGAACGTGAACCTGATGAGCGCGAACATCACCGCCGGCGCCGCCGGCTCGTCCGCCGACCTGCTGACCGATCTGAAAAGCGGCTACCTGCTCGGTGCCAATCCGCGCAAACAATTCATCGCGCAGTTCGCCGGCATTTTCATCGGCACCGTCGTCAGCGTGTTTGCATTCACGCTCATCGTAAACAAGCCCGAGGTCATCGGTTCGGATCAATTTCCCGCGCCCGCCGCGCAGACGTGGGCCGCCGTCGCGCAGGCCTTGAGCAAGGGTTTTGAGGCGCTCGCCCCGGCGAAGATCTGGAGCATCGTCCTCGGCGGCGCGGCGGGCATGGTGTTCGCCATTCTGCCGGTGATCTTTCCCGAACAGAAAAAATATCTGCCATCAGCGTCCGGTTTCGGGCTGGCGTGGATTTTTCAATGGTATTATGGCGTGCTGTTTTTCCTGGGCGCGGTCCTCGCCTGGTGGTTCCAGAAAAAATCGCCGGCGAAGGCGGAGGAATTCACCTTCCCCGTGGCGTCCGGCGTGATGGCCGGCGGCGCGCTGATGGGCGTGGCGATCATTTTCTGGCAGAACGGCCCGGAGATGCTGCGGAAATTTTTAGGGCACTAAAGCCCGGGGCCGTCATCTGAAATCTTTTCAGACATGTGTGTTCATCGCCCCTCATTCGACTGCCTTAAACTGTCCTTGCCCACTGCTTTAATTGCGGAGAATAGGTTCATAAGAAAAGTCAGGCGCGCACAAGTTCAAGGATTGATTTTCAATGCGAACGCAAGGTCGCACGGCCGTTCATCCGGCGGCGTGAGCTGCAGTCCGTTTTCGGCGCGGATGAATTTCAAGTTACCGCGCGCCGGCCGATCCTTCAGACAACCTTCAATCCATGACGGTCCGCGACCTGCTCACCATGACCTGCGGCCCACGACACTGAGCCGAAGGCGGTCAACGGAACCCCGTCGGCAAAGCAGTTTTAAGCCCATCCAGTTCTGCACAAGTCTGGCACCCATTTCCAATACAATACTTTGGGCAGCAACACCCTCTCGGTTAAACTGTTGCCTGCGTTTCAAGCCGAGGCGCTGCCGGAGGATGCCGCCGGACGGGAAAGGCCAAAGCAAGTGATCGCCAATCTGGAAGCCCACCCGGCAAAGAAGGAAAAATGACTGGGGCCGTTCTCATTGGGACTTGCCGTGCCTCAACCGGCCAGAACAACTGGCGCTGCTCGCCGGATGCCATTTGCAGGAATAGGCTGATTCCAATTCGTCCTGTTATGCGGTCATCACAGTTTTTAGGGTTGAGGTTAAATCGGGCTTTCAAACCGTATTCTTCTGGCCGGAAATGCACGCGGTCGGCCTCGCCAGATGAGAAGTATTTTGAACGGTTTCAATCATGGCAAGGATGTTTGCCAGCGGTGTGCCTGCTTGGACGTTATGGCAGGAACAACAAATGAAGCCCTCCCGACCGGAGCCCAAAGTTTCCAAGCAATGACGCACCTCGCGGCGGACATCGTCTGGAGTGCCGCGCGGGAGGGCAAACTGATTATCCACGCCGCCGTGGAAGACGACGCGATGGCCGAACTCACGTTTGAGTGCTGCCAGTTCCATTCCCGGACAGGCGTGTTGAATCGGGTTGAGCACGTCAACACCACAGTCAAGTATCGGCCCCAGCAGCGGCCGCGCAGCCCCGTCAGTGTGGTAAAAAACCTGCAAGCCATGCGCGTGAATCAAATCGCACCAGCGCTTCAGCCGTGGTTGCAAATGCCGCATCCACAAGGCGGGCGACATCAACAGTGAAGTCTGTCCAGCGATGTCGTCGCTGATGAAAACGAGATCCAGCGACTGGCCGGCACGGGCGAAGAAACGGCGCATCATTTCGGTCTGGATGGACTCCACACGGTCAAGAATCGCGTCCACCAGTTCCGGTGCTTCCATCAAATCCATCAGGGACTGCTCAAGCCCGCGCAACTGGCAGTAAATTTCAAAAAATGAAACCCACGGTCCGATCACGGCAAAGTGTTTCGCCGCCCGCTGCGCCTTGGCCACCGCGCGGTCATAATCAAAACGGTCCGCGTTCGGCCACCACGGATAATCTGCCAGCGACTCCGGAGTGTCGTAACCTGCCAGCGGCGCGGAGCCAAATTCAGCGTAATGTGCGGCTCCAGCCTGAATCTCTTTGAGAGGCACGCCCCACATCGTGCGGCTGGCGCCGTCTTCGGCACCTGCGCCGGACTGTCCTCCGGCGCGTTCCCCGGCGGCGGTCTGATAATCCATGAACACCCAGACAATTTTGTCGAGGCCCAGCGCCTGATACATCGCGAGGTCGTCCGCGACTGCACAATGCTGCCGCAAGAGCGCGCCAATCTCCGACGTATGCCAGAGATCCACCGGCAGACGGTCCACCGGTTGACGGTTGAGAACGGCTAAAATACGTTCGCGTGGAGTCATAGGGTTAAACTTATCGGATTTTCGCTGCTTGCCCGGCCCGACGGCACCACCTTCGCAGCCCACGAGCGAACGCACGGCGGTGACGGCGCGCACCAACGATCAGCCGCGCACGATCCAACTTCACTTGGCGTTGGTAAAAACGGCTTTGACCGCGTCGAGATACGCCATGCCGTGAACCGAGTCCGGTTCCAGATAGCTGCCTTCCGTCCATTCGTTCCAGCAATTCAAGTTGAGGATGCGCAGGCCGTTGGTCTCGGCGAGCAGGCGTTGCCTGGCCAGTTCCAGGGCGGCGCGGAAATTTTCCGGCGTGTTGTCCTTGATGGTGTTCATGAACGGGTAGCCGGAATTATCGAAGGTTTGGGACTGGTCGGCACGTGGACTGGGATCCCATCCCATCGTCACATTCGGAATGTAAGGGACGCCAAATTTTGTCGCCGCGTTGGACCAGTAGTTGAAATATTCATCGCGGACGAAATTGTATCCGGTCTGCTGCTCCGGCAAGTTCGCGTGATGGATCCAAACATAGGAAGTGGCGGAATCAAAGCCGAGGTTGCGGACCAGTTGGGCCGGGTCGGCCACGGTTTTTTCCGACGGCAAAATGGTCTGCCCCCACACGACCGCATTCAGGTGCAGGCCCGGCAGGCCGGCGGCAACCGCCCGGGCACGAAACGCGTCCAACGCGCTGCGCGTGGCTTCCACCGAGCCGAAGCTGGCAAGCAGATTGCCCAGATCGTAAAACGAGAAATAGGGTTTGCCGTCAATGCGCCAGTAGTTCGTGCGGCTAAAATAATCCCGGATGAGATGGTTGCAGATTTTATCGAACGCGGCGGGCGTCACGCGGCCCGGATAAAGCGTCTTGTGCGGGTCGCCGCGATGAAAGGGCTGGATGTCCTGCCAGTCATGGTTCGCCCACATGAAGGCGAACTGGAGCCGCGCATTGTTGGTCGCCTGCAAAAATCCACGGTCAATCGGCCGATCCAAAAATGGACCGTCGTTGTAATAATACCAGTCGAAGATGAACGCGCTGATGCCGTAGTCGGCGGCCGCGTTGATTTTATTGGCCATGACCGCCGGATCAGATTCGTCCTGGTAGCCCCACAAGGGCACATGCGGCTGCTGGTGTCCGGCAAATCGCGGCTTCGCATTCCTGACCAGTTCCCATTCAGACCAGTCCGCACCCTTGGTCTTCACGTTGCGCGGGTCGCCGGGATGGTAATTGCCAAAATAATAACTGACCACGGTGACGGGACGGGTGGCGGGGGAGGCGTTGGTGGCGTCGGCCCCCAAAAGCCTGGTGGCGGCAGTCGTGACAGCCAGCAACATCATGGTTAGGAAAAAATGGGCACGGGAGGGTTTGATGGATTTCATGGCGCTGCTGTATGTTGATCGAGAACAGCCACGGTTGACAGTGAAAAGATCCCAGCGGCGAATGGGCTTTTCGTCAAACGTGCTCCCAGCCGGATACGAAATTCCTGCCGCGCAAAGCCTGCTTGCCCGCGACGGAAATCCCGTTTTAGAAGCGGGCATGAGCGGTTTTTCTTCGTGGTTGGCCACTGATCTTGGCCAGCTTCAAGTTTCTTCTGGAACCCGGCGAACGCTGGAAACCGCCCTTCGTTACATCGCTTGTCAAAGCAGTGGTGACTTGAGGAATAATGTTCAAGCCTTATTCACTAAATTCATTTTCTGTCTGACGTTGCTGGCGTTGCAATCCATGAACTCACTGATTGCTCTGCGGATCAAAAAACAAGCCGCTCCAGACCGCATTATCGCCGCGCACATGATTCACCCGGACGCGCACCGATTGCCGGCAATCGTAAACGGCATAGACTCCCCCGGTGAAGTCAGAATAAACCCGGGTCGGCGCGATCAGTTTCCGGGTTTCCAGATCAAACAGCTCCACCGACTGGCGCCGGCCCTTACGATCGAGATCCACAAAGTAAAGCGCCAGCTGGTATTCCGCGGGTTGTCTCAGCGCGACATCCACCACGAGACACTGCTGGCAGGCGGCGGGATTGCCGCAGTAGAACACACCGCGACAGCGCGCCGCGCCATTCGTCGGGTCCTGGGCCAAAGCCCGGAGGTCGGTCGGCCCGGACCAATCACCGGTGCGCCCCTGGCGACGGGTGACTGCGGACACGTAGTCCGGAAGCTGGACGCGATCCTTGCCCGCTTCATCAGCACAAAATAAAACGCTGCCATCCAATCCATATTTTCCGCCCCAGTTGCCGCCGGTGGTGCGGTCTTCCTTCACGAAAGTCGTGGGGAACTGCCATGGCCCATCAGTGAAAGTCGGGGTCTTGCCGGAATAGGCCACCTTGATTTCATAGGTGCCGGGCTGCACGTCGTTGAAAATCACAAAGTCCCGGTTGGTGTCCGCCCCGCCAATTCCCGGAACGGAATGGAAGACGCCATTTTTCCAAGCCAGCTTGCCGTTGATGCGGATGTTTTTGATGTTTTTTTCCACCGTGGGAATGCCGATGCGACCGGTGGTGCCTGCGGGCGCAGTAAGACTGGCCCTGCCTTGGGCGACATCAAAGGCGGCGCGAATGGTTCCCTTGGGCGTGGGCACCGCGCCGGACACGGAAGTCAGCGTCCGTCCGAGATGGGGAAAAACATCGTAGGTCGCGAAGCCGGGGGTGACGGGTTTGATGCCCAGGGTTTCCTCGGTCAGCCACTTGGTCACTCCGGCGCCCCAAGGATGACAGAGACTGGTGTAACCGGACTGGCAGTTTGGAACGGCGTCATTATGGCCGAGCACCTGCGCCCAAGCGGGCCAGAAGGTTTCAAAAAAACTGGTGCCGCCATATTCAATCTGGCCGCCCCAATCGTCGTGAATGGAAGCGAGGGCTTCGTCGTAACGGTTCATCCGGGCCATCGCCTGGATGATGAAATACTCGTTGAATGGGGAAAACGACAGGCGCGTGGCGCGATCGCCAAATTCCCGGTCGAAAAGCCGCGCCTGTTCGGTCGGCGTGGTGAAACCGGCATTGACCAAATCGGCGGCCGCGTGCAGTCCGAAACGATCCAGCCATTGGCCTTTCGCCCGCAATTCCGCGATGCGCTGGTCGGCAATTTTCTGGAAGGATTCGCCCACGGCGGTTTCGCCAATGAAATTCATGCCCTGGGCAAATTCGCGGCAGGCCCGGATGAACAACATGCGATAGGCGTTCTTGGTTTCGGGCGTCGAGTTGGGATCTTCAAAACCCGCGCCCAGCCGTTCATCCCAGCCGTAAAACGCGATCTGGGGATCGGCATAAACCTGGTTGGCATGTGCCAGCTTGGCCTGCACGTTGGGGGCATACTGCCGAAGCGCGGCCGTGTCGCCGCTGTAACGGTAGTAGTCCATCAAGCTCAAAATCCAGCAGAGCGAATAGCTTTCAATGCCGTTGTCCAACTTGGCGGTGCGGTCGAGATTGGCCTTCACAAAATCGCGGTTGCCAAAGGCGGCGAGCGCCGCCGCCTGCGCCGGATACGAATCGCCGGTCCAGGAGATGCGGTCGCTCCGTTCCATCAGGATGGCGCCAAAGCAATCCGGGAGCAGGTTTAACTTTACGCCATAAGCGCCGGTATACCAGATGCGCGTGAGTTCCGGATCGCTACAGGCAAAGCTGCCTTCGTAGTTGGCCGGCTTGATCTGGCAGACCAGCCGCACCGCCGTGATATGCCACGGCTGGTCAAAGGTGCGGACATGGATCCAGCCGAACCGCACCCCTTCATACAAGCTTTCGTTTAATTCCAGACGATAGGTCCGGCCATATTTGACCGGGGCCTTGGTTTTCACCGGGTTCTGCGCGCCGGCATTCACAATCGCCGGCTCGTTGTATTCGCTGATGCTCATTTCCACCGAGCCGGAAAAATCAGGACTATCGAATTCCAGCCAGGCGGCGCTCTCAACTCCGAAATCAAACCGAATTGAACCGGTGCCACTAACCAGCATCTGGCAATGTTCATTGGTGACAGAGTTAAGATTTCTGAAAGAATCCGGCGGGTCTGCTGATACGGCCACCGGCCCAAGCAGGTAGGTTTGCAATCCATCCCCAGCCTGCGGATTTGCCCAACGAAAATGAGCCAGCGGATCGGGCGATCCGGAGACAATCAAGTTTGAAAAAACGCCGCCGGAAAGCACTGGATACGGTTCGCTGATGGGGGAACTCCCTGCGAGCAGCCGGGCGTTGGAAGCCATCAAGACTGCGTTGGGCCATGACATCAGGCCGGTGGCGAAGGCCAATAATATAACGAATGACTTGGGTGGTTTCATGGAATGCCGGAAGTATGGCCCAAACGCCGCCGGAAAGCAAAAGATGGCCGGCTTTTTCGTGAAATCACGCGCGCAAACAATCACCTGCTCCAGACTGGTCAGCTTGCGCTCGCGGGCGTCCGGCGCCCGGACGGTGAACGTGGGGATGCCAGTTTGATTACCAGAAAGCCACACTGGAGTAGTCATCTTCGCGCTCGTTCCAGCTCATGGATTTGTGGTTCGGATTCTCGTCCGGCGACGTCCATCCAAAGTGCTCAAATGTCACTTTGATCCCCCGATTGAACACGATTGGATCGTTGAGATGCCAGCGATAGGCGCTGTAATGCGCATCGTTTCGCGCCAGACAACGCTCCACTCCGCTGCGCACTGCCGGGCCAGCGTTTTGGCGGAGGTGGTTGGGCATCCGTCCGGAGAGCCGCAAGGCTTCGCACGTCCGCAAACCGGTGAACGCTTCAAACATCATTTGCCAGCCGAGCGTCTCGGCGCGGGTGTCGGCAAACATCAGCGCGGCGATTTCATGGAGCGCCGCGGTGTCATGCGGCATGAACTCCCGGCAGTGCCGGACATTTTTGGCGCAGCAATAGCGCGGACGCCGGAAGTTAAGCGGGTTTTGCCGGATGAGGTCGCACCGCATGGCCCAGAGGACGGCGTTGCTCAAGGTGTTGAATTCCATGTCCACGGCCCGGTCGCCGCGTCCTTTCGTGGCGTGCTTCCGCCGCCACTCATGGTAGCGGTCGCACTCAACGAGACAGATTTCAGTGGCCTGGACTTTGTCCCAGAACTTCAACAGCACGGAACAATTCCGCTTTTCCAATTCCAGGGTGCGGCCAAGGCGGGGTTGTTTCTGCCGGTCGGGATAACCATCTTTTTGGTATCGGCGGAGAATATCGCCTAAGGTCACGGCGGCGGGTTCGCTTTTCACCAAGAGGGCATGGCTGACCCCGGCCCGACGACGATGCAATTCCTCGCGGGCGTGTTTCAAATTGGCGGTGTCGAGTGACCGCCAGGTGCGCCGGCCTTTGATGCTGGGGCGTTCAAAATCAACGCCGTTGGAGATGTTGCGGTAGAGGCCGGTTTCAACGAATTGGAATCGGGAAACGGCTACCCCTTTTTTGACTGGACGGATTTCTTTCTTCATGTTGCATTTTTCGTTTGGCAACGATTTGCAACTGAATTTCTGAAGCGTTTTTCCAGTGGTGAACTACAAACTGGACCACAGCGACTCTGTCTGCGGAGGCGGGCGTGAGAAACACCGCGTAAAATATGGTGCACCCATCAAGAGTTGAACTTGAAACCTGCTGATCCGTAGTCAGCCGCTCTATCCAATTGAGCTATGGGTGCAACCGTTATTGACAATTTTACGGCTATTTAGACTGTTTTCGTTTGAATGTGTGCCACTTTTTACGCTACTGCTACGGCATGAAACGACTTGACACAGCTTGCGTCGCCGCGCAACTCAAAATCGAGTTGTTTTTCTCATGCCGACGGCAAGTTATCAGAAAATCTTCGATGACCGCAAGCGCAGAGTGCGCGGCTTGTGGTGGAGCCTGGCTGGTCTTTCCGTGGCGGATGCCAGCACGGGCGCAAGTCCGTCCAGCGCGTCCGGCTTGATTCCGCCGAGGCCGCGTTGTTCTGCAAACTTTGCAAAAAAACCGGCACGACCATAATCTGCCCGTGCTCAAGCACAGTCCACGCCTCACAATTATTGGTCTGAAAACCTTAAATTTTATGACGTGGCCAAAGCCGCCAAACAACCGCAAGACTTTGCGGGCGAAGCGTTGCGCCTGCGACCGGTGGTTGAAACATCTCGGCGCACTTCAGCTCAATGAAATCACCCGTGTCCACTTGAACACCTTCATTGCCAAATGACAGGTGGCGAAGCTCTAGCCGCGCTCCTCATTCCATTTCCAGCGCACAGAGTGGGATGAAAATTGGCCAGATCATTTTTGAATCCAGTCCAGCAAGTTTGCGCGGATATTTCTCATGTCATCCGCCTGTGCCATGAAGGAATTCGTGCGCGCGCCCCACCCGCGACCAAAATGGAAACGCCGACAATGACAAGGATGAGGATGGTGGCAATCACATTTTTCAAACCGGCGAGTCGGCACACATCATTCTATTTCGACCCACCGAAGTTGCGCTCAAAAAAATCCTCCAGCCGGCGCCTGCCGTATTCGGTGGACAACACGCCGTGGCCCTGGCCGGGCATGATGAACAGCTCGAAATTTTTGTCCGCCTTCACCAGCGCGTTCACCACCTGCATCGTGCTCGCCGGGTCCACGTTCTTGTCCATTTCGCCGGCCATGAGCAGCAGCTTGCCGCGCAGCTTGTGCGCGTCCGTCACGCACGAACTGCGCGCGTAGCTGTCGTCCACCGGCCAGCCCATCCACTGCTCGTTCCACCAGATTTTGTCCATGCGATTGTCGTAGCAGCCGGAGTCCGCCACGCCGGCCTGATAAAAATCGCCGTGATCCAGCAACCCGCGCAACGCGTCCTGTCCGCCCGCCGACGTGCCGTAAATGCCCGCGCGCGACAAATCCATCGCCGGAAATTTTTTCGCCGCCGCGCGCAGCCACAAAATGCGGTCGGGAAAACCGGCGTCGCGCAAATTTTTCCAGCAGACATCGTGAAACGATTTCGAGCGGTTCGCCGTGCCCATGCCGTCCATCTGCGCGACGATGAAACCATCGTCCGCGAGCCTTTGTTGCTGGTAGGTCGTGTGAAAATTTTTCGGCGTGAACGAATCCTGCGGCCCGGCGTAAATGTCCTCGATGACCGGATATTTTTTCTTCGGATTGAAATTTTTCGGAAACCAGAGCGCGCCGTAAATGTCCGTCACGCCGTCGCGCGCCTTCGCCACGAATGCCTGCGGCATGGCCACCTTGCCTACGACCTCGGCAACTTCCAATTGGCAAATCAATTTACCATCGGCGCAGCGGCGCAAATCCGTGACCGGCGGCGCGTCCACGCGCGACCAGGTGTCCACGACATATTTCCGGTCGGGCGAAAACTGCGCGGTGTGCGTGCCGTCGCCGCCGGTGAGAACCGTCAGGCCGGTGCCGTCGAAATTCACGCGGCAGAACTGGACAAAATATGGATCCTGCCCCGGCACGATGCCGCCGGCCTGAAACCAAATCTGCCGGTTCGCGCGGTCCACGAAATCCACGCCGCGCACCACCCATTCGCCCTTGGTGATCTGATTTTTCCCCGCGCCGGGTTTGGCGTCGTAAAGATAAAGATGATTCCAGCCGTCGCGCTCGGACATCCAAATAATTTCGCCGGTGTCATCCAAGTATTCGCAGAAAAATTTGCCGGAATAATCAATGAACGTTTTGCTCTCCTCGTCAATGATCGGTTTCACCGCGCCGGTCTGCGCGTCCACAGCGAGAATGCGCAGCACCTGGTGCCCGCGCTGGTTGAACTGAAACGTGAACCGCGACGAATCCTTGTCCCAGCGCAGGTCGTCAATGCTCCACGGATTTTTGAACAGTTCGTCGCTGACAGGAATTTCATTTTTCGTTTCAATGTCAAACAAGTGCGGCTTGCGGATCGGCACGTTGTCGCCCGGTTTCAAATACGGATACGACTCCAGCTTCGGCTGAAGCTGGTCTTCCGGCGACGATTCGATGAGATAAACCCGGCGGTCCGTGCCGGGCTGATGGCGCATGGCGACGACATGCTTCGAGTCCGGCGACCAGAACACTTCCGGCGTAGGCGTGGCGGGATCGCGCTGGTCATATTCCATTTCGATGGCGCGATTGGCTTGCTCGTTGCGGGCGTAGGAATTGGTGGCACAACCGTCGGTCGTGAGTTGCGTTTCGTTGGTCGTGCCGAGTTCGCGGAGAAACAAATTGGAATCGCGCACGAACACCGTCCATTTGCCATCAGGCGAATTGTCCCCGCGCGCGGCAGCGTCGCGACGAAAATTTGCGTTGCGCGGACCACGGCGGCGCGGGCCGTCCGGCTGGCGACCGTCAATGATCGCCACGCCCGGCATATCCTCGGCTTCAAAGACGGCGATGTTGTTGGAGTTCGCCGACGTCACGAGCCACACGTGGCCGACGAAAGTGTGTTGCGTGTGCTTTTCGCCGGCGGAGATGCTGCCGTAGGGCACGCGGCTGCCGCCGGAGTCAATCCAGAACAGCTTCACCGTTTCGCCAAGCCGGTTTTCAAACGTCACGTCCGTGTCCACCGCGCTTTCGCGCGACGGATGCGGCGCTCGCAGCACCGGCAGCGAACCGTCACCGGAATTTTCCCGATGCGACGCCGTCTGCCGCGCGCCGGTTTCGGCGTTGATGGTGACGAACTCCGACTTGCCGTTTGGCAGATTCACGCGATACCAAAACTGGTTCGTCGCGCCGTCCGCACCCGCGAACCAGTGCGGCTCGACGTGGTCGCGAAAGACTTTTTGCGCCACGCCGGAGCTGACCGAGCAAGAAACGAATGCGAGCGCAAAAAAGAATATTCTCATCGCGAATTATTTTTGCACCAGCGCGTCGCCGACGTAAATGCGGTAATCCTTGATGCGCCCGCCGCCTTCGCCCTGGCGCGGGACGTAGCGGAAACCGGAAATTGTCTGCGACTGGCCGAGGTTCAAAATCAGCCGGTGCGGATGATTCGGCGAGGCGTTCTTCCATTCCGTGTGCCAGAAATTCGCCGTCTGGCCGTCAATCGCGTTTTCCGCCGAGCCGTCCTCGGCCGTGCGCTCCTCGCTGTCCACGTAGGCAATCGTCCAGCCGTTGTGGCTGATCGCATTGCCGGCGGCATCAAGCAAATCCAATTCGGCGACGGCGGCGTAGGGCTTGCCGTCCTGGGCGTTCAGCGATTCGAGGCAGAAAAATTTCCCGGTGGCTGGCGCGGCGAACTTGATTTCCTGCGTGTCCGCGCCCGGCGCAAACGTGCCGCTGTGAACCGGCGTCGCGGAATCGAGATTCAACTTCACCACGGGCCGATGCGTCTGGGCGAAATCCTTTTCAGGATGCAATTCGTCGAGCACCGGTTTTTCGAGGCCGGCGACGGTGTGCTTCTCCGAGCCAATCGTGTCGAGAATTATGATTTCATTTTCGCCGGCGTGTAACCAGCAGCCGGGCGCGTAGGCTGTTTGCGTCGGACCGATGTTCCAATAACGGCCCAGGCAATGGCCGTTGACCCACACATCGCCCTTGCCCCAGTTGTGCAAATCCAAAAACGTGTCGCCGGCCTTTTCCAGCGTGAATGTGCCGCGCCAGAACGCGGGAGCGTTCGCCTCCGGTTTTGCGCTAGTGAATTTCAAGCCTGCCAGCATCTTGTCATCGAGCGGCAGATTGAAAATTTCCCAGCCTTTCAAAACTTCGCCGGCCAGCTTCACCGGCGCAATCAACCCTTTGCGGTCGGCCATTTCCGGGCCGAAGTTGATGCGGCCTTGCGGCTCGACAAGGATGTCAAGTTGCGCTTCCTGCGCGCGTTCCGGCGAAGTGATTTGCGCCTTTGCGCTACGACGATCCAAAATGCCGACGCGTTTGCCATCAAGAAAAACGCAGCCGAAATCGTGGATGGCCACGGCTTCCAGCGTCGCTGCCGCGCCCGCAGGAATTTTGATGCGATACAAAATGCAGCCATAGCCCTGGTCGTAGGCTTCCATGTTGCGCGGTGTTTCGTCTTTCACCGCCGCCGGAAGATTTTCAAAAATCGGCGCGACTTCTTTCAATTCTACCGGCGCAAACGATACGACAGGATTTTGCGCGGGCGGTTCCGGCAATTTTTCGCCGGGCAGAAGATATTTTGCGAACAGCTCGCGTGTCTGGAAAAATTTCGGCGTGGCCCAGCCGGCTTCGCTGATCGGCGCGTCGTAATCGTAGCTGGACGTGTCCGGCTTGAACGGCCGGTCGCACCCGGACCACAGCCCGAACGTCGTGCCGCCATGCGCCATGTAAATGCTGAACGACGCGCCCATGTCGAGCATGAGTTTCAAGTTGGGCAGATAATTTTCCGGTTTGCCGAGGTGATGTGGCTGGCCCCAAGTGTCAAACCAACCAGGATAAAATTCACTGCAAATCA
Organism: uncultured Bifidobacteriaceae bacterium; assembly: GCA_964449815.1. GTDB lineage: Bacteria > Verrucomicrobiota > Verrucomicrobiia > Limisphaerales > UBA11358 > UBA11358. Next base: position 44,991 of record CAYVGC010000006.1, read on the forward strand.
ACGGACCGGTCGGCTGGATTTTGCGCACTTTCGCAAAGTTTTTTTCCACGTCGCTGCCAAAATTTCCCGCCTGAAACAAGTTTGTGAGCAGTCCGTTACGCATCATGTCCGGCGGATTGCATTCAAACAGTGGCACGTCAAAACCCGCGTCCACCAAAGCTTTTCTGATTTCATCCATGTAGCCGGCGTCCTTGCCGTAGAAGCCGTATTCGTTTTCCACCTGCGCCATGATGATCGGGCCGCCGTGCGTGATTTGCAGCGGGCCGAGCACGCGGCCAACTTCTTTCAAATAGGATTTCACGGCGTTGATGTAGCGCGGATCGCGGGTGCGGAGCTGGATGTCGTCGCTTTTCAACAGCCACCACGGCGTGCCGCCCATTTCCCATTCGGCGCAGGCATACGGGCCGGGCCGCAGAATCACCCACAAGCCTTCCTCCTGCGCGATGCGGCAAAACTGCGCGTCGTCGGCCTGGCCGGTCCAGACGTATTCGCCGGGCTTTGGCTCGTGCAAATTCCAAAACAGGTAGGCGCAGACTGTGTTCAAACCCATTGCCTTGGCCATCTGCAAACGGTGCCGCCAGTATTCCATCGGCACGCGCGCGGCGTGGATTTCGCCGCAGCGGATTTGCAAACGCTGGCCGTCCAGCAGAAAATCATTCGTGCCAATGGCGAAGGTGTGCGTGGCGGAAATGTCCGCAGCGTGCGAGGTAACGACAAAGGCGTAAGCCAGCGCCGCTAGAATCGAAGCAAGTTTCGGTTTCATTTTTTTTCTTGGTAAGCATGGTCGGCGGGAATGTCCACCCCAGACCAGATTTTTTTCTGCGTCCACGGCTCGGCCGGCGCAGTCCAAAACGGATCGTCCGCCGGCAAGCCGAGTTGCAGCATTCCGCACAGGCAGAGGTAAAGACTACCGGTGGAAATATAATTTTCACGGATGTTCGGCTGATGGCCGACCGCGCCGACTTGCAGCCAGCCTTGCGCGTCGAACGTTTCCGGTGCCTCAATCATGCGGCGGATGACGGCGGTGAGCGCGCCGCGCACGGCGGCGGGTTTTAATTCGGGTGGCAGTTCGCGTTGCAATGCCACGTCCGCGAGCAATTGAAACGCGCCAAAACGATACGCGCTGGAACGGCCGATGACCGGAAAAGTTCCTTCTGGCGAAATCAGCCGTTCCTGCACGACGGCGTAACGCCGCGCCCGCGCCAGAATTTTCGGATACGAATCGCCGAGCGGTTTTTTTTCCCCCGCGCAGACGCGCAGGACTTCGAGCAGCATCGGCTGGATGACGTAGCTGTTGTAATAATCCCAGTGATATTCCGCACCGTCGCCGTAGGAGCCGTCGCCGACATACCATTGCTCGTGACGCTGGACGGCGTATTCGATGGGCTTCAAATCGCATTCACCGGTAAATCGCCAGAGTGCGGCTTCAATCGTCGCGGAAAACAGGAGCCAATTATTTTCGCCGGGTTTGATGACGCGGGAAGATTTCAGCGCGGCGACAACGTTGCTGCGCTGCTGCGAATCCAGCTTGCCCCAAAGTTGATTCGGCGCTCGCAACAGGCCGAGCGCAAGAAACGCCGTGTCCACGACTGGCTGGCCGCCTTTGCTGAAATTCATGAAATCCGGTGAATGCGGATCGGTCGCGTTGGCAAGCGATTGGATCGTGAGATCAATGAAATGTGCGCGCACCTTTCCCTCGACTGAATCGTCCGGGCCGAGTTCCAGCCACGGCGCGATGCCGGCGAGCGTGCGGCCGAATGCTTCCAGCGGCGCAAAATTGGTGCGGGTGCGTTCCCAATCGTGCGCGGGAATGGAGGTTTTCAATTTTCCCTCAGCCAGCGCCGACAATACCGGCTCGGCGATGCGCGTAAGCGTTTCAACCTGGAAAGCGCGGTCGTCCGCGCCGGTTTGCGCGGGGCAGGCGGCCGCAAAAAAGATTGCCGCCGACGCCGCGCAAAATTTCGCCGGAACATTTTTCAAAAACGCGGCAGGCTGGAGGCTGGGCGGGCGAAAATTCATGGTGCGGGCCGGAAGATTAGCGCACGAACGCGGCGCGGCGCAAGACCCGCCGGTCATCTGGCGGGTTTTCTTGAAGCAGTCGGACCGGGCCGAACAAACCGGCGGGCTCCAGCGGCGTTTTGGCCGTGAGCTTGCGGATGTTGGTGCGGGTAAAACGCTGGGCCGGCGGCAGGCTGGCGTCGCCGATGATGCGGTTCGGCCAGAAATCTACGACCTCGATCTGCAATTTGTTTTCGCCGGGCTTGACCGCAGCCGTCACATCCGCGCGAAACGGCGGACACCACAAGGTGCCGCACGACTGGCCGTTCACTTTCACCTCGGCCAGTTCGCGCACGCCGCCGAGGTCGAGAAACAATTTTGATTCGTGATTCGTGATCCGTGATCCGGCTGACAGATCGAACGTCTTTTCATAAACCGCCGTGCCGGAATAAAATTTGATCCCGGCTTCGGGGCGCGTCGGCCAGCTCACGAGCGAATCAAATTGTGCGCTTTCCGGCCCGCCCCATTTCGGGTCGAAATGCACCGTCCACGCGCCGGAAATTTCCTGAACCGGGTTCAATTCGAGGCTGTTTGACTTGGCCGCCGCCGGATGCGCGACTGACGGTTCGCGGAAGACGACGAACCACGAGCCGCACGGGTCAAAATCCAGCGGCAAAAACGTGCGCCCGGCTTTCTCCTCGTAAGCGACGGCGAATTTGCGTTCACCGGTCACGGCATTCCAGAGCTCCGGCGCTTTGCCGGTCACACGGAACGCGACCGTCGCGCGCGCGGAAAGATTCGTGCGGCTGGCGACGAAATAAATTTCTGCGTCTCCGGTGGTGCGGTGGATGTAATCGAAGTCGCCGCTGTCCGCCTGGAATTCGCAATCGGGGGCGACGCCGTCGGCCCGCAACATTTCCCGCGCCGTTTTGCCGGTGATGACGCGGCCCCTGCCGGATTTGCCGTCCCACAATTCGCCGGCGATTTTTTGCACCTCGGCATCCGTGGCGGCAATATTTTCCAGCGTTTCGCCGCGCGCCGGTCTGGGGCCGATGACGGTGGCGCCGGCGTTCACGAGTTCGAAAATTTTCTGCAGCACCGGCAGTGAAATCACGTCGCGGCCGGGCAGCACGAGCACGCGATAATTCATGCCGTCGGGCAGAAAAATTTTTCCGTCGTGAACGCTCGCATGTTCGATCAGCGCTTCGGCGGTGATGACATCGTAATCATAGCCGGGTTCGCAATGCGCCGGGTCGGAGCGTTTGTATTGCGTGAAATTCGGGACGTGGTCGCCGTAATAATACAAAACGTCGGCGCTGAAATTCCCCTGTTGCAACAAAAACTGGCAGCGGTCAAGGTAGCTGAAGAAGGGCGCGGATTTTTCCCACCACGTCACTTTGGGATTCAAATGCGTGCCGGCAAAGTATTGCTGGCCGGGAATGCCCGTCTCGTCCGGCGAACAGACAAAGGCGTGCCAGACGAGCACATTCAACCCTTCGCACAGCGCCTTGTCGAACGCCGGCTTGAGGTTGGACCAAATGGACTCCTGCCAGTGCGGCCCGATGTCGGTGAAACCTTCTGCAAAAACAAATTTGCGGCCGCAGGTGTGCGCGGCGCTCGCGGGCTGCTTGACGAAAAAACGGTTCGCGTCGCCGATGCGATGTTCCCATGACCACGCCCAGAACTCGCTCATCGGCGCGTCGTCCCAGCCGAGGCAGCGCTGCGCGTCAATCGGCACGGCGTGCGGCCCGCCGCTTTCTGGGTGGATGCCGATGCCGTGCTGGTGCGCATTGTCGCGGAACAGCCGGTAGTGGTTGTCAATCGCCAGGTCGCCGAGCGTCTTGCGATAATCAAAAAGAAAACGGTCGCTCTCTTCGCGGCTGTTGACGATGCGTCCGGCCAGCACCGGCAGCCACGGCAGCAGATCGTAGCCGTGACGTTTTTGAAATTCCCCGCGCAGCGTCGGCGTCCAGTTGGCCAGTTCGATTTCCCAACTGTCGGTGTGCAGATACTTCAAAGTTTTTCCGGCGAGCGGCCCGGCGTCGGCGATCAGCGGCTCGACGATTTGGTTCCAGTAATTTTGAAATGCGGTGGCGCTGTAAACGTCAATCGCATAGCCGCCCCAGCCGTCGCTGCTGGTTGAAACATAGGAATGATCGCCAATCGTGCAACCAAACCGGAGGATTTGCCATTCGCCGGCGGGCGCGGCCCAGCGCAGCACGCCGTCACGGTCGAGCTTTGCACTCAAGTCCGAAACATCCGCCGCGTCGGCGTCCTGCTCGCCGGCCGTGGCGGGAATTTCCGCGAACAGCGGCGACGAATCCGGCGTGGAAAACGGCTCCAGCGAGGCCTGCAACGCCTTCTGCTTCCAGTTTTGCAGCGGCGCGTGGACGGGAGAATTTTTGATGCGATAGGCGACGACGGCGGTGTCGCGGTAGAAATTGTCGCGCGCCTTTGGTTGCGACAGTCTGATCACAAGATTTGTGCCGCCAGTGATTTTTGTTTCCGACCAGACATATTTTTCCCCGGCATCTTCCTGGCTGACGACGTCCGGCGGGCCGCCGAGGTTCCAGCCGCTCTGGATGTTCAGGCTGATTTCAAGTCCGAGCCGGCTGGCTTCGCGGAGCGTGTGTTTGTATAGCTCACGCCACTCCGGCGTGAAAAAAGCCGGGCCGTGCGGCACGGGATCGTTGCCTTCCTGCGCCGCGCCGTTCGCGTCAAAAATCACCGCTCCGCCAAAACCTTTGGCTTTCATCTGTTCGAGGTCGTGCGTGATGGAAGCCTTGGTGACATTGCCGTTGAGCCACCACCAGTAGGCGCGGAGGCGTGCTTCGTTCGGCGGATTTTCCCAGCCGGTTTCAAGGGTGGATTCCGCCCGCAAAAAAAACTGGCCCAAGCCAAGCAGCAGGCTGGCGCAAAAAAAAATTGTCTTCATGGGCGCGGTTTGATTGCCGCCAAGCCGTGCGCCCCGAAATGCGGCAAAAAAATTCGCGCGGCCAAACTGGCCGGCGGCGGGGGGCAGAAAAACATGGATGGCATGAGCGTGATAAATGGTGCGTCTGGATGTTGGCTGCCGCCGAAAATAGCGGACGGACGAAAATTTAACATCCCGTATTTGAGGGATGGAGGCCGGAGTTCGAGCGGAACCAGCCGGCTTGCGCTTGCCAAGCGGCGGCGGCTGTGAGAACAATTCGACATCACGTCCGCAACCATTCACATGTCCCGGCTCCAAAAGACATTCCGCCGCCGTTCGCCAGCGGGGCGGGCGGGACGCTGGGTGCGAAGGACGCTGCTGGCGCTCGCGCTGCTCCCGGCGCCGGTTTTCGGCGCGGACACTCCACCGGCCAGCACCAATTGGATTTTTGAGGCGACCAATCAGCTTGGCCAGTGGATCTGGGACACGAACACGCTGGACAAACAGACGTGCCGGTTTTGGAAGTCATTCGAAATTCCCCGCCATGCCAGAATTGCCGGCGCCATTTTGCGCATCACGGTGGACAATGGCTATTCGCTCTATCTGGACGGGCGTGAAATCGGGCGCGGAAGCGACTGGCGGACGGTGACGGAATACGATGTGACCCGGCTGTTAAATCCCGGACGTCACAGCCTCGCCGTCGAAGGTTTCAACGACCGGCTGGAGGCGGGATTGATTTTTGGGTTTAACATCCAACTGGCGGACCAGCGCGTCATCGAAATCGTCTCGGATGATTCGTGGCTGGTTGTGCCCGGTTCGCTGCGCGGTTGGACCGGCCGGAAAACCGCCTTGCCAGACTGGCACCACGCCATTGTGTTCGGCGCGATTCATCATCATCCGTGGGAAAACTGGCCGTTTGGTCTCACCACCGAACCGGCCTTGCTGCCCATCACGGTGCATTTCTGGCAGGCCGGCTGGTTTCAACTTTCAGTGCTGGCGCTGCTGCTGCTGGCCATCGGCGGCTGCGTCTGGCTCCGGACGCAGCTTTCGCTTCAGGCGCGTTCGCAACGGCTGCTGCAATCCGAACGCGTCCGCATCGCACGCGACATCCACGACGACCTGGGCGCACAGCTCACCCAACTGGTGCTGCTCGGCGAGGTGGCGCAGCGCGAACAGCCGGAAAATTCATCGGTGCGCACGCAGTTCAACCAGATTTGCACCCTAGCGCGCGAACTGTCGCACGGCATGGACGAGGTGGTCTGGGCGGTCAATGCCCGCCGCGACACCTTGCGCGATTTTGCGAGCTACGTCTGCAAATACGCGCAGGTTTTTTTGAACCCCACGCCCATCCGCTGCCGGCTGGATGTCGAGCCGGAACTGCCGGCCACCGTGTTTGACCTGCCGCTGCGGCGAAATTTGTTTCTCGCGGTCAAGGAGGCGTTGAACAACGCGGCCAAGCATTCCGGCGCGGCGGAATTATTCCTGCGAATTTATCGGGCCGACCGGAAACTGGTCGTGACGGTCGAGGACGACGGCCGCGGGTTTGACCCCGCGCAGTCGGGCGGCGAACGCAACGGCATGGCCAACATGACCCAGCGCATGAATGAGATCAGCGGCGGCTGCGAATTGTTCAGCCGGCCCGGCGGCGGCTGCCGCGTGGTCTTCACCGTGCCGCTGGACCACCAAGCCCGACGCGGCTGGCTCAACTGGTTCCGTCGCCGGCCCGGAGCGGACGCGGCAACCACGCAAATTCAATGAAGCAAATTATTTCCAGCCCGGCCGGAACGGCGGTCAGAGTGTTCCTGGTGGAAGACAAGCCCGGCGTGCGCGACAGTTGGGTGAAACTCATCAACTCGCTGCCCGGCTTTGCCTGCGCGAACACCTGCGCGTCCGGCGAAGAGGCGCTGCGGCTCATCCCGGCGGCGAATCCCGACGTGGTGCTGATGGATATTTTTCTGCCCCGCATGTCCGGCATCGAATGCACGGCGCGGTTGAAATTGCAGCTGCCGAAGCTGCAGATTCTGATTTTGACCGCCGTGGAGGACGATGAACTGGTTTTCATGGCGTTGGAGGCGGGCGCGGACGGCTACCTGCTCAAGCGCACCACGCCGGAAAATTTGCGCGGGGCCATGCTGGACGTGCTGGGCGGCGGCGCGCCGATGACGAGCGAAATCGCGCGGCGCGTGGTGGAATCTTTTCGCCGCGCGAGCAGGCACCTGAAGCCCGCCATGCATCTGACCACGCGCGAAGAGGAGGTTTTGATCCTGCTTTCCAAGGGCTACTCGAACAAGGAAATCGCCAGCCAGCTTTCGATTGGCACCGAAACGGTGGGCAGCCATCTCAAACACATCTACGAAAAAATGCACGTCCGCTCGCGCGCCGAGGCCGTGGCGCGCTACATGACGAGCAAGGCCTGACCGCCCCCCCCTGAAAAAGGTTTTCAGCGTTTCAGCCTTTAATCTGAGCTTTGCGCTTTTCAAAAAGTTGTCCGCGCCGGGAGAGCCTTCCTCGCGCCAGCCAGGCTGGTTCAACACCGCTCGACAAAGCGTTTTGCCCGCGCCATCCTGACGGCATGGCATTTGAAATGGAATCCGCCTCGCCGCTGGACTCGCTCTGGCAAGAATACGCCCGCGTCTTCCTCGACTGGGACGACCTCACGCTCGGCCGCTGGCTCGCGCAGACGCTCGGCCAGTTCGAAGGCCGCGCGTGGCGGCTCTCGCATCCGCTCGTCGGCGCGTATCGCCTCGCGGCCAAGATCGCGCACGACCGCCAGATCTGGCACAAGCGCCTCGCCACGGCGCCCGCCGCCTACGCGGAATCGCCGTGCTGCCGCGCGCCGTTCCTGCCGCTGCTCACGCGCGACGTGCGCACCGAGGGCCTCATCTGCGAGCATTGCAACGAAATCCTCGTGCCGTTCGACGAAATCCCCGCCGAGCTGCGCGATCCGCTCGCCGCCTGGGCGCAGCAATACGAGCCGGTTCACGCCGTCGCGCACTGGGACGACCGCCAGCGCAAGCGCGCGGTAAATTATGATGACGCCTTCGAGCAGGCGGCGAGGCAGGCGGAACAATTGCTGACTCTCGCCGGCCGCGAATTCGCGCCGAAGCTGCTGGATGCCTATGCCGCCGTGATTTGGGAGGATCAGGACGAATGTCTGGAAGTGCGGCCCGAAGACGTGGCGGTGTGATGGAATTTGCGATTTCGGATTCGCGATTTACAAATCCGTTCACCAGTTGGACATGCCGCGCAAATCGTATATCGTAAGCCGAAAATTGTGATGAAGTTCATTTTCAAATGGCTGCTGCGGCTGGTCGTGCTGGCCGTCGTGCTGGCCGTGGTTTTGTTCCTGTCGCTCGACTCCATTTTGCGCGTCGTGATCCAGCACAACATCCGCGCGCAGACCGGCATGGAGGCGGAGATCGGGAAATTCCATTTCGGCCTCACCCAGCCCGTGGTGGAAATCAAAGACCTCCAGCTTTTCAATTCGGCGGAGTTCGGCGGCACGCCGTTTTTGAACCTTCCCGAAATCCACGTCGAATACGACCGCGCCGCGCTGGCAAAACGTGAGATTCACCTCACGCTGCTGCGCTTCAACCTCGGCGAACTCGACATCGTGAAAAACGAGGCCGGCCAGACGAACCTGTTCGCGCTGGGCATGGCCGTGCCCATGCAAAAAAACATCACCACCAGCCAGGGGCTGGATGAAATCAAAAAACGAACCGGCCTGGATTTCAAGGGCATTGACGTGCTGAACGTCTCCGTCGGCACGGCAAAATACATTGATCTCCAGAACCCCAAAAACAACCGCGGACAAAAAATCGGGATTGAAAACCAGGTCATCAAAAATGTGCGGACGCCCGCCGACCTCGCAGGACTGGCCGTGCTGGTCGCCTTGCGCAGCGGCGATTTCTTCGGTTCACTGGTTGCGCCAGCAGGCTTGAAGTGACCCCTGCGGAGTTTTGACTTTTTCGAGTGTGGATTTTTTCCTAATCTCGCCGCGTGCATCGTGACCTCCTCAAATCCGTTTCGCGCCTCGTCGTGAAATTCGGCACCGGCGTCCTCACCGACAGCCGGAAGCTGATTGATCCGGCGCAATTGGAGCAGCTCGTCGCGCAAATCGCCGCGCTGAAAAAGGCCGGCAAGGAAATCGTGCTGGTGACTTCGGGCGCCGTTGGCGCGGGCATGGGCGCGCTCGGCTATGAATCGCGCCCCACCGACCTCGCGGAAAAACAGGCCTGCGCCGCCGTCGGCCAGTCGCGGCTCATGACGGCCTACGACAAACTTTTTGCCGCGCATGGACTCGTGGTCGCGCAGGTGCTGCTGACGCACGACGACCTCGAACATCACGAGCGCCATCTCAACGCGCGCAACACGCTCGTCACGTTGCTCCATCGCGGCGTCGTGCCCATCATCAACGAAAACGACGCGGTGTCGTTCACTGAAATCAAATTCGGCGACAATGACAAGCTGTCCGCGCTGGTCGCGTCGCTGCTGCCGGCGGATTTGCTGGTGATTTTGACGACGGTGGACGGCGTGATCGAAAATTTCGGGAAGAAAAATCCCAAAACGCTTTCGGTCATCGAAAAGGTTGATTCCACGATTGAAAAAATGGCCGGCGGCACGACCAGCGTGACAGCGGTGGGCGGAATGAAATCGAAAGTTGAGGCGGCGAAAATCGTCATGCGCTCCGGCATCCCGCTCGTCATCGCGTCCGGCAAAAAGAAAAGCGTGCTTATCAAAATTCTGGACGGCGCGGACGAGGGCACGCTCTTTGTGGCGCAGCCGAACAAGCTGCAAGGCCGCAAACGCTGGATTGCATTTTTCCATCATCCGCAAGGAGCGCTGTTTGTGGACGACGGCGCGAAGAAGGCGTTGCGCGAAGCCGGCAAAAGCTTGCTGCCGCCCGGCGTTGCGCGCTGCGAAGGCGGATTCGCGGCGGGCGACGTGGTTCGCATCTGCGACCTGGACGGCATGGAATTCGCGCGCGGCATCGCCAAGTTCAGCGCCGAGGAAATCCGCGCCAGAAAACTGGCGCGCGTCGAGCTGGTGCACCGCGACGATCTGGTGATTTTGTGAACCGCCAAGGCACAAGGAACACCAAATAAAAAATTCAAACAGAAATCCTGGGGGAATTTGTGAACTTGGTGTCTCGGTGGTTAAATTAAAATGAAAAAACAACCTGCGATAAACGATCTGCTCAAAGTCATGGCGCAACTGCGTTCGCCAAAAGGCTGCCCGTGGGACCGCGAACAGTCGCACCTGACGCTGCGCCGCCACGCGATTGAGGAAGTCTATGAACTGATTGACGCCATCGAGGCACGCGACGATCACGAGATGGCCGAGGAACTGGGCGACCTGCTGTTGCAGGTGGTTTTCCACTGCCAGCTCGCGCGCGAGCGCGGCGCGTTTGATTTTGAAAAGGTCACGCGGCAGCTCGTGGACAAATTGATCCGCCGGCATCCGCACGTTTTCGGCACGACGAAAGTAAGAGACGTGGACGAGGTCTGGGCGAACTGGGAAAAAATCAAGCGCGCGGAAAAACAAGGCACGCAGCGGGAACGCAAATCCGCCTTCGACGGGATTCCCCAATACCTGCCCGCGCTGCTCCGCGCCGAGAAGCTGGTAAAAAAGGCGCATAAGGCGAACGCGCTTCTGGACGGCCCGCCGCCGCGAAAACTCACGCAAGCCGGACTGGCAAAGGAGCTGTTTGCCCTCGCCTCGTTCGCGCAGTCGCGCGGCTGGTGCGCGGAGGAACTGCTGGCCGGTGAAATCAAAAAGCTGGAGCGGAAGTTGCGAAAGCAGGAAAGCTCGGTGAAATTCGCGTAGCCAATTCATTTTTATGCGCAAACAAACCAAAACACCTTGGCCGTCTTTGAGCGCCTTGTGGTCGTTGTTTTGGCGAGCAGTGCTGCTGACACCGTTTGCACTGATTGTCGGGGTCATTTGGCTGATGCTGATATTATTGCCATTCTGTGAAATTATTTACCTGATTAACCACGATTGGCTTTGGGCTTCGGTTTTGCCTCCCATATGGCTAGGGCTGTTCTTTTTAGTGCGTTCAAAACGGTTTAAGGCTGACCGCAGGGATTTTCCGAACGAACAGGAAAATATTTAAGCCGGCCGGCTTTGCTGAAAATCAGGCATTGACAGTTCCCCGAAATCTGGTTTAATTCCCGACCCTTTGCGGGAAAATTTATGTATGCCGTCTTAGAAACTGGTAGCAAGCAGTATCGTGTCGCCGCCGGCGACAAGCTCGAAATCGAACGCCTTGAAGTCGAGGCGGGCAAGCCGGTCACGTTCGACCGCGTGCTGCTCGTCAACAACGACGGCAAGCTCTCCGTCGGCGCGCCCACCGTCACCGGCGCCACCGTCGTGGCGGATGTCGTCGAGCACAAGCGCGGCGAGCACAAGCTCACGTTCAAGATGAAACGCCGCAAGGGCTATCACAAGACCATCGGCCACCGTCAGGAGCTGACGGTCGTAAAAATCACCGCAATCAACGCTTAACATTTATGGCACATAAAAAAGGTCAGGGCAGCGTCAAGAACGGACGCGACAGCGTCAGCAAACGCCTCGGCGTAAAAGAATTTGGCGGCCAGTTCGTCACCGCCGGCAGCATCCTCGTCCGCCAGCGCGGCAGCAAGTTCGTCGCGGGCAAGAACGTCGGCACCGGTCGCGACTGGACGTTGTTCGCGCTCACCGACGGCAAAGTGCTGTTCGACAAGGAAAGCAGCCGCATCAACATCGTCGCCGAGGCGACGGCGAAGAATTAAGCGAGCCGTCGTTTTCAGGCGAGGCCAGACGCCTCGCCTTTTTTATTTTAGGCAGCGACGGACTTGACAGCATCCGTTTGGAAAACCCGGCCGGCCCTGTCCGCAAACATCATGTTCATTGACGAAATAAAAATCTACGCCCGCGCCGGCCACGGCGGCAAGGGCAGCGTCGCCTTCCACCGCGAGGCGTTCGTGCCCAAGGGCGGCCCGAGCGGCGGCAACGGCGGGCGCGGCGGCAGCGTGATCTTGCAGGCCGACCACGACCTGAACAATCTCCTCCAGCAGTATTACGTCCCCCGCCTGCTCGCGCCGGACGGCGATCACGGCATGGGCAAGGGCATGGACGGCCTCGCCGGCAAAGATCTGATCGTCAAGGTTCCCTGCGGCACGCTCGTCTGGCAGCTCAAGGACACCACGCCGCCCATCGAAATCAGAATGAAGAAGGATGACGACGAGGATGAGGCCGAGGAGACCCAGCCGGTGATCGGCAGCGGCATGGGCAGACGGCCGCTGCTGCGCACCTCGCGCGGCCAGACGGCGATGGAAATTGATTTGAACGAGGAGGCCGGCCCCGGCGGGCAGGCCGCCGTTGAGAACGCCGGCAAAGGCGAGCTTGTCGCCGATCTCACCACGCATGGCCAGCAGTTTGTTTTGTGCAAGGGCGGGCGCGGCGGGCTGGGCAACCGGAATTTTGCCACCGCGCGCCATCAGACGCCCCGTTTCGCCCAGCCGGGCGAGCCGGGCACCGAGGGCGAATATCTTTTGGAGTTGCGCATCATGGCCGAGATCGGTCTCGTCGGCTATCCGAACGCCGGCAAGTCCACTTTGCTCGCGGCAATCTCCAAGGCGCGCCCGAAAATCGCCGCGTATCCGTTCACCACGCTCACGCCGCAGATCGGCATTCTGGAATACGCCGACTGGAGGCGGCTCACCGTCTGCGACGTGCCGGGACTCATCGAGGGCGCGAGCCAGAACGTCGGCCTCGGCCACGAATTCCTCCGCCACATTGAGCGCTGCAAAATTCTCGTGCTGCTGCTCGACATGGCCGGCACCGACGGCCGCGAGCCGTGGGACGATTACAAGCAGCTCCTCAAGGAACTCGAACTTTACGACCCCGAACTGCTCAAACGCCCGCGCCTGGTCGTCGCCAACAAGATTGACGAGGCCGCCGCCGAGGAAAAGTTGAAGCAGTTCAAAAAGAAAATCAAAAAGGTTTCGCTGCTGCCCATCTCCGCCGCGTTCGGCGCCGGCATGGATAAATTCAAGCAGACCATCCGCGAGGCCGTCGAGGCGGTGGCGGCGGATTGATGGATGCCGGCGTGCGCTCCGGGCGCATCGCGTCGGGACGCGGGGCCGATGGGCTGGCAACCGAAGCCGTCAGCGGACTTTCCGCCCTGCCTGCCGGCGGCGCGGCTGCCCTTCTTCCTGAAAAAAATCGGATGCTCCCCCTGGCCAACTGGCTGCTGAAACGCTGGTTTAAGCCAGCGCCCGTTAAATCACCTGAAATCTCGACAAATCCGGCAGTATTTAGGCTGCGATCAGGCCCTTGAGATTTTAGATCATGGGTTTCAAAACATACACCGGACATTGCTTCTATTACAAAAATAGCATTTCAAAGTTATTTTTGCATGATTTTTACATTTTATCGCCAATCAAACTCGATTTAACGCAAATGCGAGGTGAGGTCAGGTAAGAAATATTCTTCACGTTGTCTCGTTTATTCTTTGCAAATATCATATTTATCTTAGATCAGATAAATAGATTCTTTTCAAATAATAAATTATTCCTAAAGTATGTTAAAATGTTCTTTTGCCAGGTCATAATTTTCCTGTTAAAGATAAAACTATTCTTTTTAAACATCTGATTATTAGTTTAAGGTGGTATTTTGTTCCTAAAATGCTTGACAGATAAGGGCGGCGGTGCGAGAAGATGAGGTATGAATACGTCTGATTCGCCGGCAAGCACGACTGGAACCCTGGCATCTGCGCCGGCGGCTTTGCCGGATGCGTCGGGCGCGGCGGCGGGGCCGGGTTTGATCAAGATCAGGCACTTGAGCCGCGTGCTCAACGGCCAGGCGCGCTGGCGCATCCTGCGCGAACTGGCCAAAGGGGAGGCCTTGCCGGTGAAAGAGCTGGCACTGCGGGCGGGCTGCCCGGCGGCGAGCGCCTCCAAGCACATGCTGCTGCTCAAAAAGGCGGGCGTGGTGACGGTGGGCTACGGCCGGCTCTACAAACTGTCGCCCCACCTGCAACCGGAGCCGGGCTGCCCGCGGCTGGACCTGGGACATTGCATCCTCAAGCTGGATACGAAGTGGTGAACCCCCGGCGAGGCCGGGGCCGGGATGAGGCGGCTGAGATCAAAGGAAAATCAGCGGCTGCTCCCGTCGTCGCCGGCAATTTTGATTTCCAAAAACCGCATCACGGTGTCGCCATGCTTGAGCATTTTGGCCTCCGTCCACGGCGCGGCCAGCTCCAGCGTGTCGCGTTTCGTGTGGCCGAGGACAAATCTGCCGCCCGGCGCGAGCAGTTCCGGCAGACTTTTGTCGTCGAGCAACTGCTGTGCGAAAGAAGTGGAGCGCCGGTTCACATTTTTCTCACCATAGGGCGGATCGGCAAGGACCAGGTCGAACTGCCGTCCGCTTTCCGCCAGTTGGTTCAGCACCGGGAAAACATCCTGCGTGCGGACCTCCAAAATGCCGTCGTAGCCCGCCGCGAGGGCGTTGCTGCGGATGAATTCCGCGTGGCGGTGCGATTTTTCGACGCACATCACGGAAGCCGCGCCGCGGCTCAGACATTCCAGGCTCAACGCGCCGCTGCCGGCGAAGAGTTCCAGCACCCGCGCGCCCACGACGCGGGCGCCGAGCGAGTTGAAGACCGCCTGCTTGACAAGATCAGGCGTCGGACGGACGTCGAGTCCTTTCGGGACTTTCAAAATCCGCCGCGCCGCGTGGCCGCCGGTGATGCGCATGATTTGTTAAATCGGTAAATGGTGATTGGTCGCACCGTGAATTGGTTTCCGATGCCACGGTGCAACCATCAAACGAATCATGTTTATTGAAAAATCTCCGAGAAGAAATCTTTCATGGCCTGCCACGAACGCCGGTCGGCCTTTTCGTTGTATTTCGCGCCGGGATTGCTGAAGCCGGGGTCGGGCTGCGTGAAGGCGTGGACCGCGCCGCCGTAAAACGTGATCTGCCAGTCCACCTTCGCGTCGCGCATTTCACCCTCAAACGCGGCCAGGTCTTCCGGCTTTTGAAACGGATCGTCCGCGCCGGCGAGCACGAGCATTTTGCATTTGATGTTTTTGCCGTCCGCCGGCGCCGGCGAATCCAGGCCGCCGTGGAAGCTGGCCACGCCGGCAAGCTCCGCGCCGCTGCGCGCGAGTTCGATCACCGCCGTGCCGCCAAAACAATAACCGATGGCCGCGACGCGCTGCGGGTCCACGAGTTCGTTTTTCTTGAGCACGTCCAGGCCGGCGTTCACGCGGGCGCGCAAAAGCTGCCGGTCCGTCTTGTATTTCGTGGCTTCGGCGCCGGCGTCAGCGACGTTTTGCGGGCGGACGCCCTTGCCGTAGATGTCGGCGCAGAAAGCGACATAGCCGAGCGACGCGAGCTGCTGCGCACGATGCTTTTCGTAACCGGTCAGGCCCAGCCATTGATGCACGACCAATACGCCGGGCCGCCTGCCGGCGGTGGAATCGTCATAAGCCAGATAACCTTCGAGCACCGCGCCACCCTGCTTGTATTCAACCGGCCCGGTCACCAGTTTGGCCTTCACTGAAACCGCGCCGATCAGCGCCAGAAAAAGTGGAATCATGTTTTTCATAACAACCCATTCATAAACTGCAAACCGGGTGAACGCCAGCACCGTTTGATCCGAAAAACTCTCCCCGCGCCGGAGCACCTGGGCGTTTGAACCAGGCCCAATCCGTTTCGTCGAGCGGACGGATGGACGGCTGCCCGGCCTGGTTATCCGCACCGAATCCGACGCCCTGCCCGGCCCCGGCCCGCCGTCCTTGGAATTTCTCCCGCTCGAACCTGGCAAATAACCGTCTTTTTGCTTTTCCTTTTTTCATCCGGCGTCATCTTGTCCGCGTGGAACTCACCACCGCAGAAATCCGCCGCGCCGTCCGCCGCGCGCTCGCCGAAGACATCGGCGGCGGCGACGTGACCACGCTCGCCACCGTTCCGCCAAACGCGAGGTCCATCGCGCTCATGCGCGCACGCGAACCGCTCGTCGTCGCGGGAATCCAGTTTGCGGAAATGGCGTTTCGCGAGCTGTCCTCAAAAATCGAAATGAAAAAAATCGCGGGCGACGGTGCAGGCGTCAAAGCCGGCGACACGCTGCTGAAAATTTCCGGTTCGTCGCGCGCCATTCTGAGCGCTGAACGGGTGGCGTTGAATTTTGTCCAGCGGCTTTCCGGCATCGCCACGGCCACCGCGCAGTTTTCTGAAGCCGTGCGCGGCACAAAGGCAAAAATTCTCGACACGCGCAAGACCACGCCCGGCTGGCGCCGGTTTGAAAAATATGCCGTGGCCTGCGGCGGTGGGAAAAACCACCGCCTCGGATTGTTTGACATGGTGCTCATCAAGGACAACCATCTTGTCGCCTTGCAAAACGAAAAGCCGAACGCCATCGCCGCCGCCGTTTTGCGGGCGCGCAAGAAATTTCCAAAGCTGGAAGTCGAAGTTGAAGCCGACACGCTGGAACAAGCCGCCCAAGCCGCCGCTGCGGGCGCGGATGTCATCCTGCTCGACAACATGCCGTCCGCGCAGTTGCGTCGGGCCGTGAAAATCGTCCACGGCCGTGCGCAAACGGAGGCCAGCGGCGGCGTGAATCTGCATACCGTCCGCGCCATCGCATTGACCGGCGTGGATTTGATTTCCGTCGGCGCGATCACGCATTCCGCCCGTGCCGTGGACATCGGCCTGGATTTTGCATGACGACTGACGCCAAAATTCTTTCCGCGTTGCGCGCCAGCCCCGACGGCGTTTCGGGCACGCAGCTTGCGGAGCAGCTGGCCATCAGCCGGGCCGCGATCTGGTCGCGCATTGAAGAGTTGCGCAAAGCGGGCTTTGCCATCGAGGCGGGTCCGCACTTTGGCTACCGACTGGTGGATGAACCCGACGCGCTGCTCGCGGATGACTTGCTGGCGCGCCTCGGCGAAACCAAAGTGGTCGGCCGCGACATCCGCGTGTTCGAGGAAACCACTTCCACAAACGATGTGATCGAAAAGCTCGCGCGGGACGGCGTGAAGGAAGGCGCCGTGGTGTTCGCGGAATCGCAGACCAAAGGCCGCGGGCGGCTCGGCCGGAAATGGATGTCGCCGACGCACAAAGGACTTTGGTTTTCCGTGCTGCTGCGGCCCGATTTGCGGCCGCAGGAAACGACGCAGTTGACCGTCGCCTCGGCCATCGCGCTGCACCGCGCCATCAAAACGGTCACCGGCCTGTCAGCGGAGATCAAATGGCCGAATGATTTGCTCGTCGGCGGGAAAAAAGTCGTGGGCATCCTCACCGAGATGAGCGCGGAAGTGGATCGCGTCCGTCACGTCATCCTTGGCATCGGCGTGGACGTGAACCAGGACGCGAACGCGTTTCCCGCGGAACTCCGCAAGACCGCCACGTCGCTGAAAATTGAGTCTGGCCGGGAAATTTCCCGCGCGGAACTGGCCACGGAAATTATGCGGGAACTGGATCTGGATTACGCGCGGATCTGCGGCGGAAAATTTTCCCAGGTGGCGGACGAATGGGAAACCCTCTGCGCGACCATCGGCAAAAAAGTTTCGGTGCAGATGGGTTCGCGGCTGATTCGCGGCTGCGCCGAGGCGCTGGACGACGACGGGGCGCTGCTCGTCCGCACGGAACACGGCCATCTGGAACGCGTCATCGGCGGCGACGTCACTCTGGAAAAATGATCCTGCTTTTTGACATCGGCAACACGCACACGCATGTCGGCCTGGCAAACGGCCGGCGCGTGCTGCGACAGACGGACATTCCGACGCTGACGTGGTTTGGCGGCGGCGCAAGGCCGCGCGTGGAAAAATTTGTCGGCGCGATAAAAGTCGAGGGCGTGGTCTTGTGCAGCGTGGTGCCGCGCGCGACGCCGCGCGTGCGCCAGGCTGTCCGCGCCATCTGGAAACAGGAGGTGCTGGAACTCACGCCGGAAACCTTGCGCGGGGTGGGCATTGACTATGCGCGTCCAGATTCCATTGGCCAGGACCGTCTGGCCAACGCCGTGGCGGCCCGGCGGCGTTTCGGCGCGCCGGTGGTGGTGGTGGATTTCGGCACGGCGGTCACGTTCGACGTGGTGGACCGCGCCGGCAATTACATCGGCGGCATCATCGCGCCGGGGCTGGCGGCGATGACGGATTATTTGCATGAAAAAACCGCGCAACTGCCGAAGATAAAAATCCGCGAGATCCAATCCGTCGTCGGCAAAAGCACGGAGGCGGCGATGCTGGTCGGCGCGGTGCATGGCTACCGCGGCCTCGTGCGCGAATTGATCAGCGAATTGAAGCGCGAACTGGGCGCGAAAAACCTGCCGGTGGTCGCCACGGGCGGCTACGCCAAATTGATCGCCGCAAAACTGCCGGAAATTTCCGCCGTCGCGCCGGACTTGACGCTGGAAGGGCTGCGGCTGGTCTGGCTGGCAACCTGACGCAGGCACGCTTGCACGCGGGCGGGCGGGCTGATTTTTTGGCGGCAGTTTGCCGCCGGTGTGCTTACAATCGCCGCGCATGAAACGCCTCGGACCGCCCGACTCGCATCACCTCGACGCCGCCGTCGGGTGGCTGGGCTTGGGATGCGCGGACGATGCGCGCGACGAGCTGAGTCAGATTTCGGCGGAAAACCAAAATCATCCCGACGTGCTAGAAGCGCGCTGGATGCGGTGCGTGCAGGATCAGCATTGGCAAGCCGCGATTGAGATTGCCGAACTCGAATTGAAATCCGCCCCCGGCAATGCCGGCGGCTGGCTGCATCGCGCCTATGCCCTGCGACGGGTGAATGGCGGCGGCCTGCCAAAGGCCTGGGACGCGTTGCTGCCGGCGGCGAAGAAATTTCCCGAAGAACCAGTTGTCGCCTACAACCTGTCGTGTTACGCCTGCCAGTTGCAGCAGCTCGACATCGCGCGCGAATGGTTGCAACGCGCGGTCAAGGCCGGCGACAAAGAGGCCATCAAAAAGATGGCCCTGGCCGACGACGACCTGCGCCCGCTTTGGACTGAAATCAAGAAACTGTGAAACGACATGACCCGGAACAAAATTAAATCTCCTCACTCCGTCCTGCCCGCCGGCGCACGGCCTGGCCGGAAACGGCGCTCGCGAAGCGACGCTTCGGACCCGGTCGCGGATTGTGCGGACGTCCTGAACGTGTCCAATCTCCACGTTGAACGCAACGGCACGGTGATTCTGGACAACCTTTCCTGGCGCGTGCGGCGCGGGGAACATTGGGTCATTCTCGGTGCAAACGGTTCGGGGAAAACTTCCTTGTTGAGCGCGCTCACCGGTTATCTGATGCCCACGGCCGGGGAAATTTCTTTGCTGGGCGAGACTTACGGGCAGTTTGACTGGCGCGAACTGCGCAAGAAAATTGGTCTGGTCAGCTCGTCCGTGCGGCAGATGATGGCGGACGACGAACCGGCGCTGGCAACCGTCGCGAGCGGCAAATACGCGATGATTGATTTCTGGGGACGCCTGACGCGCCGCGAAAAGGCCCAGGCCCGGGAGCGGTTGCGACAGGTCGAGTGCGGCCACCTGGCCGAACGTCCGTGGCGCGTGCTGTCACAAGGCGAACGGCAGCGGGTGCTGATTGGCCGGGCGCTCATGGCCAAGCCGCGCGTGCTGATTCTCGACGAGCCGTGCGCCGGGCTGGATCCCGCCGCGCGCGAACATTTCCTGCAATTCCTCCAGCGGCTCGGCGTGAAAAAGCAATCACCAACGCTGATTTTGGTGACACATCACGTCGAGGAGATCATGCCGGTGTTTTCGCATCTGCTGGTGCTGCAAAGTGGTCGCGTGCTGGCCGCCGGCACCAAGGCGGACGGGTTGAACTCCAAGAATCTTGCCACCGCGTTCGGCGCGCAGATTCAATTGCAGCAGACCGGCGGCCGTTTTGCGCTGAGGGTAAGGCTCAAATCGCGCGCGATGATGTGAGGTTGTTGGCGTCGGCCACAACTGCAGCCGGTTCTTTCAAGCAGGCGCACAGCAAATTCCGTTCATCTACCAACTCGAATGGATGGCCGCTAAAAAACAGGTCTTGACCCAGGAATTTCGGATTTCAATTCCAGACCTTAACCCTGGCTGTGATACAGCGCCACGAGCGCCGCACCGATGGCCTGCGACAGGTCGCCCAGAACGGCGGGGACAATTTTGAGGGTGTCGCGCTGTTGTGGCCAGAGATAAGGCCGGGCCGACTCGCGGATGAGGCGCAGGTAACGCTCGCGGAATTCCGGCGTGGTCGCTTCGTGATCCATCAGCCCGCCGCCGATGACAAAGATGCCAGGATCAAGCGCCATCGCCAGATTCGCGACGTGCAGGCCCATCACCCGCGCCTGAAAATCGAATATTTCCACGGCGAGCGGATCGCCTTTCTGCGCGCGGCCGCGAAGTGAAAGCACTTTCTCTTTGATTGGCGCATTGGACCTGGCGAATTCGTGGTCGGGATATTTTAATAATTTTTCCGCCAGCAGATATGGCAGCCCGGAAATGGTCGTGTAAGCTTCCACACAGCCCCAGTTGCGACCGCAGCCGCAGGGAAACGGTTTGCCGGTGACGCCAAGCAGGTGCAACGGCGCGGGCATGTGGCCGGCTTCCATTCCCGCGAGCGTGTCGCCGTCCAGCGAAAGTCCATCCGCGCCGATGAACGCCGCGCCGAGGCCGGAGCCGGGCATGAGCATGGCGACAGAGGCGCGCGTCTTGCCGCGCGCAATCTGCGCCTCGGCCACGCCGCCGTAATTGCCGTCGTTGCCCACAACGAGCGGCACCGCATGGCCAAGCTGCTGCGCCAGCGCCGCGCTGTAATCCGCATGCACGTCCCAGCCGCAGAAACTGGCCGGCAGGTTCGGCGATTTGCCGAAGACGCCGTAGCGTTCGTAAGGTCCGGGAATCGCCAGGCCGACGCCGTGAACCTGCGACCATTGCAATTTATTTTGCGCGAGAAATTCGCCGATGCCAGCGATCCAGCCGCTGATGACGGCCTCGCGGCCATTTTCAGAATTGGTCGGGAGTTGCAGCAATTTGGTGGAAACCGCCTCGCCGTTTTCCCGGACGGCGGAAAACTTGGTGGTGGTCGCGCCGCTGTCCGTGCCGATGAAAATGTTTTGGCTCATGATTGAACCCGTTAAATTGCGGACAACCATTTCAAAGGCAAGAATTATTCGCGTTTCCTTGCTCAAGTCGTTTAAGCTTTGCAGCCCGTGACGCAACCCGAAACATTTTCCGCGCTGCTCCGAGCGCCCGCTCCGGTGCTGGCGCTCGCGCCGATGCAGGACGTGACGACCCTGCAATTCATGCGCGTCCTTGCGCGCTACGGCGGGCCGGATGTTTATTGGACGGAATATTTCCGCGTCCACGGCGAGTCGCACCCGGAAAAATGGATTCTCGATTCCATCACCAAGAATCCGACGGGCCGGCCCGTCGTCGCGCAGTTGATCGGCAACGACATTCCCGCGCTCGTCCGCACGGCCAAGCTGCTCCAGAAACTTCCTGTCGCCGCGATTGACCTGAACCTCGGCTGTCCCGCGCCGATTGTGTATCGCAAATGCGCCGGCGGCGGGCTGCTGCGCGCGCCGGAAAAAATTGACGCCATCCTCGGCGCGCTGCGCGACGCGGTGACGATTCCGTTCACGGTGAAAACGCGCCTCGGCTTCGATTCGCCCGCCGAGTTCGAGGGACTGCTGCCGGTTTTTGCCAGACATCCGATTGATCTGCTCACCGTCCACGCGCGCACCGTGGCGCAGATGTATCGGCCCGGCGTGCGCTATGACTTGATTGCGCGCGCGGCCGGGGAATTGCGCTGCCCGGTGATATTGAATGGCAATGTTTTCAGCGCGGTGCAGGCGCAACAATTGTTGACGCAAACCGGCGCGCGCGGTTTGATGATCGGGCGCGGCGCGATCCGCAATCCCTGGCTGTTCGATCAAATCCGGCAACAGCTTCACGATGAAAAAATTAAATTGCCGACGGGCCGCGACGTGCTGGCTTACCTCCGCGAACTGTGGAACAGCGAAATCACGCCCGGCGGGCACGAAGCGGCGCAGGTGCAGCGGATGAAGAAATTCATGAACTTCATCGGCGAAGGCGTCGGCGAAACATTTCTGCACGACATTCGTCGCGTGGAGACGACGGCCGATTTCTGGCGCGTGTGTGAAAAGTTTCTCGGCCACGACGAACCGCTGGCGCTGGAACCGGTGCCGGCTGCAAACAAGGATGACCTGCCGTGAAAACTCCCGTTTTGATTTGGCGAAGGAGGCGAACGTTTTTCATCACCGGCACGGACACGGGCGTGGGCAAGACGGTTTTGACCGCGCTGCTCGCGCAGTTTTTACGCGGACGCGGCGGGCGCGTCGCCGCGCTCAAGCCGGTTTGCTCCGGCGGCCGCGAAGACGCCATTGCGCTCCGCCACGCGCTGGGACACACGCTCCCGCTGGACGAAATCAATCCGTGGCATTTCCGCGCGGCCATCGCGCCGGGGCTCGCTGCGCGGCTTGAAAAGCAGCCGGTGAAACGTGCGTCCGTCCTCGTGCGGCTTCGCGCCATGCAGAAAAAATTCGACGTGACGCTGGTGGAAGGCGCGGGCGGGCTTTTGAGCCCGCTGGGCGAAAATTTTGACGCGCGTGATTTGATGACCGCCCTGCGGGCGTTGCCCATCATCGTTGCGCCCAACAAACTGGGCGCGGTGAACCACGTCCGGCTGACGCTGGAAGCGCTGCCGAAACCTCTTCGGGCCAAGGCCAGGGTGGTTTTGATGTGCCCGCCGGAACCGGATCCGGCCACCGCGTCAAATGCAAAATTGTTGCAGGCCTTTTTGCCGTGTGGAAAATTGTTCAAGCTGCCTTGGTTCGGAAGAAATTTTTCCGCCGCCGAAATTCTGAAAAAACCGCAGGCAAAACGGACGCTGACCGGGCTGTTGCGGATTTGAGTCTCACCGGCGAAGAGTCGTCGCGGGCGAGCGCAGCCGGGCGGCTCGCGGTGGATGATTGCTGCTCAGGGCCAGAAACTGGACCGTCATTTCAACAGCAAAAAAACCTGCGGCGCCAGCGGGATTGCTATTGCCGACGGTTTGTCGGTTGGCATAGATTGGACAGTGTCAAACGAACATGGCTTAAGCGGCGTGAGTCGTGATGATTTGCCAGCAAAATGAACAATATCAACAACACATCGGTGCTCTTCCGGTCGCTGATCGTTTATGCGGTCTGCGTGCCGCTGGCCATCTTTGTGGGCTACACGCTCACCAACCCGCTGGATTACCAGTCCGTCGGGTTTATTGGCGTGCTGATGGCCTTTCTGGTTTTTCCACTGTTGATGAAATGGCATTATCCCCTGTTGATCTTCAGTTGGGCCTGTCCCGTTACGCTGTTTTTTTTGCCAGGCCACCCCAACCTCTTTCTCCTGATGGTGCTGGCAAGTTTAAGCATTTCGGTGGTGGAACGGATCTTGAACAAGGAACAACCTTTTGTGTCCGCCGGAGGCGTCAGATGGCCCTTGATTGCCCTGCTGGCCGTGGTTCTCATTACAGCGGAACTGACCGGTGGCTTTGGTTTTCGATCCATGGGTTCCACAGTCTATGGAGGCAAGAAATACGCGATGCTGATCATCGGCATCTTGAGCTTTTTTGCCATCAGCGCCCGGCCCATTCCCAAGCAGCACGCCAACCTGTATATCACGCTCTATTTTGCCGGCTCCTTTTTCAACTTCATTTCGGATTTGTATCCCGTTGTCCCGGACCCTTTGCATTTCATCTACCTGTTTTTCCCGATGTCTGATCGCGAGATGGACCCATTCGGCAATATTCACCTGGAGTTTGGGGTGACCCGGCTGCTTGGGATCGCCGGCACGGCAGGCGCGGTGTTTTACTGGATGCTGGCCCGGCATGGCATCCGCGACCTCTTTCTTTCCGGCAAACCCTGGCGGCCGCTGGTGCTCGGCCTGGCCTTCATATTTATTTTCTTGGGTGGATTTCGCTCATCAATCATCGAGGCGCTGATAGTTTTCGGGCTGATCTTCTATTTGGAAAAACTGCACCGCACCGGCATGATGCTGGTGGTGGTCATGGCGGGCATCATGGGGGGTGCGCTCTTGGTGCCGCTGGCGTCGCACCTGCCTTATACCTTTCAACGGTCGCTGGCCTGGCTGCCCCTCGAAATAGACCAGGACGCCCGGATGGATGCCGAAGGCTCCACGCAATGGCGGCTGGATATTTGGGAAGCCTTGTTGCCGGAGGTTCCGAAATATTTAATGCTGGGCAAAGGATATGCCTTTTCGGCAGAAACGTTTGAAGAGTCAATGGGACGTGGTGCCACCTTTCAGAAGATCATTGACCCCTCGGAGAATCCCCTGGCCCTTTCCAGCGATTTCCACAGCGGACCGTTTTCCGTGGTGATCACCTTTGGCATCTGGGGGGTGCTGGCCTGGCTCTGGTATTGGGCGGCGGGATTCTGGGTGGTCTGGCGCAATTACCATTACGGCGATCCGGCCATTCGCCACATAAACCTGTTCCTGTTCGCCATGTTTGTGTCCAGGGTTTTTGGGTTTCTCTTTATTTTCGGCGGCATCGTGGAAGATGTGGCCAACTTTGCCGGCATCATTGGTTTGAGCCTTGCCATGAATCATGGCGTGATGCGGCCGCAGTCGCAGCCCCAGACCGGTTCCGTCGCCACCACCAACCCGCGTTTCGCCATCCCGTCCCGGCCAGCCTTCCAGCGTTAGCCGAGGAAATGGAACCGAGGGATTCTGTGTGAAGCCCAAACTGCTCATCCTTGAACTTTGGGGTCTGGGCGACCTGGTGATCGCCACCCCGTTCATCCGGGCGGCGGCGGAAAAATTTGCGGTGACGCTGCTGGCCAAACCATTCGCTCAGGAAATGCGTCCGCGCCTCTGGCCGACGGTGGAAGTGGTGCCGTTCACCGCCCCGTGGACGGCGTTTGCGTTCCGTTCCAAATACAGCCTCTGGCGCTGGCCGTGGCTGGAAATGCTGCGCCTGCGCCGCGAACTGCGGGCGGAAAAATTTGACTGCGCCGTTTCCGCCCGGTGGGATCCGCGCGACCATTTCCTCCTGAAAACCGTCGGCGCCCGCGAACGGCTCGGTTTTTCGCGGCTGAAAAGCCAGGGCCTTCTCACGCAGCCGCTCATGCGGCCCGACCCGCTCGCGCACCGCAGCGAATACTGGCGCACCGCCGGCCACGCGCTGGGCCTGCAGTTGCCGGCCCGCGAAAAAATTGTTCCGCCGGCCCGTGAACCATCGGCCAGTGCGTTGATCCACAGCGGGGCACGCCTGCCGGCCCGCGTCTGGCCGCTGGAAAATTTCCAGGGTCTCGCCGCCCGGCTGCGCGGGAAAAACCTCGCCGTGCAAGTGGCCTGCGACCCCAACCAGCTCGGCTGGTGGCGGCAGCATGGCGAAAATGCCGCCTGCCCGCGCAACGTGGGCGAACTGTGGGCGTTGATTGACCGCGCCGGAATTTTCATCGGCAACTGCTCCGGCCCCGGCCACCTCGCGGCCATCTGCGGCGTCCCGACCTTCACCATCTATGGTCCGTCGTTGCACGAATGGTGGGTGCCGATGCATCCGGGGGCGGAAATTTTCGAAGGCCGCGCCTGTCCTTACAAGCCGTGCGCAGACTATTGCCGCTACGCCACGCCGTTCTGTTTGGAGCAGGTGCCGGTGGACGAGGTCTGGCCGCGCGTGGAAAGATTCATTGCGGCCCGGCTCACGCCGCTTCAAAATTCAAAATAAAACATGCTGAACGCGGTCCGCATCTGGATTCTGCTTTCCACCTGGCTCGTCAGCGCGGGCTGGATTCTGTCGGCGCTGCACCAGTTGAACCGGGTAGGTTATGGCGTGGCGTTTGCCCTCACGGGAACCGTGGCGATTTGTTGGTGGGGAAAAAACAAATGGCCGGCCCTGCAAATGCCGCCGGCGGCATGGCATAAATTCCGCCGCCGTTTCAAACGTCCCGCGCCCCTGCTGTTTTTGGTGCTGGTCTTAATGTCCCTTGTTTCGGGCATTCTTTACGCGCCCTACAATCCAGATACAAATTCCTACCGGTTTCCGCGCATGTTGCATTGGCTGGGACAGGGGCAATGGCACTGGATTCACACTGCGGATATGCGGATGAACGTGGCCGGCTGCGGATATGAATGGCTCCTTGCACCGGTCCTGCTTTTTACCCGCACGGACCGGTTTTTGTTTCTGATCAACTGGGTGTCTTATCTCATGTTGCCGGGATTGATGTTTTGTTTTTTCAAGCTTATAGGGTTGCGGCTCCGGGTGGCCTGGTGGTGGACTTGGCTGTTGGCTTCCGGGTGGTGCTACGTTCTGCAATCGGCTTCGGTGGTGAACGACGCGCTGCCGGTTATTTATGCGCTGGCCGCCGTGGTGCTCGCCATGAGGATCCGTCGAACAGGAAGAACAATGGACTTTTGGTTTTCGCTGCTGGCGGCCGCCTTGCTGACCGGCGTCAAACAAACCGGCATTCCACTCGCCGGGCTCTGGCTGCTGGCCGTCTGGCCGCACCGGCGCATCGCGTGGGCCAACCCGAAAACCTTTTTTGTGATCGCCTCTTTAGGCCTGTTGGTGTCAGGCGTTCCGACAATTGTTTTCAACTGCATGCATACCGGCAGCTGGTCCGGGGTCTCGGCTTTGCAGGCTGAGGATCCGGGGTGGCGCCTTCAATTGAATTCTCCATTCTGGGGAATTGTCGGGAATTCCTTCTGCCTTCTGGTGCAAAACCTGCTGCCGCCGTTTTTTCCGTGGCGCGGCGCCTGGAATCATGCCATGGATGATTTTGTGGCGACTCCGTTCGGCACCCATTTCAACTCCTTCGAGTTTTTCGGCCATGTGAGTCCCGGCATTTCAGAATCATCCGCCGGCATCGGACTGGCAATTGTATTTATGACCTTGATTTCGATTGGCGCGGCCCGAACATTTACCGCCGCACGCCAAATAAAATGTTCGCCGCTTCAACTTGGTTTGCGGGTGTGCCCATGGTTTTTGCTGGTCCTCTTCATGGCCAAAGTTGGATTCGCCCAAAATGCGCGGCATCTGGCCACCTATTACATTTTCTTTTTCCCGTTGCTGCTCGCACATGCCGGCCACGAAAAACTGGTGAGACAGCAGTGGTGGCAAATAATCACCCTGCTGTGCATCTCGTTTTCCGCCGGGTTGCTGGTCGTAAACACAGCCCGTCCGCTGTTTCCGGCGGTGGCGGTCATGCGACAATTAGCCGCCGGGCATCCGCATTCCAAAATCATCGCCGCTTTGCATGACGCTTACATGGCTCCCAACTCGCTTCGGAACGCCGAGCGGCAAATCGAGGAAAAAGTCCCTCCCAGCGAGCCGCTGGTGGGTTATGCGGGGCTTTGGAACACACAATTAGAGCCGGCCTTGTGGCGGCCTTTGGGAGCAAGACGGGTCGAAGATGTCTTGAACACAGATTCGCCGGAACAACTGCTCCAGCAAGGCATTCATTATGTGGTAATTGAGAATTATCCGAGCTTGGATTGCCAGAACATCAGTGAATGGATGGCGCGGTATCACGCCAGTTTAACCGCTGAATTCATGTATCAAGATAAGGGCCGCGACAGTTCCCAATCCCATGTTTACATGATGCGGTTGGATGGCAAGCCATCCTCCCAAGGTGTCACAGCCGGTTCCACCACACCGCCGTAGGCTTGGGCACGGCAATGGTCACGCGCCGCTCCGGACTTTGCCGGGTGTAGATCGCATAGCTCGTCGCCGCGAGTCGGAAATGCCCCGCACGCAGCCGGCGCAGCCGATGGCTTAAAATCCACAGCGGCCGGAGCAGCCGCAGCCAGGCCGGAACCATCCTGCGGGTCTCCATTTTTTCGCGGATGGCGTTTGGCTTGAGATTCATGTTGGCGCCGGTGTCCGCAAAAACCGAGGTGAACGTGTCGCACACGGCCATCGGCACTTTTTGCTTCATCAGCGCGAGCATCCAGTGGAAATCGCCGAGGTCGCGCCATTTTGTGTCAAAGACAATGCCGCGGTCATGAATCACCTTCCGCCGGATGAAAATGCCGCTGGTCAGCAGCGGGAAACGAAACCAGACGTGCTGCGGACTCGGCACCAGCGAATGCCGGTGGCAGATATAATTGCCCTCGCCGTCCGTCACGATGCTGCCGGCCAGCACCACTTCAACCAAAGGATGTTCCGCAAAAAACTTCTGCACCGACGCCAGTGCGCCGGGCAGATATTGTTCGTCGCAGTTCAGATACGCGAGAATGTCGCCGGCCGCGCGCCGGTAGCCGCGGTTCACCGCGTCATACATGCCGCCGTCTTTTTCGATGAACGCCTTCACACGCGGATCATGCGGCAGCCAGTCCCGCGTGCCGTCGTCCGAACATGAATCCTGCACGATGTGCTCCAGTTCCACGCCCGCCTGATCGGCCACGGACGCGATGCACAGCTTGAGCCACGCGGAATTGCGGTAGCTGGGCGTGATGATGGAAAACTTCATTTCAGTTCGGCAAAATTGTTTTGGTGTTCCGGTTGATTATACGATTAGAACGACGTCAGACTGTTCAAACAAATTTGTGCTGTCAAACCTTCGTCCGAAACTTTTGGGCAACCGGAATCCGCCGGCCCATGCCGAAGGCGCGCGGCGAAACCTTCAAGCCCGGCGCGGCCTGCCGGCGTTTGTATTCGCTGAAATTGATTTTGTTCACCACGTCGTTGACCACCGTCGCGTCGAAGCCGCGCGCGACAATCTCCGCCTTGCCCAGATTTTTCACGACATACAAATCCAGAATCGAGTCCAAGATTTCATACGGCGGCAGTGAATCCTGGTCCGTCTGGTTCGGCCGCAGCTCCGCGCTTGGCGGCTTGGTGATGGAACTGGCCGGGATGATTTCGCGTTCGCGGTTGACCCAGCGTGAAATTTTGTAAACGTCCGTTTTCAAAACATCCGCGATGGGGCCGAGCGCGCCGTTCATGTCGCCATAAAGCGTGCAATAGCCCACCGCCATTTCCGACTTGTTGCCCGTCGTCAAAACCAGCGCGCCAAACTTGTTCGACAGCGCCATCAGCGTCACGCCGCGCAGCCGCGACTGGATGTTTTCCTCCGCTTCATTCGGCCTGGTGCCGGCAAAGACTTTTTTCAACTGCGCCTCGACGGATTTGAAGACCGGCTCAATCGGCAGAACCTCGTGGCGGA
The DNA here is from genome assembly GCA_964449815.1 of uncultured Bifidobacteriaceae bacterium. Classification (GTDB taxonomy): domain Bacteria; phylum Verrucomicrobiota; class Verrucomicrobiia; order Limisphaerales; family UBA11358; genus UBA11358. The sequence continues at coordinate 74,066 of CAYVGC010000006.1, forward strand.
TTCCAAGATTGCGCGCCAGTTTTTCCGCGTCCATCAAACTGCCTTCGCTTGAATAACGCGCGGGCATCGAGACGCCAAAAACATTTTCCGCGCCAAGCGCATCGGCGGCAATCGCCGCGACCAGCGCCGAATCAATGCCGCCGGACAGGCCGACGAGGACTGATTTGAAACCGCATTTGCGGACGTAGTCGCGCACGCCCAGCGACAGCGCGGAAAATAAAAGCTGCTCGCGCGGCGGAAATTCGTTTCTGCTTTCCGCTTTCCGCTTTCCGCTTTCCTTCAAATCCACAACTAGGATTTCCTCGGCGAAACCGGCACCGAGCGCCAGCAGTTCGCCGCTGGAATTCAACCCGACGCTGTGGCCGTCAAAGATCAATTCGTCGTTTGCGCCGACGGCGTTGACCTGGACCAGCGGAACTTTTTCGTCGTGCGCCACGCGCCGGAGCATTTCCAGCCGCGTCTTTTCCTTGCCGTCGTGCCACGGCGACGCGGAAATGTTCAGGATGATTTCCGCGCCCTGCGCAATGAGTTCGCGCACCGGGTCATGGCGATACAACCGCTCCGGCCAGAAATCCTCGTCGTTCCAAATGTCCTCGCAAATGGTGATGCCGAGCTGGCGGCCGTGAAAATCAAACGGCGCGACCGTCCTGGCCGGTTCAAAATAGCGGTCCTCGTCAAAAACGTCATAAGTTGGCAGCAGGCTTTTGGTCGTGCGCCAGATGATTTTCCCGTTTTGCAAAACGGCGGCGGAGTTGCGCAGCGCGCGGCCGGGCCGCTCGGAATTCCGGTCCACAAATCCCACGCAGAGCGGAACCGCGCCGGTCTGGCCGGCGGTTTCCGCGAGCGCCGTGAGGTTGGCTTCCACGAAATCCTCGCGCTGGAGCAGGTCGCGCGGCGGGTAGCCGCACAGGAAAAGCTCCGGCGCGAGGACAAATTCCGCGCCGAGCGAAACGGCCCGGCCGTAGGCGGCAAGAAGTTTTTCGCGGTTGGCCGCGAAGTCGCCGACGGTTGAATTAAGCTGGAGCAGGCCGATTTTCAATCGGGGAAAGGTTAAAGATTAAATCGGATTTCTGAAACCATGAAATTTGAACCACCGAGACACCAAGGCCACCAAGTTTTTACAAGGAAAGCAAGCAGGCAGGGGAATTCGATTCCTGCTTTCTTCATTAATTTTTTTCTTGGCGTTCCTGGTGTCTTGGTGGTTGATTATTTGCCGCCTTCGTTTTCCACGCTGTGGATGGCGGCGGCGAGGGCGGTGAGATGCGCTTGGAGCGTGAAGCGGGTGATGAAATTTTTGCGCATAAGTTCGCCGGAGCGTTCCGACATCAGCCGGATCAGCGCATCGGCGATCTGCGGCGGCGACTGCGGCTCCACGAGGCCGGGATAACCGGGCGGCATGATTTCCGGGATGGAACGCCAGCGGGTGGTAACAATGGGCAGGCCGAAGGCCATGGCTTCCACCACCACCAGGCCGAAACTTTCCGCATGGTAATAGGTCGGAAAACAAAAACAGTCGCTTCCGGCAAATGCCCGCGCCTTGGCCGGGCCGTTGACAAATCCCAAATAGTTGACACGAATGGGTCCGGCGCTGCCGGCTGTGACCTGCACCACGCGCTGTGCGAAGTCGGCCTGTTCCTGCTGGTTGACAAATTCCCCGGCAACGGTTAATTCCAAGTGCAGCGGGGAATTCATCTGTTGCAGCCGCGCATTGGCCAGCACGACGCCTTCCAGCGTGTCGAACAAGCCTTTCTGCCGCATGCAATGCGCTAGAAAAAGAACTTTCAAGACCTGCGGATCGCCGCCGGCCGCCTGAATTTCCGACGGGGTCAGCGGTTCGCCGGCGAGCAGCTTGCGCCGAGCCTCGAACCGCGCGACGTGCCGGGGCTGGACGGCTTGCGCGAAGTCCGGACAGAGATCGGCAATGCCGTTGTTCACCACGCGGACGTGATGCGACAGCAGTTTTTCCCCGTCGGCGACGTTGTGACGGGAGAGCACGATGCTCAAGTCCACCGGCTTAAACAGGCGGTAGGTGATGGCGCGGGCGTGAATCTGCACGGAGGTCTCCAGCCACTTGGCCATGCCGGCGGCATGCCAGTGCAGAATGACGTTTTTGAAAAATGGGCGGCAGAGCAGCATCACCAGCCAGTCGCGGTAGAGCGCGACGCGCTTGCCGGGCGCGGGGACGTAATAAAAGTTTTTCACGCCGTAACGGAACCGCAGCCAGATCGCCTGCAGACAAAACCAGAAGATGAGAATGATTTTTGCGCCCTGAAATTCGCCGACATCCTCCAGGCTGCGGGAAAACCGGGCGTTGACGTGGTAACATTCGATGCCGTGCGCCGACGGCGGATGCCCGTTGCGCCGGCGCGCGTCGCCGCCGAAACCGGCGAGCATGAGCTGCACCATGTAGCTCTGGCCGTGGTGCGGCGGCGGCGTGTGGGCAAAGACAAGCAATTTCATTTCGGATTTACAATTTACGATATAGGATTGGCGCGCCGCATGAATTTCGGAATCGTAAATTGTAAATCTTAAATCGTAAATGACGAAGCGCGTCAATGTCCTCGGCGTCGGCATCAGCGTCCTCAATCTGCGGACGGCGCGGGCGGCCATCGCCGACGCCGTGGCGGCGCGGCGCAAAGGCTACATCTGCGTCACCGGCGTCCACGGCGTGATGGAGGCGC
>CAYVGC010000007.1:0-72570 GCA_964449815.1 uncultured Bifidobacteriaceae bacterium
GCGAAGGAGTAGAAACCCTCCAACAAACATGAAAAAATGTGGGTAAGGACAAGCCTTTTAATGCCGGGAACAATCCGCAACGATTTCAAGTCCCGTTGGGACGAACGGGGACGGGGCGCACGCCCCATTCCGAATGCCGCCGGGGCAACGGGGCGCGGGGCGCTCGCACGAGGCTGGGCGATGACGGAATTCTGACTTGTCGCGCTGAAATCACATGAAAGCGGATGCCGGCGGACGGGAACTCTTTTCCGGTTTTCATTTTGGGATGGACGATTGCGGCATTTGGCGTTTAAAAATCAATGTTGAGCAATGGGGATAAAAAATGCAAAGATACATCCATCAAGTATGAATGGTTCACGTCTCCAAAAAAAATTCGCCGAATTTTTCGCTGGCATTGGACTGATGCGAATTGGATTGGAACGGGCTGGCTGGCGGATTGCCTTTGCCAATGACATTGACGAGGACAAGTGGCAGATGTATCGCGACCATTTTGGAGATACCGGCGAATTTGTTGTTGGCGACATCCATAAACTTGATGCCAGTCAAATTCCTGACGTTGCGCTTGCCACGGCTTCGTTTCCGTGCAATGACCTTTCGCTTGCTGGAGCACGCAAAGGTTTGGCTGGTGAACAATCTTCGGCGTATTGGGGGTTTATCGAAATCTTGACCAAGCTAGGCCATCGCCGTCCGCCGATGGTTTTGTTAGAAAATGTCACTGGCTTTCTGACATCACACGACGGGAATGATTTTCGTGATGCTCTCCTAGCTCTGAACCGCCTGGGATACGCAGTTGATGCCTTCATTATTGATGCCATGCGGTTCGTGCCGCAAAGCCGCCAGCGGCTCTTTGTTGTTGCCACTAAATGCGCCAATGTTTCGGCGCTGAACGAAACGCCAAAATTCTATGAGACGGATTGCAGACCAGCGGCGTTGGCTGATTTCATTTTATGGAACCCGGAAATCAACTGGAAAATCCGACGGTTGCCAGCGCTCCCTAAAACAAAAAAAGACCTGCCCGGCATTCTTGAAAACCTCTCGCCAAACTCGCAGATGTGGTGGAGTCGTGAGCGTTGTGATTATCTGCTCAATCAGATGAGTCCTAAGCATCGCGCCACTGCGGATTCGATGATTCGAGACCGACAAATTAGTTATGGCACGGTGTTCCGTCGCGTGCGAAACGGAAAGTCCATGGCGGAACTTCGGACAGATGGGATTGCCGGATGCCTGCGCACTCCGCGCGGTGGAAGCGGTCGTCAGATTTTATTCGCGGCGGGCAAAGGCCGTTTTACGGTCAGGCTCCTGACTCCTCGTGAATGCGCCCGGCTTATGGGTGCCGGTGATTTTGTCATCCATGCTTCACTGAACCAAGCTCTTTTCGGATTTGGTGATGCTGTTTGCGTGCCGGTGATTGAATGGATCGGACGCAATTATCTTAATCTTGTCTGGGATGAGGACTTTGCCGCCATTTATCCAGTGCCACAACGGGTCGTCAATGTGAACTATCGGAAGACGGCGAAAATCAAATTATGAGCGCAACCATCCAACGGCTTGAGACTCTTTGCAAGGAACACCCGAAACTATTAAAAAAGGGTGGGCTTTGTGTGGCCTTGGTTGTGACCAAAACGGCCAAACAGAAAGGACTGCCGCTAAATCCAGAATCTATGCGCACAGACGAAGGCGGTCAAGTCGCTGGACTCGGCAAAGCCGCAGTGCAAAGCATTCTGGAAGAATATAAAATCTCAAAGATTTTGGCCGAGGAAGGCGGACGGACAAGTCGGGGCAGCCTCGGCCTGATGAAAGCGTATGTCGAAACTTTGAACGATTTGGCAGAGAAGAAACAGGCTGACTTGGATCAAATCCAATCTTGGTGGATTGACAAAGTTCGTGCCCATTTTGCCGCTGAAGGTCCAAAATTTCATTTTGACACCGGAAAATCGCTACGGTCAAACATTGATGATTTGCTCCGACAGGCCGAAGAACTTCAAGCCGATGCAGGCGGAACGGCTTATGTCGGTGCCATGCTTCAACATTTGGTTGGAGCCAAGTTGGATTTGGTTCTCGGCAAAGGCAAAATGGAACATCATGGCTTTTCAGTCGCCGACCAATCCACTGCGCGAAAGGCGGATTTTCAAATTGAAAGCGTGGCGATTCACGTTACAACCAATCCATCTGAAGCATTGGTAAGAAAATGTGCGGCAAATCTTCAGGCCGGGTTGAAACCTTTGATTGTTACGTTGGGTGAAGGCGTGATCGGAGCCGCGTTTCTTTTGAAAAACTCGCAACTCGCAGACCGGGTTGATGTTTTAGACGCAAACCAGTTCCTTACAGCAAATATCTACGAACACAGTTTTTTTCAGGCTTCAACATGCAAGGTCACGCTTTCCAATCTACTGTCACGATACAACGAGATTGTGGCACAGTGTGAGACAGAACCTATGCTGCAAATTGACCTAAAAAAAGTAGGTTGAGCTTGATTGACGCCAAGGTGGTTCAGGTGGATGCGGCCAATGATCTGGCTTTGTTGAAGGCGGACGGGCGGTTTGCGCCGCTGCCCATTGCCGCCAGTCGCACGGGGCTTCTGGGCGGCACGGTGGCGACGGTCGGTTTTCCCGACATCGGTTTGCAGGGGTTCGCGCCCAAGCTGGCCAAGGGGGAAATCGCGTCGCTGTCCGGCGCGGGGGATGACCCGCGGTATTTTCAAATCAGCGTGCCGGTGCAGCCGGGCAATTCGGGCGGGGCGCTGGTGGATGAGCGGGGCAACGTGATCGGCATCGTGTCGGCCAAGCTGGATGCGGGGGCGGCGCTGGCGGCGAGCGGGGCGTTGCCGGAGAATGTTAATTATGCGGTGAAGAGCAGCCTGCTGTTGAGCTTCCTCGAATCGGTGCCGGAGGTGGACGCCAAGCTCAAATCGCCGGTCACGGCTGACCGGAAATTTGAGGAGGTGGTGAGGTCGGCGCAGGCTGCGGCTGTTTTGGTTTACTGATTTCATTGCCGCAAAAAGGCGCAAAAGGCGCAAGAGATTTTTTCTTTTGTGTCTTTTGTGATTTTTTGCGGCTAATCCGCTGGCGGCGGCGGTGCTGGCGGCGGTGGGTCAAAAGGCGAATGCAGAAGGCAGAATGATGAAATAAAACGGCAACCGGTTCGCGCCGACTGGCAAATTCTTCATTCATCCTTCTTCCTTCTGCATTTCCCCGTCGTCGCTGGCTGCCATTTTCCCTGCCGGCATCGTCATTTTCCCAACCCGGAAAACCCTTTTGCCGACAAGGAAAACCATTTTCCTAATAAGGAAAAGCCTTTTCCCAACCCAGAACTGGATTTTCCTGACCGGGATTGTCACAATCCCAACCCGGAATTCCCTTTTCCTTATAAGGAATTCCGTTTTTCCAACCCGGAAAAGAAATTTCCTGATAAGGAATGCCGCAATCCTAACCCGGAAAAGCCTTTTCATGATAAGGAAAACCCTTTTCCTAACCCGGAAAACCGAATTCCAGATCTGGAAAAGGCGTCATCCGGCCCCGGCGCTGTCCTGCCGTGAGACAGTCCGGTTTATCCGGCAGGGCGTGGCACAAAGCCGGTTTTTAGAACCTGCCGGCGGCCACTGGTCCGGAAATATCCGCAAGTGTTTGATTCTGAAAACCATCGGCAGCGGTCCGTTCCCCCCATTATAAATCATAATTAACTCTTGCTTTACGGAGCCTTCTATCTCTGGCAACTAATGAAAGTGGCACTGGTTTTGCTGTTTGTTCCACCCGGTAGAACACTCCGCGAGACCGAGCGGCGAGACCGGGCGGCCCCCTACAGAAGGTTCCCCATTAACAACTAAACAAAAAGTGAAAATAAACATTATATTATGACTCCATTACCTAGTTTCCGTATTTATACGGGCATCAGCAGGTGGCCGGACAATAACGTTGTCGGCCTGAGCCTGGACACCGAAGACGCGCTGGACGGCCATGCGGTGTTCAAGGCGCCGACGGTGCCGCTCATCACCCTGGCGGCGCAGCGGACCACCTTCTCAGCCGCGATGACCGAGGGGCACAAGGGCGGCTCGGACCGCATCCGCGCGAAGAACGCGGCCAAGCTGGTGCTCGTGGATTCACTCATCAGCAATGCCCACTACTGCATGTCGCTGGCGCGGCATGATCTGGACCTGCTGCTCTCGTCGGGTTACGAGGTGGTCAGCAAAAACCGCGCGACCGGCCCGCTGGACAAGCCGTCCATTCTGGACGTGTTAAACAACATCAGCGGCCAGTTGCTGGTGCGCGCGCAGGGCGTGCTCAACGGGCGCAACTATCAGGTGCGCGTGAGCACGGACGGCGGCAAGACGTGGGTGGTGATGGGCACGTTCAACAGCCCGCGCCGGATGCTGCTGCAGCCGGTGATCGCGGGCACGACCTACATGGTGGAAGTTTGCGCGCTGGGCGGCAGCACCAACCAGAGCCTGTGGAGCGACCCCATCAGCCGCATGGCGACCTGAACGGCAAAGAATTTTGCGCTTGGCCAACAACCGCCGGAGCGGGCAGCCGTTCCGGCGGCCTTTTTGCCGGCACATTAAAATTACAAATTCACCACCGCCGGGTCGCCGTAGAGGGTGAAGGAGCCGGTGCGCTCGATCTTCACGTCCATGAGCTGCCCCTGATGGCGGGCGCTGCCGTCGAACAGCACGATGCGGTTGCAGCGCGTGCGGCCCGTGTAACGCGCGGGATTTTTCCGGCTCGGCCCTTCCACCAAAATCTCCACCCGCCGGCCGATGAAGGCGTCGTATTTGCGCGCGGCGATCTCGTTGACGAGTTCCAGCAGGCGATGGTTGCGCTCCTCGCGGATTTTTTGCGGGACTTGATCCGGCATGTCGGCGGCGGGCGTGTCGCGGCGCGGGGAGTATTTGAAAATGTAGGCGTTGTCGAACTGCACTTCCCGGCAGAGCGAGAGCGTCAGTTCAAAATCCTCCCCGGTCTCGCCCGGAAAGCCGACAATGATGTCCGTGGTGATGCCGATGCCCGGCCGGGCACGACGGAGCTTCTCCACGATGCCGAGAAATTTTTCGCGCGTGTAGCCGCGGTGCATCAGTTTCAGAATGCGGTCGCTGCCGCTTTGCAGCGGCAGGTGCGCGCTCTCACACAGCTTCGGCAGCCGCGCGTAAGCCTCCACCAGATCATCGCCGTAGCCTTTCGGGTGCGGCGAGGCAAAACGGATGCGCTCCAGGCCGTCAACCTCATGGACGGCTTCGAGGAGCTGAACGAAGGCGGATTTGCTGTCAAGCAGCGGATACTCGCGTTTGCCGAAGCTCGTCACAATCTGACCAAGCAAAGTGATTTCGCGCACGCCACGCGAGACAAGTTCGCGGCATTCGGCCACGATGTCGGGAATGGTGCGGCTGCGCTCCTCGCCGCGGGTGGCGGGCACGATGCAGAAGGTGCAATGCTGGTTGCAGCCCTGCATGATGCTGACAAACGCGGACACGGAGGTCTTCGCGCTGCCGTTGAGCAGGTGTTCGCGGATGGTCGCCTCGCTCTTGGCCTCGGCGGCGACGTCCACGATTTTGTCGCGTCTGCCGGCGAACAGCTCGTCCAGGTATTCCGCCGCGCGATGAAATTTCTGCGTGCCGAGCACGAGGTCCACGTCCGGCAGTTTATCAATCAGTTCCTGGCCGCGGCTCTGCGCCATGCAGCCCATGAAGCCGACGATCTGAGCGCGTTTCTGGTTGCGCGCGGAGCCGACGATGTTCTGCATCTTGTTAATCGCCTTCTGTTCGGCGAAGTCGCGCACGCTGCAAGTGTTCAGCAACACCACATCGGCGGCGGCCTCGGACTTGGCGAGCGACCAGCCCTTGGCGACAAGCTGGGCGGCGACGGCTTCGCTGTCGCGCTCGTTCATCTGGCAACCGTAAGTTTTTATGAAAACGCTCGGCATGGTTCGAGAGGGAACAACGTTAATTCATCCGGGCGGAGTTGGAAAGGCGGCAGTGCGGGCGGCGCGATTAAAACTTTTTCAAAATAGGACTGGCAATTTCAGTTGGCCTGCGCTTAATTGGCCATGGTCATGAGAGCAGCAACCACAGTTCAACGACCGTCAACCTTCAACCTGGAGGACTTCCAATGGACTTGCATCATCCGTTCGTAAAAGAGTTCCCGGCGCACCGCGAAACCATCCGCTCGCTCAAGCTGGCGGATGCGAAGTTCCGCGCGGCGTTCGAGGAATATCACACGCTGGACGACGAAATCTGCCGCATCGAGGACGAGGTGGAGTTCGCCACCGACCAGCAGTTGGACGAACTCAAATTCAAGCGGGCGAAACTCAAGGACACACTTTACACCGCCGTGCAAAAGCACGAGTCGGTGGTGGTGCGTTAAGCGCCGGCGCAACCGTGTGCCATCTGGCATGGCCGCGCATCAGCGGCGCGACAGGCAGAAGATTTATTCCGTTTTTTTTCGCGGCGGCTTTTCTGTATTGATGCGGAGCGAAAACTTTCACCCAAGCTGACCAGCGAGGGTTTATTTGGCAAACTTCACGCCATGCTGGTCAGACTTCCTGGCCGTTCTCTAAAATAAATTCCCCCGGCGTGTCTCTCATCCGTCGGATCAGAAACGTGCGGTCGCTGACAAGTGTGAACAGGGATGGCCACGGTTAACGAACATTACGAAGCCGAAGTGTCGGGAAAGCCTGACGTTGATTTAACGCGAGAACCGGCTACGGTCCGCCGTTGTGGCAGTCAATGCAGCTCGGATTGTCGTCCAGCTCGCCGCCGGGGTGGATGAACTTCTGACCGGCCGGCGCGAGCTTGTTGAGATCGGCTCCGGCTCCCTGCGCGAGAATGGTGTGACAGGTGTTGCAGTCGTTGGCCTTGATGGTCGTCTTGCGATCCTCGGTCTTGTGCTGGCCGTCGTGACAGCGGAAACAGCCGGGCCAGATCATGTGGCCGACATTATCTGGGTAGCTGGCCCAGCTCGCCTTCATTTCGGGAAAGAAATAGTCGGCATAAATCTGCTGAATGGTGGCGGTGGTGGTCTGGACGCGCGGGTCGTTCGGATACTTCGCGGCGAGCGCGGCGGCGATGCCGTCCTTCGCTTCATTGTCGGTCTGGTATGGCCGGGTCAGGACATACACGGCATTGGTCTTGATCCACGGGATCGTGGGATCAATCTTGCCCAGCGCCATCTGCTGGTTGACGGCTTTCTCCGGTGAGAGATAGCGGTGCGACGGCCGGTTGTGACAGTCCATGCAGTCCATCGTGCGGATTTCCATCCGGGTCACGTCGTTGGTGAAATTTTTGGTCTTGAACACGGTGATTTTGCCCTGCGCATCGGTCACGCGCACCCAGGGGATTTTCTGGCGCGCATTGTCGGTCGCGACGTATTCCACTTTGTTGCCGGGCAGATTGTGCCAGTGAATGCCGCCGACCGGGCCTTGGCGCGGATCGCTGCCGCCAATTTTCAGGAGCAGGCGGATCGAGTAAGGTGAGTTCGACGCATCGCTCTGGAAATAATTGAACGTGCGGTCGAGGTTGCCGACGAACGACTGCGGCCAGTGACATTCCTCGCACGTCTCGCGTGCCGGGCGAAGGTTTTTGATCGGCGTCGGAATCGGGCGCGGATATTTGTTGAACGCCACGGCGTAAAGCTGGTAGGAACCGGATATTTTGGACTTCACAAACCACGACACGCCCTGGCCGACATGACATTCCACGCAGGCCACGCGCGCGTGCGGGCCGAGGTCGTGCGTGGTTTTCTCCGGCTTCATTACCTTGTGGCACGTCTCGCCACAAAACGTCACAGACTCGGTAAAGTTAAACGCGTTGTAGGAACCGATGGCCGAGAGCAGCAGAAACACCACGCTGCCCGTGATGAACGTCACCAGCACCCGGCGGTCGTGCGCATCGTTCAAATCAATCTTCAGTGACGCCGGCCCGACGCCGTGCGCCCGGCGACGCCGCTCCCGCCAGGCCCCGGCAAAAGCCAGTCCGATGCCGCCGATCAAAAAGACCGGCACCACGATGTAGGTCAAAATGCTGACGTAGGGATTGGCAAATTTGGACAGCGCGTCCAGCACAAACAGCAGCAGGAAGGAAAAGAGCGCGCCGAGACCCACCACCATGCCGACAAAACTGATCCAGTTGCGGAACACGGATGGGGATTTGCAGGCGGCAGCTTCAGGATTCATGAAACGGAATTCTTCTATAAGGTTTCGCCGGATGATTGCACGACAAAAAAACTGGCTGCCGGACGGAACCATAAACCGCCCGACAGCCAGAACCACAACCAAATTATTTCTTCAAACCGCGAACATAGGCCACGAGCGTCTTCACTTCATCATCGGACAAAGTGTCGAACGGCTTCATCAATGTTTTGTCTTCCGGAGATTTCAAACCTTCCTTGATGGCCTTCGTGGCGGCGTCATCCTTCATGTCGGCCTGCACCTTGGCGTCGGTGAAATCTTTGCAGCCAAGTTTCTGGCCCATCTTGGTGTCGCCTTTGCCTTCGGCCCCATGGCATTTCGCGCAGAGGTTGTCCCAATTCTCCTTGGCATCCGCCGCTTTCGCAGACAGGGCCGCAGCAAGGCCAAACAGCGTGACTAACAGAATAATTTTTTTCATCGTAGTATGTCGGTTGATATTCAGGTTGCCGATGCACAGCATCGCGTTCAAGGAGATTATTGCCCACAAAACAGAATTCAACCAGCCATTTTTTGACTAAGGGTTGACATTTTTTGATAAGCCGAACTGCCGATCAGCCTTCACGGTCCTCAAAAAACTCTGATTCCATCACCAAAATATGGAACCAAAGTCGAACCCGTCGCCGGGTGAAATAAATGTTTTTTGTGCGTGCCGCCACTTCATCGGCGTTTCTGTGGCCGAAATCATCGTCAAAATCCGGGGATTGACCGACATCAACATCCAGAGCGAAATCCGGCGACGGCGCTTGACCGCTGTTCGCTAAACTGCTTTTTCAGCAAATACGGTTTCAGTCCCTGGCACCGCTTGTTTTTCCGGCGGTCAAAACTTCGTTTGTGCTGCCGCGACGGTAGCCCTGCAAATCCAGCGTGACGTGCGCGTAGCCGATCTGTTTCAACGCGCCGGCGATTCTGTCCGCCACGCCGTCCGCCAGAAATTTGTGCATTTCCGCCGGGCCGACCTCGATGCGCGCCAGATGCGAAACCGTTGCGGATTGCGGATTGCGGATTGCGGACTGTTTCGCGGCACCGGCTGCCGGATTTTCAGTCTGCAATCCCCAATCGCCGCTCCGCAATTCATGGTGCCGCACGCGCACATCATGAAAACCGAGATCGCGCAGCGCATATTCCGCCAGCTCGATCATCCGCAGCTTGGCTGGCGTCACCGTTTCGCCGTAAGGCACGCGCGAACTCAAACACGCCATCTGCGGCTTGTCCGCCGTCGGCAGGCCGAGCTGCGCGGACAGCTCGCGGATTTCCGCCTTCGTCAAACCGACTTCCTTGAGCGGCGCGCGCACCTGGAATTCCGCCGCCGCCTGCGCGCCCGGACGGAAATCGCCGATGTCGCTGGCGTTTTCGCCGTAGGCAATCACCGCAAAATTTTCCGCCCGTGCCAGCGGCGTCAGTCCCTCGAACAGCTCGTGCTTGCAGAAATAACAGCGGTTCGCCGGGTTGGTGGTGTAATTCGCGTTGTCAAATTCCCGCGTGCGAAGGATGCGCACGGAAAACGAGAATTTCGCCGCGATGTCGAGCGCCTCCTGCAGTTCGCGGCGCGGCAGACTCGGCGAATCGGCAATCGCCGCCAGCGCGCGTTCGCCCAGCACCTCGTGCGCGACGTGCGCGAGAAACACCGAGTCCACGCCGCCGGAATAGGCCACCAGACACGAGCCGCAGCTTTTCAGCAGCGCCCGTAATTTTTCCAGTTTGTTGTTTGCTTCGCTCATCGCTTCAAATGCTTCGCGGCCTGAACCGCCGCCTCGTAAATCGTTTTCACCGGCACTTTTTTCTGCGCCGCCAGTTTTCTGGCCGGCTCGAATTCGGGCGCGGACTGAATCACCTTACCACCAAGCCGGCCAATTTTCACGGTCACTTTGCCGAAAGCGGTTTTCACTTCGGCAAATTCCCGGCGCAGCTTGCGGCGCTCCGCGAAGGTTTTCCGCACGCCGAACGCGGTGGTTTCGCGCAAAATCAATTCGCAGAATTTGTCCGCGTCGGCGTCCGCGCACAAAACCGTGAGCAGCACGCTGGGCCGGTTTTTTTTCATCTGGATCGGCGTGTGAAACACGTCCAGCGCGCCGGCGGCCAGGGCCGTTTCGACAAAGCTGCCGAGAATTTCCCCGGTGCAATCGTCCAGATTCGTCTCCAGCACGGCAATCCGGTCGGTTTCCCAATCAAGGCCGGTTGCAGGTTGAGGCGCGCCACCGACCTTGGACTTTGGACTTTGGACTTTGGACTGGGTTCCCAGCACCGTCCGCAGCACATTCGGCCGCGTGACATTTTCCCGCGTGCCGAGGCCAAAGCCGATTTTTTCGGCGACCAGATTTTCCATTGCGCCGAAGCTTTCGACGAATTCCGCCAGCAGCGCCGCGCCGGTGGGCGTGACGAGTTCGTGCGGTTCGTCGCATTGCGTGAGACTGATGCCGCGCGCGCCGAGAATCGCCAGCGTGGCCGGTGCGGGCACGGGAAACCGTCCATGCGCGCAATCAATCCAGCCGGTGCCTTCGATTATCGGCGAGGCGAACACGCGCGGTTTGCCGAGCAGTTCCAGCACGATGGCCGCGCCGACGATGTCCACGATGGAATCCACCGCGCCGACTTCGTGGAAATGGACTTCGTTTGGCGGCAGCCCGTGGATTTTCCCCTCGGCTTCCGCGATGCGCGCGAACACGGCGATGGATTTCTGCTTCACCCAGGCCGACAGCTTGCTGCGCGAAATGAGCTGTTTGATCTCCGAAAAATTGCGCTGGTCGTCATGCGCATGATCCTGGCGGTGTTCGTGCGGATGCCCGTGGCCGTGGTGATGATGACCGTGATCATCCGCGTGTTCGTGGTGATGCGCATCCGTGAGATGGACGTCAAACTTCACCCCGGCGATGGCGGATTTTTGCCGGCGCGAAACATGGAGATGGTAGCCGTCAAGCTTGAGCTTCTTCAACTCGCGTTCGAGTTTGGCGGCATCCACGCCGAGATCCAGCAGCGCGCCGATGAACATGTCGCCGGCGATGCCGCTGAAAATGTCGAGGTAAAGCGTTTTCATGGAAAAATCATTTCAGCCACAGATGCATACAGATTAACACTGATGGCAATCTTGCACAGCCGGAGCATCGTGTTTCATCTGTGTAAATCTGCGGTCAAAGCATTTATTTGCGCCGCCGCATAGCCGGCGCCGAAGCCGTTGTCAATGTTCACCACCGTCACGCCGCTGGCGCAACTGTTGAGCATCGCCAGCAGCGCGGCGATGCCGCCGAAGCTCGCGCCGTAGCCGATGCTCGTCGGCACGGCAATGACCGGCTTGGAAACCAGCCCGGCGATGACGCTGGGTAGCGCGCCTTCCATGCCAGCCACCGCGACGATGACACTGGCTTTTTGAAGGGTTTCCATCCGCGCCAGCATCCGGTGGAGGCCGGCGACGCCGACGTCGTGAATTCTTTCCACGCGGTTGCCCATGATTTCGGCGGTGACGGCGGCTTCCTCGGCCACCGGTAAATCGCTCGTGCCGGCGCAAATGACGGCGATGAAGCCGGGGCGCTTGGGCAGGGGGTTGGTCTCGATGGTCACGCAGCGGGCAAGCGCATGATGCACCGCGCGCCTGAATTTTTTCCGCAACGCGCGGGCGTGTTCGGCGGCCACCCGGGTGACAAGCACCGGCTGGCCAAGCTCCAAAAGCTTGGCGGCGATTTTGACGACCTGTTCCGGCGTTTTGCCGGCGCCAAAAATGACTTCGGGGAAATTTTTGCGGAGCGCGCGGTGCGTGTCCACCTGCGCAAAGCCGAGGTCGGCCACCGGCGCGGACTGGAAGGCGCGCAGGACTTTTTCGCCCGGAATTTTTCCGGCGCGAAATTGTTCCAGCAGGCGGGCGGCCTCGGTCGTTGTCATCGCAGGACAATGCCTCACGAGACGCCTGCTGTCACGCGGGAAAACCTGGGGCGGCGGCTTTATGCGACCAAGCTCGCACTTTGCCGGTGAATTTGGAACCGCCGGATAAAACGCCGGTCATCCCCTGCCCTTCCGCGCCGTTCAGCGGCGAAACAAAAATCCAGGCGGCAACTTTCAAAGATTTTTCACCTTCCTTTTTCAACGGGCAAAAGCGGCTCCAAGGCCTGGGCGAAAATTTCGGCCTGGCGCATGAAGCCGAGGTCGTTCGGATGCGAACCGTCCGTGCTGCCTTCGCCGTCATCGCCAAACAGATGTTCGCCGGGGATGTAAAACAGATTTTTCACGCCAGCTTTTTTCAGCCGTGTATAGGCGGCCTTCAATTCGGCGCGGTCTTTCAAGTGATACCATTCCATGCGGCCGGCGATGAGGAAGGAATCCTGCATCGTGCGGTCTTCGACGAGCACAATCGGCACGTCGGGATGCGCGGCGCGCAATTGTTTCACGAACGGCCCGACGCGCTCCTTGATCTCGGCGGCAACCATGTTGGGCAGGCAGTCGAGGACGTAGATGGATGGATCGAGTTCGGCGAGCAGGCCGGCCATTTCAGGCTCCATTTTGCCGTTTCCGGAAAAACCGAGATTGATCGTCGGCCAGTTGAATCTCCGGCCGAGAATCGCGCTGTGAACCATGCCGGGGCGCGACGCCGAAAGGCCCTGCAAAATTGAAGTGCCGTAAAAGACGACCGGCTTGCGTTCGCCCGCGCCCCACGCCGGGGCCTTTTCAATGACGGCGCTGGCGGGAATTCCGAGTTCGACGAATTTCGTTCCGTTGTAAAGCGGCAGATACAAAATGTATTCGCGTTTGCCGGGCAAAAGATTTTCCACGAGCCGCACGTCGTTTGTTTGCGCGGTGGGCTGGCCGACGGCGAGCCAGCGCCAGCCGTTTTCCATTTTGACATACAAGTCCAGGCCGCTGTTGCCGATGGCGGTTTCGTTGGGCAGATAGAGCCACGAATTGAGCAGCGCCCAGCGGGCGCGCAGGGTCGTGGCATCCGTCACAAACCGCACGCACATCCCGGCGGAATCGTGGCTCAAATCCCAGACGGCCTGGCGCACGACGCCTTCAGCTTTCGCGGGCAGACGGTCGTAAAAACTTTTCGTGTCGTCCCAGCCGCGGCCTTCGACGCCGAGCTGACGGAGGTCGGTCCAGAAAATGTTCGTGGCGGCGGCATCGGGGCTGGTCCCGGCGGCGGTCACGTTTAAGGCAATCATCCGCAGCAGCGCCAGGGCGGCGATGACGCTGGCGGGTTTGCGGGCAAGCATGTTCTGGCACATTTAAGTCTGGCTGGTTTCGCGCAAAATGGCATAAACCAGCCGGCGCAGCTTGTCCTCACTTTACGGGACATTACGGCGGACGGCGCCCGGGCTATGTTAAGAATAATTGAACCCGATAATTAGCTGCCACGCAGCATCGAAATTAACCGGCATGGAAAATTTTCTCGGCAACAAAAGCGCGGCGGCTCAATCCCGGCTGTTTGTTTGTCTCGCGCTCATCACCGGCGCGCCGGCTTTTGACGGCTGCAGCAGGAAACCGGCGCCCCAGGCCGCACCTCCAAATGCACCGGTTGCGGAATCGTCCGCCGCCACGGCTGTCCAGCCGGACATGAACGCGGTTCTCGGACAACTGACGCAGGCTTTGCGCAAATTCAGTTTTGAACACCGGCATGCGCCCGGTTCGTTCAGCGAGTTTGTCGCCGCAGCCAGCTTGGAACCAATCCCGACGGCGCCGGCCGGTAAAAAATTCGCGATTGATCCAAAAGCCGTGCAGGTGATTTTGGTGAATCAATAAGCCTCGATGAAGGTGAACCGACAACCGATTTGCCGCCGCGCGTTCACGCTGATTGAACTGCTGGTGGTCATTGCCATCATTGCCATCCTGGCGGCCTTGCTGCTGCCGGCGCTGGCCGCTGCCAAGCAAAAGGCGTTTCGGATTCAATGCACCTCGCAGATGAAACAGATTGGTCTGGGTTTCACCCTGTTTACGGGCGACCACGAGGATAAATATCCGCCGGCGGCGTATTCCACCGGAGCCTATCAATACCAACTGACTTGGGATGATTACTTGAACCGCTACATCGGCGGCTCTGATTCTGATGCCGACCTGATGCTGGGCGCTTCCAGCGCCGGCATTCCAGCCATCTTGAAATGTCCGGCCGACCGGATTGAAATCACCATTGCCTGGGCAACTTTCGGCCAGCGCAGAACCTATTCCATGAATGGCGCCGATCAGATTGAAATCGGCGCCAACGGCAGCGTGGCCTTGCCGGCCAAACCGACGCACGGCGTGGGCGCTTACCTTTATAAAAGTGACGGGGCGTTGCCGCCGTGGGAGCCGCCGGGCTACAAAAACAACATTGTGGCCGATCCGGCGGGAACCATCCTGCTGGCGGAGCAGCCGGAAGGCGGAAACATCGCCGGCAATGATTATCCGTCTTTTTGCATGGGACCGACCGGGCCGGCCATCGCCGGCGACCAGACGCCTTACCAGATTGTGACTGGCGGATCTCAGGCTTATGGGAGTTCTGCCTACGGCCTGCACAGCCACCGGTTCAATTATTTGTTCCATGACGGTCATGTGGAAACCCTCAAAATCGAGCAGACCACCGGCATCGGCACCGTCACCGCTCCCAAAGGGATGTGGACCGTGACGGCGGGCGATTAATTCGGGTTGCCTTAAAAAACCAGTTTGCGCAAAAATTTTGGAAAAACGTCAAGTCGGTGCAGCCGAACAGTGAATTGAGACCTCGGCAAAACCGGTTTCAAGTGGTAGTGGCGGTCGGTGACCGCCGTGGGTTCCGGCCTTTTCACCTCTCCTCGGCGCTCGGTGAGCGCCGCTACAGTGGTTTTGCAGAGGTTTTGATAAATATATGCAGGGAGGGTGAAGACGTAAGGTGGCGCGTGATACAAACTATTTGGTGGCCGACTGCAAGAATTCCCCGAAACCGGACTTTGCGTGTTGAACCCCTGAACCGGCGCAGAGGTAGCGCTGCCGTCCCCGGCTGCGGGTGCTGACGGCGTCTCGCTGCCAGTTCCATCGCCGGGCGAGACGCCCGGCCAACCCGCCGGCGGGACGCCTGCGCTACGCGGTTCATGGGGAAGACTGGCCGGGCGCAAGGATCGGGGCAAAAACGCATGGCCGGGCCGGGGCCGGATTGGCCAGCCCGGTCCAACTCACTACATCAACACCCGATAAAACCACGCGGGCGCAACCATGCCTGCCGGATCAAGAAATTGATATGGACTCACCAGCAGATTGGAAAAAGTTTGCAGCGGCATCCAGTTGGTGCCGGCCAAATCCGGGCTGTATTGCACCATGAAATTGTTGTTCAACATCCCGTTCAAGTTCAGCAGCGGGTAACGCGCCGTCAATTGCAAGGCCAGCGACGGCGGCACCAGCACCACCAGCAACCTTGCAGCGTCTTCCCGCATACTTGCAGAACATTCCCGCAAACCTGCAACGTCTTCCCGCAAACCTGCAACGTCTTCCCGCATACCTGTAGAACGCTCTCGCAAACCTGCAGGGTCTTCCCGCATACCTGCAGAACGCTCCCGCTAACCTGCGGGGCCTTCCCGCTTACCTGCAGAACGCTCCCGCTAACCTGCGGGGTCTTCCCGCTTACCTGCAGAACGCTCCCGCTAACCTGCGGAGCCTTCCCGCTAACTTGCAGAACGCTCCCGCTAACCTGCGGGGTCTTCCCGTAGGTTTGCGGGAAGGCTCTGCAAGCTGGTAAAATGTCCCATCTGGGGACAGTCCGCATTCAAAAACAGGACAGTGCATTTTTGCCGTGGGCTGGCTGTGGGTTGGCGGCTCATGGAAGCCGGGCCTGCGTCCGGGCGATGATTGCTTCGCGGTCCGGGTGGAGACAATATAGGCGGCATCATCGAAAAAACTGGCGTGTTTGCAATCGCGGGGGCGGTCAGCCAGACACGCAACCATGCCCGGTCCGTCGGCGCGCAAAGCACGGCAAATGGCAGCATCAGGCAGCTTGGGGGCCGATTCTGAAGCGTCATCGTTGTCCGCTCCAAATAACATGCGGACATTATACAAACTTACCTTTGTTTGCGCTCTCGCATGAATTAGGGACACGATTAAAACTAAAGCCAGGACGCCGTTGTCGGCTGGAAGCAGCCGGATTCACCTGGGCGGCCGGCCAAACTGGACTCCGAAGACAAAACCGGGCAACACGACAATATAATCCTTAATGAGGGCTTGTCCTCAATTTTGACGACATGCAGAAACGAATGCGCGTGCTACATTGTCAATGTTGAAGCCCGACTATTTTCGTTTTTGACAGCAAACATTTGCCGTCAAAATTGAAATCAAAAATAATTACAATTAACAATTTGCCTGACCAATTAAACCGTGGCACCAAAAAAAAATCGAGTTTCCTCCAGCCCGTGAAACAAAAATGAACATCAGCTTGATTGTAAAGCGAACAGCTTGAGCCTCGTCAAGCATGCAAAATTCACAGTAAACCAACTAAAAAATGAAAATAAACTTGTTAAAAAAATACATCGGCTTGGGCGCAGCCGCGCTGGCACTCGGCAGTGCGGGCACGGCGTTTGCGCAAACCGCCGACCTCACGATCAACACCTTTGATAACGATGCCAACAACACTGGCCACGAGTGGGGATCGGGAACGCAAGCTTGGGATGGATCCAATGGCAATCCTCCCGGCTCGCTCTTGGTCACGGCTGACTTCAGCAACTCATCTGATACTCCCTGCACAACATATTTCTGCCTTAACGGAAATCCGTGGTATGTGGGCACCGCGATTAATTTTTCCCAATACAAGGCCATTGAATTCGACATCAAGTGGGACAACACCTCGGATATCACCATTGGTCAGTTCAATGACCTTTCGACCGTTCCCCTGACGGCTACGAATAGTTCCGGAGCCACCATTCTTAACGCCCAACTGAATGCAGGCCAAACGACCGGACTCGACATAGATCTTTGCGGCGGGCCGGGCGGTCAAATGGCCCCTTTCATCATCAATACGAATATTCCCTCCGCCGCCTCAAATGGCTGGGTGCATGTGGTGATTCCCATAAGTCAGACCATAGCCAATTTGGACGGGTGCAGCGGATTTGTCTTTCATAAATGGGTCAGTCAATACAACAACCAAATTGCCAATGATTTCCAAGGCCGGTTCTGGATTGACAATGTCATCCTTGAAGGAACCGCCGGTCCGCCGCCGCCGCCGACCGTCAAAGTTCCCACCAAGGCCACCCAGGGTCTGAATGTTTTTGCCAACACGGCTGGACTCTATGACCGTGAGGAAGCGGTATTGCGCCAAGAAACCGGCTTGGGCTGGGTTGGCGTGGCCACGCCGGCCAATCCGGTCACCTATTCCTTCACCATTGCGGGTTATCCCCACTCGGAGAATTGCGAAGCCTATTTGTTTTTGAATCCAAACGCGAATTATCTGGACGGCGCACCCGACTGGAATGAAAGCAATAGCGTCGTTATCTACCTTCAGGGAGATCCCAACAATGCGACCCTGCACTTCCAATACAAGGTCAATGATCCAAACGACAATGCGATGCTGGGCGGCGGCGGCAGCTACACGAACGCACCGGGAAGCTGGGATGGGGTCACTGCCGGCTACAAAGAAAGTGGCAACTTGGGTTCGGTCACTAATAACAGCGTCTTTGGCACTTGGAGCGTCAAGTTCACGTCCGATTCCAACGTGACTCTGATCGCCCCGGATGGCAACAGCACCAACTTGACCATTCCGTCCTATAATACCGGCGCTTTTGCCGAGAATGACGGATCCGCCATTCCCTTCACTGTCTATTTGGGCATGCAGGCAAATAACGCGGATGCACAGAACCAAGCGGTCGTCTATTCCAATTTCGCCATCACCGGCAACGGGCAGCCTTTCAGTGAAAACTTCCTGACAGATCCCGTGCTGGACACAACCAACCTCTGGAATACCGGCCCGACCACCAGTCCCCAAGGCGTGTTCGTCGCCACCGCCAGCGCGGCTTCTTGGGTGTCTTGGACGCTGCCCGATACAGGCTTTAGTTTACAAGTCGCGCCTGAGTTGAATAATCCGCTCGGCTGGGCCTCGCCGACCACCGGCCCGATTGTCCCGATGGTTGGCATGCGTTCACAGCTCCTGGCCAGCAATGAAATACCAGCAGGCGACACGGCGTTCTTCCAGCTCATCAAGCGCCAGTTCACGCAACTGCAGGTGTTGTTCCCAGGCGAGACCAACGCGCCCAACACTCTGACCGGCAAGACCGGGACCCCGACGCCGGCGAGTCTTTACGGCGAAGTGGACGTGACGATCAACGCGGTTGATAATACATATCACGTCGTCAACGCCACGGATGCGCTGAATCTGACCACCACCGACACTCAGGCCACGGTGACGACGCCAACTCCCACACTGGCAAATGGAACGGTTACGGTGCCGATTTATTATGGCACTGCCGGCAGTTGGACGGTGACGGCCACGGACACGACAAGCACGAACATTCCGGCGGCAACCAGTTCAGCCATAACGGTGCAATGAAACGCGGTGCTTTCAAGTGAAAAATCGCAGCAGGCGCCAGCCAGATCTGGCGCCTGCTTTTTCGCCGTGAAACAATTGAGCGGCACAACTGATAATCGAAGCCGATGAAGATCCAATCCAATCCTCGAAAGGCTGTCGCCTGCCACTCCGGCTTCACCCTGATTGAGCTGCTGGTGGTGATCGCGATCATCGCCATTCTGGCGGCCATGCTGCTGCCCGCGCTCACGAAGGCCAAACAAAGGGCGCAGAGCATTTCCTGCATGAGCAACACCAAGCAGATCATGCTCGCTTGGAACATGTATGCCAATGACAACAATGATTTCGTGCCCCCCAATGATTATCCTTATCTCACCGCCTACTTTGGCGCCGGGGCAAACCAGATCAAAATGAAGAACTGGGTGGTCGGCACCATGGAGCAGCCCGCCGATGCAAACGATCTCCAGAGCAAGACGGGCGTCAGCGAGCTGTTGGATCCCAACACGCTGCTTTCCCCCTACCTACAAAGCAAACCTGTTTATCATTGTCCGGCCGACAATTACATAGACACCTACGCGGGGAACCAGGTCCATGTGCGCAGTTATTCCATGAACTCTGCGGTCGGCACCACTTGGTCCGCCTTCTACCAATATGGTTCACCGACCATCGGCTCCCCGGTTCAAGGCGGCTGGCTGCCTGGAAGTGTCTATAATTCAAGTCAGACAACCTGGCTGACCTACGGGAAAATGACCTCTTTTACCCGGCCGGGGCCGGTCAACACCTGGGTAATTATGGACGAGAACCCCTTGACCATTAACGATGGCTCATTCGCGGTGTCAGCCTTGGCGACTGCGGGAACCACCTATCTCATTGACTATCCGACCGGCCTCCACGGCGGTGCCGGCGGACTGGCTTTTGCGGATGGTCATTCCATCGTGCATAAATGGCAGGACCAGAGCACCTATACTCCCCCTGCCAGCATGCATGGCCAGGGCGGCGGCGGGTCAACTTCAGAGTCGCCCGGCAACCCCGATCTTCTTTATCTGGCTCCGCTGACTTCGGCAGCACGCTAATGCCGCCGGAGTCCAGGACTTGAAACCGCAAACCTCCAGTCGCCACGGGACACGGACTGGAGGTTTCTGTTAACATACTTCACCATGCAAACTGATTTCCGTTGGGGCCGCGTGGTCCTGTGCGCAGCCCTGATTGCCGGGTTGAACCATGCGAAAGCACAGACCGATTTGTCCATTTATTCCGACCAGTTGGACAACGGCTTTCAAAACTGGAGCTGGGGCGCGAATAATTTCAGCAGCCCCGCGCCGGTGCATTCCGGAACCAATGCCATCAGCTTCAGCGGTGTGGCGTGGCAGGCGATCTCGTTCTGGCATCAGGATTTCAATCCTGCGCCTTTCACCAATCTGACTTTTTGGGCAGACGGCGGAGCCGCCGGCGGGCAGGTTTTGCAGGCATATTGGCAGTATGACGGCAGCACTAACAGCGGGCCCGGTTATCAACTGCCGCCGTTGCCGGCTAATAGTTGGCGGCAGTTTAATCTTCCGCTAAGCGCATTCGGCGTCGCGGGCGCAACCAATCTTAGCCGGCTGAATTTTCAACTGACCGCATCCGGCACGACCAACACGTTATTCCTGGATGATATAAGTCTGACCGGCATGGTGCCCCTTTACATCAACGTCAACGCCAGCCAGGCGCTCCGCGCCGCCGACGCCCGCTGGTTCGGCTTGAACACCGCCGTCTGGGATGGTTATCTCGACACCACTTATACTTCCAACGCCCTGTGCGAACTTGGCACACAAATCTTGCGTTTCCCCGGCGGCTCGCTTTCGGACGATTATCATTGGGCCACCGGCACGACGGACACAAACACCTGGCCGTGGGGCACCGGCTTCAAAAATTACCTTCACATCGCCACCAACGCCGGCGCGGAGGCGATGATCACCGTCAACTACGGCTCAGGCACGCCGCAGGAGGCCGCCGCCTGGGTGCGCAGTGCGAACGTCACTAATCACTTAAACCTGAAAAACTGGGAGGTCGGCAACGAGTGTTATGGCACCTGGGAAACCGACACGAATGTCTGTCCGCACGATCCTTACACCTATGCCGCCCGCGCCGCGCAATATATCACGCAGATGAAAACGGTTGATTCCACGATCAAAATTGGCGTGCCGGTCGTCCCCGGCGAGGATAACAACGCCAACGGCTACACCAATCATCCGATTTACAATGCCCGCACCGGCACCACCCACTATGGCTGGACGCCCGTGGTGCTGGCGACCTTGAAGTCGCTCGGCGTCACACCCGATTTTCTCGTGCATCATGTTTATCCGGAGTATCAGAACGACAACGACCAGAATTTGTTGCAGGCGGCCACCAACTGGGCGGGCGACGCCGCCAACCTGCGCCAGCAAATCAGCGATTACTTTGGCACCGGCGGAACGAACATCGAACTTTTCTGCACGGAAAACAACGCTGACGCCGGCAATCAAGGCCGCCAATCCACCAGCATCGTGAACGGGCTTTATCTCGCCGACAGCCTCGCGCAGTTGATGAAGACCGAGTTCAACAGTTTTATCTGGTGGGATCTGCGGAACGGATCAGACACCAACGGTGACTTCAATGCCTCGCTCTACGGCTGGCGCACGAACGGCGACCTTGGCATCATCGGCGCTGCCAGCACACGCTACCCCACGTTTTACGGCTTCAAACTCATGCAATACTTTGCCCGCCCCGGTGACACCGTGCTGAATGCCACCAGCGATTATTTTCTGCTTTCCAGCTATGCGGCGCGCAAGGCTGACGGCGCGCTTGCGCTCCTCGTCATCAACAAAAACAGCACGGCAAATCTGACCGCCCAGGTCACGCTCACCAATTTTTCCCCATGGTCCGCCGCCACCGTGCGCGCCTTCGGCATTGCGCAGGACGAAGCCACGCGCACCAACGGGCCCGCCGCCGCGCAGGACATCGCCACTAACAATTTCACGGGTGTCAGCACCAATTTCGCAGCGACGTTTCCACCGTATTCATTGACGCTTTTCACCTTCGCGCCTGCCGCGCCAAAAATGCCGGCCCTCGCCGCCACCGGTGGTAAATTCATTTTCCAACTGCAAGGCCAGGCCGGCGTGCCGTATCAAATTCAAACCTCGACGAATCTGCTTTCGTGGGCTTCCAACGCCACCATCATGCTTGCCGGCCCGGTCTGGAACCTCACCAACAATGTTTCTTCCAGCGCAAAATTCTGGCGGGCCGTCTGGCTGCCGTGAACCGCGCAGCCTGACCCAGGCGCGCAGCCACAACGGCTCGCCGCTTGACGAGCGTTCTTGTTACGGTTCAAACTTCCCCACCATGAACATGTCATTCCCAAAGCTCAGCCGCCTGGTTTTGCTGACCGCAGTTTTTGCCGCGTTGAATGCGGCCGGTCTGCCCGCCGCTGAATTCGAGGCCAAGCCGGACAACGCCTATTTTGCCAGGTTTGCGCCGGTGAAAGCGCCTGCGCCAACCGGCTTGCTGCTTCAGCCCGGCGACCGCCTGGCCATCATCGGCGATTCCATCACCGAGCAAAAAATGTATTCGCGCCTCATCGAAACTTATCTCATCGTCTGTGTGCCGGAACTCAAAATCACCGCGCGCCAGTTCGGCTGGAGCGGCGAGACCGCCGAGGGTTTTTTGCAGCGCATGACAAATGACTGCCTGCGCTTCCAGCCGACCGTTGCGACGCTGTGCTACGGCATGAACGACCATCGCTACCGCGCCTACGACGAGCCGAATGGCCAGTGGTATAGCAACAATTACTCGGCGGTGGCGGCCTCATTAAAAGACTCCGGCGCGCGCGTCGTGCTGGGCTCGCCGGGCTGCGTTGGCAAAGTTCCGAGCTGGGTTGGCGACCAGAAAGCGTCCGTCGAAGATTTGAATTTAAACCTCTGCCACTTTCGGAACATTGACATTGAAATCGCCGCGAAGGAAAAAATCAATTTCGCAGACGTGTTCTGGCCCTTGTTCACCACCGGCTTCACCGCGCATCAAAAATACGGCGCGGACTACGCCGTGTCCGGCCATGACGGCGTGCATCCCGGCTGGGCCGGGCATTTGATCATGGCCTACGCGTTTCTGAAAGCGATGGGACTCGACGGCGACCTCGGCACGTTCACGGTGGATCTTGGATCAGGCGCGGCCACGGCAAGTTCCGGCCACACGGTGGACAGTTTTACCAACAACACCTTGACCGTCACGAGCAGCCGGTATCCATTCTGCGCCGCCGGGGCTGCGGACCAGGACAATTCCCTCCGTTCCGGCATGACGCTCGTGCCGTTCAACGCGGAATTGAACCGGCTCAAATTAGTCGTCACCGGCGGCGCCGCGCAAAATTATGCCGTGACGTGGGGTGATGAAACTCATGATTATTCCGCCGCGCAACTTGCCGCCGGCGTGAATCTCGCGGAGGATTTTGCGGTGAACCCGTTTTCCGCCGCGTTCGCCAGAGTGGATGCCGCCGTCGCCGAAAAACAAAATTATGAAACGCGGCAGATCAAGGATCTTTTCCACGGACCGGAAGGCAAGGCCGACGCCGACGCCACGGCAGCCTTGACCGAGAAAGCCCGCCGGCCGCTGGCGGATGCCATCGCCGCCGCATTTGTGCCGGTAACGCACGCAATCAAGATTCAGCCAAAATAAAAAATCCCGGCTCGTGATTTCCAGGCAGGTGGACGCGCAGTTTTGAGGCGGACATTCTCGCGATTGTGTGGATGGCAACACCGGCAGGCACAGCAATCACGGCACCATCAACGAGAACGAGCCCGACAAAGCGTCTCCCTGCGTCCGTTTAACGGCGAGCATCCGTCTCCGGCAAGCGGCGACACGACGATTCATAAATTTCGCCTTTTGCTTTCGCACGGCGCGCTTTAACTTGCACACTGCCAATGGCCCTGAAACTGTTCAACACCTTGACGCGCTCCGTTCAGGAGTTCGCGCCGCTCGATCCCGCCGGCAAAAAAGTCGGGCTGTATTGCTGCGGCCCGACCGTCTATGACTTCGCCCACATCGGCAACTGGCGCACGTTTGTTTTCGCCGACCTCGTCCGCCGCACGCTCGAATT
Organism: uncultured Bifidobacteriaceae bacterium; assembly: GCA_964449815.1. GTDB lineage: Bacteria > Verrucomicrobiota > Verrucomicrobiia > Limisphaerales > UBA11358 > UBA11358. The sequence continues at coordinate 23,709 of CAYVGC010000007.1, forward strand.
CTCCGGCTACGAGGTGAAGCACGTCATGAACATCACCGACGTGGAGGACAAGATCATCAAGGGCGTGCGGGAACATAAAGTTTCGCTGCGCGAATTCACCGGCAAATTTGAAACCGCCTTTCTCGACGATTTGAAGGCGCTCGGCTGCCTTGAGCCGCATGTGAAACCGCGCGCCACGGAACACATTCCCGAAATCATCGCGCTCATTCAAAAACTCGTCGCGCGCCGCGTCGCCTACCAGGCGAACGACGGCTCGGTCTATTTTTCCATTGAGAAATATCGCGGCGGCGGCGGCAACTACGGCCAGCTGCAAAAATTGAATTTCGACGAAATGCGCACCGGCAAACGCGTCTCCACCGATGAATACGAAAAGGAAGCCGTTGCCGACTTCGCGCTGTGGAAGGCGCGCGTGCCGGAGGACGGCGGCGTGTTCTGGCCGAGTCCGTTCGGCGAAGGCCGGCCCGGCTGGCACGTTGAATGTTCCGCCATGAGCCTTCAGGCGCTCGGCGAAAGCTTTGACCTGCATCTCGGCGGCGAGGATTTGAAATTTCCGCATCACGAGGACGAAATCGCGCAGAGCGAAGGCGCGACCGGCAAGCCGTTTGTCAAATACTGGCTGCACGGCGCGCATCTTTTGCTTGAGGGCAAGAAGATGAGCAAGTCGCTTGGAAACTTTTTTACGCTGCGTGATCTGCTGGCGAAAGGTTTCACCGGCCGTGAAGTGCGCTACCTGCTGCTCACGGCGCATTACCGCGAGACGTTCAACTTCACGCTCGAAGGTCTGGCCGGCGCGAAGACGGCGCTGGCGCGCATTGACGAATGTGTCGGCAAGCTGCGCGAAATAGAAAAAAGTGGGAGTTGGACTTCTGCTCCTCCCGACCCTGTTATTCTGAAAAAATTCTCGGACGCATTGGACGATGATCTCAATGTTTCAGCAGCTTGGGCCGCAGTTTTTGATTGGGTGCGAGAAATCAATCGGCGAACTGCGGCGGGCACCTTAACCACAAGTGAAGCCGCCACGGCTTTCGCAACTTGGGCAAATTTTAACAGAGTTCTTGGTTTGGAACTTCGTTATAGTGATAATTTGCCCGAAGAAATTATAGCCTTGGCGGAAGCGCGCACCGCGGCGAAGAAGGCCAGGGACTTCAAGCGCGCCGATGCCATCCGCAGTGAATTGAAAGCCAAAGGCTGGGTCATCGAAGACACGCCAAAGGGAGTTAAATTGAAAAAATTATGAAACCAGGCGTGTTCATTTCATTCGAGGGATTGGAAGGCTGCGGCAAATCCACGCAGATTGAACTGCTCGCGCGGCAGTTGCACGCGATCGGCCATCGTGTGCGCACGTTGCGCGAGCCGGGCGGCACGCCCATCGGCGAGGAAATCCGCCACACGCTCAAGCACAGCGAAAACAATCACGCAATGACCGCCGAGGCCGAACTGCTCCTGATGAACGCCAGCCGCGCGCAGCTCGTCCGCGAGGTCATCCGCCCGGCGCTGGCCGCCGGCGAAGTCGTGGTGTGCGACCGTTTTTATGATTCCACGACCGCGTATCAGGGCTACGGACGCCAACTGGATCTGGCGATGGTCAAGTCGGTCATAGCCATTGCCGTCGGAAACACGCGGCCGGATTTGACGCTGCTGCTCACCGTGACGCCGGAGATCAGCGAGTTTCGCCGCGCGATGCGCCAGTCCACCCTGCCGTTCATGCGCGACCGCATCGAGGAGGCCGACCGGAAATTTTTTGAGCGGGTGGACCGGGGCTTTGCCGCCATCGCCGCCGCCGAACCGCAGCGCGTGCGCGTGGTGGAAGCCTCCGCCTCGGTTGACGTCGTTTCCGCCCGGGTCTGGGAGCTGGTCCGGCCCGTCCTGCCCAAGATCGGGCGCTGGTGATTTTGTTTGCCGGATTCAAAACGCAGGTTAAGTTTGCTGCAGACCATGATCGAAACCACCATCAGCGAAATTGAGGCGAAAATCAGCGGCGCGGAATCCGTGAGCGCCGAGCGCAAGCAGGAATTGTTGCGGCTGCTCGGCACGTTGAAGACGGAAGTCGCCAAGCTCTCCCAAACCAACAGCGAACAGGCTGACAGCATCGCCGGGTTCGCCCAGCTTTCCGCGCACGAAGCCATGCGCGCCAAGCAAAACCCCCGGTTGCGCGAACTCTCGCTGCAAGGGCTGCGCTCATCCGTCGTAGACCTCGAACATTCACATCCGCGCCTGGCCCAGATCGTCAACAGCATCAGCAAGACGCTGTCGGACCTGGGGATTTGATCTTCAACTTGTTCCTGTCGGTGTCATTCTCGATTGCGAGAACATGGGGACGAGGACGTGTTTTTAATCCGCGCGTGGTTCCAGCTTCGCAATCGCCGCCATGATTTCATCCGCGACCTGCTGGTAAATTTCCTTCAGCCGGGGTTTGTCACAGACTTTCGCCTCCGCGCGCAGCGTGGCAAAATCCAACGGCCGGCCGTATTTCACCATCACCCGGCGCGGCCGCGGAAATTTAATGTGCCGCCCGTAAGCCTCGAACGTCCCGAACACACGCACCGGCACCACCGGCGCGGCGGATTTGATGACGGTCAGCCCGATGCCCGAACGCGCCGGCTGCAATTTGCCGTCCTTCGTCCGCGTGCCTTCGGGAAACAAAATGATCGCGCCGCCGGCGAGCAGCCGGCCGAGAATCGCCTTCAAGCCGCGCGCGCCACCGCCCTCGCGGTCCACCGGCACGGAATTCCACGAACGCAACAGCGCGCCGATGCCGGGAAAGCGGAAAAGCGATTCGCGCGCCAGATAATTGATTTCGCGCTTCAAGCCCGCGCCGACCAGCGGCGGATCTAGAAAACTGGCATGGTTCGAGGCGAGAATCACGCCGCCTGTCAGCGGCACGTTCTCCGCGCCGAAAACACGCCAGCGAAAACAGGCTGCGTAAGCCGCGCGAAATAAAATCCAGCCGATCCTGTAGCTCAAATTCATTTTTCAACCACGAAGGCGTGAAACCACCATGGTTTAGAAAAGGAAAAATCCGCTGCGTGTCTTTGCTTCCTGGTGGTTCATTTTTTTGCCGGCAGCATTTTGTGGATTTCTTCCAGCAGCCGCTTGCTGGTCTGCTCCGAAGTCATGGCGGAGTTGTTGATGACCTTGGCTCCCAGCGCGATCATCAGCGGGGCGACCGCGCGCTGGCTGTCGCGCTGGTCGCGGGCGGCGAGATTTTCATTCACGCCGTCGGCGGCGCGGCGGGCGGAGCGCTCGGCCAGCGAGGCATCAAGGTAAAATTTGAAGTCCGTTTCTGGAAAAACATTTGTGCCGATGTCGCGGCCCTCCATCACGAGGTCGCCAAACTGAAGGCACTCGCGCTGTTTTTTCTTCATCCAGTCGCGGACCTTCGGCACGGCGGCGACGTGCGAGACGGCGGCGGCGGTCTCCGGCGTGCGGATTTCTTTTTCGGGAAAATACCCGTCCACCAGCAGATGCACCGCGCGCAGATGATTTTTCTCGACGCACTCCGTGGTCGTCTTCCATTTGCGGCAAAGCGCGGCGATGGCCTTGTCGTTGTCCACGTCCACCTTTTTCTGGAGGCAATACCACGCGAGCGTGCGATACATCGCGCCGGTGTCCACATAGACATAGCCGAGCGCCTTGGCCACGAGCTTGGCATTCGTGCTCTTGCCGCTGGCGCTCGTGCCGTCAATGGCAATGACAATGGGCTGTTTTTTCAAAGCTTGATCCTTCTCGTAATCTTAATCCTAATCCGCAAACAAATCTTCGCCGCTCAATTGCCGCGTGCGCCGGCCGTTTTTAATCTCCCAGATCTCCGCGCCCAGGCCGTGCGGCGGCGGCGCGGCGAGCTTCTGGAAAAAATTCGGGAACGTCTTTTTAACGCAGGCGGGATTTTTAATTCTTATGCCGGGAACTTTCAATCCCAGAATCGCAAAGCACATCGCCATGCGATGGTCGTTGTAAGTTTCAATCTCCGCGCCGTGCAGCGGCGACGGCCAGACCGTCAGCGTATCTCCCTTCTCGACCACTTTCGCGCCGCACTTGGTCAACTCCGTCCGCAACGCGACGACGCGCTCGCATTCTTGGACACGCAAGCGAGCTAAATCTGTAAAAAAAGTCGAATATGGTTCAGGTGACTTAACCACGGTCGTTTTTGGAGGCGCGTCAAAGGGCTTCAAGACAATTGCAGTCATTATAGAATCACCTAAATCAGTCTTTCTCGAAAGTTTTTTCGGAAAACCAAAATAGTCTGAAAATTTAGCGTCAATCTGCCAGCCGGAAGTTGGCCAATGCCTGACAATACATTGATTAATATCCGAATTCACACAAGCCAGCCAAACCAACCATGCCGCACCCCAAAAATAACTTCCGCTGCTTGCATCCGGCTCGATTTGAAAAGTTCCGCCGTTTTTCGGAAACGCTTCTATCAATTTCGAAGTCATCACCACATACGGTGATTCCTCCGCGTTCTCGCCGACGATTTCAATTTCCCAGCCGCCAATTTTGGAAGACAGCAGCAGCGCCGACGCAAACTGCGAGCTGTCTTCGATGCTGACCTTACAATGCTTCGTCGCAACCGACGTGAGGAGGCTCTGAACTTTTTTAGTTTGAGCCTCGTCACCTCGGCTGCCACCGCCAAAAATTCTCACCGGCAGCTTGTCGTTGCCCTTTTCCGATTCCACGCGATAGCCGAGTTCGCGCAGCGCCGAAAACAGCGCCGCCTGCGGACGTTCGTGCATCCGCGGCACGCCGTGCAGACGGTAAACACCGCTGCCCAGACACAGGAACGGGGCCAGAAACCGCGCCGCCGTGCCCGCATTGCCGACAAACAAATCCAGCGGCTGCGCCGCCGGGCCGCCGCGCGGCACCATGCCGCCCTTGCCATAGACCGTGATGGTGCGGTTGCAAGATTCTGCCGGATCGGTCTCCACATTCACCATGAAGCCAAGCTCTTGCAAACACTCGACCATGATTTGTGTGTCCTCGCTCCAGAGCGCGCCGCGCAAAATCGTCTCGCCGTCCGCCAGCGCGGCGAGAACCAGCGCGCGGTTCGTGATGCTTTTCGAGCCGGGCACGGTGATTTCCGCCTGCGCCGGCTTGTCCAGCGGCACAATTTCGATGAGGTCGGGAAGCGGCATCGGAAAATTATTCCGGCGAGGTTGAAGCCAAACAGGCGCACCAGTTGTCGCGCCGCTGCCTGGCCGTCTTGAAAAAAAATTCCACGGCCTCGGCGTCGTTTTGTTTGAGCGCGGACTGGAATTCTTTCAAATCATTCATAAACGCATCAACGGCGCGGGAGAGGTTTTTGCGGTTGGCCAGCGCGATGTCGCGCCACATCTCCGGCGAGCCGGACGCGATGCGCGTCGCGTCGCGGAAACCGGTCGCGCACAAACCGGCCTGGGTTTGCGGATTCGCCGGATGCAAAACCAGGTTCGTCAATGCGGCCGAGACGACGTGCGGCAGGTGGCTGGAACGGCTGACGAGCAGATCGTGTTGCGCCGCATCCAGCCGCCGCGTCCGCGCACCAAGTGATTTCCAAAACTGCTCCAGCTCGCGAATGGCGTTCGGATTGGATTTTTTCGTCGGCGTGACAACGCAGACCGCATTTGCATACAGGTCCGCCCTGGCCGCCCGCACGCCCATTTTTTCGCCGCCCGCCATTGGATGGCTGCCGACAAAATGCGCGCCGGATTTTCGGACGAGCGATTCCAGTTCGCGCACCACATCGGCCTTCACGCTGCCGACATCGGTGACAATCGCGCCAGCTTTTAGCGCGGGCAAAAATTGCTGCACGAGCGGCCGCATCTGCGCGAGCGGCGTGCAAAGGATGACAAGGTCGGCGTTGGAAACTGCTGCAAGCAGATCGGTCGTGGCATAATCCACCGCGCCAGCCTGCTCGCAGTCCTTCAAACTGGCCGCGCGCCGGACGAAACCGGCGACTTCGCGCGCGAGCTTTCGGCGTTTGACGGCCAGCCCGATGGAGCCGCCGAGCAGGCCGACGCCGATGATGGTGATTTTCCGAAATTGCACGGGCGGGAAGATAGCGAATGAAAGTTCATTCGTGAACCGTTAAATCATGAACCGTGAAACCGGCTTGCAACCGCTCCGAAACGGCGTTTTAGCGGCTCACAATTTCACGGGGCCGCCGCGCCGCGCGGCTTTGTGGCAGGCATCCAGAACTTTCTGGGTTTTCAGCGACCACATCGGCCAGTCGTCGTTCAGACTGCCGGAGAAAACCTGGTCCGCAAAATTGCGCCACATCCGCGCGTCCTGCGCCGTCGCGTGGCCCGGTCTCGCAGCGTCGGCGCCCGGCGGACATTTTACCTTGGCCTCGCAGCGGATCATTTTTGCGTTCACCTCGAACACCGGCTCGTAGCTGTCAAACGGATGCACGAAATCCGGCAGGAGCAGCCAGCCTTTTTGTCCGCTGACGTGAACCCATTGCTGGCCGGCGGCGAGGAATGAAGCGTAAAATTCCACGGAAACACCGCCGGCATAAAACAGTTCGGCGGAAAATTCCGTCGGCGAGGACGGACGATTCGGCAGCTTCTCGGACTGTGAAAGAATCCGGCCGGTGACTTCGCGCGGCAGCTGCCAGTTCATCGTCCACAGCGCGAAGCGGATGCAATACCAGCCGAGATCGCCAAGGCTGCCGGCCGGTTCGAGAGCGCCGTTCGCGCGGATGTTGGTGTTGAAAAATTCTTCGCCGGGATAAAAGGTGAACGCGGAAGCGATGCGGCGGATCGCACCGACGCTTTTGTCGTCGTCCAGGATTTGGCGGACGCGCGCGAGGCGCGGGCTGTGCATGAACATCACGCCGTCCATCAACTGCACGGAATTCTTCTTGCACGCCGCGAGCATTGCCTCGAGCTCGGCGGTGCTGGCCGCGCAGGGTTTTTCGCAGACGACGTGCTTGCCCGCCGCGGCGGCGCGGAGCACAAATTCTTTCCGCAGGGCGGTTGGCAGCGGGATGTAAATCGCGTCAATTTCCGGCGACACGATCAATTCCTCGTAGCTGCCCAGCGCGGCGGGAACGCGGCCGAAGGGATTTTCCGCCTGACATTCACGGATATATTTGCGGCTTTTCTGCAAGTCGCGGCTGGCGACGGCGGCGACGACGCAGTTGCCGGAATTTAAGATAGCCTTCCAGTTTTTCCTGCCGATGCCGGCGGTGCTTAAGAATCCAATCCGTAGTTTTTTCATAATTTCAATTGCTGGTGACGGTGTGAGACATCTCCAACTTTTCAAGTTTGCGTCTCGTCAATAAATGTTTCTTTGATGCGTTCCAAAATCACGTCGGCCAGCAGCGGTTCGGTGCCGACGGACGGTGAATACCAGAAAAGCTTGCCGTGTTTCTCCGTCGGATTGCGCCAGGTCGGCCGGCCGGCGGCGTGACGTTCTTTTACGATGCGTTCCGGTTCGCCGAGCAGCACCGGAATATCCTCGACCACATGCAGCCCGTCGCTGATGAAAAACGGCACGACGACGCAGTAGTTTGTCTGCGCCAGCAAATGGCAGATCTCGATGCGCGGTTCTTCTTCCATGAAAACCGCGCGGACCGCCGCGTAAATTTTTTGCGCGCGGATCATTTCCGCCTGCCGTTCAATGGCCCTGCGAGAATTTTTATTTTTCTCAGTGCCGTGGCCGGCGATGAAGAGCGTGGTTTCCGCCGGCTTCGGCGCACGAGGGAATGGAAACTTCTGAGCGATCCCGGCAGCGCGCGATAAAATCACTTTCGTCATGCTGTCGTGCGTGCCGGCCGGGCGGCAGTAAAACAGTGACGAGTGACGAGTGACGAGTGACAGGTTATCCGGAAAACTGAAGCCGAGTCCCTTTGGAATGATTTCCGTGCTGAAATAGCCTTCGCTGATGAACAGCGGCGCGATGAAGATTCTGGGCGCGGAGATTTCCGCGAGAATTTTTTTGATCTGCGGCTCCTGTTTCCAGAAGGCCTCGCGCACCTCGCGGAAAATTTTCCGGCGGCGCAGTTCCGCCGCGTGCTGGTAAACCGGCGCGGCGGACTGGTCGTTCAACTCCGTGCCGTGGCCGAGGACGACGAGCACGGAACCGGAAAATTTCTCACGGTTCACGCGCCCAAGTTGGCGCAGTCGCCGCCTGACCGCAAGCCGTGTCTGCCAGACGAAGCTTTTGACGGCGGCTTAATTTCAAATGGCGGATGCGTCGCGGCGGCGCACAGCGGGGCCGCAACGCCGCGCCACCCAGCTTGCACGCCGCAAAATTTCATGCGGGCGCGCAAATTTGGGCGGGATGCAAAAAAGTTCATCTTTTGCTTGGCAAGCCGGCGGCGCAGCGGTTAGCTAGCACCATGCAACCGGTTCTCGATTACCTGAAACAGCACCAAGACCGTTTTCTCGCGGAGTTCTGCGACTACCTGCGCTTTCCCAGCATCTCGGCCCAGCCGCAACATAAAAAAGATTTGCACGCCTGCGCCGAATGGCTCGTCGCGCATTGCCGCGCCATCGGCCTGGAGGCCAGACTGTGCGCGACGGACGGCCATCCCATCGTCGTCGCCAAAACGCCGCGCGCAAAAAAATCCCGCCAGCCGCACTACCTGGTCTATGGCCATTACGACGTGCAGCCGCCGGAGCCGCTGGAACTGTGGCTGTCGCCGCCGTTCGAGCCGCGCATCTCCGGCAGAACCATTTACGCCCGCGGCAGCACGGACGACAAAGGCCAGAATTTTGCGCATCTCAAGGCGGTCGAAGCCTATTTGAAAACCGGCACGCCCCTGCCCTGCGATCTGACGTTCGTCCTGGAAGGCGAGGAGGAGGTCGGCAGCGAAAGCCTTTCCGGTTTCCTGAAAGCCAACCGGCGGGAACTCGCCTGCAAGGCGGTGGTCATCTCCGACACCGGGATGCCGGGGCTGAAACATCCGGCGCTCACCTACGCTTTGCGCGGCATCATCGCGTTTGAAATCACGCTGCACGGCCCGGCGTGCGACCTGCATTCCGGCGTTTTCGGCGGCGCGGTGGAAAACCCCGCGATGGCGCTCGCCCGCCTGCTCGCCAAGGTCCGCGACGAAAACGGCCGCGTCACCATCCCCGGCTTTTACAACGGCGTCGCGCCGCTGTCAAAATTCGAACGACAGCAGGCCGCGCGCTATCCGCTGACGGATGCGCAGTTGAAAAAACTTCTCGGCCCGCCCAAACTGTTCGGTGAACGCGGTTTTACGCCCACCGAACAACGCAGCGCGCGGCCCACATTTGAAATCAACGGGCTCACCAGCGGTTATCAAGGCGATGGCAGCAAGACCATCGTGCCGGCGTGGGCACGGGCCAAAATCACCTGCCGCCTCGTGCCGGACCAAAAGCCCGAACATGTCCGCAAAATCGTCGTCGCGCATCTCAAAAAGATTTGTCCGCCGACGGTGCGGCTGGAAATCAACGCCGGACACGGCGCGGAAGCATATCACGTCTCGCCGTCCAGCCCGCTGGCGCAGGCGTCGTTGCGGGCCTTGAAACAGGCGTTTGACGCCGAGCCGATTTTGATGCGCGAAGGCGGCTCGATTCCAATTGTTAACCAGTTCAAGAAAATCCTCGGCGCGGATTCGCTGCTGCTCGGCCTGGGGCTGCCGGACGACAACGCCCATTCGCCGAACGAGAAGTTTCACCTGGATTGTTTTGAAAAAGGCCAGCGCATGAGCGCGTATCTGTGGCAGGAACTGGCGGCCTGAAGACACCCGTCGTTGCTCCCGTTCAAACAAATTGATATTGTGGCAGCACCAGCCTCCAAACCGGCGGAACCATCGAGTCAACCGAGGTCACGGTGCCGGCAAGCAGCGCTGATTTTCCGAGAAGCTTCACGCTTCAGCCGGTCACTGGTGGAATTGTGGACAACCGGTCACTTTGACAGCCTGGTCCGGGTTGACATCTGCTGCGCCAGCATCCCGTTTCAATTGGGCTGGCATGCATTTTCCAACAACACTGCGGCTGAAAAACCAACACCGGCGCAAGCGCGGCACCATCATCATCAAGCTCGGCAACCCGCACGAGACCATGTCCAGCACTTCCGTCCATGGCTCCTCGACATCCGACCACCGACGGGCTAAACTTAAAAACCTCTCAGAAAGACGTTCAATGAAAAATCATTTTTACATCTTGATGGCCTGCGCCGCGTTGCTGCCGCCGGTGGCCGCCACGGCCCAGAGCTATACCATTGACTGGCATAAAATCGCTGGTGGCGGCGGCACCAGCACCGGCGGCGTCTATCAGCTCAGCGGCACCATCGGGCAGCACGACGCGGGCGGTCTGATGACCGGCGGGAATTATTCCCTCGCCGGCGGCTTCTGGGCGCTCTACGCCGTGCAGACGCCCGGCGCGCCAATCCTGACCATCACGCGTTCCGGCAGCGGCGTGAAAGTTTTATGGCCGTATCCTTCCACCGGCTGGACATTGCAGCAAAATGACAGTCTGACGACGACCAGTTGGTCCACCGGCGGTGGCGTCAGCAATGACGGGACTAACAATTTCATCCTCGTCTCGCCGCCGGCGGGAAATTTCTTTTTCCGTTTGAAGCAGTGAGGGTAATTCAGGCGCCCTTGACTTCGTTGTTGCTGCTCATCAACTGCGGGATCGTTTGTGGAATTGACATGGCTGCGCGGCCTCTCTAATTTCTACACGCAAAGACCCCGCCGCTTTGCCCCGGATTTCCCTCCGGGGATTTTTATTGGCAACCACCGGCGCGGCTTGCAGAACTTTTATGGCAAACACGATTCTCGTCGGCGCCCAGTGGGGCGACGAAGGCAAAGGCAAAATCATTGACGTGCTCACCGAGTCGGCGGACGTCGTCGTCCGCTACGCCGGCGGCAACAACGCCGGCCACACAGTCTGGCTGGGCAAAAAAAAATACATCCTGCACCTCGTGCCGTCCGGGATTTTGCGCCCGAAAAAGCTCTGTGTCATCGGCAACGGCGTCGTCGTGGACCCCGTCGGCCTCGTGGACGAGATCGAGGGACTGAAAAGACTTGGCGTCAAGGTCAATCCGAAGAACTTTGTGTTGAGCGAGACGGCGCACGTCGTTTTTCCCTATCACCGCGAACTCGATGCGCAGCGCGAAGTGCTCAAGGGCAAAAACAAAATCGGCACCACCAAGCGCGGCATCGGCCCGGCTTACGGCGACAAGGCGGCGCGCGTCGGTCTGCGTGTCGGCGATCTGGTTGATCCGGTTCGCCTCGAAGAAAAACTTTCAGTCCGCATCAAGGAAAACAACGTCGTGCTGAAATCACTCGGGGCGAAGCCGCTTTCATTCAAACAGGTTTTCGCCGGATACAACCAGGCCGGCCAATACCTCAAGCCGTTTGTAACGAACACCGTGGTTCTCCTGCACGACGCGATGCGCGATCAAGCGGACATTTTGTTTGAAGGCGCGCAGGGAACGTTTCTGGACATTGACCACGGCACCTATCCGTTTGTCACGTCGTCGAACACCACGGCGGGTGGCGCCTGCACCGGCTCCGGGGTGCCGCCGCACCGGATTGACCGCGTCGTCGGCGTGATGAAGGCTTACACCACGCGCGTCGGCGAAGGACCGTTGCCGACGGAGAACACCGAGATTTCCGACCTGCTGCACGGCATGGGCCGCGAATTCGGCGCGACGACCGGCCGCGCCCGCCGCTGCGGGTGGTTTGACTCCGTCGCCACGCGCCATGCGACGATGGTCAACGGCATTGACGACCTTGCCGTCACGAACCTCGACGGCCTCGACACGGTTGAGAGCATCAAGGTCTGCGTCGCCTATCGCCACGGCAAGACGCAATACGATTACGTCCCGAACGACGCACAGGTGCTCGCCGCGTGCGAACCGGTTTACGTCGAGTTCGAAGGCTGGCGCGAGCCGACGGAGAAGTGCAGGACGTTCAAACAACTGCCGCCAAAAGCCCGCGCGTATTTGAAGGCGATTGCCGAGCTGACCAATGCGAAACTGTTCATCGCTTCCGTCGGGCCGGGCCGCGAGCAGACGATTTTTGTTTAACGCAAAAACTGGCCGCAGATTTCGTGGCCGAAAACGGACTGGCCCGGAAAGAAACCCTACCGGCGGGCCAGCCGCTGCAGCAGCTTGCCGTGGATGCCGTCGAAACCGCCGTTGCTGAACACGCAGATGACCTCGCCGCCCTGGGCGTTTTGGGCCAGATGCGCGACAATGGCGGCCACGTCCGGCAGATAGGCGGCGTCCTTGCCGGCTGTCTTCAAATCCTGCATCAGTTTTTCGGGATTCAACCGCTCGTCGGCGGGCAGTTGTTCCAGCCGCGCGACGGCCGCCACCACCACGGCATCGGCGTCGGTGAACGCGGACGCCAGCTCCTCCTGGAAGACATTCCGCCGCGTCGTGTTGCTGCGCGGCTCGAAAACGGCCCAGATTTTTTCCTTCGCGTAGCGGAGGCGCAACGCGCGCAGCGTCTCGCGGATGGCCGTCGGGTGGTGGCCAAAATCGTCAATCACCGTCACGCCGCCCGCAATGCCCTTCACTTCCATGCGCCGCTTGATGCCATTGAATGTGTCGAACGCGCCCTGAATCTGCTTGTTCGACAACCCGCAATGCTTCGCCGCCGCGATGACCGCCAGCGCGTTGCGGACGTTCAATTCGCCGACCATGTTCAGGTGAAACTTGAAGCTGGGGATTTCAAACTCCGTCGCCGTGGGGCCGAACCGCAGGTTGAAGCCCTGCACGGCGTTGTCCGCCCCCAGGCCGAAGCGCTTCACCGGGCAGAACGTGACGTTGAGCAGCGGCGCGAGATTCGCGTCGTCGCCGTTGCCGAGCAGCAGGCCGTTGCGCGGCACCAGGCGGATGAAGTGCGAAAAGGTTTTTTTGTAGGCATCGAGATTTTCAAAAATGTCGGCGTGGTCGAATTCCAGGTTGTTGATGATGGCGATTTCCGGCGCGTAATGGATGAACTTGCTGCGCTTGTCGAAAAACGCGGTGTCGTATTCGTCGCCCTCGATGATGAACCACTCGCTGTCCGTGAACCGGCCGCCCTGCGAAAAATTGTTCGGGATGCCGCCGATGAGGTAGCTCGGATTGAGGCCGTTGTGCTCGAACACCCAGGCCAGCAGCGACGTGGTGGTGGTCTTGCCGTGCGTGCCGCTGACGACGATCGAGCGCTTGCCGCGGATGAAAAATTCGTGGAGCAGCGCCGGCAGCGAGCAATAGCGCAGCTTGCGGTCGAGGACGAACTCCGCCTCCGGATTGCCGCGCGAGATGGCGTTGCCGATGACGACGAGGTCGGGCTGGTGCGCCAGATTCTGTTCCGCGTAGCCGTTCATCACGGGGATTTTCTTGGCGGCAAGGAACGACGCCATCGGCTCATACAGGTTCTGGTCGGAGCCGGTGATGGCAAAGCCCCGGTCAAACATCGCGGCGGCGGCGGAAGCCATCGCCGTGCCGCCAATGCCGGTGAAATGGACGGATTTGATCTCGGATGAAAACATCTTTGAAGATTAAACCACCAGGACACCAAGGCACAAAGTTTTTTGGATTCTTGATTTGGCGCCGGAGGGGCGAAAGAAAGCAGCCTGCGGTGAAACCTTGGGATTGGCGGCCAAACATCCCGGTCGTCGTGCTGATTTATCCGACCTGATCATTTTTACCCGCGTGAAATTCACGCCCCTTGCGTGAGATTCACGCCTTTTCCGAAACGGTCATCGGCGTTTTTCTCGAAAATCACAGCGGCACGGCCCATGCTATATTCGATCCGACCATGAAAAATCCGCTTGTCCATCGCGGGACGGGGGCATTCACGCTGGTGGAATTACTGACGGTCATCGCCATCATCGGCATTCTGGCGGCGCTGCTGATGCCGGCGTTGGAGCAGGCCAAGGCCCGGGCCAGACGGATTCAATGTGTGGGCAACCAGAAGGAAATCGGCCTCGCCCTCCATTTGTTTGCCAACGACCACAGCGGAAAATTCCCGACGCAAGTCTCCACCAACGACGGCGGTTCGCTGGAATTCGTCACCGCCGGGTATCACATCCACGGGCCGTTTTATTTTTCCTTTCAACATTTCCGCCCGCTCGCCGGCACCCTTGGCACGCCAAAACTCCTCGCTTGTCCGGCAGATCTGGAACGCTGGGCGGGGACAAATTTCATCCAGTTTAACAACCGGAACTTGAGTTATGAAATCGGGCTCATCACGGATGCCGGCAACCCCGGAGTGATTCTCGCCGCTGATCGGAACGCCCCCAGCCATCCCGACCCTGCCTACAATAGTCCGGACATCAGGTTGATACCCTGCCCGCCCGGCTTAAATCATTGGGGACTGAATTTACATGAAAGAAAAGGCAATTTGCTTTTCTCGGATGGCCATGTGGAAGAATCTTACGACACAATCATCGCGTCGGAAGAAACCACGTCCGAAGATCTTGTTTATCCAGAGGTGAAGGCGTCCACCGGATACTCGCCGCCGGGCGGCCCCGGCGGAATGCCCTCCCAAAACAATCCACTGATCCCGTCGGCGCAAGTGGCGCAAACCCCGTCGCTGCCAGTAATCGTCCGTCAGGGATTTTCCAACCAGGCCAGCGCTGCAAACGCCAGCAGCCCCGCATCAGGCAATTCAACCTTCTCAAACCAGCCCGCCAGTCCGACGATGGTTGATTTCAATGCCCAGGACCACATGAGAAAATTTTTCACGGCTAGTCCGGTAACTACCCATGCAACGGTGCCGCAGACGAATCGTGCCATCGTGGCTGTTCAAGTCGCCACCAACATCGTTCCGGCAACGAACGATGCTGCGGGCATGTCTGATGCAAACCGCCGGCTGGTAAAGATTTTCCAAAAGGTGTTTGGCTGGGGTTATCTGCTGCTGCTGCTGTTTCTGCTGTGGCTCTGGTTCAAATTGCGGCGGAAATGGCGGCGGTGGCGGCAGCGGCAAAAGTGTTGAGATTCACTGCTGAATTCCGGCCGGGACGCGGAAAAACGAATGCGGGTGAACGCCCCATGAAATAATCCCGCGCCCATGGGAACGGAAAATGCCCTTCCTCCATCAGATGTGAGACTTGAACCGAAGGTTATAGGAGACAGGCTGCAAGCCTCAATAGCGGATTTTGCCGGCTTTGGCCTGCCACTCGGCAAAGACCTTCAACGCCTCGGACCGCAACAACTGGCGCATGGGGATTTTTCGCCGGGAAACCGGCCGGGCCACTTCGCGGTAAATCAAATCGTCATCAAACTGGATGCGGGCCGCGTCCTTGCGGGTGTTCGCGTAATAAACCATTTTAAGCCGCGCCCAGTAGATGGCCGCCAGGCACATCGGACACGGCTCGCAACTGGTGTAAAGCGCGCAGCCGTCCAGACGGAATGTCTTCAGTTTTTTGCACGCGGCGCGGATGGCCGTGACCTCGGCGTGTGCCGTGGGGTCGTTGGCGGACGTGACCTGGTTCCAGCCCCGGGCGATAATTTTCCCCTCGCGCACCACAACGGCCCCAAACGGCCCGCCGCAGTTCGCGCGCATCTTCGCCAGCGACAGCCAGATGGCGGCGCGCATGAATTCTTTCTGCATGATGAAATTTAGCCGCAGATGGACACGGATGAAACCCGGATTTCTCCGCTGTCCGCGCCATCCTGCCGCTTCACCGGCTGGCGTAGTATTTGGTCGTGTATTCCTTGACCATGCGGTCAGTGGTGAACTGCGGCACGAGCGTGGCCATGGCGCGGCGGACACGCTTGATCCATTCGCGCGGAATGCCGTTCACGTCGCGGTTAAAGAACATCGGCACCACCTGTTCGGTCAGCGTCTGGTAAAGGTTCGCGCTGTCCACGCGGTCCTGCTCCTCGACGTTGTCCGGGTGCGAGTCGGGGCCGATGGCAAAGCCGTTCGTGCCGTCGTAGCCTTCGCGCCACCAGCCGTCCAGAATGCTGAACCCCAGGCAGCCGTGACAGCTCGCCTTCATGCCGCTGGTGCCGGAAGCTTCAAGCGGCCGGCGCGGATTGTTCAGCCAGATGTCGCAGCCGGCCACCATCTGCCGCGCGACGTGGATGTCGTAGTTTTCAATGAACACCAGATGTCCGGTGAGTTCGCTGTGCTTGCTCAGGTGAATGATCTGCTGGATGAACCGTTTGCCGGCGTCGTCGCGCGGATGCGCCTTGCCGGCATAAATGAACTGGATGGGCCGCTGCTTGTCTTTGACGAGCTTCACGATGTTGTCGAACTGCTGGAAGATGAGCGGTGCGCGTTTGTAGGTGGCAAAACGGCGCGCGAAGCCGATGGTCAGCGCGTCGGGATTCAGCAGCCGGTCGAAGCGGACATAGTCGCCCTGCGTCACGCGCTGGCTTTGTTCGAGCAACCGGCGGCGGGCGTATTCAATCAGCTCGCGGCGCAGCCGGTAACGCAGCGCCCACAATTCCTCGTCGGAGACAAAGTTCGGGTCGGTCATCTTTTCCCAGAACTCGACATGGTTGACGGCGGAGGCCCAGTCTTCGCCGAAACGCTCGCGGAAGAATTTCGCCTCGCCATTCGTGCTGTCCGTCAATTTCTTGCGCCAGAACTGGCGGGCGGGGCCTTTCATCCAGCCGAGCAGATGAATGCCGTTGGTGATGTGGCCGATGGGCACCTCGCCGGCCTTTTTTCCGGGATACAGCGCCTGCCACATGTGCCGGCTGACCTGGCCGTGAAGTTCGCTGACGGCGTTGGCGGCGCGGGACAGTTTCAGCGCGAGCACGGTCATGCAAAACGGCTCGTGTTCGTCCGCCGGCTTGACGCGGCCCAGGCCGAGCAGATCATTGAACGGCACTTTCAACTGCGTGAGGAAACGCTGCATCGCGTAATTCATCAGCTCCGGCGTGAAGCGGTCGTGGCCGGCCTCGACCGGCGTGTGCGTGGTAAAAATACATTCCGGCTTGGTCAGCGCCTGCGCCTCGGCATAGGTTTTGCCGGCGGCCATTTTTTCGCGGATCAATTCCAGCGTGAGAAACGCCGCGTGGCCTTCGTTCATGTGAAACGTGGAAGGTTCGATGCCCAGCGTGCGCAGCAGCCGCACGCCGCCGATGCCCAGCAGAATTTCCTGCATGATGCGCGTGGTGCTGTCGCCGCCATAAACGCGCGTCGTGAGATCGCGGAAAAGCTGTTCGTTTTCGGGCAGGTTGGTGTCGAGCAAGAAGACCGGCACGCGCCCGACGTTCACGCGCCAGACCTGAAAGTCCACGGCGTTCATGCCGATTTCCACGCTGCAAACCAGCCGGTCACCGTTCGCATCCAGCACCGGCTCAATCGGCACGTTGTGCGGGTCAACCGGGTTGTAATATTCCGTCTGCCAGTTGTTGGAATCAATCGCCTGCTGAAAATACCCTTCGCGGTAAAACAGCCCGAGGCCGACAAAGCCCAGGCCGAGGTCGCTCGCGGACTTCGCGTGGTCGCCGGCCAGAATGCCGAGGCCGCCGGCGGAAATCGGCAGCGATTCGTGGAAGCCGAACTCCGCCGAGAAATACGCCACCGGATTTTTGTGCAACTGCGGGGCGTTTTGATGGCACCAGGTTTTCCGGTCGTTCAGGTAATTGTTGAAATCGCGGAGCACGCCGCGGACGCGGTCGGCAAACCCCTGTTCCTGCAGGTGGACGCGCAGTTCGTATTCCGAAACTTCGCGGAGCACGGCCACGGGATTGTGCCAGAGATTCTGCCAGCCGCGCGGCGAGAGCCGCTGGAACAGGTCCTGCGCCTCCTGGTTCCAGCACCACCAGAGGTTGCGCGACAGTTTGTTGAGGCCGGCCACCAGTTCGTTCAGCTCGGCGCCCGTCAACGGTTTTTTCATAAGTCAGGTGAAAGTGTTTCTTAAATGCGCCCGCGCCCCGCCCGCGTGCGGACGGAAACTAATTTGTAACGCGCGCCACGGCAAACAAAAATTTCCGCCGCCCGCATACTTGCGCTTTGCCGCCGCTTTTTCCCGGAGTTTCTCATTTGAATAAACGCCCTTGAAGCGACATTATATCCGCGTGCATCGCAAAATCCATCTGTTCGCGGCGGCTTGCTTTTTGTCGGCGGCGTTGAATCTCGCAGCGCAGGGAACCGCCATCTTCTATCAGGGCCGGCTGAATGATTCCGGCGTGCCGGCCAACGCCAGCTACGATTTGCGCTTCGCCGTTTACGACGCCCCGACCAACGGCAACTGCGTCAGCCTCTTGCTGACCAATTATGCCGTGCCCGTGGCCGGCGGCCTGTTCACCGTCACGCTGGATTTCGGCCCCGGCTTTTTCAACGGCACGGACAACGGCTCGAATTATTGGATGGACATCGGCGTGCGCGCGATTGGCGTCACCAACTTCACCGCGCTGCTGCCGCGCCAGCCGGTTCTGCCCGTGCCTTACGCCCTCTTTGCCACCAGCGCCAGCAACCTGCTCGGCGCGCTGCAAAGCACGCAGCTCGCCGGCACGATTTCGTCCTCGCTGATTTCGGGGACATATTCCAACGGGGTTGATTTCTCCAACGGCACGAACACCTTTGCCGGCGCTTTTTCCGGCAATGGCGCCAGTCTGACCACCTTGAACGGCTCGCAGATCACCAGCGGCACGGTGGCCGACGCGCGGCTGACCACGAACGTCGCCCTGCTCAACCGCAGCCAGACATTCACCGGCACGAACACCTTTGCCGGCACCAATTTTTTCAACGGCGTCAACACCTTCACCAACTGGGGAAACTCGTTCATCGGCAGTTTTTTTGGCAACGGCCTCGTCGGCTGGCTGGCAGTGAACGGCCCGGCCACCAATGCGATGCGAGATGCCGGCTATCTGCTGCTCAATCCCGGGCTGACCACCGTGACGCTGCCGGCGACGACCGCGCTTGCGCCGGGCGACATCGTGCGCATTTCCGGCGCGGGCGCGGGCGGCTGGCTGGTCCAGGGAAATTCCGGCCAGTCCATCCTCGGCAACTTCGCCAGCTACCGCAATTCCCTGCTGTTGCCGGGCGCGACCGGCAATGACTGGCGGCGCACCTGCTGTTCGGCGGACGGCACCCGGATGTATGCGGGCGGCACCGTGGCCAACGGCGTTTATTACTCCACCGATTTCGGCCAGACTTGGAGTCCCACGACCATCTCTGGCAGCGGTTGGTTTTCCGTCGCCTGTTCGGCAAATGGCAACATCATTTATGCCGCGCCCAACGGCGGCAGCATTCAGGAGTCGGTCAACGGCGGTTTGACATGGACAAGCGGCACCAGCGCGAACTGGACGGCGGTCGCCTGTTCGGCGGATGGCAGCAAATACATCGCCGGAGCAACGAGCGGCGGGCTGGTCAGCTCGACCGTCAGCACCCCGGCGAGCGGCCATTGGACTGCCGTGGCCTGTTCCGGTGACGGGAATAATTTCGCCGCCGCCCTCGGCAGCACCATTTACACCTGGACCAACGGCGGCTCCGGATGGGTGTTCAGCGGCGTGCCCGGCAGTTGTTCCGCGCTGGTGGCCGCCAGCAGCGGGTTGAAACTCGCCGCCGCCTACAATGGCGGCGTCGCCACCTCCACCAACTTCGGCGCGAGCTGGACGACCACCACCGGGGGCGCATTCAGTTGTCTCGCCGGCTCCAGCGATTGCAACCGGCTCGTGGCCGGCGTCAGCAACGGCCTGCTTTACGCCTCCGCCAATTTCGGCGCGACGTGGACCGCCCTCACCACCACCAATCAATATTGGTCGGGCGCGTGCATGACGGCCGACGGCAGCAAGTTCGCCGCGACTGCCAGCACGGTTGGCGGCAGCACCGGCGGCATTTACTATTCCGGTGCCAGCGCGCAGCCCAACACCATCACCACCAATGCCATCAGTGGCAGCCAGGGTTCGGCGGTGGAACTCCAATACATCGGCAACGGCCAGTTCATGCCCGTCAGCTCCGCCGGCCTGCTGTGGGCGAATTGAATCGCGGCGTTCCAGCCTGCCTGGCGGGCTGGCGCAAAAGGGTCGGCAACTGTGGCTGATTTTGCCGCCGTGCCGGAAAAGTTGTTTCCTTTTCATCCCGGCTCATCTGTGCAAATCTGTGTCTGAAAATATGGCTGCTGAAAATCCCATCATCATCTGCACGCGCGGCAGTGCGCTGGCGCTGGCGCAGGCGAACCTGGTCGCAGCGCAATGCCGCGCGGCGTTTCCCGACCTGCAATTCGAATTGAAGATCATCAAGACCACCGGCGACAGGTTGCAGAAGGCCTCGATGGCCAAGACCGACCCGGGCCTGCCGAAAGGTTTGTTCACCAAGGAACTCGAAATTGCGCTGCTCAATGGCCGCGCCGACCTCGCGGTCCACAGCCTGAAAGACCTGCCGACCGAGCTGCCCGCCGGCCTGATTCTCGCCGCCACGCCCAGACGCGAGGACGCGCGGGACGTTTTGATTTATCGCCGCGCGGGCAACGCCACCAGGCGCGGCTGCAAGGCCAACGCGACGTTGAAGGATTTTCCCAAAGGCGCAACGATCGCCACCAGCAGCACGCGGCGGAAGATGTCGCTGCTGGCAGCGCGGCCGGATTTGAACATTGTCGAAATTCGCGGCAACGTGGCCACGCGGATGCAGAAGGTCGCCGGCAAAACGGAAATTGACGCCACGGTGCTCGCGCTCGCCGGCATCACGCGGCTTAAGTTTACGATCAAGGCCGACGGCACCCTCACCGGCGAAGATGTGCCGGAGGGCTTGCTCGCCTCGGTGCTGGATTTTGAGGCGATGCTGCCATGCGTGGGCCAGGGTGCCATCGGCATCGAGACGCGCGCGGACGACGGGCGCATGGCGAAGATTTGCGCCAGGCTGAACCATGCCGAGACGTTTCATTGTGTGACGGCGGAACGCGCATTTCTGCGCGGCATGGGCGGCGGCTGCCAGAGCCCGGTGGGCGCGTTCGCGGAAATGACGGGGAACGAGATTTTGCTCCAGGCCATTTCCTTCCGCGATGCCTTGGTGAAGCGCGGCCAGGCCACGCGCCCGACTGCCGAAGCCGCGCTGCTCGGCGAACAGATCGCGGAAGAATTGAAATAATCGCGCCGGCTTATATGAAAAAAACACGGCCGGATGAAAATTCATCCGGCCGTTTGCTTTTGGCGGAAAAAACTTTTATGGCTTCCAGATCATGTCCGCCACGGTCTTGTTGGCGGGAATGAACGGAATGACATGCGTGCTGTAAGGCGTCACCACGTCGAGCACGTAAGGCTCGTCGGCGTCGAGCATCCGCTGGATGGCGGCGCGCAGATCTTTTTTGAACATCACGCGCTCGCATTTCACGTTGAAAGAATTACAGACGCGGACATAGTCGGGATAAATCTCCGGCCGGTGGTCCGGGTCGCCGAGATAGGTGTGACCGCGGTTGCCGGCGTAGAATTTATCCTCCCATTGCACGACCATGCCGAGGTGCTGATTGTTCAGGATGATGGCCTTGGCGGCAATCTTCTCGACGTGCGCGGTGGCGAGTTCCTGAATGTTCATCAGGAACGAACCGTCGCCGTCAATGTCAATCACCTGCTTGTCCGGCAGCGCGACCTTGATGCCGAGCGCGGCAGGATAGCCGAAGCCCATCGAGCCGAGGCCGCCGCTGGTGATGAACTGGCGCGGGTATTTGTATTTATACCATTGCCCGGCCCACATCTGGTGCTGGCCGACGCCGGTGGTGATGTAAGCCTCGCCTTTCGTGAGCTCGTAAAGCGCCTCGACGACCATCTGCTGAAGAATCACTTCGTTCTCGTGGCCCTGCATGTGATCCACCATGTGATCGCTGTTGGCGATTTCGGGCGTGACGCGGTAGGCGAACGGTCCTTTCTTTTTCCATTCGTCAATCTGCGCGAGCCAGGCGGCATGCTGCTTGGCGATGGGCCGTTGCGCGACCAGCTTGTTCAGGCGCGTCAACGCGTCCTTGATGTCACCGACCACGGGCAAATTCGCCCGGCGGTTTTTGTTCAGCTCGGACGCGTCAATGTCCAGATGGACGATCGTGCCATGTTTGCAAAACTCCTCAAACTTGCCCGTGACGCGGTCGTCGAAGCGCACGCCGAAAGCGAGCAGCAAATCCGCGCCGTCCTTTATCTTCACCATCGGGCCGTTCGGATCTTTGCGGTATTCATATTCGCCGTTCACCGCCCAGTTCGCGAAGGCCGCGCCATGCATGCCGAGCCAGCGGAGCGAAAGCGGATGCGTTTCGGGAAAACCGCCGATGCCCATCAGCGTCGTCGCCACGGGAATGTTGGTCGCCTCGGCGAATTTTTTCAATTCCGCCGCCGCGCCGCTTGAGATGATGCCGCCGCCGCAATAAATCACCGGCCGTTCCGCCTTCTCAATCAGGCCGATGATTTCATTCAACGCCACTTCGTCCGCCTTCAAATCCGGCTGCGTGTAGCCGCGCAGACCTTTTTTGACCTCGTCGAGCGCCGGCCAGACCGGCTGTGTTTTCTGCTGCTGGAGGTTTTTTGGAAAATCAACCACCACCGGGCCGGGGCGGCCGGATTGCGCGATGTAAAACGCCTCCTTCACCACGCGCGGAATGTCGTTGATGTCCGTGATGAGATAGCTGTGCTTCACGATGGGCAGCGTCACGCCGATGATGTCGGTCTCCTGAAACGCGCCGCGTCCGATCATCGCCTGATGCACCTGCCCCGTGATGGCGACGAGCGGACACGAATCCATATAGGCATCCGCGATGGCGGTGACAAGATTCGTCGCGCCGGGGCCGCTGGTGCCCATGCACACGCCGGCCTTGCCCGTCGCGCGGGCGTAGCCTTCGGCGGCGAAACTGCCGCCCTGCTCGTGGCGTGGAAGAATGGTGCGGATTTTTGACCTGGTCAGCGACTGATGGATTTCCATGCTCGCGCCGCCGGGATAGGCGAAGATGACCTCGCAGCCTTCACGTTCGAGGGCTTCGACGAAGATGTCGCGCCCGAACATGGCCGGGCCGACCTCGGCGCGCGGGGTGGCGGATTTGGTTTTCGCTTTTGCGGATTCGGTTGTTTTGCTCATGATGTTTCTTTTATTGGCGGCGCGGCCAAGGGTGACAAAAAACCCACAGCCGTTGCCAGCCGTGGGTTTTTGTTAAATTATGACGTTCAACAAGCGCCAACGGCGTCGCCCACCAGGACGACTACCAGCATGACAACTTGCGATACGTTTTTCAACATTGCGGAAATAATTTATCCCAATCCTCTGCCCGGTCAAGCTTGAATGTCCCAGGCAAGGTCAACCCCGTTCGGTGCGCACAGCCGCTTGCCGGCCGCCGGCAGCGATGGACAGCCAGCGTTGAAGCCTGGCTGGAAAAAGAGATTTGCCACAATGAGTCCGGCAACCACGCCGAGCAGACAACAAGTTGCCACGCGGCCCGGTTGATAAAAGTGCATGCAGCCGCCCGCGTGGCGCAGCTTTGCGCGGCAAAGGTTAACAAGCTGGTGGCGGATTTCCGGCCGAGTGAGAAAACGGCCCGACGATTTTTTGTCAACAACACGAACCCCTTTATGAAAATGATTATTTTCGAGGCGACGGTTTACAGCCTGAATTTCATGCGCAATTCCATCAGCAGCGTGTTTTCCCAGGTGCTCACATGACTGTCACTGGTCATGATTTGTTCGACCGCCGCGTAAACCTGCTTCTGCTGGGCGCGGGTGGTGAATGTCTCGGCCAGCAATAACACCTGCTCCTTGGCCTTATGGATGGATTGCACCGCCGGTCGCATCCGGGTCACTGCCGCATCAAATTCATGCTGACGGTCGGGTTCTTCGGTGTGGCCCATTGCCGCCAGCAATTTCTGCAACTGCTCGTCCTCGAACGTCGTTAAATGGCCGTCCGCATACATGGCCAGAATCAGCAGATCGAAAAGCGCCGATTGTTGTGCGGCCGAAAAACCCGCAAGCTCTATATCCATGCCGGGAGGATACCGGATAATGCAGTGAATTGATACAACTTGCTTTCCGATTTTCAAAAAGTTGACGACGCCATATTTCCGGCGCACCCTCGCCGGCATGGCGAGGAAAGCAGGCGCAAAACCTACCGTCGAGATGCCGAGTTGGAAAACAGAATTCAGCATCGGAAGCCAGAGATCAGGTTTCCTCTGCGTCTCTGCGGTTAAAATCGTCTTCCCCTCAACCCCTGCGTTTATTGCGGCGATAAACTGGAACAGTTTGCCAAGCTGCCCGACATCTGCGTGGATTTGATTTACATTGCTCCCCCCTTCAACTCCAGAAAATCGTCCTTGCCAAGGTTTAGCAAATCCGCGCGACTTCCACGCCCAGCAGCTTGCCGAGCTTGTCCAGCTTGTCCGCGATGTGACCGACGCCGACGGCGCAATGATGCGCCGGGCCGTGCGCGTTCCAGTCGTTCGCAAATTTCCGTGCGCCGAGGCTGAAACGGTAACGGCTGTTCGTGTTGCCGATTTCAAGAATCGGGCCGGGCACGGATTCGCCCTCGGCCACGAGGAGTTTTAATTTCCCATCGGCGGTCTCGACGACGGACAGCAACGTCACCGGACCATGCTTCACGGACATTTCCACTGAAAGTCCCCTGCCCGCTTTGCCGTGAAAAACTTTCAGCGGACGCACTTTCGTTTTGCCTTCGGCGATTTTGATGTGACCCGGCCCGTCGTGGCCCATCAGCACCACGTCGTCCGTAAAATCCATTGCATAGTATTCCGTAAACGAGCCGCCGGCGCCGAACGTGTCCATGATTTTCATGGCCTGCACATTCTTGACTTCGTATTCGCCGGCAACCGGAATTCCGCGCGCGGTCAAAAGCGAATTCCCCAAAATAATCGAACTGATGGCGTCCTCATTTTCCACGTTGCCCGTGCCGCTGTAAAAATACGCGAGCGAACCGAGGTCATGTATTTTCACCAACCGGTCGAGCGCGACGGACGTCCTGGCGGCACGTTCAAGCTCGGCTTGCGAGCAGCCGGCCTGCACGGCGAAAACTTTTTTGAACATGGCGGCGCGTTTCTTGATCTGCGCGGCGGAAACGTCGCGGCGCAACGCGGCCAGCTCATCCACCTCCACCATTTCCATGTGCCCGCCGAACGTGGCGCATTGCAGCGTCGTGTCGGAATAAATGTCCAGCATCCCGCCGTAATAATGCCCCATCAAGCCGAGGCGGTTGTGGAACATCGTGTGCGCGACGCGGGCCGCCTCGATCCAGGCATCCACCTCTTGCCAGCAAATGGGATCGTCGTGCAGCATCCCGGTGACTTGATGGAAATCAATCTTCGCGCGGCTGAAAACATTGGCGATTTCCGGCACCGGGCACGCGGCGCAATGCGCCAGCCAGTCGCCGGTCATCGCCGTGCGGTCGCCCAGCGCGTTGAACTTCGCATAATCAATCGCCGCCGCCGGCGCGAGGTTCAAAATGACGACGGGAACTTTCGCGCGCTGCACCACCGGCAGAACCGTTGAGGACAGCGCATAAGTTGTGACATGGAGAAAAATCACATCCACGTCCGCCGCCCGAAAGGCGTGGCCGGCTTCGAGCGCTTTTCCCGAATTGTCAATCAGGCCGAGGTTCACGACCTCGACGCCGGGGCGCTCAAGTTTTTTTTGGACGGTGCGGACGCAGTCTTCGAGGCGGGGCTTGAGCCCCTTGAACTGCGGCCAGTAAGTGTCGAGGCCGATGCCGAAAAGGCCGACGCGGAGATTGCGTTTCATTGGGAGGAAATATTTGACCACGAAACACACTGAACACCCGAAATAAAAACGGACGGCTGGGTTCAGTATTCCTTTTCGTGTGGTTTGTGTATTTCGTGGTTGATAAATTTTTTACCTCAGCCGGAGATTAAAATGGTGTTCGCGTATTGCACCGTGTCGCCGGTGCGGATGAGGCCGATGGCGTGCGGGACGCGCTTCTTGAATTCCACGTGCGGCTCGAATTTCACCTGGATCCGCTTCAGCGCCTTGGCAAACTTTTCCTGCACATGCTTGAAATTAGCCTTCTGAAATTCCTTCGCCATGTAAGCCTGCGTGAAATTATGGTTCTTGCGCAGGGCGATGATGAGCTGCAGCACCGTCGGCAAATCATCCACCACCGAGACGTCCACCGTTTCAATCATCGGCCAGAACGGAAAGCCGCGGTCGGCGATGACGATGGCGTTGGTGTGGCGCACGCGGGCGAGCAGCGAGAGAAGTTGCGGGTTGAGAATGCCGGTGTTGATCATAGTTTGAAAAATCTAATGCGAGAGCAGCGTCACGCCAAGCTCCAAAAGTCTTCGCACGGCGGCGGCGGACTTCGCCTCGGCGTAAATGCGCAGCACCGGTTCCGTGCCGGAGCCTCGCAGCATCAGCCACGTCGAATCTTCGGCGACGAATTTTACGCCGTCGCGCACATTCACTTTTGCCAGCGGTGAGCCAAGGAGTTTTTCCGGTGGATTCGCTTTCAGAAATTCCATGAGCGCGGCGCGCTGCTTCAGGGGATAATGCGCGTCGAACCTTGCGTAGCGGTGCGGGCCAAATTCCTTTTCCAGTTTTGCATAAATTTTGTTCACGGAAATCTTTTCCATGGCCAGCAGCTCCAGCAAGAACAGGCCCGCCGCCAGGCCGTCGCGTTCGGGAATGTGGTTGGCAAAACCCACCGAGCCGCTTTCTTCCGCGCCGAACAGCGCACCGGGCTTCATCAATTCCGGCGCGATGAAGCGGAAGCCGATGCCGACTTCCGTGAGCGGCAGGTTCCATGCGGCGCACATCTTGTCCACCATCGCGGTGGTGTTAAACGTCTTGGTCACCACGCCGCGCCCGCCGCGATTGCGCACGAGATGATGCAGCAGCAGCGCGATGACCTGCTGGTTGGTCAGCGGTCCGCCACGCCCGTCCATCGCGCCGATGCGGTCGGCATCGCCATCGGTCACCAGGCAGAGGTCGTGCGGATTGTTCCGCAACTGCGCGCCGCCGAGAACGTAATTCTTCGGCAACGGCTCCGGGCTGATGCCGCCAAACAGGATGTCGTGCGCGCCGTTGAGCGTGGTGACGGTGCAGCTCGTCTTGGCGAGCAGCGTTTCAAACACGCCCGCGCCGACGCCGAACAGCGCATCATGCGCCACGCGCAGTTTGGATTTGGCGATGAGCTTGAAATCCACGAGCCGCTTGATGGCTTGGAAGTGCGCGGGGCGAACGTCTTGAATTGAAATTCGGAGTTCGGAGTTCGGAGTTCGGAGTCGGGGCAGATTCTTATCGAGAAGCTGTTCGACGGCCCGGCATTCCTCCGGTCCGCTGGAGCCGCCGAAGTGCGACTTGAGTTTGAAACCGTTGAAAATCGGCGGATTGTGGCTGGCCGTGATCATCACGCCGCCGACGGCGTGGAGATTTTTTACCGCGAAGGAAACGGACGGCGTAGGCGTCGGCTCCGGCGTGAGGATGACTTGAAAATCATTGCCGGCAAAAACCTCGGCGGTGATCTGCGCGAAGCGGTCGGATAAAAACCGGCGGTCATAGCCGATGACCACCTTTGGCTCGCGCCCGAAAATTTCCGATTTCCGATTTCCGATTTCCGATTTCCAGAAGTCGGCGGTGGCCTGCGCGACGCGCGCGACGTTGGCAAAGGTGAAATCCTCCGCGATGACCGCGCGCCAGCCATCCGTGCCGAATTTGATTGGTGTCACGCAGCGAGATTGCTCAAAAAACGGCGGCGTGCCAAGCCTGCTCGAACAGTCGCGGCCCGGCAAATCGCCGACGCCGCGCCGGCTGGTCCTGAACCGTGAGAGTTTATTGAACGTAGATGACCGAGAGCAGGTTCACGCGCAGCCGGACTTCCGGCGGCAGCTTGAATTCCCTGGGATGCGCAGCGGAAAGGTTGGTGAGCATCTGGCCGGCGATGATGTGAAAACTTTGCGCCCAGGCGAGCGGCGTGTTGTGGCCGGTCAGGCCGCCCAGATACATTTCCGGCACACAGCCGTTCGGCATCATGTTTTTTTCCAGTTGCCCGAAATAGTGGACAGCTTTGTCGAAAAAGGCGCAACGCTGGGACCAGTCGAGGTGAACCGCCTTGTGGGCGTGGTCAAAATCGCGCCCATGCTCGGCGAGTTTGGCGTAACAAATCGCCAGCCACGCGAGGCCCAGCGGCCATTCGGCGGTTTTGTTTTCGCCAGGCACCAGCCCTTTGCCGCAATAAAGATCGCCAGGATACCGCCGCACGCCGCGTTCGCCGACGAGGTGCGTCTCGATGTTGTGCAGCAGAGTCTTTTTCGTGTGGAAATCCACGATGTTGTAGGGCCAGATGAGGCTGAGTTGCGACATGTCATACGGTCGGCTCTCGGACTCGCGCGGCAGCACGCGCGCCAGCGCCTTCGTGCCGTCGGCGATCATGCGCTCGCTGATGGGAACATAATGGCTGATTTCGATTTTATGCTTGTATTTGTAATCGTAAAAGCCCTGATCAAACCACATCATCAAACCGCCCAGCACCGCGCCGAAGCTGCTGGAATGTTCCTCCGGCCCTTCCTCCCACATGCCGTAATCCGGCTCAAACCCCATGTTGAAAATATAATTGCGGATGTGGCTTAAGAGATAAAAATCCTCCTGTTTGAACCGGAAGCCGTAACCCTTTTTGATCAGGTCGCCCATTTTATACATGAACAGGCCATGGACGTCGAGTTGATGATGGCCCCACGCATCGGTGATGGTGTCGAGCGTGGTGGGATGCACGCGCGCGGGCATAAACTGGCCGGTCTGATGCCGCACATCCGGCTTGATGATGGACGCCTGGATGATGCGTGCGTGATAGCGCTTGAAAATGTCCAGGATGAGCCGGAAGCTTTCCACCATCTTGTCGAAGCAGCCAAGATATTCGTTGGCGTAGGTGGCGAACATGATGTCGCGAATCCAGAAAACATTGTAGGCGTCGCCCGAACCGTCCTCGGCGGTATAAGGACTGGCAATGTAACCGCCATTGGGCCGGCGCATCCGCTCCAGATGCTGATGGGAAACATTGATGCGCTCCTCCAGCGGGAGTTCGTGAAATGTCTTCATGGTATGATCAAGCAGCCGTCGTTAATGACGTTTATTTTTGGCCGCCTCCTTTTATGCGCGAATCCAAATACGGCGGCAAGTTG
The DNA here is from genome assembly GCA_964449815.1 of uncultured Bifidobacteriaceae bacterium. GTDB lineage: Bacteria > Verrucomicrobiota > Verrucomicrobiia > Limisphaerales > UBA11358 > UBA11358. The sequence goes on from CAYVGC010000007.1 coordinate 52,667, forward strand.
CCAGCAAATGTTTTGCGAATCAAGCCTGCTTGTGAAACGACAGCGTCAGATTGCGGAGCCGGGGCGCGCAGGAGAACGCGCCCACCCTTTCACCACTTCAATTCCTGCAACCGCCGCGCGACTTCCTCGGCGTTGGCGCGGCTGTTGAACGCGCTGATGCGGATATAACCTTCGCCCTTCGAGCCAAAACCGCTGCCGGGCGTGATGACGACATTGGCCTCGTTCAAAATCTTGTCGAACGCCTGCCAGCTCGTGATGCCCTTGGGCGTGCGCGCCCAGATGTAAGGCGCATTCACGCCGCCGAAAACTTTCAACCCGGCCTTCTTCGCACCTTTGCGCAAAACTTCCGCATTGCCGAGGTAATGCGCGATGAGCGCCTTGACCTGTGCCTTGCCGTCGGGCGAATACAGCGCCTCCGCCGCGCGCTGCACGATGTAGCTGACGCCGTTGAATTTCGTCGTCGAACGGCGGTTCCACAGCGGATGCAGCGGCTTGAACTCGCCGGTCTTCGTCTGCGCGTTAAGCGATTTGGGGACAACCGTGCAGGCGCAGCGCACGCCGGTAAAACCGCCGTTCTTCGAGCAACTGCGGAACTCGATGGCGCATTCGCGCGCGCCGGGAATTTCGTAAATGGAATGCGGCAGCGCCGGTTCAGTGATATAAGCCTCGTAAGCCGCGTCGAACAAAATCACGGACTTGTGCTCCAGCGCATATTTCACCCACGTCGCAAGCTGCTCGCGCGTGGCCGCCGCGCCGGTCGGATTGTTCGGCGAGCAGAGATAAATCACGTCCACATGTTTCTTTGGCGGTTCGGGAATGAAACCGTTGCCCGGCTTGCACGGCAGATAAACCAGCTTGGCGTAAGCGCCCGCGTCGTTGGCCTCGCCGGTGTGGCCGGCCATGACATTCGTGTCCACATAAACCGGATACACCGGATCGCTGATGGCGATCTTGTTTTTCGCGCCGAGGATGTCGAGGATGTTCCCGCAGTCGCACTTCGAGCCGTCGCTGACAAAAATCTCGTCATCGGCCACATCAAGGCCGCGATCCCGAAAATCATTTTGCGCGATGGCGTGGCGCAGCCAGTCGTAGCCCTGCTCCGGGCCATAGCCGTGAAATGTTTCGCGCACACCCATTTCATTCACGGCCTGATGCATCGCGAAGACAACGGCGACTGGCAATGGCTCGGTCACGTCGCCGATGCCGCAGCGGATGAGGCGCTGGGCGGCGGCGGGATTCGCGTCGCAAAACACCTTCACGCGCCGCCCGATTTCGGGAAACAGGTAGCCGGCCTTGAGTTTCAAATAATTGTCGTTGAGCAACGCCATAAAATCGAAGGTCAAGAGGCTAACGAAATTTGCCGCTTCGCGCAAGAAATGAGAATTATCGGCGGGGCCGACCGGCGGAAAGAAATTTGGCCGTCGCGGAGCGACGCGATGGGAATTAGCCGGCAACGAAGTGCGCACCGGCCAGATTCCGAGGTCCCTTCAAGGGCGGATTTCGTTTGGACGGTTGTGTCAATACTTGAAATCCAATCCTGAAGCGCAAGAGCTAGAACCCTTGGACACACCGAAAGCCATAGAAGCCTTTGGCGGCGGTCGGGTAATCTCCGGCGCGACCGGAGCACCGCGCGTTGCCGGGGTAGCCGTTCCAACAGCCGCCACGCAATACCCGGTAAATGCCCGATGCCGGTCCGAGTGGATCGTTGCCTCCGGCATAGGGCGTCCCATACCAATCCCAACACCACTCAAATACATTCCCTGCCATGTCGTAGAGTCCATATCCGTTTGGCATGAAATATCCCACGGGACTCGTATAGGGATATTCTCCGGTCGCGAAGGATGCGTTGTAGCCATCCGGGCCAAAATCATAGCTGTCAATGGCAGTGGCACCGAAATAGTTGGCCTGTTTTTCGGAAATCGTGTCGCCCCATGGAAACCGCTGCCCGTTTAAGCCGCCGCGGGCCGCCTTTTCCCATTCCGCTTCGGTTGGCAGACGATATCCGCTGCTTTTCCAATTGGCATAGACTGCGGTTCCCTTGTCGCCATTGGTATAAACCTGCTGGAACCCCGCATCCGTATAATACACCGGCGTCAATCCCGCCAACTGCGACCGGGCGTTGCACCATTTCAAGGCGTCATACCAATCCACCGTCTGCACCGGATGATCCGCCGCCTTGTCTGCGCCGGCATTGACAAAATCATATCCGTGATTCATGGCGTAGGAATAAACCGTCTGCCATTGACGGTAGCTCACCAAGTTTACATCCATGTAAAACCCCGAAACCGTCACGTTCTTGGGCAGGGCGTCGCTCTCGCCATCCAAGGTGTCTCCCATCGAGAACACCCCATCCGGAATCAGCGCCATGCCGGCGGGCGGGTTGAATGCGGCAATGAGGTTGGTGTTGACGGCTTGAGTGACGGAAAGCCGGACATAATCCACCCAATTGCCTCCCCCTGGCAGCGCGGTGCCGGCCTGGACGGTATAGTTCGTGCCCGCCAGCGCGTTGCTCCACACCAGCGTGCCATCCGAACGGAACGCGTCAAGAGTTGTCGCCGAAGGACCGGAAATCCGGAAGAACTGCATCCCCTGGGCAGCGGCCTGATTGCTGCCAGCGAACAAACCCAGCACGATGAAATAACAAGCGAATTGAGTTTTCATAGCTTAAAACGGCGATGGAAGAACCGAGGGCCAAAACTTCCCCCAGGCGGCACGGTGTCTGCGTCTGGTGCGAGTGATGCTTCCGAATATCGCCACTGCCTTCATGAAAGAATACGAGGACTTAAATGGAAGGCGCAGAGGTGTCAATCAATTTCGCCAAACCGACCTGCCTGTTGCCGGAAACAGTCAGCCGTTTCCTTGCGGCGGCCACACCAGCGAATATCCCAACGATCCGGCCTGGCGGCGGATCGCGGCTGCGCCAGCTTATCCGCCAGCAAAGCGCGTTCGCCGCCGCATCCTCCTTTTCATGGCGGGCCGGCTCGCGTATGCTTCTGCAAAATTCTTTTGACCATGCCTGAAGCAACACCGATTCCCGCCCGCCGCTGGCCGCCGCAAATCAAGTTCATCGTCGGCAACGAGGCGTGCGAACGCTTCAGCTATTACGGCATCCGCAGCATCATGGCCGGCTACATCACCGGCAAAGTGGTCGCAGGCGGACTGGGTTTGGAAAAAGACCGCGCAACGGAAATCATCCACATGTTCGTCTTCGCGAACTATTTCATGCCGCTGCTTGGCGCGTGGCTCTCCGACAAGGTCATCGGCCGCTACCATACGATTCTCTGGGTCTCGATGATTTACTGCCTGGGCAACGGCGTGCTGGCGTGCAGCGGCCTGGCCGGCGACGTGCATGGGAAAATGCTCTGCCTCTGCGCGGGCCTGGCGCTCATTGCGTTCGGTTCCGGCGGCATCAAACCATGCGTGTCGGCGTTCATGGGCGACCAGTTCAAGCCGGAGCAGTCGCATCTGCTGCAAAAAGCCTACGGCGCGTTTTACTGGGCGATCAACTTTGGCTCGTTCTTCTCGTTCCTCGTGATCCCGTGGGTCAAGGACGAGTCGGGTTACGCCGTTGCCTTCGGCGTGCCGGGGGTTTTGATGGCGCTGGCCACGCTGATTTTCTGGACCGGCACCCGGTATTACACCCGCGTGCCGACCAACCGCGAGTTGAAGCACGCAGGATTTTTCACCGTGTTTTGGAACGCCTACCGCGCCGGCACGGAGTTCAAATTCGCCGCGCTGCTCAACCTCGTGGCGACCATCGGCCTGCCGGTGCTGGCGATGGGGCTGATGACCGTGCTCGGTTTTTCCAGCAAAACCGGCGTTACCGTGCAATTCCTCGGCTGGACCGCGCTCGGCTGCATCGGCCTCTGGTATCTGCTCGTCATCGTCTTGAGCGTGCTGCGGAAAACGGAGCTGCCGGAGGCGTTCTGGCGCCAGGCGGCGGGCCGGCATGATGAAAAGGAAATCGCCGGCGCGCGCTCCTTCACGCCGATTTTGTTCATGTTCGCGTTCGTGCCGATCTTCTGGACGCTGTTTGACCAGACGAATTCAACCTGGGTGTTGCAGGGGCAGCAGATGGTGGCAGTGAAAATCCTCGGCCTCGACATCGGCGCCGAGCAGATGCAATCCATGAACCCGCTCATTGTGATGCTGCTCGTGCCGCTGTTCACGCTGGGGATTTATCCGCGCATCGGGCGGTTCGCCGCGCCGCTCAAGCGCATGTCCACCGGCATGTTTCTGGCCGGTGCGTCGTATCTCGTCGTGGCCGCGCTGCAAAACCGCATCGAGCACGGCGCGCAGGTGTGCGTGCTGTGGCAGACGATTCCCTATCTGATCCTGACGGCGGCGGAAGTCTTGTTCTCCACCACCGGCTTGGAATTCGCCTTCCGCGAGGCCGCGCCGGAAATGAAAAGCACCATCATGAGCTTCTGGCTGCTGACCGTTTCGATGGGCGACCTGTTTGTGGTGACCGTGACCAAGCTGTTTGCCAGCGCCACCGACCAGGCCGCGTCCGTCAGCACGGGGCGGTTCCTGCAATACGCGGGCATGACCTTCGTGGTGGCCATCATGTTCAGCCTCGTCGCCGCATTTTACAAATATCGTGACGCGGCGGCGGCGCGGGGCAAATGATTCATCCACCGGCGCACCACGTCTCAAACGCTTTGCGGCATCCGATCACCGCCCGGCGTAAAACGCATCCACCTTCGCCGCGACATCCTTGTAGCCGATGTCAGATTCGTAAATGATCTTGAACTGCTCCACGGCGTCCTCCTTCTTGCCCATGCCCTCGAACACGCAGCCAAGGTTGTAAATGAGGTCTTTCTTCTCATCGTCGAAGGCGGGCTTTTCCTTGATGGCGTTCTGCAGGGTGCGGGCCGCGAGATCCCACATCTTGCGCCTGGCGAAACATTGCGCGAGGCCGCTCATCGCGGCGAGGCGCTTGTGCGGGTTGCCCTGCGCCTTCTGAAACTCCGCGATGGCCTCGCCGATCTTGCCCGCCTGAAAATAGAGCTGGCCCAGTTCATAGCGGAGGGCGAGGTCGGTGGGGTATTTCTCCACGCGCTGCCGGGCCTCGGCAAGCTGAAAAGCGGTCTTCTCCGCCTCGATGGCGGCGGTCTGCTCCGCGAGGTCGGGCGCAAAGGGATTGATCTGCTTGATCTGAAAATCAAACTTGCGCAGCCGGGTGTCGGCGATGGCGCGGTCGAGCGTGGAGTCGTTGCCCATGTCGGAGGCCTTGATGCGCTGATACAGTTCCAGCGCCGAATCAAAACGGTTTTTCTGCGTGTAAAGCTCCGCGAGCGAGCGCAGGAGCTTGAGGTTGCCGGGTTCGTTGGGCAGGCGGGTTTCATATTCGCCGATGAGCCGCTCGGCGGTGTCCTCGGATTTCTGCACGCGCTTCTCCTGTTCCAGCGACACGGCCTCCTCCTTGTTCCGCAGGACATCACGGAAGGAGCCTTCGCCGCCGGCGAGCGCGCCGTAGCCGCCCTCGTCCATCGTCTTGTGCGCGGAAAGATTTTTCTGCGCCTGGATCAAATCCGGATCGTAAGGCGTGGTGCGGATCAGCTCGTCGAGAAATTTTTCGGCGACCGTGGCGCTGACGCCGGAACCGGCGACGGTGTTCGCAAATTCAACGACGAGATCCTTGTCCTTCGGGGAATGATGCACCAGGGATTCGAGCGACAGCACCGCCGTCTGCGGCAGTTCCAGCGCCTGCGCCGCGTCCACGATGATGCGGTGCGCGAAAGAATTGTTCGGATCGCTGTTCAAGACCTGCTCGGCGATGGCCATGGCCTCGGCGGGATTTTTGTGCAGGGCCATTTTCGCCTTGGCGATCTGCGGCGATGAACCGGCGCTGCTCATCATCTTTTTGAAAAAGCCCGTGCTGGCGCCCGCGCCTTTTCTGGCCTGCGCGATGCGCAGCGCCTGGCGGGCGTCAAAAAAGCCCGGTTCGCGTTCCAGCACCTGGCAGAACAGCGTCATCGCATAATCATAATTATCCCGCTGCGCAGCGTCAGCGGCCCGGGTGAACAGCATCCGCAAATCGTGCGGAATCTCATTGACTTGTTTTTCTGGCATAACGAACAAGAATCGGACATCGTGCCGCGGGTTTCAATAAAACTTTGCAGTGCGGGCGATGGGCGAGGTTGCGGAAAAAAGCGGGCGCGGTCAAATGCGGCGTGGGCGGGGCAACGCCTTTATCTGGAGCGGGCGGATGTTTTCGTGCTTTGCAACCCCGACATTCGCCGCATTTCCGAGCGAGAACCCAATTTTGTTTCCTTTCGCCGTCCGCCCTCACCCTGCCCCGCTCCCGTCCGACGGGCGAGGGAACGGCAACAGCCGGCTCTTTCTTTGCCGATGAGGTTCCGGCCAATCCCGCCGCCGGTTTCCAAAGACGCGGCGCACTTTTCTCCCTCTCCGCCAACGGCAGTTGGAGGACCGGATTGGCGCGTCGCATCAAATAGCTTTTGTTCACGGCACGACGATCGTCCCCGTCTCGCTCGGCGTGGCCTGGCCGGCGTCGTTGGCGGCGATGATGTAAAGTTTCAGCGTCTTGCCGCTGGGCTGGCCGGTCAGCGTGGCGTCGCTGTCGCTGACGGTGGCGATGTTGATGGGGATGGCATCCGCGCCGTCAATTTGTTTGAACACGCGGTAGCGCATGGCGCGCGGCGGCGTGTTCCAATGCAGCACCACAATACCCGCCGGGCCGGCGGTCAGCACCAGGCCATCCACCGAATCGGGCAGATTGGTCGCGCCCGGTTCATTCAGGCCGAAGGCCAGCCACAGCGGGTCGGTGTCATCAAGCAGGTGGCCGAGTTCGGCAATCAGGCCGCTCAGGCGGTTGCGCAACGCCTGTTCGGCGGCCTCGCGCAGCACCTTTTTCTTGCCGGCATCCGTGTTGCCGTCCGCCGCGGCGACGCGGGCGGTGGACAGCGCGGTGAACAGCACGCCCGCCTGCGCAGAGGTGACCACGAGCTTGGGCGTGTTGACTTCGTAGCCGGGGTTGGCGGCGAAAAAGTTCTTGAGCGACAGCAGCAGCGCCTGGCGCTTGAACTGCGTGACGGGCACGGCGGTGGAATGGTCGGAAAAGCCGGTGGCAACCCAGGCCTGGCTCCAGGTTTCGCCGAGATTGCTGGCCAGCACGCGGCGGGCGGAACTGATGAAGGCCTTGCCGTTGGAATCGGCCACGGTCACGGCGGTGCTGAAACCGGTCTTGGCGCTCAAGGCGTCCTGGTAGTTCTCCTGCGCGGTGACAGCGGCGTCCAGGTCGGCGCGCACGTCCGCTTCCAGGTTTTGCTTGAGGCCGATGGCGGTCTGGTGGTTGTGGCAGCCGTCGGCCACGTCTTCGCCGAGGGTGAAGAGGTCGTTCAAGGGTTTGGGCAGTTGATTTGAGGCCATAGTTTTTAGGAGCTGGGTGTTGGGAGCCAGGAGCCAGGAGCTTGGAAAATGAGGGAAAAGCTGCATCCCACAGGAAATGAAGCATTTGCGAACCTATGCGCGTCCGCCCCGGGCAAAACGACGGTCGGTTTGGCAGGCGCGGGCGTGCGGCAGGCGGGAAAAGCGCTTTTATGGGCTGGGGCGGACCCGCCCTGGCCGCGACGACCGTCGTTTTGGGCGGCGCGAGCCGGCGGCGGGCGATAAAAGCGCTTTTGCCGGCCGGGGCGGAACTTCCCCGGTTAAAACGACGGTCGTTTTGGCAGGCGCGGGCCTGCGGCGGGTGAAAAAAGCGCTTTTGCCGGCTCGGCGCGGCCCCGCCGGGGTGAAACGACCGTCGTGATGGGGTGGGGCGGACCGGCCTGGGGTATAAACGTTGCGGCTGCGGTGGCACTTTTGCGCAGCTACGGCGAAACCATTGAACGTTTGACAACTTTCGCATGGCTTGCGGGTTCAATTAGCCGATAAAGGCTGAAGGCTGTCAATTTAATAGCCCCAAATACCAATCGGCACCCAGAGAATCACAAGAAAGGGTGAGGCTCCGGCCTAGCCGCACTGCGCGCGCTGGCGCAGCGCGTGATCCACGAGGACGAGCGCGGTCATCGCCTCGACCATCGGCACGGCGCGCGGCAGCACGCACGGGTCGTGCCGGCCCCGGCCCTTGAGCGTGGCGTTGTGCAAAGCCTCGTCCACCGTGTCCTGCTCGTGCATGACGGTGGCGACGGGCTTGAACGCGGTGCGGAAGAAAATGGTTTCGCCGTTGGAGATGCCGCCCTGGATGCCGCCGGAACGGTTGGTGGTGGTGAAAACTTTCCCGCCCTTGGCGCGGAAGGCGTCGTTGTGCTCGCGGCCCGTCAGCAAAATCCCCGCGAACCCGTCGCCGCTCTCAAAACCTTTGCACGCGGGCAGGCTCAACATCGCCTTGGCCAGATCGGCTTCCAGCTTGTCGAACACCGGTTCGCCCCAGCCGGCGGGCACGCCGCGCGCAACGCCTTCCACGATGCCGCCGACGGTGTTGCCGTAGGTGCGCATCTTTTCGATGAGCCGGATCATCTTTGCCGCGGCCTTCGCGTCGGGGCAGCGGACGATGCTGGCTTCCACGTCCTTGAATTTCACCTTTTCAGGATCAACCGCGCCGATGATTTTCTGCACCTGCTTGACGTAGGCGAGAATTTCCACGCCGAATTTCTCGCGGAGAATTTTTTTTGCAATCGCGCCGGCGGCGACGCGGCCAATGGTCTCGCGGGCGCTGGCGCGTCCCCCGCCCTGCCAGGCGCGGATGCCGTATTTGGCGAAGTAGGTGTAGTCGGCGTGCGAGGGACGGAACTTGTCCTTCATCTCGTTGTAGGCCTCGGAGCGCGCGTCCTCGTTTTTCACCCAGAGGCAGATTGGCGTGCCGAGCGTGAGGCCGGTGGTGGAGATGCCGGACAAGATTTGGACCGTGTCGGACTCCTGGCGCGGGGTGACGATTTTGGACTGGCCGGGCCGGCGGCGGTCCAAGTCCGGCTGGAGGTCCGCCTCGGAAAGCCGCAGCCGCGGCGGGCAGCCGTCCACCACCACGCCCACGCCGCCGCCGTGCGATTCGCCCCACGTCGAGATGCGGAACAATTGTCCAAAACAGCTTGCCATGGGGCGAGTGTGCGAAAAATCTGGCACCCGGTCAAATGCGGTCTCTTCCCGCCCAGGCCGGTTCGCAGGCGTGAAGCGGCGCGGTTGTCAGACCAGATGAAATCGTCACCCCGCCCGGCCGCGCCACTTGCATGACCCCCGGCCGGCGGATGACAAAGGGTGGCCGCCGGCCGGGTGAGGGCAAAACTTCCAAGCAGCCTTGACGCGCGCCGATAAAAGCGTAGGTTCACTGGCAATGAACCCGACGCTGAAAGTGATTCTTTCCGAACCGCGCGGCGTCAAAGAGCAAACCCCGTCAATTAAAAGATCATCATCGGCCCGGTTTCAACTGAACACACCTGGAAGGAGAACACAAATATGAAACGCAAACTCGCAATGTTTTTGACCTTGGTGCTGGCCACCTTTTTCGCGGCGCACGCCTTCGCCGGAATTCAATTTGTGGTGAAAATCGCGCCACCGCCCATTGTCGTCTTCGATCAGCCGGCCTGTCCTGGCGACGGTTATATTTGGACGCCTGGCTACTATCAATATGGTGATTATGGCTACTACTGGGTGCCGGGGCAATGGGTGCTCCCGCCCAGCGTGGGACTCCTCTGGACGCCCGGCTATTGGGGCTTCGTGGGCGGCAGATACGCCTGGCACGAAGGGTTCTGGGGCCCGAAAGTCGGTTTCTACGGCGGCATCAATTATGGCAACGGCTACTTCGGCGCCGGTTTCACCGGCGGACATTGGGAGGGGACCGTGTTCCGGCATAACACGGCCGTCTCGAACGTGGACCGCAGCAAGGTGCATAATACTTATGTGGACCGCTCGGTGGTTCAAGAAATCAAGGGTCCCAATCACGCGTTCAATGGCAAGGGCGGAAGCAAGGCACAACCATCGGGTGGCGAACTGGAGACAGGCCGTTCTCCGCATCAAGGCCCGACGCCGGTGCAAGTTTCACATGCGCAGGAGGCGCACAACAACCATCTCGCGGCTCATGGAAACCCGCGCGAGTAGCCAGTCCGACGGCTGAAACCGTTTTAATCCGCCGCCCTTCGCCCAATGATCGGAGAAGGTGTCCGCAGGACGGGTGAGGGAATGGTTGATATACGCCCATTCTCTGATTCCAGTTTTCAGCTTTTGTTTTTGTTCCGCACCTGAATGTTCCGCACCTGAAAACTTTTCAAGTGCCATGGCTACCATGCAGCGGAATCAATTTTCCCGGCTCATTCGTCATTTTCTGGAACGACCATGCAATGCCTTGTGAATCCGGCGCAGCAGGCGTTTTTCATTGTTCCGTGAAAGCTCGTGTTCCCAAATCCGCAGCACCTGCCAATTGGCCCGGCGCAAGACGCGGTTCACCAGCCGGTCACGGGCGAGATTGCGGGCGAATTTGCGTTTCCAGAACGCGCGGTTGCCGGCGGGCTGCGTGCCGTGTTTAGGACAGCCGTGCCAGAAACAGCCGTCCACGAAGATTGCCGTGCGCGATTTGTGGAAAACAAAATCCGGCCTCACTTTGAATTTCCGCTTTTCGCCTTCCACTTCCCGAATTTCAAAATGCCTCCTCCATCCGGTGATTTTGTTCCGACGCAGCAATTTCACCAGCGCGATTTCCGTGGCCTGGTTCCCGCGCGAGCGGATGCGCGACATCACCTCCGAACGCTTTGCCTTGGTGAAAACGTCTGACATCTTGGACACAGATTAACACGGATGGGCACGAATTTTGAACCACAAACCGGGACGCAAAGGCCGAAAGCGGCAGGATAAAAACGGACCACCGGGGGACTGGCGGGATGCGTTCGCGGCCAACACCTGTTTTTTATTTGCATTCGAAGCCATAAGGAGCATGATCACATTGCCTGCGGAAAAAGTTTTATTCCGCACGCAACTTAACCATAAAAGAGAAAGATGAAACATATGGGAGATAGATCTCCGAAAGCGAATCAGAAGAAAATCCACCAAAAGCAGTCCAAGCACGACGCCCTTGCCGCGCAGAAAAAAGCGGCGATGGCCAGCAAGCAGACCGTGAGCACGAAATAAAGTCGGCCCGGCCAGGCATCTCTCTTGAATAAAAATCAAGGGAGATGCTTTCCAATTCAAGAAACTTCAACTGGGCCAGACCTGGAAATGCGGGAACAAACCTGTCCGCATCGGGCCTCGCGAACGCAGCCCGGCAGGCTCCCGCCAGCCGCCGCAAATGAGTCAAGGCCGCAGACGATGGCCTGTCGGAATTCCTCCGGACATCATAATCGCCGGATGCAAATTTGATTCTGTTCCCGGAGCACGGACGTGTTTTGGACTTTGGCTGAATAGGGATTGCCGGCCTCTTAAAAACGCTCGACAAAATCCTGAACCGGCCTAATTTCAAAGCATGAGCGGATGCCTGCAAATCAACTCGCAAAAATGGAAACTCTGGGGTTCCGACGGGCTGAAACTGTTTCTGCCCCGCGAGACACGGGACAGCTGCATCTATTTTCAGACCGACTGGTCTTTCGTCCCGCCCGAGGTGGAGGCGGCCACCGTGCCGGCCGAGGCGCCCAAGCTGCGGCTCCGCCTCATCGGCTGGGTGCCCGGCTTGAATGACTGGCGCGACCTGGAAAATCTTTTCCTCGGCTACCACGAACCGATTGACGGCAAGGAATTGCCAGACACCCGCGGGCCGGACATGTGGATCTTTCAACCCGGCGCAACCTCCGACCCGCAGTATGCCAGCTGGGAGACTGATCTGAAATTCGGTGAACGGCACGGACGTGAATTTGAATTTTCCCTGGAAGCCCTCCGCCGCAGCGAACGGGCGTCCAAATTCATGATGGACTGCCATGTGAAAGAATTTTTCAAGCAGCCCCTGCCGCCGGATTGGGAACTGCCCGAATGGATCAACGAAGGCGACCAGTTGAGCTTTGCCGGCCGCGTCGAATTCAGGGAAATCTTTTGCAGCGCGCCCATCAACAGCGCGCAACCGCTCGAATGGGCCAGACAACTGGCCCGCCGCGAACTGGCCGTGAAGCAATTCGGGCCTTGCACCCTCATCGACGCCGACCACTCCGCCGGCAACTATAACCCCAAGGACGGCATCAGCGAAACCGGCCGCCTCGTGGTGCTCCAAATGCCGGCCGGCTGAAGCCTGCGGGAAGCGGGAATTAAAGTCGAGCCTGCGGCTCGACGCTACCATGAGATGAACCGCGAAAACCGCGATCGGCAGCGCCGCAGGCGCGGCCTATTTGTAGAACCATCCAGGAAATATATTTCAGCTCCGTCAGAAGCGAAATATGCCGCCCCGGCGCGGCTGGGGATTTTATTGGGGAAGAAATTTTGAAACCGGAGGAAATTCAACACCAAGACGCAAAGGGGCCGGCGCAAGGTGTGGTTCAAAATCCCATATCGCGGCAGCGCTGCTCCAAGTGATGGCTGATTGTCTGGATGGCCTTGCCAACCAGACAATCCTGGCTTGCAGCCATTGTGATCAGGTGGAATTGTCCGCCGTCCGTTTGCAACCGGCCTGTTCGATATTCCGGCGTGGTCAGATTTGACGGGTTGGACTATGATTCAAGCCATGCCTGAACTGTTTTACCGGCTGCCCCGCAATGTCATCTCCAGCTTCAGCGGCCGCAATCTCTGGTGGCACGCGCTGGCCATCGGCCTGACGCTGGTCATCGTCCTGTCTGGCGGCGACTGGACTTATTATCTTGCGACCCGGAGTGAGACGGCTGCCCGGCTCGCCCGCCCGGCCATCGTGCTCGGCAGCATCCTGCCCATCTTGGGAACATTGATCCTCCTGACAATTGGTGAGGTCGGGAAAAACCGCCGCGTCACCACCACCGCCTGGGCTTTGGGACAGGCGGCCCTGCTCGGCTATTTGATTTCCTGCGGCTACAAGGCTTTCACCGGACGTCTCCCGCCCCCGTTCCAAGGGTTGCACATGTCGGCGGCGAACGAGGGTTTGCCGGTGGACAGCAGCCACGGCTTCCAATTCGGTCTGCTCAAAGGCGGCATTTTCTGGGGCTGGCCGTCGTCGCACACCACGGTGACCTTTGCCATGGCGGCCTGTTTGATCACGCTCTATTCAAAAAACATGAAGCTGGTTTTGCCCGCCTTGGTTTATGCGTGCTACATCGGCCTCGGCGTCTCGGTGAGCATCCATTGGTTGTCCGAATTCGTGGCCGGAGCAATCATCGGCAGCGTGGTCGGCAGGGTCGTGGGCAGAAGCTTTCAAACCAGGCTGGCGTGAGGCTGAAAGTCAGCCGGCGCGATTGCATCAGGCACGATGCAGCAGCGCCTGCCGCGCCGCTTTCATGCTGGCCGCCTGGCCCCGCCAAATCTTCAAGGCCGGTTGCCGGCAAACTTTGGCGCGAAAAGTTTTTCCAGCAGGCCGGCGTCGAGTTCCTGGTCCGGCCTGAATTTTGCCGATCCGGCGTAGGTGTAAAGGCTCGTCAGCCACTGGCGCACGGCCGGGTCTTTTACCTCCGCCAGATCCAAGCCGCAGACAAGCAGCTGGCCGGCGCCCACGCGCCCCTCGAACACGACGCCGAGCTTGTGGTTGCGGGCGAAGTTGTCAATCACCTGCACCAGCGGATGGTAATCCGCCGGCGTGTCGTCGAGAATAAAGACCCGTGCGCGCTGCATCAGGTTGAACCATTGCCAATCGCTGTTCATCTCCGTGGGAAACTGTGCGAACAGCGGGTGCCGCGGATCGCACAGCAGGCCCATCGTGTTCGGCTTCTGGCTGGGAAACCAGACCGGACTCCAAAAGACCGGCAGAAAACTGCCGCTCAGGGATGTCGCCGGGTTTGCCGTCTGTGGGCAGAAGACAACTTTTTTCCCGGCGGCCAATGCGGCCTTCGCCTCGTCCCATTTTTCACTGACCACCACGTCCGCCGGCGGCGGCGCAACAATTTTCGCCGGATAAACCCAAATGTTCCAGTCGTTGGCGAACGCGGTGCCCGGCAATGAAATTGTGACGGCAAATTTGCCCGGCGCGCGGGCGCGGGCGAGCGAGGCTTTGATCTCGCCGAGTTCGGTCAGCTTGCCCGTCGGCACCGTCAACGACGGAAACTTGCCCGCCGCCACTTCGCGCCCCTGCTCGTCTTTGATGGACCAGACCGGCTGCGTGCTTGGCAGATCAGCCGCGCCGTAATGTGCGATTTCCGCCGTTGCTAAAAATGGTTCATCGCTCGTGAAAGTGCGTTTGGGCAGCCGCAGCAGCGGCACCGTCGCCGAGCAATACCGGCGGAATGCCTTGGGCGTGATGAAACCTTTCGAATCCCAGAACGCATCCAGCGGCCCGACCAGCGCCGTGCCTTGCGTCGGATAATCGTGCAGGTCGAGCAATGAAAAACCGCCGTAGCCGGGCGTGCGCAGCAGGACTTCGATTTCCTCCTTGTAAAGCAGCGTGGCGAACCGGCCGCTCGCCTGGACATACTCCGGTTCCAGGTCGAGCAGATTTTTCTTCGCCAGGTCATCGCGGATCAGCCCGAAGTTTCTCAACGCCATGACCCCGGTCCATTTGCTGATCTCCTTGAAATCGGGAAAATACATCCACTGGCCGATCTCATGGCCGATGACCGGGGCTGCCCGGCTGGCAACGATGTCGCGCAAATCCCGTTCCGTGTCCGGCCCGCCGATGCCGCGCCCGCCGGCGGTCTCCGTCCACTGCCGGTTCGTCGTGGTTTGCCCTTCGGACGCCGAGGAATAAAGATGGCGCGGGTCACGCCTGATCAGCATGTCCACCCAGCGCGTCAGCAATGCTTCCTTGCCGCCGTATTCGTTGCCCAGCGTCATCAGGCAGAACGATGGATGATTGCCGTAGGTGTCCACCATCCGCTTGAATTCCGCCTCGATGAACTCGTCGCGCCGGGGATCCTCGCCGGCGTCAACATTCGCCATCGGTCCTTCCGCTTGAATCATGATGCCTTCGAGGTCCGCCGCCGCGAACGCGGCTTCAGGCGGGCACCACGAGTGAAACCGGATGAAATTCAGGCCGTAGGTTTTTTCGATCCGAAAAATCCGCCGCCACGTCGCCACGTCCGTCGGCGGACAGCCAGTCAGCGGAAACACCGAACATTCCAGCGTGCCGCGCAGAAACACCGGCCGGCCGTTCATCGTGAACTGCGTGCCGCGCGTGGCAAACTGGCGCATCCCGAAATGAACCGTGCGCTCGTCATCGCCGAGCTTCACCGTCACGTCGCTCAAATTTGGTGAAAACTCATCCCACAATTTCGCGCCGCCCATGTCCACATTCACCTCGGCGCAGCCGCCGTTCGCATCCCAGTTTGCGGTTGCAGTCTGCTTTTCCACGGTCAATTTGCCCTGGCCGGCCTGGCCGGTGGCGTTGCCGATTTTCACGACCACGCGCGCCAGTTTTTTTGCCACGTCCGGATAGACCTGCACGTCATCAATCCACACCGGCGGCGTGGCGGCCAGCTCGATGCGGCCGAGGATGCCGTTCAGATTGCCCCAGGTGCCGCCAAACAAGGCCGAGACAAATGTGCCGAGGTTGATTTTGACCGTGTTGTCCACACAGATCGTCAGCCGGTGCCTGCCTGGCGCCACGCCGGAGCCAAATTCATAAACGTGCGGGGCGATCAAGCTGTCCTGCGAGCCGATGCGTTTGCCATCCAGCCAGACCGTCGTCACCCAGCGGCAGCGTTCCAGAAACAACGTCACCCGTTTTCCCCGCCACGCCGCGGGAATCTCGATGTCGCGCTGATACCACGCCGGCCCGGCATAATCGTAAAGCCGGCATGGACCTTCAAGGCTCGGCGGGTTCGTGTTCTTCGGCCCAAGCCTCGCCCCGTCCATCGTGCCCGGCAGATGGATTTTCCCGGTCAACTCCCGCGAGAACGCCGCCACGTTGGTTCCGGCGATTTCAAACCGCCATTCGCCCGCCAGCGGAACGGTTTCCGCCGCCCGCAGCATGACAACAGGAATCAACAGCAGGCTTCCAGCGGACAATATCTTTTGAATGAGGCGGTTCATATTGTTTTTAGCAAGCCAAGGTATTCAGGAACAAATGCGGTGAACTTTCCGGCACCGGCCGGGCCGATAAAATCGCGACGGGGAATTCCAGGTTTGCAACCCCAGTGCCGGCGCAGTTATTCTGATTTTTCATTTTGGATGATTCTTTATGCCCGCCCGCAACGGATCAATCTGCGTCTGGAGGGCGGCGCATTGCGGTTCGGTCATTGCAAAACCGCCTCCGCTGGCACGGCCCGCCATTCGCCCGGCGGCAGGTCGCCGAGCCACAGGGCGCCGATGCGCACACGCATCAATCGCAGCGTCGGATGCCCGATGGCCGCCGTCATGCGCCGCACCTGCCGGTTCTTGCCTTCGACGAGTTCCAGTCCAATCCAGCAATCCGCCACGCTCTTGCGAAACCGGATCGGCGGAACGCGCGGGGGAACCCGTGGCGGCGACGCCTCGTCGCCGAAGGGCGCCGTTGTCACCGCGCCGATGCTGGCAGCATGCGACGGGGGTGCCGCCACCGGTTGCGGCTCCAGCAGCCAGGCGCGGCACGGCAGCGTTTTGCGGCCTTGAATCACCACGCCATGCTGCAATTTGTCCAGCGCCTCGCGCGCGGGAATTTTTTCGACCTGCGCCCAATATTCGCGTTCATGCGCATGGCGCGGATGCAGCAGCTTTTCATTCCAGTGCGCCTCATCGCTCAAGAGCAGCAGACCTTCGGAATCCGCATCCAGCCGGCCAATCGGATAAACATTTTTTGGGAAATTGAATTCCGCCAGCGGGCGGTTGGCCGAGCCGTCGCGGGTGAACTGCGACAGCACGCCGTAAGGCTTGTGGAAAGCGATGAGCATTGCGCCCGAATTTTTAACCACCAAGCCACCAAGACACAAAGTATTTGTTTCTCTTTGTGCCTGGGTGGCTTTGTGGTTAATTTTTCCACGTGATCCGCAACATCATTTTTGACTGGTCGGGAACGCTGGTGGACGATCTGCCGGCCGTGTTGAAGGCTTCCAACTTTGTCCTCTCGCAGTCCGGCAGGCCGGCCATGTCGCTCGACACGTTTCGCGCGGAGTTCGCCCTGCCCTTCACAAAGTTTTACGACCGCCACACGCCGGACGTGCCGATGGCGCAACTGGAGGAGTGGTTTCATGCCGAGTTCCGCCGGGCGCAGGCTTCCGTCGTGGAGCTGCCGCACGCGCGGGAGTTTCTGGAATTCTGCCGCGCGAAAAAATTCCGCACGTTTCTCCTGAGCACCGTCCACGGCGATTATTTCAAGGTGCAATGCCGGGGCAACGGCTTTGATGCGTTCATTGACAGGCCTTACACCGATGTCTGGGACAAGCGCGAAAAAATCCACGAGCTGCTCCGCGAAAACAATTTGCAGCCGGACGAGACGCTGTTCATCGGCGACATGGAACATGACATCGCCACCGCCAAGCACGGCGGCATCCATTCCTGCGCGGTGCTGACGGGCTACAACACCCTGGAACAATTGCGCGCGGCCAGGCCGGATGTGATCGTGGAGCACCTTTCGGAACTGCGCCGGCTGCTGGAAAAAAATAATTTCTGCCTCCAGCCGGCGGCGGGGCAGAGGCAGGAAATCCAAATGCCGCTCGCCACGGTCGGCGCGCTGATTTTCAATTCCAAAGGCGAGGCGCTGCTGATCCGCACAAACAAATGGTCGAACAGGTGGGGCATTCCCGGCGGCAAGACCCAATGGGGCGAAACGTCCGAGGCCGCCCTGCGCCGCGAAATCATGGAAGAGACGGCGCTCAGCGTGAGGGACATCCGGTTCATCCTCGTGCAGGATTGCATCCACTCGAAAGAGTTTTACAAGGACGCGCATTTTGTCCTGCTGAACTACACCTGCCGCTGCGCCGCGAAAAACCCGCGCGTGACGCTGAACGAGGAAGGCCGCGAGTTCCGCTGGCTCGCGCTGACCAGGGCAAAAAAGCTGAAGCTGAACCAGCCGACCAAGATTTTGATTGAAGCGGTGATGATAGATCAAAAAACGGAAGGCAGAAGTCGGAAATCCAAAAACGCGCGTGGCTAAAATCTCCATCGTTGATCTCGAAGTGTTTTATCGTGTCGGCGTGCCGGCTGCGGAACGCGCAGAGCCGCAGCGGCTGCTGCTCACGGTGGAAATGGAGGCGGATTTTTCCGCCGCCGCAAAAAGCGATTCGATTGCCGGCACGATTGATTACTTCGCCGTCACGCAGCGGCTGCTGAAATTTGGCGGGGGCCGCGAGTGGAAGCTGATTGAAAAGCTCGCCGCCGACATCGCGGACGCCATTTTATCCGAGTTCAAGCCGCAAGCAGTCAGTGTGGAAGTGAAGAAATTCATCCTTCCGCGGGCGCGTTATGTTTCGGTTCAAATCACAAAACGACAGCCATCCGTGCGGTGCTGCTGACCCGGCTGTCTGGCCGGGGAATTTCAGGCTAACCATTGCACGGCGGCGCTTGAACCCAGCCGCTGACCGGGGAGGAGGTTCCGCAGTCGAGACACTGCGTCGCACTGAATTGCGTTCCGCAGTGCGGGCAGTTGCCCCGCGTGAGAAACATGTCGAAAGCCCCGCCGCATTTGCCGCAGCGCCAGAGCGCGCCGAGCGGCGGTGCGGTTCTGCACGACGGACAGGCAAAACCTTCGCGGCGCGGAATCTTGGCGATGCGCGCCAGCGCCAGCGCCTGACGCAGGCCACCCCAACAGTTCAACGCAATGAAAATTGCAATGAGGCCAAGCCAGCCGCCGCTCCATTCATCGTGCCCAACAAAGAAGATCAACGCAGCCAAAATCAACAGTCCAGCCATGCCAATGAATCCGATAATGCTCGCGACGAGCAGGCTGTTGGCACGCCCAAATGGAAACCACAGCAACGAGCGCAGAATTTGCCCGCCGTCCAGAGGATAAATCGGCATTAAATTGAAAATGAGCAGGCCGATATTAATTTCCCAGATGATGTGAACCAATTCATACGCGTTGGGATTTGTGTCATACCAGCCGAGATGTGAACTCACCGACACCAGCACGAAAAGAATTGGAATCAGCACCACATTGACCAATGGACCGGCAACGATGCTCCAGAGTTGCGCGCCTGGACGTTGCGGCGGCGAGACGTAAGCGACACCACCCATCGGCCACAGAACGATGTCATTCGTTTGGCCGCCGACCTGCCGGCAGGCCAGTTGATGGCCAAATTCATGCACCAATACGATTAGGAACAATGCCAGGTATTCCAACACATTAAATATCGGCGATGTGTAGACGTGCGTCCGATATTTGATCATGAAATACGCAACGATGAACCAAGCCCAATGCAAATACACATTGATGCCGAACAAACTAAATATCTTGAATGCACCCTTGTTGGTCGGCATTACAACGCTCCTTTGATGAGTTTGAGCAGTTCCGCGTGCGACCCGACGGCTTTGAACTGCGGAAATTCCAGCTTCACCTTTTCCGGCGCGTGAATCAAAAAACCGACGTTCGCCTCGCCCAGCATTGCGGTGTCGTTGTAGGAATCGCCGGCGGAAATGACGTGGTAGTTCAGCGATTTCAGCGCGGCGACGGACTTCTGTTTCTGGTTCGGCTGGCGCAACTGGTAGCCGACAATGCGGTCATTCTCGACGATGAGACGATGGCAGAACAGCGTCGGCCAGTTCAGTTGCTTGAGCAGCGGCTGCGCGAACTGCTCAAACGTGTCCGATAAAACTATGACCTGCACGAGCGTGCGCAGTTCGTCGAGAAACTCCTTCGCGCCGGGCAGCGGCCTGAGCGTGCCGATGACTTCCTGGATTTGCGACAGCTTGATGCCATGCCGGTCGAGGATCCCGAGGCGGTGGCGCATGAGCTTGTCGTAATCCGGTTCGTCGCGCGTGGTGCGGCGCAGTTCCGGGATTTTGGT
>CAYVGC010000008.1:0-70922 GCA_964449815.1 uncultured Bifidobacteriaceae bacterium
CGCTCATCCAGCTCGACATGAGCGAATACATGGAGAAGTTCAACGTCTCCCGCCTCGTCGGTTCGCCGCCCGGTTATGTCGGCTACGAGGAGGGCGGCCAGCTCACGGAAAAAGTGCGGCGCAATCCGTATTCCGTCGTCCTGTTCGACGAAATCGAAAAGGCCCATCCCGACGTGTGGAACATGCTGCTGCAAATCCTGGAGGAAGGGAAGCTGACCGACAGCGTGGGCCGCGCCGTGAATTTCCGCAACACGATCATCCTGATGACCACGAACGTCGGCTCGGACACCATCCGAAAATCATCCACGCTCGGTTTTGCGCCCATCACCAACGAGAGCAGCTACGAAAAGGCCCGCGAACGGGTGTTGGAGGAGGCCAAGAAGATGTTCCGCCCCGAATTTTTGAACCGGCTCGACGATCTGATCGTGTTCCGCTCCTTCACCAAGCCCGATCTCATCCAGATTCTCGGCCTGGAGGTGGAAAAGGTCCTGGAACGGCTGCGGAAGAAGAATCTGAAGCTGGAACTCGACGAAAAGACGAAGGAATTTCTCGTGGAGAAGGGCTACGACCCGCAGTATGGCGCGCGGCCGATGCGCCGGGCCGTCGAGCGTTTCTTCGAGGACCCGCTGGCCGAGGAAATTCTCAAGGGCGTGCTGCACGAAGGCGAGCTGATCAAAGTCACCGCCGACAAGGACAAGCTGGTGTTCAACCAGAAAACCACCGCCGGCGGCGCTGCGACCGCTTCGGTCTAGCAGCTTCCGGGACCAATCGGAATTCCAAATGTGAAGAACGCCAGTGGCGGCGCCCGGCCGGGGCGCCGCTACGCTGTTTTCGGGGGCGGCTCAAAATCCGCCGTCCGGTGGAACGGCGGGCAGCGCATGATCTCGGTGAAGCCGGGGTCTTTCGGGTCCATGATCATCGCGCGCGAGCTCCATTCCGGCGGGCAGAGGCTCGCGATGGCCAGGGCCGCTTCTTTTAGAAGCTCCGCCGTGTCGCCGCCCGCCATTGCCAGGCCGAGGACATAGACCTGTTCAAACGGCGGCTTCGGTTTCTCCTCCCAGAACAGCCACGCCGCCTGCACTTCGGGAATGCCGCCGAGAAATTTCGCCAACGGCCCCTGCAAACGCTCCGGCAGGCGCTCCGGCAGCGAGATGACCAGCCCGCCCATCGCCAGTTCCCCCGGCGAGGGCAGCTTCAGCGCCGAACCGTCCACGATGCCCTGGATGCGTTCCGGGTCCAAAAAGTGCGTGCCGCACATGCAGCCGGGATTGATGGCCACGCGAAACTTGTTGTGCGGCGGACAGAACGCCCGGAACAGCTCCTTGCCGGCCATCTGGCCGGCCGCATAAAGCTCGCCCGGCCTGCCCCGGCCCTGCATCGCCTCGTCCAGACGTTCCGGCGTGGTGAAAATCGGGATCACCTCCTCCGCGCCGATCCGCCAGACCGTGAGAATCAGCTTGCCGTCGCTCCCGACCCTGTTTTCGCCCTCGATTTCCGGATGATAGGGCGCGATGAATGTCACGTTGGACTCGCGCAGCAGCCGGAAGAACTCCACCGTCTCCTCCAGGCTGTGGTGCGCGTTCGCAAAGGCCCGGTCCAGTTCGTCATTCGGTTCCCACATAAAATTTGCCAGGTTGTCGCGGCGGCCTCCCGCAGCAGGCCGCCAGATAAGGTTGATGTTTGATGATGTTTGCGGCGTTCTGCCGGAGCGCCGCTACGGGGTTTTGGCCGGGGCCGCCGCCGGGGCCGGGGAGGGTGACGGCTTGGGCGGCGGCGGCGTGTAAGTGGTGGGGATGCCGGTGCGGATCAGGTCGCCTTCCGGCGTGCCGGCGGGGAAAACCATCGTGGCGCTGGCATACCACGCCACGTTCGTGGCTTCCAGGCCGGCGCACATCTGCTCCAGCGTGGCGGACGCCTCGCGGTGGACCGAATCCGCGTCGGCGAACGCCGTCTGCAGATCCTCCGCGCACTGCTGGCGGAGCGGTTTGAACGCCGCCAGCGTGTTGGCCGGGGTGGGGCTCCAGGTCGGCGCAATTTTCCCCCAGGCGGACTCC
Organism: uncultured Bifidobacteriaceae bacterium; assembly: GCA_964449815.1. Lineage (GTDB taxonomy): Bacteria > Verrucomicrobiota > Verrucomicrobiia > Limisphaerales > UBA11358 > UBA11358. The sequence continues at coordinate 2,055 of CAYVGC010000008.1, forward strand.
CAGGCGAGCGCCTCGGCGAGGATTTTTTCCGGCGAATGGCCCGCCGCGTTCAGCCCGTGCAGCACCGCGAGGCTGGCGGCGTCACTGCGGAACTTCGTTTTGGCCATGTTCAGGCCCTGGACGGTGAGCTGGTGCAGATTTTTCAACCCCGCCAGCCAGAGGCCGTGCGTGTTCAGCCGCGTGCGCTCGGCCTGGCTCTCAATTTCCATCTGCCCGGCCACCGGCGGGGTGAGGGTGCTGTTGCCGGTGACCGCCTCCAACTGGGTTTGCATCTCGTCCGGGGTCTGTTCCTGCCAGGTCCATTTCACGGCGAGCTGTTTGGCGACGCTGACCGTCTTGGTCGCGCGCTGGACGAAGAATTCACTTTTCGCGGTTATCATGTGTTTCCTTTGATTGAGGGTGTTTTTTGGGAACGGCACAATCTAAGACCCGAAAAACGCATTTAGTCAACAGGCAAACGGAAGATTTTTTTAGAAAACATGAACTTGTCTAATGATATGTATAATCCATCCAAAAAGTGACGGCCCGGCCCCGACCCCAGACATCCCCCGCCGCCGGCAAAACGGCCCCAAAACCACCAAAATCACCGAAACGGACGTTCGCCAGGCCAAAACGGACGCCCGACAATACGAAACCATCCGCCGTCAACCCGTCACGCCCGCCCGCCAGCCCGTCACCGCCTGCCGTCAATACGTCACGGCCCGTCATCAATACGAAACCATCCACCGCCAACATGAAACCGTCCGCCGACCATGCGTCACCGCCGCCCGCCAACACGCAACGGCCCGCCGCCAGCCCGTCACGGCGCGGCGCCAATACGAAACCGGTCCGGGGCGGGTCCGTTCAAACGCGGCCGATGACGGAAAGGAGGAACTGCATGTGTTGATTCAAAGTCCGGCTTCACAACTGCAGCAGCAGCGCGGCGATTCTGCCTTCCAGGCCGTCCTCAATCTGCTTGCCGGGGACGCGCAGCAGCTCGGCCTTTTGCGCCAGGGGCAGGGCTTGTTCGAGAAACTGGCGCGCGGCGTCGGGCGCGCCTTCGTGGAAGTGGACGCGGCCGATCTCGTAGAGACATTCCGCCTCGGTGTGGGTGGTCACCCACGGGTCGGTGACGCCCAGCGGCGGCGGCAGGGTCTTTTCGCGGCGCATGCATTCGAGCGCGCGGGAAAACGCGCCGATGCGGTCCTTGCCCTCTTCGAGCCAGATGCCGAGCGTGTGCCAGGTCAGGGAGCTTTCCACGCCCTGTTCGGCCGCGTGCATGACGGCCTGCCGGTATTTCTCGGTGGCGGCCTGCCGCATCACGTCATCCATGTCGTCCATCCGGATGCTGGTGAAGAATTGCTTGAATTCCATCATGGCCTCGCCGAGTTCACGGCGGACGGGCATTTTTTCATCAGGTTCAGGGGTGGCGGGCATAAAAGTTATTGCGTCACGGGGGTTTCAGTTCTCGGCCTTGATCTCCAGCAGCATCTCGGCGAGGGCGCGGTTGGCGGCGTGGACATAAACGGCCTTCTCCGTGAGGGTGCAGTAGAGGCTGATGCTGGTGCCGAGGTCGTATTCGGGCGGCGCGGGCGGCTCATCCTGGCCGGCGGCGATGGTGTCTTCCTCGTCAGTGGCGGCGGCGGGCGGCGGCGCGGGCGGCAGCGGCGCGGCGGGGGTGCCGAGTTCCTGCTGCAGGCGGTGACGGTATTTGCGTTCGAGGAATTCCCGGCGCTCGCGTTCCTGCCGCCGTTCATCCTCCCATTCTTCGCGCTGGCGCTCGGCGTCAAACTCCTCGCCTTCGTCGGAATAGATGTCTTCCATGTTGCGCTCATACCATTTGTCGCTGTCCACCATGAAGAGAAATTCCCAGGGATGGCGGGCGGAGGCGATAAGTTCGCGGAGGCATTGGACGACGGCGGGGACATGGTCAAAATCCTGCGGCCGGCCGATGGCAACCTGTTCGTAGCCGGCGATGAGGCCGTATTCCTCGACCTGACCCCAGCCCGGGCCGAGGAGGGCGGTGAGACGGCGGTTGATTTCGCGGGCGAACCAGCGGGCTTCGGACTGGTCCATTTCCTTGTCGTCGCCCCAGTCGCGGGGAACGCCGCCGTTGTCGCCCCTCACATTGGAATTGGGGTCGCGCAGGAAGAGCTTCAAGGGCGCAAGCGGGCGCGGGACGGCGGCGGCGAACTCCTCGCTCCACGGATTGAACATGGCGTTGAGGGAGGCGAGTTCCGGCGGGACGATATGGGTGGCCTCGGTGCCGATTTCGTGAAGCCGGGGCGCGTCGGCCAGCGGGGTGAAGTCGGGCGGGATTTCGAGACGCACAATCAGCCGGCGGAGCTGCGGCAGGGTGGCCAGCGGGGCGAGGGTGGGATAGTCGCCGCCGCTTAAAATGAGATGGGTCAGGTCCTTGAGCCGCGCCAGCGGGGCGAGATCGGTGAAGTAGCCGTAGATTTCGAGGTTGAGCAGCTTGGTGAAGCGTTGGATGCCGTCGAATTCGGCGGTGTTGATCAGCTTGAGGCGGCGGAGTTCGGGCATGGCCGGGAGGTCGGCGAGATTGCGCAAAGGCAGATTGTAACCATAGCCGTGCTCAATGTCGGCGACGCGGACGTTGGGCAGGCAGGGGATGCCCTGCAGGGCGAGGATGTTGCCGTGGAAGTTGAATTCCCGGAGTTCGGCCAGGTTTTCCAATCCCGTCAGGTCGGGCCAGGGCGCGCCGAGGAACATGTGGATGTCCTGCAGTTTGGCAAGCCGGCCGAGGACGCGCAGATCGCGCGCGACCAGGTCGCTCCAGAGGTGGAATATGGTGAGGGAAGTCTGACAAAGCAGGGGCGACCAGTCGCGGATTTCGGTGTTGCGGAGTTCGAGGCTGTTCAGCGGCGGACAGAAGCGGAGAAAGGAAAGATCGCGCAACGGCCGGTCGTCACACCAGCCGAAATTCAACTGCTTCAATCCGGGCAGGACTTCCTCGGCCTGCGCGGCGGCCTCGCCGGTGTAGCGCGGTTCATGCGTGGGGTCGAGCGAGCGTTCCTTCTTGCGCAGCTGCTCGGCCTGGTAGTTGACCTCGTGCTTGACACCGTGCTTCTGGCACCAGAGGCCGCGGGTGATTTCGATGAGCAGTTCGGCACCGAAGCGTTCTTCGAGGGTGCGCTGCGGATCGCAGGCCCATGCGGCAAAACCTGCTGATGCAAGGGACATACCCGCGCAGTTTGCGCCGGCCGCCGGCCGGCGTCAATACGTTGCCGTCAGTCCGTGCCTCCAAAACGATGCGGACAAACTTCTGCTTTCCTTTTGCGCCGGGGGAATTTAGCCTTCACGCCGCATGAAAGGCATCATCCTTGCCGGCGGCGCCGGCTCGCGGCTGTATCCGCTCACGCTGGTGGCGAGCAAACAGCTCCAGCCGGTGTTTGACAAGCCGATGGTTTATTATCCGCTCACGACGCTCATCGAGGGCGGCATCCGCGAACTGTGCCTGGTTTCCACGCCGCACGACCTGCCGCGCTTCCGGCAGTTGCTCGGCGACGGCAGCCGGTTTGGCGTGACCATCGAGTATCGCGAGCAGGCCAGGCCGGCGGGCATCGCGCAGGCGTTTCTCATCGCGGAGAGCTTCATCGGCAGGGACAACGTGACGCTGATTCTCGGTGACAACATTTTTTACGGCGGCAATTCGTTCTACCGCGCGTTCGCGGAATTCAAAAGCGGCGAGACGATCTACGGCTATCATGTCAACGACCCGGAACGCTACGGCGTGGTGGAATTCAATGCGGACGGCAAGGCGGTTTCCATTGAGGAGAAGCCCCGGCAGCCGAAGAGCAACTACGCCGTGCCGGGACTTTACCTCTGCGACAACCAGGTCGTGGACATCGCGAAAAATTTGCAGCCGTCGGCGCGCGGCGAGCTGGAGATCACCGCCGTGAACGTGGAGTATCTCAAGCGCGGCGCGCTGCATGTGCAGCGGCTGGCGCGCGGGTTCGCGTGGCTGGACGCCGGCACGAGCAGCAGCCTGCACGAGGCGAGCGCCTATGTGCAGACGATTGAGAAGCGCGCCGGCATCAAGATTGGCTGCCCCGAAGAGGCGGCGTTCCGGCATGGCTTCGTCTCGCTGGCCCAGCTTGAACAAATTGTCAATGCCATGCCCAACTGCGAATACCGCGCCTATCTGGAAAACGAAGTGGTGGCGGAGGCGAAACGGCTGCAAAAATAATTATGATTTTACTTCTCGGCGCATCGGGCTACATCGGCGGGGCGTTCGCCAAGGAACTCCAGCGGCGCAAAACGGCATTTCTGCCGCTCGCGCGCAGCCAGGTTGATTATGCACGGTTCGATTTGCTGCTGGCTTTTCTCAAGGCGAAGCAGCCAGCGTTCGTCATCAACGCCGCCGGGTTCACCGGCAAGCCGAACGTGGACGCCTGCGAGCTGGACAAGGCCGGCACGCTGGCCGGCAACACGCTGCTGCCGCAGACCATCGCCCATGCCTGTGCGGCGGCGGACATCCCGTGGGGGCACATCTCGTCCGGCTGCATTTTCAGCGGCGCAAAAATCTCCGCGAACGGCAGCGTGCGCGTCGAGAAGGACATGACCCGGCCGGAACTGCACGCGCTGGCGGAAGCCAGGTCCGCCGCCATTATCGGCTTCACCGAGACGGACACGCCGAACTTCTCCTTCCGCGACGGCCCGTGCAGTTTTTACAGCGGCAGCAAGGCGCTCGGCGAGGAGGCCATCGCCGGCATCGGCCAGAGCTACGTCTGGCGGCTGCGGATTCCATTCGACGAGGCGGACGGCGCGCGCAATTATTTGAGCAAGGTGCAGCGTTACGCGAAGGTCTATGACAACGTGAACTCCATTTCGCACCGTGCTGACTTTGTGAAGGCGTGCCTCGACACCTGGGAGTTGCGCGCGCCATTCGGCACCTACAACGTCACGAATCCCGGCTGCGTCACCACCCGTCACGTCGTGAAGCTGATTGAAAAACATCTCAAACCGGCGAGAAAATTTGAGTTCTGGGCGAACGACGAGGAGTTTTACCAGGTCGCGGCCAAGACGCCGCGCTCGAACTGCGTGCTGGACGTTTCCAAGCTGCTGGCGGCGGGCGTGAAAATCCGCGGTGTCGAGGAAGCCCTGGAAGATTCGCTGAAGAACTGGAAACCGGAATAACTCTTACGCTTCAATTTCCAAATGAACCTTTTGATCACCGGCGGCGCGGGTTTTATCGGCTCGAACCTGATTCACCACGTCATTGACGATGCGCGCATCACGAAGCTCGTCAATCTCGACTGTCTGACCTACGCCGGGCGGCTGGAAAACCTGGAGAAAGTTTCCCGGCATCCGAAATACGTTTTCGAGAAAGTGGATTTGCGCGACAAGGCGGCGACGCTGCGCATCGTGGAAAAGCACGCCATCACGCACGTCATGCACCTCGCGGCGGAATCGCATGTGGACCGGTCCATCACCGGGCCGGGCGATTTCATCACGACCAACATCGTCGGCACCTTCAACCTGCTCGAAGCCTGCCGTGGCTTCTGGAACGGGAAGTTTGACGGAAAAAAGTTTCATCACGTCTCGACCGATGAAGTTTACGGCTCGCTCGGCGCGACCGGATTTTTCACCGAGACGACGCCTTATGCGCCGAACTCGCCGTATTCATCAAGCAAGGCGTCTTCGGATTTTCTCGTCCGCGCCTATCACCACACTTACGGCCTGCCGACGGTCATCACAAACTGCTCGAACAACTACGGCCCGTTTCAATTTCCTGAAAAGCTGATTCCCGTCGTCATCCAGAGCGTGCTGGCGCGCAAAAAAGTTCCCGTTTATGGCGACGGCATGAACGTGCGCGACTGGCTTTACGTCCGCGATCATGCCGAGGCGCTGTGGACGGTGTTGCAAAAAGGCAGGCTGGGCGAGACTTACAACATCGGCGGCCACAACGAATGGGCCAACCTGCACATCGTGCAGTTGATCTGCGACACGATTGACGAATTCGCGCCGCAGCCTGGCGGCCATTCGCGCCAGCTCATCACGTTTGTCACCGACCGGCCCGGCCACGACCGCCGTTACGCGATTGACGCGGCAAAGATTCAGCGCGAGCTTGGCTGGATGCCCGCGCACAAGTTTGAAGACGGCATCCGCGAGACCATTCGCTGGTATCTCGACAACCAGGAGTGGGTGAAATCCGTCCTGAAAAAATAATTGTCTGAACACTTACGCCGGCGGGCCATCAAACCATCAATTGAACATGCTTCGGATCAAAATTTTGCTGCTGCTCGCGCTGATGGTGTGCGGGGCTGCATTTGCGCCGGCGTCGGAAACCAACTCCCTCGTCTGGCCGGCCGGCCGTGACCGCGTCAGCGCCGACATTCACAGCGAAGCGCTCTGGCCGTTGTTGGAGGACATCGCGCACCAGACCGGCTGGCATATTTTTGTGGAGCCGGGCATCAGCCAGAACGCCTCGGTCAAGTTCCACGATTTGCCGGCGGGCGAGGCGCTGCGGAAATTGCTGGGAAGCTTGAATTACGCGCTGGTGCCTGAGACGAACGGTCCGCAGCAGCTTTACGTTTTCGCCACCGTGATGCGCAACGCGACGCGGCGCGTGGCGGCTACGGCCAAGACGGTGCCGATGCGGCACGTCGCCAATGAACTGCTCGTGAAACTTAAGCCCGGTGCGAACATTGACGCCATTGCCAGGGTGCTAGGCGCAAAAGTGGTCGGCCGCGACGACAAGCTGGGGATTTACCGGCTGCAATTTCCCGATGCCGCCGCGACCGATGCCGCGCTCGGCAGCCTGAAAACCAATCCCGACGTGGCGGCGGTGGATTACAATTATATTTACGATCCGCCCGTAACGCCGCAACCCATCGCCAACGCGCCAGCCGGGCCGGTGGCGCTCACGTTGGACCCGAACTCGACGAGCGATCCCTGCAATCCGGTCGTTGGACTAATTGACACCGGGATTCAATCTCTTGGCAGCCAGCTTGACCCGTTTGTGTTGAAGCCAATTTCCGTGGGTGATGCCGCGAGCATATCAGGCTCCACCCAGGCGCAATCAATTGGCAATCCAGTTGCGCTGTTCGCGCCGCAGCAAGTTTCCGCCAGCGCTGCTCCCACCCATGGAACGGCGATGGCCGAGACGATTTTGCGCGCCGTCTCGCAACAAGGCAGCAGCAGTTCCGTCAGGATATTGCCGGTGGATGTTTATGGCGCGAGTGAGACGACGACGAGCTGGAATGTTGCGCTAGGCGTGCAGGCGGCGGTAGACGGCGGCGCGACGGTTTTGAACATGAGCTTGGGCGGCACGACCGACAGTGCGATTTTGGACAACATCATACAACAGGCGCTCGCCAAGGGCGTCGTGGTTTTTGCGGCGGCGGGTAATCAGCCGGTCAGCACGCCGACCTATCCGGCGGCGATTCCCGGCGTCAACGCCGTGACCGCACTCGGCGCGCCGGGACAGCTCGCTGCGTATGCGAACTTTGGCAGCTTTGTGGAGATGGCGTTGCCCGGCTCAAGCGTGGTCTATCTTGGCAACCAGGCTTATGTCGTGCAAGGCACCTCGCCGGCGACGGCCTACGCCACCGGCGTGGCGGCGGGCACCAAAGGCATCAACTGTCTGCCGTGGGCGCAGATCCAGAGCGCGATGGCGGCGAAGTTTCCCGTGCCGCAGCAGTAAAAATTAGAAGCCGGGAGCTGACAGCTGGGAAAAACGCCGGCGGGCAACGGGCGGCGGAGCTGAAAATGTGTTGCAGCCGATCCTGCCATCAGGCGGCGGCATCGTCATAATCACCTGATAATGAGGCACAAAATGGCGGATGGCTGGCACAAGTCCGAAAACCGTATGCACCGGCGGCCGGTTCGCCTGCACAGGTCGGCGGACAGGATGCACAACTCGACGGAAGCCCTGCACAGACCGAAAAACACCCTGCACAAGTCGGCGGAAAGGCCGCACAGGACTGCGGAAGCTCTGCACAAGTCGAAAAACCGGCTGCACCGGCTGGCGGACAGCCTGCACGGAATAATGGCGCCGAGGCGCAGGCATAAAAATCAACGGACGCGCTGGCCGCCTGGACGTAGCCATTGAGCCACGCCGGCGAACACGCTGCCGGGCGGATGTTCGCTTGCCAATCGCGCCGGTGTTTTGTCTAATCTGGCTGTGCTCAATCAGCAAACTCTCAGCCGTTCCGCCAGTTTTTCCGGCATCGGCCTGCACAGCGGCAACCGGGTCAACATGACGATTCTGCCCGCGCCGGCGAACAGCGGCGTCCGGTTCCGCCGCGTGGATCTGGACGGCAAGCCGGAGATCGAGGCGCGCGTGGAAAACATTTCCGAGACGAACCGCTCGACGACGCTGGCGAAGGGGAATGTCAAAGTCCACACGATCGAGCACGTCCTCGCCGCGCTGGCGGGCTACGGCATTGACAACGCGGTGATCGAGCTGGACGCGAACGAGCCGCCAATTGCGGACGGCAGTTCGCGCGAGTTCTGCAAGATCATCCAGGCGGCGGGCATCGCGGCGTTGCCGGAGAAGCGGGAATTTTTCACGCCGACGGAGCCGATTGAACTGCAGCTCGGCGAGACGACGATGACGCTGTTCCCGGACGAGAATTTCAAGATCACCTGCACCAGCGCGGACAAGCAGGGCCGGTTCACGCAGTTTTATTCCACGGAAGTCACGCCGCAGACGTGGGAAAAGGAGCTGGCGCACGCGCGGACGTTTTGTTTCTTCGAGGAGATTGAGTTTCTCATCAGGAACGGACTCATCAAGGGCGGCAGCCTGGAGAACGCCGTGATCATCCGTGACGACGCGGTGCTGACGACCGAGCCGCTGCGTTATCCCGAGGAATTCGTCCGGCACAAGATGCTGGACATCGTCGGCGACCTGTCGCTGCTGGGCAAGCCGATCCGCGGCCATGTCATCGCGGTGCGTCCCGGCCACGCGGGCAACGTCGAACTGGTGCGGAAAATCATCGGGCAGATCAACCAGCCGATCCGCGCGGTGCAAACCTTCTCACCGCCGCCGCCGGCAAAAAACGCGCCGGAGCCGCCGCCCGCCGCCGAAGGCGCGATGGGCATCGAGGAATTGATGAAGTTGCTGCCGCACCGCCCGCCGTTTCTGCTGGTGGACCGGATTTTAAAAATTGACGGCATGAAGATTGTCGGCAGCAAGAATGTGACGATGAACGAGCCGCATTTTCAAGGCCATTTTCCCGGCCATCCGATCATGCCGGGCGTATTGCAGCTTGAGGCGATGGCACAGGTGGCCGGCGTGCTGCTGCTCAAGATCATCAAGGCGGCGAACCAGGTGGCGTATTTCATGGCCGCCGACAAGGTGAAATGGCGCAGGCCGGTGGTGCCGGGCGACGTGCTGGTCATCGAAATTGAACTGCTCAAGGCGCGCGGCAAAATCGGCAAGGCCAGGGGCGTTTGCAAAGTGGACGGAGAAATTGTCAGCGAAGCCGAAGTCACTTTCATGCTGCGTGATGCGTGACGCCAATCGCGACCGGACATTTTCATGATTCATCCCACCGCCATAGTTCATCCCCAGGCGCAGATTGGCGCCGGCTGCGACATTGGGCCTTACTGCGTCATCGGCGAACATGTCACGCTCGGTGAAAATTGCCGGTTACACTCGCATGTGGTCATTGACGGCCACACGCGGCTGGGGCAGGGGAATGAAATTTTCCCCTTTGCCGCCATCGGCATGAAGACGCAGGACTTGAAATATCAGGGCGGCAATCCGCGTCTGGAGATCGGCGACCACAACGTCTTCCGCGAGGGCGTCACCGTCCATTGCGCGACGAAGGATGGCGAAGCCACCGTCGTCGGCTCGCACAATTTGTTCATCATTCACGCGCATGTCGCACACGACTGCATCCTCGGCAGCCACATCATCATGTCCGGCTTCGCGGGGCTGGCGGGGCATTGCGTGGTGGAGGATGAAGCGGTGTTTGCGGGCTATGTGGCGGTGCATCAATTCTGCCGCATCGGCCGGCTCTCGATGATCGGCGGCTGCTCAAAGATCGTGCAGGACGTGCCGCCGTTCATGATTGTGGACGGCAATCCCGGCGAAACCCGCACCATCAACAAGATCGGCCTGGAGCGCCACGGTGTCACCGCCGCAGCGCAGAGCGCGCTGAAACAGGCCTACAAGATGCTTTTTCGCGAAGGCCTGACAATCACCAACGCGCTGGTGAAAATTGAAGGCGAACTGCCCGCGCTGCCGGAAATCAAGCACCTGGTCCAGTTCATCCGCGCCAGCGAACGCGGCATCAGCAAGTAGAGTCGGTTTTTTTGCAGCGAACGGTGGCAGGAAGGTTTACATGCAGCTTCCAGAAATCACGTTTCCGGCGACCTTGCTGGTCACAGAACAGACAATTGATCTTTCCGCGTTCTCCAAGAGGCAGAAGGATTTTTATTTGAATCTCTTTTGTAAACTGGTCGGGATTTACCGGGCAAAAAACAAACCCCGCGTGGTCATCGGGATCGCCGGCCCGACAGGCGCCGGCAAATCGGTGGCCGCCATGCTGTTCAAGGAAATTGCAAAACAGGCAGGTCTCCCTTTCGCCTTGGAATCCATCACCATAGACGCTTATCACTATCCGAACCAATGGCTGCTTTCGCGCCTTTCCGAGGGCAAGCCGCTGAAGAAAGTCAAGGGGCGGTTTGACACCTACGATGTCAACGCGCTGGCGCAGGACATCCAGGCCTTTTCTACGGGCGAAAGCGTCTCATTTCCGATCTACTCACGCAAATTGCACGATCCAGTGAAGAATGGCATTGTTGTGACGGTCAAGGAAACCCTGCTGATTGTCGAAGGTCTTTGGCTTCTCTATGACCAAGCGGGCTGGGAGGCGATCGGTCCGCTTTTGGATTTTTCCCTTTTTATTGATTCAGACAAAGAGCGGGCAAAAGCCTCCGTCATCAAGCGGCACATGGCCGGCGGAAGGACATTGGCGGATGCATCGCGGCATTATGAACTTGTGGATGGCGCAAATTCTGACCTGGTGCTCACGACGAAGCATAAGGCGGACAAAGTGATCCCTCCGTATTATTTGGTTTAAGGTTGGCACGCCCGCTGCTGCTCGAAAATGCATTATGAATTATGCGCCCGAAAAACGCAGCCGGTTCTGCCACCTGATCACCAATCTTCATGTGGCCAGCGAAAAAGAGCTTGCGCGCCGGGACTGCTGTGGCGTCGCTGCCTGCGGCGTGTTTGTGGTGCTGCTGGCAGAAATCGCCCGGCTGCTGCTGGCGGCTCACTGAAAATTTTCCTTTTATTCCGGAATGATGTTCGGGGTCAGACTCAGGCTGAAATCTCCGACCGCCACCTCAAACTGCCTGCCCGCACGCGTGACAACCTGCGTGACCGACAGGTCGTGGGTTTTGCCTGCGGCGGTCTTGGATTCGACCGCCACCGTGATTTGCACATTGCGGCTGTCAATCATTCTGGGGGTAAGAACGCAGTCTTTGCCCGCACCGAGCCGCACGCAGGTTTCAAAATGATTGGTCAGCGTCACTGCGCCCAGGTCGCGCGAAACGGCATTGGTCTGGGCGGTGCCGCTGGCGGCGTTTGCGGAAATACCGGGGGGCGAGGCTTTTTGCAGCGGAGCGTTTTTATGGCAGCCGGTCACAAGCAATCCGGCCAGCAAGACGACCATGGCGGCGGCAAATTTTATTTTCATGCCGCAATTGAAGCAAATATCAGGCCGGATGCGGAAATTCAGCAAAACCCACATTATGCCGCCGCCTGCCGTGTCCAAAAAACGAACTGCCGTCCCAAATCCAGCCTCAATTCGCGTGGTCGAAAATCAGGAGGTTCCTGCCGTCCTTGATTGTGAGCCGCAGGCCGTCGGTTGTGCCGTTCATGAATTTGTCTTCGCCATTGAGGGAGACATGCAGCGTGTAATTCGTGCCGTCCAGGCTCCAGTCGCCCTTCCAGTTTTCCGGTTGAAACGCCGGCTGGTCCGGTTGCGTCTGCGTCTGGAACTTGGGCAGGTTCTTGATGAAAAGCTGGTGGTCCCCGGTCAGCAGCAGGCTGGTCTGCGCATAAGCCTGGGTCCACAAGGCCCGCAGGGCGCGCATCTCGCTGGCCTGGATTTTGGGCTGCTCCTGGCGCAGCCAGGCCACCGTCACGCCGGGGTTAAACTGCCATCTGCCCAAAATCTTTTCGCCGTCATATTTCGCCGACTTCCCGGTTTTGAGATAGGCTGTGAGATCATCAAGATTCGTCGTCAAAATTCCGCCAAGCTGTTTTGAAAGCTCCTTGTTCGCCAGCAAAGCCTGGACCGGCGGCACGTCCAGGATTTCTCCGGGCGAGGTGCCGGCAACCAGCGCGTTTTTCAGCGTTGGATCGTGCACCAGCGGTTGCATGTCGTCACGCTCCCACACCGAGGTCAGACCGGGATAATTCGCCAGCCGCGCGCCCAACTGCGGATTCTGCATCAGCAGGCCGGACAAATCTGCCAGCTCGTAAAACGTCGGCGGCAGCGAGCCGACGGCGCTCGCCGTGGTGGTGAAGCCTGTAGATTGCAGATCTTCCCCCAGCGTGTTGACCAGCCGGATCAGCAACGGCTGGCTGCCCCTGGCCGCCTGGGTGGTCCAGTAAGTCAGGTTGAAAATAAAAAAACTGACGAGGACGAAATAGGCCGCGCCGTTCATCAGGCCGATGCAGATGCCCAGCCGTGAATTCAGCCGCGTCCACAAGGCCAGCCGCAGGTCGCCCGCATTGTATTTGTAAAAATGCTCCACCTTTTGATGCACCGTGTGCGCCACGACTTTCAACGGAATGGACGCCACAATAAAACCGGCCACCGGGGCCAGCGCCCAAGCCGTGACCGGGTTGGTGGCGCCAAGATGCGGCAGGAGCGGATGCAAAAGCCGGCCGAGCGGCGCCGCCAGCAGCGCGGCGAAGATGATGCCGACAAACGCGAACGCCGCCCGGATCGCGCCCTGCCGCCAGCCGGCCAGTGAAACCGCCGCCATTAAAAGAACCGCAAAGATCCAAATGGTCATGCCGTCATTAAAAATCATCCCGCAAAAAATGCACGTCGAAAATGACGGTCCCGGTTGCAAAGCCGGGAACAACCGTTAAGTTGGCCGCGTGCAAATCTCCATCATCGTGCCGGCGTTCAATGAGGAAAAGCTGCTGGGCGCATCGCTGGCCGAGATCAAGGCCGCCACCGCCGCCTTCGACCGGCTGGGCTGGGGATTTGAACTCGTCGTCTGCGACAATAATTCCACCGACCACACCGCCGACATCGCCCGCACCGCCGGGGCCAAAGTCGTGTTCGAGCCAGTCAACCAGATCGCCCGCGCGCGGAATGCCGGCGCGGCGGCGGCCGCCGGCGACTGGCTGATTTTTGTGGACGCCGATTCACATCCCGGCGATAAACTGTTCGCCGAGGTGGCGGAGCAAATCCGTTCCGGCCGGTGTCTCGCGGGCGGCGTGACCATCCGGCTGGATGAAAAACTGTTCGTCGCCGGCCTCATCACCCGGCTTTGGAATTATGCCAGCCGCTGCTGCCGGCTCATGGCCGGCTCGTTTATTTTCGTCGAAGCAGCGGCGTTCCGGCAGGTCGGCGGTTTCAGCCGCGAACTGTTTGCGGCGGAGGAAATAGACCTGAGCCGGCGGCTGAAAAAGCTTGCGCGCGAGACGGGCAGGGGAATCGTCATCCTGCACCGGCATCCGATCAGAACTTCGGCACGCAAGATGAAGCTTTACACGGCCCGTGAACATCTGGGGTTCTTTGCACGGGCCATCTTCAATCAGCGCCGGACGCTGACCAGCCGCGAGGCCGCCTTTATCTGGTATGACGGCAGGCGGTGACACTGTTATTTCAATGGTCAGGTCAAAGAAATTTCAGCGGGCGGTCTTTCTTCATGCCGAAAACCGGGCCGCAGGCATTTCCAATACGGCGAAAGCTAAACCAATTTCTTCAGCCGCGCATCTGCCGCGAGCCGCTTGACCAGTTCCTTGATTTTTTGCGCCTGGCTTTTGTGCGCGAGCAACACGGCGTCATCCGTCTGCACCAGAATGGCATCGCGCAGGCCGACCACGGCGATGGGCGTGCGGTTTTTCGTGCGGGCGTCGTAGATGATGTTCCGCGCGGCGTCCACCTGGATGAAATCCGCCACGGTGGCGTTGCCCTCGGCGTCCTGCTTGAGGTGCCGCGCGAGCGCCGGCCATGCGCCAAGGTCGTCCCATTCAAACGCGCCGTCGGCCACAATGACGTTCTGCGCCTTCTCCATCAGCGCAAAATCAATCGAGATTTTTTTGATGGCCGGATATTCCTTCGCCAGCACTCTGGCGAGTTTGGCGGGCTGGGCCGCAACCTTGAACCAGCGCTGGCAGGCGGCGAACATTTCCGGCTGATGCTGCTCCAGCGCGTTGGTGATGGTGATGAAGCTCCAGACGAACATCCCGGCGTTCCAGCGATACTGGCCGCTGTTGACGTATTCCAGCGCCTTTTCGAAATCCGGCTTTTCCACAAAGCGCTCGGCCTTGAAAAAAGTTGTCCTGGTCTTTTTCGCGCCGGACGGCGTCGGCAGTTCCGCGCCGGTGTGGATGTAGCCGTAGCCGGTCGCCGGCTCGGTCGGCTTGATGCCGATGGTCACAATCGCCTGGCCCTGCGCGGCGACATCGAGCGCGTCCGACAAAACCTGCTGGAATTTTTTCTCGTCAGGAATGACATGGTCGGCGGGCAGCACGGCCATCACGCCCGTCGTGCTCCGCGCGCCGACCAGCGCCACGCCGAGCGTCACGGCGGCGCACGTGTCGCGGCCCACCGGCTCGGCGACGACATTGTCCTTGTGCAGCCTGGGCAGTTGTTTGCGGACTTCGGCGATCTGCGCGGTGTTGGTGATGATGAAAATGTTTTTTGCCGGCACCAGCGGGAGCACGCGATCCACGGCCGATTGAAGAAACGACCGTTTGCCGAACAGCGTGAGCAGTTGCTTGGGCATTTTCTCGCGGCTCAACGGCCAGAACCGCTCGCCGCGTCCCCCGGCCATGATGATGACGAAGCGATCTTTGGTGTCCGATTTGTTTTTTGTGCTCATGATCTTTATTCGTTGCCTGATTGTATCCTGGTCGTCGCTTCGTTTCCGCGCCGGAACGGTTCAACAATCCACGCT
Source organism: uncultured Bifidobacteriaceae bacterium (assembly GCA_964449815.1). Lineage (GTDB taxonomy): Bacteria > Verrucomicrobiota > Verrucomicrobiia > Limisphaerales > UBA11358 > UBA11358. The sequence continues at coordinate 17,163 of CAYVGC010000008.1, forward strand.
GTCATCCGTGCTTCAAACAGTCTTCACCGCGTCAGCCAGCGATTTCACAAACGTGGCGACCTTGGCGACGAGTTCCGGCGATTTTCCGTGTTCGGCAATCTGGTTCACCACCGCGCTGCCGACCACACAGCCGTCCGCCTCCGCCGCGACGGCCCTGGCCTGCGCCGGATTGGAGATGCCGAAGCCGACGGCGACGGGCAACGCAGTGTGCGCGCGGATTTTGGCGACCTGCAACGCCAGGTTCGACGCGACGCTTGTCTGCATGCCGGTGACGCCTTCGCGGGAAATGTAATAAATAAACCCGCTCCCGCGCTTGACGATGAGTTCCATGCGGTCTTCCGGCGTGGTCGGCGCGACGAGGTAAATATGGCACAGTCCGGCCGATTTCATCAGCGCCTCGTAGTTGTCCGATTCCTCCGGCGGCAAATCGAGGATGAGCAGCCCGTCCACGCCCGCCTTGGCCGCGCGGGCGATGAATTTTTCCAAACCGACCTTGTGGATCAGGTTGAAATAAATGTAGAGCACGATGGGAAGCTGCGAGTCTTTGCGGATGGCCGCGATGGTGGCCAGCAGTTTGGGCGGCGTGGTGCCGGATTCCAGCCCACGCTGCGCGGCGAGCTGGTTTACCAAACCATCGGCCAGCGGATCGCTGAACGGCACGCCGAGTTCCAAAATGTCCACGCCCGCCCGGTCGAACGCGAGGGCAAGCTGACGGGTGGCTTCCAAGTTCGGATCGCCCGCGCCGATGTAAACAACGAAACTTTTCTTGCCGGCTTTTTTCAACTGATCGAACTTTTGGACGATGCGGTTCATAACGGCAGTTTCAAGTTTCAGGTTTCAAGTTTCAAGCGGCAAGTTGGCTTGGGCCGGGGCAGGGGCGCGACCGGCGGCATGGGGTCAGGACATCGCTGACACTTTAGACTGACGACATGGTTGACACTTTTGGTTTATGGCGACGGTGATAAATGGCCGGGCGCATCGCGCCCAAGTCGGCAGCATGAATTTCCCCAATGAGCCAATTGTAGAAATAGACTCGCCAGCGATCTTGTCGTCCGCCCGAAAAGCGTCGTCGCCGCTGCCGCTCTGCCGGCGCGGCCATGACAATTTTCCATTGTTGAAAGACGACGGTATCAAATCAAACAGTCAGAACTAGGTTGTTTAGAGGCCACGATGTCTGTGATTCCGTGAGGATCTCGCGCCCCGGCGCTCCGAAAACCTGGACTGACAGCGCATCCGTCGGCGTGAACTGCCAGACGATATTTGCGGGCAGGGGAGACGGCAAAGGTGACGGCGAGACGCATTTATATTGGAGACCATGAAAGAAACCTCTAAATTTGTGCTTCCAGATTTCGTTTCTGGCATATGAGTCATTACTGGATTATATTTGTTGAACTGATTGTGACGCCGTTCAGGCATGTCGCGCTCGTGTGGGGCATCGTGCCGTTGTATTTCGGCCTGCTGCTCAATGAACTGACGGCGTCAAAGGCGAATTTCCGCACCGCCCTCCAGACGGGCTTCAGTTTTCTCTGGGCGGCCCTGCAATGGCTCTGGCCGTATTTCGCGCCGCACGCGGCGAACCGGCATTATCTGAACGCCATGCTGCCGGTGAACTTGCTGGTAACCTTGCTCGTGCTGGGACTCGGCGCCGTCGCCTTGGTGAGCGGCATCCGCAAACGCTTTCCGAAATACGGCCGTTTCCTCGGCCACACGCGATTTGCGAATTATTTCATGATTGTGCTTTTTCCTATCCAGTCGCACTGTCTGGCTTGGACATGGGAGCGGCTGGAGACAATCGTCGTGTTCGTCATGCCGGTCTGGCTGGCCCTGCACTTTGGGCTGATGCCATTGCGCGGCAAAGGCGCGTAAGCAAGTTAAAGCAGCCAGGCTTCTGAGCAGATACAGAGAAAGACACGTCATGCGGGTCGCGGCACCGGCGCAGGAAGCGGCGACTCCATTCTTGGCTCCAAGGTTGATGAAGTCCGCGCTGGTAAAGCGCAAAAAATCAAGAGGCTGGATTTTACAAAACCGTGACAATCAGCCTTGCGCTTCCGGCTACCTTTGCCGGTGAAGATGACCTATGAAATCTCCTGAACAGAACCCCAGAGCCAGCGCCTTCACACTCATCGAACTGCTGGTGGTCATCGCCATCATCGCTATTCTGGCGGCGATGCTGCTGCCGGCGCTGGCGGCAGCCAAACAACGCGCGTGGACCATCAGTTGCAATTCCAATCTGCATCAGATCGGCCTGGGCATGAGAATGTTTGCGGATGACAACAATGAATTCTATCCCGAATCCGGGGGCACCATTTATTGGAATGCCATTGATCCCATTACGGAAAAGCCCAGTTGGCTGCAGCAAATAGTTTCCTGCGTCGGCAACACAAATGTCTATCGGTGTCCGGGAAATGTGCAACTGCCGGTGGCGGAACAGGGGCCGTTCAATTATTTCAACGGCTGCAATGCCGCCTATGTGGCGGCTCGAAGCGATGCGGCGGTCAAAAGTTCTTCGATTGCCTTTCCTTCGGCCTTTGTTTTGGGCGGCGACACGGCAGGCATCAGCGGCGGCGCATTGCATTTTGATCCGCTGGACGCGGACAAGGATGACTACACGCAGAATTGTGTCGGCGGCGCGGCGGCTCCAGCCATAACGGAAGTCTGGCAGATTCACAGCAAAGGCCAGAACGTGATGTTCGCCGACGGCCACTCGAAATGGTATAAGGATTACAATGCAGCCGAAATGACCTTCAGTTGCACGGTTATGACCAACTGGATAGACTATCACTAAAGGCATTTCAGTATCGTCGGCGAGCTGGTGCAACTGGCGTTTGACGGGGCGGATCGTGAAACGCTTTTCATCGTCGAGTTGAAGATCGGATAGAAAAGTGTCATCGTGAAATCGGGTTATCGCCCGCCCCGGCTTTACACTTGATGCCAATGCCCTGAGCAACACACAAAAAGCAACGTCTTTTTTGTAACAATCTCTAGAATTCGCTTAGTAGGAGGGTGTATGAATGAAGCCGAACCAAAACAGAATATGGAACAAAAATGTCCGCAATGCGGCGCGCCGCTGCCCTCCGGCGTCCTGGCGGGGCTTTGCCCGGCCTGCCTGTTCAAGCAGGGCGCGGCGGCGGACACGGTGGTGCCGTCGGAAAGTGCGCAATTTACGCCGCCAAACGTCGCCGAACTCGCCCCCAAATTTCCGCAGCTTGAAATTCTCGAACTCATCGGCAAAGGCGGCATGGGCGCGGTTTATCGGGCGCGGCAGAAGGAACTGGACCGCATCGTCGCGCTGAAAATTCTTCCGCCGGGAATCGGCGATGACCCGGCGTTCGCCGAGCGCTTCGCCCGCGAGGCCAAGGCGTTGGCCAAGCTCAACCACCCCGGCATTGTGACGATATACGATTTTGGCCGCGCAGATGGGCTGTTTTATTTTTTCATGGAATTCGTGGATGGTGTGAACTTGCGGCAATTGCTGCACGCCGGACGCATTTCCGCGCGCGAGGCGCTGGCCATCGTGCCGCAGATTTGCGACGCGCTGCAATTTGCGCACGACCAGGGCATCGTCCATCGCGACATCAAGCCGGAAAACATTTTGCTGGACCGCCGCGGCCGCGTGAAGGTTGCGGATTTTGGCTTGGCGAAAATTGTGGCGCAAGCGTCCGCGCCTGCGAGTTTCGGCGGCGTCCCCGCCGCCAGCCCCGAAGACGAGGAACGGGGACATTCCGCGAACCCGCAGGCGAGGACGCTTGCGCTACATGATCTTACCGACGCCGGCAAGGTCATGGGCACGCCGCAATACATGTCGCCGGAGCAGATTCAAGCGCCGGGCGAAGTGGATCATCGCGCGGACATTTACGCGCTGGGCGTGGTGTTTTATCAAATGCTCACCGGCGAACTGCCCGGCAAGAAAATCGTGCCGCCGTCCGCGAAAGTGCAGATTGACGTGCGGCTGGACGAAGTCGTTTTGCGCGCGTTGGAGAAGAAATCGGAATTGCGCTACCAGCAGGCCAGCGAGATGAAGACGCAAGTTGAGAACATTCTGACGACGCCTCTGCAACAGCCATCCACTTTTAAAACCAACCATTCCTTGAATCTGAATTTGAAAAACTATATGAAAACTGCCCTCGTCATCCTGGCCTTGTTTGCATGCTTCATCGCAGCCTGGTTTGCATTCGGAAAATTCGCAACCGGAAATTCACCTCAGTCCGGTCTGGTGGCAGCGTGGTCACAGAAAAGCGGCGGTTTTGAGAATTGCCGGGTTAGTTTTGTCAATGGCGTGGTGGGCCAGGCATTCAGCTTTTCGCCGAACAGTTTTCCGCCCCACACTTACGTCGGATTGCAGATCCCCGACCGGCCCGCGTTCATCCTCACCAATGCCCTGAGCATTGCAGGCTGGGTTCGACCGCGGGGGGATGGTTACGCCATCCTTTGCCGGGGAGATCACCGTCCCGGACTGGATCCTTACAAGCTTTCCATGGAAGGCAACCACCAGTTAGACTTTGCGATCTGTAATTCCGACAACCAATCGGCATTGGTCGAGACGACGTTGCCTTACGGCCGATGGACGCATGTGGCGGGAACATTTGACGGGAAGACTGGCACCTTGAGTCTCTACACCAACGGCGCACTGGCCGCACAAATCCACACGGATGTCCGGCCAATCGGAGAATTGCTCGCCGACCAGTCGCCCGGTCTTGGCATTGGGAATAACAATGATGGGGGAAGTGACTTTCCTTTCGTGGGCGATTTGAATGAAATCGCGCTTTATTCCCGCGCCCTGACCGCGCGTGAAATTCAGAGCATTTACCATAAAAATGCCGCCCACGCCGGTGAAAACGCCGAACTAATGCCTGTGCGCAATCCTGTCCAAAGGCCAGAACCGAATGCAATTGAGAACAACAAATTAGGAAATGGGCAATAAACCCTATCCATTCCGCCGGGATTTTCCCGTCCACCTCTGTCCAAATTGAGGTCGCCTTGACTTCAGAATGTCTCAACAGGCAAATCCGCCCTCCGAGCGGCATTTTCGCCACGACGCATTGGACGGCGGTGCTCGCGGCCGGGCGCGGCAACACGCGGCAGGCCGACGTGGCTTTGGAGGAATTGTGCCGCACCTACTGGTATCCGCTTTACGCATATGTGCGCCGTCAGGGGCATTCGCGCGAAGATGCCGAGGATCTCACCCAAGGTTTTTTTGCCCGCCTGCTGGAAAAAAATTATCTTGAAGGCATCACCAGTGACAAAGGCAAATTCCGCTCGTTTCTGCTCGTCGCTTTGAAACGGTTTCTCGCCAATGAATGGGATCGCGCCAACCGTCAGAAACGCGGCGGCGGCGTGATGCCGCTCTCGCTCGACTGGCAGGATGCTGAAACCCGTTATCAAATTAATCCCGCCGACAACCTCAGCCCGGACAAACTATATGACCGCGCCTGGGCGGTGATCATGCTCGAACGCGTCATCACGCGCCTTCGTGACGAAAGCGGTGCTGATGACAAGGCCAGACAGTATGAACAATTGAGAGCTTTCTTGATGATGGGCAAGAGCGAAATCCCATACGCTCAGGCCGCCGCTGCGTTAAAAATAACTGAAGGCGCCGTGCGCGTGGCGGTCCACCGGCTGCGCCGGCGTTACCGGGAACTGCTGCGCGAGGAAATTGCCCAGACCCTCGCCAACCCCGCGCAAGCCGACGAGGAAATGCAGGCATTGTTCAGCGCACTCGCCGGGGCTTGAGCACGGGCAAGATGCTTTGATCGGCTGGCCGTGCTGACGTCGGCAAGGTTGGGACACTGGCCAAGTCGTGTTAACTTTCCGCGGTTTTTTTCGGTGCGCTCAGTTTGAGCCGCGATTTCGCCGGCGTTTTGGAAACTTGAACGACATGGAAAATCGCTTTTTGGCCGGCAATGGTCGTCAGCGTTTGCAGGCCGATTTCGGAGAGCGCGACTTTGAAAGTATAAGTGCGCGTTTCACCCGGCGCGATTTCAAACCGGCGAGTGGCCAGCAAAACATCACCGTATATTCTGACTTCGGCCACATCCAGCAAGCTGCCTTGATTTTTGACCGTAAGGATCGCCGGAAATACTTCATCTTTGTGAACACTGTCCGGCAGGTTTAATTCACAGGTAAAATCCGCCTGATACTTTTGCGACACTTTGAATTCGCCCGAAACTCCTTGTGCGGGATCTGTGAAAGCAACCCTATCCTTGTGATGATCGCCGCCGGAAGGCGGTTCCGGGCTGGCTCCGCCGACGTGAACGCGAAAAGTTCCGGGTTCAACCACTCGCGCCATGTCCGCGTTGAGCAGCGAGAGCTGATACGGCGTCAATCCAAACGTGACGGTCTGCTTTTCTCCTTTTTTCAAGGAAACCCGGTGAATGCCTTTCAATTCCATTACCGGCGTGATCACCGAAGTGCAAATATCGGTGAGATAAAGTTGCGCCACTTCATCGCCGTCACGACCGCCGGTGTTTTCGACATCGGCGGATACAGTTACTTCGCCGTCACCATGACTCATGATTGTGAGGTTGGAAAATTTGAAGCTCGTATAACTCAGGCCATAGCCAAACCGGTAGAGTGGCGTGGACGGCATGTCGTAGTAACTGTAATTACGACCCGCCGGCAGGTAGTCGTAGCGCAACGGGAGCTGGCCAACGCTGCGCGGAAAGGTGATCGGCAGACGTCCCGACGGATTGCGGTCGCCAAAAATAAGATCGGCCGTGGCATCACCGCCCTCCTCACCCGGATACCACGTTTCCAAGATTGCCGGAATATTTTCCGCTTCCCATGCCAGTGTAAACGGCTTGCCGTTGACCAGCACCAGCACAACCGGCTTGCCGGCGGCCTGCACAGCCTTGATCAGCTCACGTTGGACGCCGGGAATTTCCAGGGTCGCGCCGTCATTGTTTTCGCCGGAAGTTGCTTTGTCCCGGCTGCTGTCACCAACGACCAAAATCACGGCGTCCGCCTGCCTGGCGATTTCGACCGCTGCAGCAATTTGGGAGGTGTCTTTTGAAAGATAATCGCAGCCGCGCGCATACAGCACCTTGGTTTCCGGGCTGACGTGCGACTTCACTCCTTGCAAAACAGTGACCAACTGGCCGGAAGCCGGCTTGGCGGAATAATCACCCGTCTGCGCTTCATCTGCGCTCGGACCGATCACGGCAATGGTCTTAACATCCTTGCTCAAGGGAAGCAATCTGGCGTCGTTCTTCAACAACACCGAACCTTCGACCGCCACCTCGCGCGCAATTGCACGATGTTCGGGTGTGTCGTAAGCAGGCAGTTTATCCCAGACCATGTTTGGCGAGCCGGGATTTTCGAACAAACCGAGTTTGAATTTCGCGCGCAAGACGGCGCGCACGTTCGGATCGAGATCCGTTTCCTTGAGCAGGCCGTCATGCACCGCTGACGCCAGCGCTTTCTTGAAGGCTTCACCGCATTCATTGTCCACGCCGGCCAGAATGGCACGCTGGCAGGCCTCTTCCAGACTGGCCACCACGGATTGTTTGTTCAAAAAATTTTCCGGGCCGCCGCAATCGGAAACGACAAGACCGTCAAATCCCCATTCCTGGCGCAAAATGTTTTGCAGCAGCTCACTCGAAGCATTGTCGGGCGTTCCGTCCCAGGTGCTGTAAGCCGCCATGACGCCGCCGAGATGCGCTTCTTCCACCGCCGCGCGAAAAGAAACCAGATGAATGTTGCGCATGGTGCGATCCGAAAGCCCGATGTCGTTGCTGTCGCGGCCACCGAGCGGCTCGCCATGGCCGGCGAAATGTTTGGCGACGGCAATCATGCCTTCGCCTTGAAAGCCTTCAATCCAGGCCACGCCCATGCGGCTGACGAGATACGGGTCTTCGCCATAAGTTTCTTCCACACGCCCCCAACGTGCGTCGCGTGCGACATCGAGAACCGGCGACCAACTGACATGCAGGTTCGCCGCTTTCGCCTCGATGGCCGTGGTTGTTCCGACTTGGTTGATGAGCCTAGTGTCAAAGGTCGAAGCCATTTCAATCGGCATCGGGAAAATAGTGGCGCCGGTGGAATAGGATTGTCCGTGCAGACCTTCCGTCTTGAGCAAGGCCGGGATTTTCAAACGAGGAATTCCTTTGGAACCCCAGTCGTCGCTTAATTGTATGACTTTTTCTTCTAAAGTCAGGCGTGGCAGCAAATCGTCTATCCGATCTTCAATCGGAACGCTGGGATCAAGATACTTGGGCGTGCCTGAAGTCGCTGAATGATCGCCCGCTGCGCTGGATGAACTAAGACTTGCATCGGCTAGTCGGCCAACGGCGGCCTGCCTGGCAATGCTGTTTTCGTATGCAAGCTGGAGGCTGCCTTGATCCTGAGTTTCGCAAGGGCATTCCGCTTGGCTAGCCAGACTAAAGCCTAGACCAAAGGTGAGACCCGCGACTTTCAGCCGCTGTCCGAGTCTGGCAATATTGGGTTTCATGATTGTAGGATGAGACGTTTTCATTTCCATTTGGGCTGCAAACATTAGTTTTGAAATTCGATTCTTTGGAGCGCGTTATAAATGATTCTTTTTGCCGCCACCGGTTGAAAACCTTTAGGATCGCCGTCAATAAATGCGGCGTTAAGGCCGGGAATGCAGAGAAAGACAATTTGCCCCTTGCCTAATGGGACCACCGCTGCACCAAAACCGAGACCGGGACCAGGATTTTTGCCATAGCCAACGACCGCCTCCATGCCGGGCGCATCCATGATCAGGCCATCACCGCCGGCCGCAGCCTGATACTGCCAGTCAAAAACGCAACCCGAAGGCAAACCATCCAGCAGCCAATGTTTCCGCCCAAAATACCAATGCCCAATCCACGGGGTATCATCAACCCCGGCCGTCCCTGAATAGGTCAGTGTATTCTGTTGTGCCAGCACCTTAGCCGCAGATCCCAAGTCTTGCGCATCCACCCCCATAAGAACCAGCCGGCTGCCTGCGCGGACACGGTTGAGCACGGCGGGCAGCAGTTTTTCCCAATCAAATGTAACCGGCGCTTTTTTGGAACATGGCTCGCTGCCGGAGCTGACGAGAATTGTATCAACCTTGTCAGGAGCCGATTCGAGTGTCATGGCCGTGACGCCAAATTGACGCTGAAGCGTCGGGATTAGTTTCCCGTCCGTGTCCACGCAGGCAATCATGCCGGTAAGCGGATTCGGATTCGGATCAACTACAAGCAACGGTTCGGTCCGCTGCAAGACTGGCCGGGCATCGCCCGCGGTTGTGAGCAAAGCGGTCAGCGTAACTGGGCCGGCCATCGGCGTGATGAAAGAAATGCCGTCTTTGAGCAATTCGCCGAAAACTTCTCCACCGGTGATCTTGACCGGAAATGAAGTTTCATAGAACGGCTGATTTTTGGCCGCGTCCATGGCAGCGCTGAAATGGAGAACATAAGCACCGTGTAGATTTTTTTCATTGACTATGTAAGCGTCGGCGACCGCCGTGTCGCCTTTGGCCAGCACATAGTGACGCGGGCGGACGACAATCAATTCTGGAGCATTTGCCTGACGCATCAACGCCGGGTCGCCTTTCAGATGGCGCAAGGCATCAACCAGACCGGAATTGTTGTCAACCGTCGTGGATTCCCAGCCGGTGAGCGCGATGCAATCGTTGGCGTCCGAAATACGCGCGTTTTCAACGATGTGCGCGGCGGCAAAATAATGTCGCGCGCCGACTTGTTGAAAGAGCGCCTCGGCCGTCGGAAAGGCCGGGCGAAATCGATACTTGTCCAGAAATGACTCGTAAGCGGCCAGACGCTTTTCGGCGGCGGCGCGATTATAACCTGGAACATTGTTGTCCTGATACCACTTGACCGTGGCGGCATCATTGTCGGGGGAATTCGCAGTTCCCAATTCACCCCACATGGCAATGCCGTTGGTGTCTTTGCTGTAACATTTATAGTTCGTCGGATTGAGATATAGGCTGTCCTGGTAGACGCCGGCGTCATCCTCGTTGTGATTATCATGCCAGCCGGAATCGTGGTGTGCGGAGGTTCCGTTATAATCGCCATAGGCCAGTTCGGTCACATAAGGCCGTCCCATGATTTCGCCCTCCGGGCCAAAGCCGGATTTGAGCACGACGATGCGCGATGGATCCAGCTCATGCGCTTTCTGGACCGCATAAAATATCTTTGGATTGCGGCTGTCACCGCCAGTTTCATTGTTGAGCGACCAAAGAATGACGGAGGGATGCGAACGATATGCCTTGATCATTGCCAGCAACTTCGCGAGCTCGTAACGATTGGCAAAGGTGACCGGCTCACCGCCCACGCCGGAAGGCACAATAGGCCCTTGATATTTGGCCGTGCCGCCGCCGGAAGATTCGTCCCAAATGGCCGAGCCTCCGCCCGGTTCGCAATAACGAAGCAGTCCTGCGTGATCAAAACCATCGAGGACGGCAGCCTTGGGGAAATGACGGTGAGTCTGGATGCAATTCATTCCCAACGCCCGCACCGCCTCCACTTCTCTCTGCACAGCTTCGCCATCCGGAAAAAGTCCGTTGGGCGCCCAATAGCCCCAGGAAATTGCGGAACAAACAAAAATGCGGCGACCATTCAAAACCAGCCGGGGATTTTCGCCTATGCCTTCCGCGTTGAACCAGCGGAAGCCGAAATCCGTCACGCGATCCGAGTGCGGAATGGATTTGATGCCGGCGCTCGCTTGATAGAGAGCCGGATGATTGAGGTTCCAAAGCTCCGCCTTTTCCACGGTGACTTTTTTGGTAATCGTGGTTTCTCTGTCGGCGGGAACCTTGACCTCCATTTCGCCGCTCCAAACCATCTTGCCGCCACGAGAAATCGTGAAGGCCAGAAGACCTTTGTATTTATGGCCGGTTGAAACCACCGAGGCATGCAAAGTTACAGTGCGCGGATCGGGATTGTTTGCGACATATAAATCTGCGACCTCGACCGCCGCCCGGACAGACATCGTCACTCCGCCGTCAATGCCGCCGAAGCCATGGGAAACGGGAAGCTGGTAATCACCCCATTGATTCAATTCAAAATCGCCCCAACTGAAAGTGCCGCCCGGATTGGTAATGCGCACGGCCAGTTGGTTGGGTTGTCCGGCTTTCAACGCATCCGTAGCGTCAGCCGTGAACGGGATTTCCGAGATGAGGTTATAGCCCACCAATTTTCCGTTGACATAAACCTCCGCACGCAGCCGGGCACCGGGAAAGGAGAACATCAGCTTTTCATCAGGTTTTAACGCGGGCGGCGTGAAGTTTCTATACCACCACGAAACCCCGAGGTAGGGACTATTCAGACTTACCACGTCTTCGGTCTTTGCAGGATTGGCGGTCGGTAACGGGTGCCTGCCCCAGTAGTATTCCTCAACCGTGCCGGGCAATTTCACCAAAATTCCCGCCTGTTCATTCAGCACACTCCAGCCGGCGGTTGGCGGATTGACCGGTAGTTTCGTCAGATCAACCTCATTGGGCAGGTAAAGCCGGTCATGCTTCCACTCCGCCTTTTCGTCAAGCCAGAGCCGCCATGAATCATCAAGCCTGATAGAATCAGGATGCCCAGTTCCATTCGGCAGGCCTTGTGTTTTGGCAGACTCAACCCCCGCACAACAGCAAAAAGCCAGAGTTGTAATGACAATGCTTAACAGCTTCATATTTTCCAAGACCGTTCGACTTTCACCTGACGGCGGGCCTGCCCGTATGTTTCGAAGAAGGATATTCATCTTAAGCCTTGAGGTTTTCGTCCTGAATGATGAGTATCCACTGTTCAAAAAAACAGAGAACCCTTAATATTTGGCAACCGGCAGGAAAAACGGAACCGATTCAGCGGAACCACATGAAATTTCACGGTGCATCTTGTAAACTATAAACGAATGCGTTGGTTGCTGGTATCCCCAAAAGCGGGGAGGCATCAGAACCCTCCGGCACGATGCTTGGCCGGCGTCAGACGTCAGATGGTTGCCGGTTTGCATTGCGTTTTCCGCTCAGTATCAAACAAAACTGTTTATGTTCTCAAACTTCGGCCGCACGAAGCAGCGCTGGCATATATAAGCGAATGGGCTTTGTGCCAATGAAAGTGCCGCGAGAAAGCCTGTGTCAATGAAGATCCGAGGTCGTCATGGGTATGTTAAATGGCTTGACAGACCATAATCATTGGAGTCATTTATAAACTTATGCCGAATTTTAATAGAAGAGCTTGTTTCCCATCGATGAAATCAACCCGGAGTTTCGGCTTGGCTTTAATTTTCTTGTTGTTTTTATCTTGGGCGCACGCTGGAAACGCAAGTAAAAGAAGTTCTGATCAGGTTTTGTTGGTGGTCAATACACTTAGTCCCGTTTCACAGGCGGTTGCGGATGACTATGCGGTTAAACGGCGCATCACGAATTTACTTCAGATTCAATGTCAGGATTCAGCGTTGAGCACGAAGAATGAAACCATTATGCTGACTAACTTCCTCCAAAGAATTAAAAACCCGATCAACAGATATCTGACAATCCACACGAATATTGACTTTATTGTGTTGACCAAGGGCATACCGATCCGGATTAGCGGTGCCGACATGGGGAGCTGTGACCAAAATAGTCGTGAACCGGAAAATATCCGCGGGCACCCTTCGGTTGACAGCTACTTGGCGGCCTTGGATTACACCAATTTTCCGGCCGCGCTCAAAATATATATCGCCGGTTCGGGTGCCATCGGTTGCGCCTATTCTAACCGCTACTGGAATGCGGATGAACCTTTTTCACACGAGAAATTTGGTGGATACCTCGTGACCCGATTAGATGGTTACACGGAGGCCGATGCCAAGTCGCTCGTAACCCGCTCGCTGGCGGCGGAACAAAAAATCGCGCAAATTCTGACTCAAGGAAAAGTGTTGCTGGATGTGGAGCCAGTTTTTGGTTTGGGGGATAAAGCCACACAACCTGCGCCAATCCTGAGCACGAATATCTTAACGGAATCAGCCTGGAGCGAGTTCAATGCGGATATGCGGCATGCCAATGACATCTTGAATGATCGTGGCATCCCGGTCGAATTGGATCTGACCACAAAATTCATCGGCGGACGGTCCAATCTACTGGGGTATTTTTCTTGGGGCAGCAATGACGAACGTTCTTGGGAAAGCAATGATTTTTATTCAACAAACGCCTACCTGTCGCTTTATTTTGCGCCAGGTGCGTTATCCGATACAGCGGTATCCACCAGTGCCCGGACTTTTTTGCCAACTGAAGGCGGACAATCACTGATAGTTGATTTGATTGCCCACGGACTGACGGGTGCAAAAGGATATACCGATGAGCCACTCTTGCAGGCGATCGCCTCGCCAACGATTGTGTTTGAACGTTATACTGCGGGCTACACGCTGGCGGAAAGTTTCTATGCCGCTTCCCATTTTGTCGCGTGGGAGGATGTAGTCGTTGGCGATCCTCTTTGCTGTCCCTACGCCAAAGACCAATAATCACGAAATTGCTCTGTTAAAAACATATCTGTCCATTTGCTTTGCCTAACGGCGGAGGGTGTAAGCCAATACTTTGAGGGCGGCTTCCGCCAGCAGTTGTCCGGGAGTGCGCAAGGTCAGCGTCGAACCCATCGTGCGTCTCAAGCTGCTGAAAAAGATTCGACCGCCCATCGCGAACCATAACCCTTCCTCTGCACTCATCCGGCTGCGCCAAACCCCGCGCGGTTTGATCACGCTTTTGACATCCCCTCCAAACGGCATTGGTCCTGCACCCATTCCGCATCGCAACCCGCGTCGGCATACCACTTGGCCGGCAACGTGGTTTCGCTGGCCTTGGTCATCAACTCCTGCGCCTGACACTCCCCAGCCCAAACCCAGACGCAACGGCGGCAAACTCCCGCACAGCACAATGACCGAAACCTTCACCTACTGGCACCGTTGCCGCCCGCTCCGGCTCTTAAAATGCGCGCTGGCGGTCGTCGTTTCCAAACCTGTGGCATCCATCGCTGCCGCCCCTTGGGCAAACTCTGGCGCGCCCGCCGCCCGGCCAATCGTCCGAATCAGCGCGGGCGCTGAACTTCTGGAGCGTCATGTAATGCGGCAGCTTGTCCGTCAAACCCAGGGCGGCCCGCAAATTCGGGCTGACGGCCAACAATTCCAACCCGCCCCGTAGGTCGTCTTCAAATACGCCCGCAAAATCAGGCACGCCATCAATTGGTGCTGGGTGAAATCGTGCCGGCTGCGCGCCGCGCCGTAGTCGGAAAGACGCCGCCCGCCAAGCTTCATGGCCAGTCCAGCAACCCGTTCAATCATCTGTGTCTGCAATTTTTCACGTTTCATCTTTTTCAAAACGCATCTGCTTGAAAAAGGTTTCTACAAAGCATTCTGGCCCTTCCAGTCTCGCCATTCTACAAAATGCCGGCAACTATGGTGTTGCCATCCAATTGACCAAGGGTTCCACCGTTTACCAACAAACCAACCTGCTGGCGGTGGAGGTCGTGAACGACAGCGGCGTTGCAACATGGTTGACCGCCTCGTATTCAACTGCGGTGGCCGTGGGTGGGGCATTTACAGATGCACGGGATCCATCATTGAGAATCTCAATGCCAATCCGAAGAATCCGGTTAATCGGCTATCCAGTGAATTTTGCGGCTAAAGAGCGAGGCGTTTTGTTGGGAATAGAAATTAGCAGGCTGGTTTCAAGTTGTCAGAGTGTTGGCTGAGCTGGCGTCACCCTTTTTGCGTCGGACACGGCGGCGCGCGGACCCGATGCCGTTCCAGCCGCTGATTCGAGCACGGAGTGCCCGGACATGGGGTCAAGATGGCGGCGGTGCCGCAGGGACGGCGCATGCGTTCTTTGAGCGATTTACCGTGACGGTGCTGCTGGGCTGCGCGAGCGTTGAGTCAGACTTGTGAACGGTTGGGCCTTGGCTGGGAGGCGGCGCAGGAAATCATGCGGTGAGTCGTGGCGCGAGGATTGGCGCGGCGGCAAGATGGTTCACTCCTGCCTCTCGGGATGGATGCGATGCGTTTCAAGTATGGACAATCCAATAGCACGCTGTTGACGGACTTGAATGCAGATCTGCGCGGTTTTGTGCATTGCGGTGGGGGAATCCACCTCGCTCACGAGGTGACGGCATGATTTACATTTCCTCCCGCTGCTGCTAAAACTATCGCGTGCTCAACACCGCCGCCATCTGGAAAAATCTTAATTCGCCGCGCCGATTGTTTCTCATTGCCGGGCCGTGCGTGATTGAAAACGAGAAGCTTTGCCGTCAGGTCGCCGCGTCACTCGTCAAGACTTGCAAGCAGCTTGGGATTTTCTACGTCTTCAAGGCCAGCTTCGACAAGGCGAACCGCACGTCGGGCAGCGCCTTTCGCGGTCCGGGCATCGAGGCCGGATTGAAGACGCTCGCCGGCATCCGCGAGGAATTCGGCGTGCCGGTGCTGACCGATGTTCACACGGAAACGCAGGCTTGCCTCGCCGGCGAGGTCGTGGACATTCTGCAAATCCCGGCGTTTCTCTGCCGCCAGACGGATTTGATTGAAGCCGCCGTGACAACCGGCAAAATCGTGAACCTGAAAAAAGGCCAGTTCCTTTCGCCGGATGAAATGGGGCGCGTTGCCGAAAAAGCGCGGCTCGCGGGCGCCAAAAAAATTCTGCTCACCGAACGCGGCACGACGTTTGGCTACAACAATCTTGTCGCCGACATGCGCTCGATTCCAATCATGAAGTCGTTCGGCTTTCCCATCGTGTTCGACGCGACCCATTCCGTTCAGCTTCCCGGCGGTGGCGGCGACAAGTCCGCCGGCCAGCGCGAATTCGCGCCGGTATTGGCACGCGCGGCACTCGCGGCCGGCGCGAACGGTTTGTTCATCGAGACGCATCCGAAACCGGACGAGGCTTTGAGCGACGGGCCAAACATGATCCCGCTCGGCGAAATGGCCGCGACGCTGAAGGGTTTGTTGAAAGTTTTCAATGCGGTTGGAAAATGACTAATAACAGAAAAAACAACGGCACCCGGCGTGTTTCGTCCATCGTTTCGCGTATCAAACGCGTCAAATTGTTTTTGTGCGACGTGGACGGCGTGCTGACGGACGGCTCGATTTTTATCGGCGGCGAGCGCGAATTCAAGCGGTTCAACATCCGCGACGGCCTGGGCATCGTGCTGGCGCGGCGCGCGGGCTTGAAAGTCGGCTGGGTTTCGGCGCGGCCATCGCTGGCCACGAAGCTGCGCGCCGAAGAATTGAAGGTTGATTTTCTCGTCCAACAAGGCGACAACATCGGCAAGACCGGCGCGATTGAGCGTCTGCTGCGGCAGGAAAGCTTGAACTGGGCGGATGTTTGTTTTGTCGGAGATGACATCATTGACCTGGGGCCGTTGACGCGCGCCGGCTTTTCGGTGGTGGTGGGCGATGGCGTGGCCGAGGCGAAAGCGGCGGCGCATTTCACAACCAAAGCCGCTGGCGGGCGCGGCGCGGTGCGTGAGGCGGTGGAACTGATTTTGAAAGCGCAGGGCAAATGGCGGCCATTTATGAAATATTACGCGGCATGAAACCGGGCGTGGAAAACTTCTTTTTCGCGGTGGTGGCGCCGGTTTTTTTTCTGGCGGCGGCGACCGCAGGCGCGCAGTCGCTGCCGACGGGGCTGGGGTATGCGACCAATTTTTCCTCGGTGGCCTATTTTGAACCGCCGAATGAGCAGCAGGTGAAAATTAGATTGTCGGGCACGGAGGCGACCCCGCTGCCGGGCACGCTGTTTGACTTGAAGAAAATGAAAGTCGAGAAGTTCGGCACCGACGGCAGGCTGGCGGCGGTGGTGCTGGCGCCGCAGTGCATTTATGCGCCGCTGGACGGCGTGGCGACTTCGACGGGCCATCTGGAACTCCAGTCGGGCGACGGCAAATTCCACGTTGAGGGCGATGGTTTCTTGTGGCTGCAAAACGAGTCGTCGCTGGTGATTTCCAACCATGTGCGGACGGTGATTAACACTGGAACCTTCAAGTTTTTTGCTCCATGAAAATCTTTTTTATTTTATTGCTGGCCGGAAGTTGCGGCATCCTGCGGGCGCAGACAAACGCGCCCGCGCAAACCCCGCCGGAACCGAAAACCGAAATTAGTTCGGATACCTTCCATTTTGACGGGATCAAAAACCAGATGATTTATCTCGGCCATGTTTTCGTGACCGATAATGTGAAAGCGAAATTGCATTGCGAGCAGCTCACCGTGGATCTGCCGCCGGATTTTGGACATCCGACCAACATCGTGGCCGAGACCGATGTGGTGATTGACATGCTGGACGAAAAAGGCCAGACGAATCACATTACTGCGGATAAAGCGGTTTATATCTACAGCGTCGTGAATGCAGTGACGAACGAGGTGGTCACGTTTACCGGCGGCAATCCCACACCTAAAGTTGAAAATCCGCAATTTACCGCTACCGGTGACCCATTAGTTTTGAATCTGGTCACGAAACAGTTTAGCGGCCTGAATTACAGGACATTTTTCAAGCAGCCTCCAACGTCCGGCAATGGCACAAATTCACCAATGAAACTTTTTTGAACCGGAAACCG
Source organism: uncultured Bifidobacteriaceae bacterium (assembly GCA_964449815.1). Lineage (GTDB taxonomy): Bacteria > Verrucomicrobiota > Verrucomicrobiia > Limisphaerales > UBA11358 > UBA11358. The sequence continues at coordinate 34,661 of CAYVGC010000008.1, forward strand.
CTTGTGAACGAAACCCAATCCAATCCCGAATTTGAAAAAGTTAGATCGGAACCAGCAACGGCTGTTGCCGCCGCGGAAAACGCCTTGCTAGCCACGGACAATCTGGTGAAGGAATATCACGGACGGCGGGTGGTCAGCGGCGTCTCCATCAATGTTGGCGCGGGCGAAATCGTCGGGCTGCTCGGCCCCAACGGCGCGGGCAAGACCACGACGTTCAACATGGTTGTCGGGGTCGTGAAACCGGACGAAGGCCATGTCGTTTTTCAAGATCAGGAAATCACCAGGCTGCCGATGCACAAACGCGCCCGGCTGGGCATTGGTTATCTGACCCAGGAGCCGTCGGTTTTCCGCAAGCTGACGGTGGAGGAAAATATTCTGGCGATTCTGGAGACGTGCAAATTGTCGCGCGCCGAACGCGAGGTGCGGCTGAAATATCTGCTCGAAGAGCTCGATTTGACTCCCATCCGCAAGAGCAAGGCGTATCAGTTGAGCGGCGGCGAAAAACGGCGTCTGGAAATCACGCGCGCCCTGGTGACGAGTCCGAAACTGCTGCTGCTCGACGAGCCGTTCAGCGGCATTGACCCGATTGCGGTGTTCGAGGTCCAGAAAATCGTGCGCCGGCTGAGGGAGCGCGGGCTGGGCATTTTGATCACGGACCACAACGTGCGCGAGACGTTGAAGCTGATTGACCGCGGCTACATCATCCACAAAGGCCAGGTGCTGGTGGCGGGCGGCGCGGAATTTCTGGCGAACGATCCGCAGGCGCGCGAGATTTATCTCGGCCCGGAATTTAACATGTAACAAAAGATCAAGCTTAAGACTGCGTCTCAGACGCGCGGACCGCAGCCGGTGATCACAAGCTTATCACAACGCATCTTTTTTATGGAACGCCAAAATGTCACGGTCGAACAGTTCTTCAACGAGCATGCCGAACCGCTGCAGATGAAGCTGCTCACCGAAGCGTGCGATCTCAAGCGCACCATCCGCGAGCCGACCGTGAACCGTCCCGGCCTCGCGTTGAGCGGGTTCACGCGTTACTTCGCCTATAAACGAGTGCAGGTGATGGGCCATGCGGAGGTGTTTTACCTGCGCGAATTGCGCACTGAAGAACGCGAAGCGCGGTATGCCTACTTGTTCGCCTACAAAATTCCATGCATTGTCTTCAGCCGCGGGTTGAAGGCGGACAAGGAATTTCTGGCGGCGGCGGCGCAGACGGGCGTGCCGATTTTTTCGACGCCGCTGGTGACCATGAAATTCATCAACCTCGCCACGCTGGCGCTGGAGATGATGTTCGCACCGCGCTCCACGGAACTGGGCAGCATGGTGGACATCCTCGGCGTGGGGGTCATCATCCGCGGCGAAAGCGGCATCGGCAAAAGCGAGTCGGTGCTGGCGTTGATCGAACGTGGCTACAGCCTGGTGGCCGACGACGTTGTGAAAGCCACGCTGATAGACGGACGCGAAGTCCTTTGCACCAGCGCCGAATTGACACGCGACCACATGGAAGTGCGCGGCATCGGCATCATCAATGTCGGCGCAATGTTCGGCGTCAAGGCCATCCGCAAGGAAAAAAGCCTCGACCTCGTCATCACCCTCAAGCCGTGGGAGGAAGTGAAGGATGTGGACCGGCTTGGCATTGAACAGGAATTTGTCAAAGTCCTCGGCGTGGACATTCCGCATGTCATCATCCCGGTGCGGCCCGGCCGCGACATCGCCCGGCTGATCGAGGTCGCCGCCTTCCAGATCAAGCTCCGCAAATCCGGCTACATTGCCGCCGAAGAATTAAACAAACGCCTGCTCGCGCACATGGCCGACAAAACATCGGCGCCGCCGTTGTCACCATAAATTATGTTGGCGGAAATTTCCCGCGCCGATTAAATTGCCGCCACATCAACCAATGAGCGCCAAAAAAACTGACGCCGCCGAGTCTCTCACCAGAGAACTCACCATCGCCAACAAGTCGGGCATCCACGCCCGGCCGGCAGCGATGTTTGTCAAAATTGCCACCCGCTTCGGCAGCGACATCTTCGTGGAAAAAGACGGCGAAAAGATCAACGGGAAAAGCATCATGGGCCTGATGATGCTCGCCGCCGGTCCCGGCAGCAAAGTCACCCTGCATGTCAAAGGCGCGGACGCCCCGGCCGCCATCGCCGAGCTGGAGGCCCTCGTCCGGCGCAAGTTTGACGAGGAATGACGGTGTGATCCGCATTTTTAGGCTTTCAACTGCGAGCGGCGGGCCTTAACTTCCGCGCATGGCATCCACAGAAATTGATGTGAAATATGTCGCGCATCTCGCGCGCATCGCCCTGACGCCCGGCGAGGAGAAGAAACTTGGCGCGCAGCTCGGAAACATTCTCGGCTACATCGAGAAACTGCGCGAACTCGACGTGATGAACGTCGAGCCGACCGCACACGCCGTGCCGCTGGTCAACATCATGCGCGCCGACGAAGTCCGGCCTTCCCTGCCGCATGAAGTTGCGCTTCGCAACGCGCCGCGCCAGGCCAACGGGCTTTTTATCGTTCCCAAAATCGTGGAGTAATTTGTTTTCATGTTGAACCAACTCACGATTTCCGAACTCACGGCCACGCTCGCCAAACGCGAGTTTTCTGCGCGCGAGGCCGCCCAGGCGTGCCTCGACCAAATTTTGCGCATGGACGGGAAAATCCACGCCTTCATCAGCTACGACGCGGCGGATGCGCTCGCGCAGGCGGACGCGGCTGACAAGGAAATTGTCTCAGGCACAACCCACGCGCAAAAGCCATTGCTGGGCGTGCCGGTTGCCGTGAAAGACGTGCTCGCCGTCAAAAACCAGCCATTGAACTGCGGCTCCAAAATCCTTGGAGATTTTGTCTCGCCTTACGACGCGACCGCCATTGAAAAACTGAAGGCGGCCGGCGCGGTGGTTTTTGGCCGCTGCAACATGGATGAATTTGCGATGGGCAGTTCCACCGAAAACTCCGCGTTCGGCGTCACGCGCAATCCGTGGGATACGACCCGCATTCCCGGCGGCTCCTCCGGCGGTTCGGCGGCGGCGGTCGCGGCGGACGAGTGCATCGCCTCGCTTGGCACGGACACCGGCGGTTCGATCCGCCAACCGGCGGCGTTGTGCGGCTGCGTTGGCATGAAGCCGACTTACGGGCGCATTTCGCGCTACGGCCTCGTCGCGTTTGCCAGTTCGCTGGATCAAATCGGGCCATTCACCAAAAACGTGCGCGATGCGGCGACGCTGCTGGGCGTGATGAGCGGACACGATTTGCGTGATTCCACAAGCGTGCCGCAGCCGGTGCCGGATTACGCGCGCGCGCTGACCGGCGACATCAAAGGTTTGAGGCTCGGCCTGCCGGAGGAATACATGATCGGCGGACTCGACCCGGAAGTGAAAGCCGCCGTGGATGCTGCGGTGAAGCAGTTGGAAAAACTGGGCGCGGAAATTGTGGAGATTTCCCTGCCGCACACGGATTATGCGGTGGCGACTTATTACATCATCGCCACGGCGGAAGCGTCCGCGAATCTGGCGCGCTTTGACGGCATCCGCTACGGCGCACGGGTGGACGGCAACGACCCGATTGAACTTTATTCCAAAACGCGCGGCGCAGGTTTTGGCGCGGAGGTGAAACGGAGAATCATTTTGGGAACTTACGTTTTGAGCAGCGGCTATTACGACGCGTATTATCTGCGCGCGCAAAAAGTCCGCACGCTCATCCGTAATGATTTTCTGAAGGCCTTTGAAAAGGTGGACGCGATTGTCACGCCCACTTCCCCGACAGCAGCGTTCAAGCTCGGCGAAAAATCGGACGATCCGCTGCAGATGTATTTGTCCGACATTTTCACGATTTCCTGCAACCTCGCAGGCATTTGTGGCGTGAGTGTGCCGTGCGGATTCACACAAAGCCCGAAGTTGCCGGTCGGGTTGCAACTCCTCGGCAAGCCTTTCGGCGAAGCGACAATGTTGCGCGTCGCGCACGCTTACGAACAAAGCACGCCGTGGCACAAAGAAAAAGCTGCGCTTTGACAGCCGTTTGGTTAGATTAGGAATTTTAGATGATGGCCCCGACACAAAAAGCGAAACGCACATTGTTCTGGATTGGATTGTCATTGCCGATGGCGGCCCTGATCGCAATGACCTGGCTGGTGCATGAAACCGGTGGCCAGTTCAACAACTCCTTCAACTGGGTGCTGCAAAATTACAAGGTGCTGGACAAGTTCGAGCAGACGCAGTCGCACATTGTGGACGCGGAGGCGAACCAGCGCGGCTTTCTCCTGACGGGACGCCCGGAATATCTTGATCCTTACCAGGCCGCGATGACCTCGATTCATGATGACATCGGGGAGTTGAAAGGGCTGACGCTCAATGATCCGGCCCAACAGGCGAACATCGCGGCGCTGGAACGAATGGTCGCCGATGAGCTGGAATTTGATCCGGCCACGGCATTTTCGTCCGGCCAGTTTCAGACGAACACATCGGTGGTGACGCTGACCGCGCGCGGCAAACACAAGATTGAAGAGATGCGGCGCGTGCTGTTTCAGGCGCGCGAGGAACAGGAGCAAGTCCTGAGCAGGCACCAGCAGGACGCCGAGGCGGATGTGATTTCCAGCCAGATCATGTCACTGGTATTGATCGGGGCGGTGGCGGTCGCGCTGGCTTTTGTTGTCGTCATCCTGCTGCGCCTGGAAAAACTTCAGCAGTTCGTGACTGTCTGCGCCTGGACGGGACAGGTGAAGTTTCAGGGCCAATGGCTCCGGCTGGATGAATTTCTGGAGCGCCAGTTCGGCATTTCCGTCTCGCACAGCCTCTCCAAGGAGGCGGCGGAAAAGATGATGCGTGAAATCGAGGAGTTGAACCGCCCGGGAAGCCGCCCGGCGGACCGGCCGGTTCCGCCGGGCTGAAGCTTTTTTGTTGTGTCAAAGTAACCAATCGGTTACTTAATTCCCAGACATGCGACGAAATGGCAAAAAAAAAGTTTGCGTCACCCGCGACCCGGATCGCACGCGCGGACGCATTCTCGCGGCCGCCATCACGGAATTCGCGGCCAAGGGTCTGGCGGGGGCGCGCGTGGACGCCATCGCGCGCCGCGCGGACAGCAACAAGCGGATGCTTTACCATTATTTTGGCGACAAGGAAGGCCTGTTCCGCGCGGTCTTGCGCTGGAAGATCGGGGAACGGCGGGCGCTGATGGAGGGTGCGCCGGGCGATCCGGAGGAAAATCTTCCGTTCCGTTTTGAGATGATGTGCCGGGATCTGGACTGGGTCAGGCTGCTGGGCTGGGAGGCGCTGCAAAACGTTGGCGACCGGGTGGTGGAGGAAAAATTCCGGCGGGCAGGCATGGCGCGCGCGCTGGCGCGGGCACGGCGCGAGCAGGCGCAAGGCCAGTTGAGCGCCGAATTCGACGGGCGTTTTCTGGTGCTGGCGAAATTGTCGCTGGCGATGTTCCCGGCGGCTTTTCCCCATTCCACCAGGATGATAACGGGCAAATCCATTCGCAGCCCCGCCTTCCAGCGTGAATACAAAAATTTTCTGGAGCGGTTTGCCGTGGCGTTCCGTCCGGCGCAACCGCGGGTTAATCCTGGGGCGGAACGAAAATAGCATGAAACGGTTTTTCTTCATTTCAACATTTTTTGGGCTGGCGTTTTTCCTGGCCGGTTGTTCGCCGGCCAGTCCGGCGAAAAAAAGCGCGGCCGCGCCGGTGCTGACGGTGCTGGCCGTGGAATCCAACGTGCCGGTGCGGATTGACCCGCCGCCGGTCGGCCATGTGATGACCTTCTCGACGGTGACGCTCCATTCGCAAATCCAGGGCATGATCAGCGAGGTGCATTTTCAGGAGGGCCAGGAAGTTAAAAAGGGCGACCTGCTGTTCACGATTGACCCGCGCCCGTCACAGGCGGCGTTGGACGTGGCGCGGGCGGCCTTGGAACGCGATTCGGCGCAGTTGGAATACGCAAAAATCAATTTTGCCCGCGAACAAAAATTGTATGATCAAAAACTGATTTCCCAGGATGAGCTGGACACCAACCGCGCGAATTTCGACGCCCTGGCCGGCACGGTGGCGGCGGACCGCGCGGCCATCACCAACGCGCTGTTGAACCTGGATTATTGCCAGATCCGTGCGCCGATTGACGGCCGGACCGGCAGCCTGATCGCTTATGCGGGCAATGTGGTCAAGGCGCCGGACGACACGCTGCTGATGATCAACCAGATTCATCCGATTTATGTCGCTTTCTCCGTGCCGGAGCAATACCTGCCGGAAATCAAAAGGGAGATGCTCACAAAAGCGCTGAAAGTGTCGGTGACTTTTCAAAACATGGAGGTGGAGCCGCCGCAGGGTGAATTGACTTTCGTGGACAACGCGGTGGACATGACGACCGGCATGATTCAACTCAAGGCAACATTTCCAAACGCGCGCGGAATTTTGTGGCCGGGACAGTTTGTGCAGGTGGAACTGACCCTTTCGGAGCTGACAAACGCGATTGTCGTGCCGTCGCAGGCGGTGCAGACGGGCCAAAACGGCCAGTTCCTTTATGTCGTGAAGCCGGATCAAACGGTGGAGGAACGAACGGTCACGACCGGCATCACTTATCAAGGCGGAACGGTGGTGGCCCGGGGATTGTCGGCCGGAGAAACGGTCGTGACGGACGGGCAGTCGCGCCTCGTGCCGGGCGTGAAAGTGGACGTCAAGAATTCCATCCAGCCTGACGCCCCGGCGGTGACTTCAGCTACGCCATGAGCGTTCCCGAGCTGTTCATCCGCCGCCCGGTCATGACCACGCTGGTCATGTCGGCCATTCTGCTGTTTGGTTTCATCGGCTACACCCTTTTGCCGGTGAGCGATTTGCCGAGCGTGGATTATCCCACGATTCAAGTCTCGGTCAATTTTCCCGGCGCAAGTCCCGAAACGATGGCCTCGTCAGTGGCCACGCCGTTGGAAAAACAATTCTCCACGATTGCGGGCGTGGATTCCATGTCGTCCATCAGCGCGCAGGGGGTTTCGCAGATTACCATCCAATTTTCGCTCGACCGGAACATTGACGCCGCCGCGCAGGACGTGCAGGCGGCCATCACGCTGGCGGCGAAACAACTGCCGCCCAACCTGCCCACGCCGCCGACTTATCGGAAAGTGAATCCGGCGGATTCGCCGATCATTTATCTGGCGATGTCGTCGCCGACGCTGCCGCTTTCCACGGTGGACAATTACGCCGAGAACATGCTCGCGCAGCGCATCTCGATGGTGAATGGCGTGGCGCAGGTCTCGGTTTATGGATCGCAGCAATATGCCGTGCGGATCGAGGTTGACCCAAACAAGCTGGCCGCCTACGGCCTGGGCATTGACCAGGTCGAACTGGCGGTGCAACAAGGCAACGTGAACCAGCCGCTGGGCACGCTTTACGGCCAGCATCAGGCGTTCACCGTGCAGGCCAACGGCCAGCTCGAGCGCGCGGCGGATTACCGGCCGATGATTGTCGCGTATCGCAACGGCAACCCCGTGCGCCTGCGGGAATTGGGACAGGTGCTCGACAGCGTGCAGAACGACAAGGTGGCGAGCTGGTATAACAACACGCGCGCCATCGTGCTGGCCGTGCAACGCCAGCCGGGCGCCAACACGGTCGAAGTCGCGGACAACATCCAGAAAATGCTGCCGCAGTTTCGCAGGCAGATTCCGGCGGCGGTGAAACTGGAGGTGCTGTTTGACCGCTCACAGTCCATTCGGGCCTCGGTGGCGGACGTCAAGCACACGCTGTTTCTGGCCATCTGCCTCGTGATCATGATCATTTTTATTTTCCTGCGGAATCTGTCGGCGACGGTCATTCCCAGCCTGGCCCTGCCCATGTCCATCATCGGCACGTTCGCGGCCATGTCGCTGCTGGGTTACAGCCTGGACAATCTTTCGCTCATGGCGCTGACCTTGTGCGTCGGCTTCGTCGTGGATGACGCGATTGTGATGCTGGAAAACATCGTGCGCCACATGGAACTGGGCGAGGCACCGATGGTGGCGGCTTTCAACGGCTCGAGGGAAATCGGCTTCACGATCATCTCCATGACGCTGTCGCTTTCGGCGGTGTTCATTCCGATTTTGTTCATGAGCGGCCTGCTTGGACGGCTGCTGCATGAATTTGCGATGACGATTGTGATCGCGGTGCTGGTGTCCGGTTTCGTTTCGCTGACGCTGACGCCGATGCTGTGCAGCCGGTTTGTGCATGCGGCGCACGGGCAGAAACACGGGCGGCTGTTCAATTTTTTTGAGCGCTTTTTCGACGGGTTCCGCAACCAATACGACCGCTCATTGCAGGCCGTCATGCGCCACCGCTTTGCGATGCTCATGCTGTCGCTCGTAATTTTGGTGGCCACGCTGTTTTTGTTCTATGTGATTCCCAAGGGATTTTTCCCCGATGAAGACACCGGCCAGATTTTTGCCATCACCGAGGCGTCGCAGGACATTTCCTTTGATGCGATGAGCGCGCACCAGCGGGCGGCGGCAAAAATCGTCGCCGCCGACCCGAACATTGACGGCTTCATGTCCTCCATCGGCGCGAACGGTTCGTCCGCCGTGTTGAACCAGGGGCGCATGTTCATGCGCCTGAAGCCGGCCTCCGAACGCAAATTGAGCGCGAACCAGATCATCCAGGAGCTGCGCCCGAAACTGGCGACGATTCCCGGCATCAGCGTCTATCTGCAAAACCCGCCGCTCATCCGCGTGGGCGGCAACCTGACCAAGTCGCTGTATCAATTCAGCCTGCAAGACACCGACACGAAAGAGCTTTTTCACTGGGCGCCGATTTTGATGAACAAGATGGCGCAGGAACCCGGCTTTCAGGACGTGACCACGGATTTGCAGATTGCGGATCCGCAGGTCAACGTGGAAATTGACCGCGACAAGGCCTCCGCGCTCGGCGTCACCGCGCAGCAAATTGAAAACGCGCTCTACTATGCCTACGGCGAAGAACAGGCGTCCACGATTTACAGCGACATCGCCGAATACTGGGTGGTCTTTGAAGTGGAGCCGCAGTTCCAGCTTGATCCTGCCGCGCTTTCGCAGCTTTACATCGCCAGTTCGCACACCGGCACCAACGGCACGCCCAAGCTGATCCCCTTGAGCGCCGTCGCCAAGCTGACGCGCGGCCTCGGCCCGACGAGCATCTCGCATGTTGGCCAACTGCCGTCGGTCACGATCTCCTTCAACCTCGCGCCGGGCGTTTCACTCGGCACCGCCGTGGAGCAGGTGCAAAAAATCGAAACCGGCTTGCATCTGCCCGCGAGCATCTCCGGCAGCTTTCAAGGTTCGGCCCAGGTCTTCCAATCCTCCGTCAAAGGCCTTGGCATTCTGCTGATCGCGGCCATTCTCGTCATCTACATCATTCTCGGCATCCTTTACGAAAGCTTCATCCATCCGCTGACGATTCTCTCTGGCCTGCCGTCGGCGGGCTTTGGCGCGCTGCTGACCCTGATGATTTTTCATCTCGATTTGAACATCTACGGCTTCGTCGGCATCATCATGCTCGTCGGCATCGTGAAGAAGAACGCCATCATGATGATTGACTTTGCCATCGAGGCGCAGCACGCCGGCAAGCCCGCCGCCGAGGCCATCCACGAAGGCTGTTTGCTGCGCTTCCGGCCCATCATGATGACCACCATGTGCGCGCTCATGGCCACGCTGCCCATCGCGCTTGGCATCGGCGCGGGCGGCGAATCCCGCAAATCCCTCGGCCTCGCCGTCGTCGGCGGACTGGTTGTTTCGCAATGCCTGACGCTCTACATCACGCCGGTGATTTATCTTTACATGGAAAATTTCCAGCAACGGTTCAGCCGGAAAAAAACCGCACCGGTCGCCGTTCCGGCCATGGCCTGAAAATCCGTGTTTCGCTTCGCCGCGATTTGGTTAAACTTTTCCCGCAATGGAATACGAAGCCGTCATCGGTCTGGAAACGCACGTCCAGCTCAAAACAAAATCCAAGATGTGGTGCGGTTGCGCGAACGTGTTCGGCGCGGAGCCGAACACCAACGTCTGCCCCGTCTGCCTCGGCCTGCCCGGCGTGCTGCCCGTCGCCAACGAGGAGGCGTTGCGCCTCACCGTGCTCACCGGCTATCTGCTCAACTGCACGATCCCGCGCCATGCGAAGTTTGACCGGAAGAATTATTTCTATCCCGACGCCTCGAAAAACTACCAGCTCACGCAATACGACCAGCCCTCCACCGCGCACGGCTTCGTGGACTTTGAGTTCAACGGCGGCATTTCCCGCGTCCGCATCACCCGCGCGCATCTCGAGGAGGACGTCGGCAAAAACACCCATTTCGAGCGCACCAGCGGCGTGGATTTCAACCGCGCCGGCGTGCCGCTGCTGGAAATTGTTTCCGAGCCGGACCTCACCAGCGCGGACATGGCCTACGAATATCTCAACGCGCTCAAAGACATTTTGATCTACGGCGGCGTCAGCGACTGCGACATGGAAAAAGGCATGGTGCGCTGCGACGTGAACGTGTCCGTGCGTCCCGTCGGCACGAAGGAGCTGGGCGCAAAGATCGAGATCAAAAACATGAACAGCTTTTCCGGCGTGCGCCACGCGCTGGAACACGAAATCCCGCGCCAGATCGAAGTCGTCAAAAGCGGCGGCAAGCTCAGCCAGTCCACGCGCCGCTGGGACGACGCAACCGGCGTGACCGAGGAGATGCGCACGAAGGAGGACGCGCACGACTACCGCTATTTTCCTGAACCGGACCTGATGCCATTCGCGCCGACCGACGCGTGGCTGACGGATGTGCAAACGCGAGTCGTGGAATTGCCGCTGGCGCGCAAGCAGCGCTTCATGCGCGATTATCAACTGCCCGCTCCGGATGCGGAAACCTTTGTGAACGACGTGCCGCTCGGAAATTATTTCGAGCCGATTGCCAGACAATCAAAAAATCCGAAGGCCGTGGCTAACTGGGTCATCAACAATCTGCGCGCCAAAGTCGCCGTGGCCAACGAACGCGAAAAAATGGAGCATGGGGCGTTGGGCCTTGAACCGAAGAACGTGACGTTGACTTCGCTGGCGGATTTGAAGTTCAAGCCGGAAGCCCTGGCCGAACTGGTCAGCCTCGTCGAAAAGAAGACCATCAGCAGTTCCGCCGCGCAGCAGGTTTTTGCAGAAATGTTCGAGAGCGGAAAACCTCCCGCCGTCATCGTGCAGGAAAAAGGCCTGGCGCAGGTCAGCGACACCGGCACGATTGAAAAATACTGCGACGACGTCATCGCCGCCCATCCAGGACCGGCGAACGATTTCAAATCCGGCAAGACGGCCGCGCTGAATTTCCTCAAGGGCCAAGTGATGAAATTGAGCAAAGGCAAGGCGAACCCGGCGCTTGTCGGCGAAATGCTGGAACAGAAACTGAAGGGTTAACCAGCAAGGAATCACGACGTCCCGCCGCCTTGACTGGTGGCGGGATATTTATTAAGTTGAAGAACCGTCTTTCGTGACTAAGCTTACCCCATATGCACAAGCGTCGGCCAACTTCTCACCAAAGACGGATTCGCTTTATTATGATTTTTTTCGGTGTCCTGGGAGTGCTGGCTTTCGTGGGTTGTCTCTGGCTGTTCAATCGCTTGTCTCCCGGCACCCACTAACCCCCGCCGCCGCGTCGGAAACGCACAGACCGAAATGGACCCGTCAGAAAAATCTGAGCTTGCAAAAGACGACCGGCGGACGTTTGATGAAAGCAGCATGCCGAAGCAAGGCGACAACCAGCGGGCGCGTGTGCTGCCACATGTGGCCATTTGCCGTGTGAGGAAGGACACGGACGGCGAGCTATATGTCTGTCTGGTGAAATCTCCGCAGGGCTGTAGGCACAGCATCGGCTTCGACGACATCTTTTTCTGCCTCCACCCGGAGCGCAAGGAAATTGCCGTCCGAACAGACTGGCGCTGACGCCGGTGGTCAAGCCGGCTCAAATCAAGGCGTTTTCCTCGGTCAGCCCTGATAAAACCGTTGCCGAAGCGTTAAACCCTGTTGACAGTTGTCCGCCCGGTGCTAATGATTATGCCAGCGCCTTCGGAGAAAATTCCATGCCGCAGGTGAGTCAAACCACAGAACAAATTAAAAGTTATGGGCGACAAATCACCAAAAGCCAACCAGAAAAAGTCCTCGCAGAAACAGCTAAAAGTTAGCAGCGCCAAACAGCAGAAAAGCGCCGCTGTGGCGGCCAAGCAGGTTGCAGGCAAGAAAAAATGACCGTCTGCCCTTTTACTGTCTCACTGATTCAGCCTTCAGTGATATAACTGGAAGTCTGCAAAGCCCTGTCAAATTTTCAACTTGGCAGGGTTTTCCAATCCCTGTTCGGACGGTCACGGTGGGCAATTTGCCGTTCCGGCTGATGCATGTGCCGGGCTGGGCAGGCTCTTGCGTTTGTTTTGGTGGTGAAAATGTGAAATAGATGGTGCCCAGCACGCCGCCTGGAGCCAACCGTCGTTGACGCCGTCGCAGGCCGCATCGCTCATCGGCTGTAGTTCAACATTTTTTACAAGGCTACTGCGTTTGAACAAATTACGAAACATCCAGTCAAAACACGTTTAGAATAAAACCTGTATGGAAAATATCCCCGTCCACCTGCATCAGATTTCCGTCATCGCCCAGCATCGTGCGCCTCGCCCTGTGAAATGATGCCACGCGCCAAGGCTTCCCATTGTCTCCGCCATATTTCACAGGGCGGGCCACGCGCCCCCGCTTTCGCCCGCACGGGGTTCCGACATTTTCACATCTCATCGGCGTTCATAGAGCGCCGCTCCCGCGGTTTTACAGAGGTCTCGGAATGGCTTTTATATTTCAGCTTTCGCGTAGTTCGCGTAGTTCGCGGCTAAAAAATCCTGCCACCCGATGTCTTGGAAATCCACCATGGCTGCGCGCCGGCCAGTTTCACCGTGCGACTGGCGGTGATGAGCAGGTTGGTCATGCAAACATAAGCGGATATACCGCCCAGATTGCATGCCTGTGCTACTTCAAAAGGATGGTGAAATCATCAGCGACCGACTGAATGCTGTTACCGGCCTGATCCTGAGTATCTTCATAATTGGAGGCCATGGCGATGACGAGGCCGCTGTCCGGATAGATCAACAAATCGGACGAACCACCAATCGCACCTCCGGAATGCGACCAAAGGCGGTGGCCATGCAGATCGCGGCGAATGAACCAGCCAATTCCATACCCCGTGCTTTGGCCGGCGGCAGTTTTCTGAGAAGCAAACATCGTGTCCAGCGAAGCGCGTTTGAGGAAGCCGGGATGAAGCATGGCGAAGCCAAAATGGACCAGATCTTCCGGGGTGGAGAGAAAACCCCCGGAGGCCAGCTTGTAACTGTTGTCCACCGACGGAGCGGGGACGAAGTTAGTTTGGCCTGCGCCAAGTTGATAGAAGCAGGTGCATTGAGGCGGTTCGTGACGCGCCTCGTCCGGGCTGGTGTGGTTCATTTGCAGCGGCGTGAAAACGGCCTGCTGCATCCAGTCACGAAACTTTTCGTGGGCGGCCGACTCCATCGCCACACTAAGGAGGTTGAATCCATAACTGGAATATGAATATTTTTCCCCGGGCTGGAAGAGGAGAGGGTCGTCCTGAAAAATTTTCAGGCCGGCCTGGACCGAATCGTAATGGCGGTCGGAAGAAAATTCATCGCCGCGATAATGGCGGATGCCGGCGAGATGGCCGGCCAGTTCGCGAATTGTGATGGGGGCGCCTTTGTCTGGAAAATCCGGGACGTATTTGTGAATGTCGCCGTCGAGGTTGATTTTATCCTGCTCAACCAGAAGCATCAGACCGGCGGCGGTGAGGGGCTTGGAGACGCTGCCAATGCGGAACCGGGTTTGAGGAGTGACTGGTTTTTGATTGGCAAGATCAGCGAAGCCGAAGCCTTCGGACCAGAGAATTTTTCCATCCCTCCCGATGGCGATGGCAAAACCGGGGGCTTTGGACGCGAGATTCTGGCGGACCTCGGAACGAGCCGCATCAATCGCGTCCGCAAGCGAAGCAGCATGGGCGGTTGCGACGAGCAAAACGATCGCAACAGCGAAACGTGCACGGCTAAAAAGAGTGAGAGTCATTGATCGTGATTTAGGTTGTGCCATGTTCAGCGCCAACCGCAATAATCATGGTTGGTATTCAAACGCCCTTTATCCCGTTCGTCCACCCCAAACTGCCTTTGGCCGGTGCTGGCGCACGGCCACCATGGCACAGATCGTCCCGATCTGAAGCGAAAATTTTATTTCCTCGGCCGTTTGACGACGACTTCGATCTCCGCCTGGTTCTTGGCGATCATGTTCGCGGGCAGGATGCCACGCCAGAAGACGTTCGGGTAAACCACCGCGCCACGGCCGAGGATGCTGCCGGGGTTCAGCACGGCGTTGCAGCCCACTTCCGCGCCATCGCCCAGCAGCGCGCCGAATTTGCGCAGGCCGGTGTCCAGCGGCACGCCGTCCACCTCCACGGTCACGTTGCCGGGCAGGAGCTTGACGTTGGAAATCTTCACGCCCGCGCCGAGATGCGCTTTGTGGCCGAGAATGGAGTCGCCGACATAATTGTAATGCGGCACCTGCGCGCCGTTGAAGAGCAGGGCGTTCTTCAACTCGGATGAATTGCCCACCACGCAATCGTCGCCGACGATGACGTTTTCGCGGAGGTAGGCGTTGTGGCGGATCTGGCAGTTTTTGCCGATGATGGCCGGGCCTTTGATGAGCGCGCCGGGTTCCACAAACGTGCCTTCGCCGATGATGACGCGCTCGCCGATGCTCGCGCCGGGAAAGCGCTTGGGCGGATTTTGTCGGGTGACTTTGGCGAGGTAGAGTTCGATTTTCGTGAGCGCCTCCCAGGCGAAGTTGCCGCCGTCGAAGATCGCGGCGTGCCCGGTTTGCGTCAGGTCGAATAAATCGGCAGGTTTGAACATGCGGGCAGGTTAATGGAATTGCCGGTGGCGGCAAAGGGAAATGGTTTTGAACCAGGCGCAGGTTTCCACCCCACCGGTTTATGATCTGGCGAGCGTGCGGCGCATGACGTCGGCCAGGACGGTCAGCGAGACGGGTTTTTCGAGCAGTTCGGAGATGCCGGCGGCGCGCAGGGTTTTGCGGTCAAGGGCGGCGGAGAAACCGCTGGTGAGAATGACCGGCAAATCCGGGCGGATGGCGTGGATCTGGCGCGCCACTTCCAGGCCGTTCATTTCCGGCATCGTCAGGTCGGTGATGACCAGATCAAACTGCGCGGGATTTTTGCGGCACAGGCCGACGGCCTCGCCGGGGCTGTTGCTGGCGGTCACCTGATAATTCAGCCGCAGCAGCAGGCTTTGAAACACCTCCGTCAACGCGGGCTCATCATCCAGCAGCAAAATTTTCTGGCTCTGTCCGTTCGCGAAATTGCCGTTCACGGCGCCGGCCGAAATGGCGGCCGGTGTTTTCCCGGGAAAATAAAGACTGAACGTCGTGCCTTTGCCGACGGTGCTTTCGACCGTGATGACGCCATCGTGCGACTGGACAATGCCATGCACCACCGCCAGTCCGAGGCCGGTGCCTTTGCCGACCGGTTTGGTGGTGAAAAACGGCTCGTAGATGTGTGCCAGGACTCTGGCATCCATGCCGTGGCCGGTGTCGGTGAAGGTCAGGCGCGCGTATTGAACGGGCTTGAGTTCAGGATGCGCCAGAATGAAGTTTTTGTCGGGCTTGAATGCTTCGAGGCTCACGGTAAGCTGGCCGGACCGGCCATCCATCGCGTGCAGCGCATTGGTGGCGAGATTGATGGCCACCTGATAAATTTGCGTCGGATCGACCAGCACGGCGGGCGAGTCAGAATCCAGATGCATTTCGATTTTGATGTCCGCCGGCAGCGAGGCGCGCAGGAATTTCAGCGCCTCCTTGATGACGGTGTCCAGCCGGATGACCAGGCGTTTTTGCTCACGCTGGCGGCTGAAGGTCAAGATCTGCTGCACGAGGTCTTTGGCCCGGCCGGCGGCCTTGAGGATTTCCGCGATGCTGGCCTGCGCCGCGCTGTTTCCCTCCGTGTCCTGCTGCAGCAGGCTGCCAAAGCCGAACATGGCGGCAAGGATGTTGTTGAAATCGTGCGCGATGCCGCCGGCGAGCGTGCCGATGGCCTCCATTTTTTGCGCCTGCTGCAGCCGGGTTTCAAGTCGCCGCCGTTCGCTGACATCCTGCTTGACCGCCACGAAATGCGCGATCTGGCCGTCAGCGCCGCGCACCGGCGTAATGGTCATCTCCTCGGTGTAAAACTGTCCGTCCTTGCGCTTGTTGACCACTTCCCCGTGCCAGACGTTGCCGGTGGTGATGGTGGCCCACAGGTTGGCGTAAAATGCCGGCGGATGCTGGCCGGATTTCAACACGCGTGGATTGGCACCAATGGCTTCCTCGGCGCTGTATCCCGTGAGCCGGGTGAACGCCGGATTGACCCAGGCGATTTTGCCCTGGTGGTCGGTGATGATGATGGCGTTCGCGGCCGCAGTCAGGGCGGTGGACTGCAAATGCACCTGTTCCTCGGTATGCTTGCGTTCCGTGATGTCGAACATGAGGCCCTGGGTGCCCACAATCTTCCCATCCGTGTTCCACACCGGCAATTTCATGACATGCACGAACTGTCTCTCGCCATCCGCCAGCAAATACTCTTCATCCAGTTCAATGGTTTTTCCAGTTCGCATGATCTGCTCGTGATGGTCCTCACCAGCAGCGGCATATTTTCTGATCAGTTCCGGGACGTCTTTTCCCGCCGGCTGGGCGGCCATGACTTCCAGCGGGGTTTTGCCCAGAAAATCCTCCGCCGGTATCTTTTTAAGCCGGCAGTATTCGGCATTGACGAAAACATACCGGCCTTGATGATCCTTGCGGAAAATGCCGGCGGGCAGCTGCATCACCAGCGATTGATACAGCGCCTGGGATTCCTGGAGCGCCTGCTCGGCGAGCTTATGTTCGGTGACGTCTTGAATGACCCCCATCATCCGCATGACCTGGCCGTGGTCATCTAAAATGAGTTTGCCGAGGCCGTGGACCCAGCGTTCCTGCTGGTCGTTCATCCGCACGATCCGGTAAGCGCGGTCAAACGGGGCGTGGCCTTGCAAAACTTCGTCGTTCAGGTAACGCCGCATTTCTGCGCGCTCCTCCGGATGAACAATCTGCAGCCAGCCCGTCATATCCTTCGTCAAACTGGAATCCGCGATGCCGAACAGTTCATCCAAAACCACGGAGCTGGTCCAAATGCCGGTCTTAACGTTGATATTATATGAACCGAGCCGGGCGATGTGCTGCGCCTCCAAAAGCTGCCCGGCGGTTTCCTCCAGCTTCTCCATGACCTGCTGGCGGTCAGTGATGTCACGCACGGCGGCCAGCTCAGTCCGGCGGCCTTTGTATTGGATGAGGTTGGCGGTGATTTCCACGGCGAACCACTCGCCATTTTTTTTGCGATGCCAGCGCAACGGAACAAAGGCATTGCCCGTTTCCGCCAGCACATGGGTTTTTTCCGGCTCGTCCGAAACTCCTTCCACCGTCATCTGGAGAAATTCTTCCCGGTCGTAGCCGTAAAACCGCTGCGCGGACTGGTTGACATCCACAAAGCGGTGTGTTTCACAGTCCACCAAAATGATGGCGTCGGATTCCAGGTCAAAAAGCTGGCGGTAGCGTTCCTCGCTTGCTCGCAGCGCTTCCTCGGCCAGCTTGCGCTCGGTGATGTCGAGGATTGACGCAATGATCTGACCGGAGTTTTGAATCAGGGCCACGGCCATCTGGCCGTGTCTGACTTCACCTTTTTTATTGAAGAACCTGAATTCGTATTGTTCCGGGGCATCCTGCGGATTGATCAGCCTGCGCCGGTTGTATTCGGTTATTCGCTCCAAGTCTTCGGATGGGACGTGTTGTTTCCAGCTCTTCCCAACCATGTCTTGTCTGGTGTAGCCGCTTGACTGGCAACAAGCGTCATTGACCATCGAGATTGTTGAATCTGGTTCAATAATGGCGATGGCCAGGGCGTTGATGTTAAATATGGCGCGGAATTTTGCTTCATTTTCGCGCAGCTCCGCCTGCGCCCGCTTGCGCAGCGTGATGTCGGAAAGGGTGCCCACCATGCGCAACGGGCTGCCATCCGCCGCCCGCGCCACCACCTTTCCGCGGTTCCAGATCCATTTCTCGGTGCCATCTTGGGTGATCATCCGATACTCGCTCACATTCTGGGAGGATTTGCCGGCCAGATGCTCGTTCAGCGCCGCCAGGACGCCAGGCCAGTCTTCCGGGTGAACCAGTTTTTTTAAGAAATCCAGATTGGCCGTCGCCTCACCCGCGGCGTAGCCGCAGATTTCCCAACAGCGCGGACTCAAATCGGCGATTCCCGTCTTGAGGTTCCAATCCCACAAACCGTCGGCGGAAGCCTCCAGAATCAGGCGCAACTGTTCGTCGCTCCGCTGCAGCTCGTCCACGATCTCCTGGCGGGCAATCTCGGCTTGGATGCGTTTTTCCGCTTCCCGCTCCCGTTGGTTCAACAGCCGCCGCAGCACCAGATACAGCAATCCGCCGGTCACAAGCATGAAAACCCAGCCCTTGACGACGGAAAAATCCGTGCGTTCATCCGGATTGCTGACGAGCCGCTTCAGCAGGGCGTCGGAAGACATAAACCAGCCGCCGGTCGCGATGAGATAAATCAAAACGACGCTAAACGCCTGCCATCTGGCTTTTATTTGCATAAACGAATTTCGAGAAGCGGACAAGAAAAGCAATTGCAATGCCACATCCGCAGTTTCTTATATTCCACCATCGGTCTTATTCTGGAAAGCTTAAAACCGATTGCAAACCATAAACCGTGCCGGGCGACGGTTTTTCCCGATGCGCGTGGCCGGCCGGACATATTGGCTGGCGCGGCAAAGATTGAGAATTCATGCTATCCTAGCATCGTCAAAAAAGCGCGGAAATCGAGGAAATATGATCAACATATTGGGGGAAAAGGTGGGCAAAATTTGCACAGACTCGGATGCTACATTGGCAGTTTTTGCCCGCCGTGACGGGGCCGGACAAGTCTTTTCAGCCGGGAACAACCTGACTTTCCCGGCGGTGAGCACAAATCAAGAAGAGCCGGACTTGCGTCCGGCTCTGGTGGTGACGAGATTTATACGCCTTCACCCAGGCGTTCAGTTAGCGACGCGGCCAACACCAGTCGCTGTCCGGACCGCGCCGCAAGCAAAACCTCTATGCCAACCCTGAACGGACAGCGAAATTATAATCTATAATCTATCTTATCGCAGCCGCCGGCCTTTGGAAGATCGAATTTTGGCAAATCCAACCCTAAATTTGTCAATGATCCAAAACCCGGTTTCGGCCACGGCGCGGCCGGCCTGGCGCTGGCGTCAGCCCGGCCGTTCGCAGCCCGTTTTGAGCAACGCGACCCTGGTGGGAAAGGTGATAGGCTGCTCACATTCGAAGCGATGAAAATGCGCCGGCAATTTACACTTCGCTTGACTTGACGGCGCGGTGGACGGAATCTGCGCGCAAAACGGTGACGCCGTGGAAAGCAGGAACTTGATCATGACCATCCGCCCGGCATGATTCTACTTTCATTCTGCGGCGGGGTCTGCCTAGATTAAGCTCATGAAAATCTCCACCAAGGAATTTCGCATCCGCGAAGACGCCCGGGTTGATCTCAAAAAGCTGCCGACCAGGGTCAGGCCGTTTTACAAGTCGGACGAACATTACAAAGAGCTGCTCGCCGGGCACATAAAAGAATTAAGCGCGCATCAGGATTTGCTCTACGCGCACAACCGTTATTCGCTGCTGCTGATCTTTCAGGCGATGGATGCGGCGGGCAAGGACGGCGCGATCAAGCACGTCATGTCCGGCGTCAATCCGCAGGGCTGCCAGGTCTTCAGCTTCAAGCATCCGAGCGCCGAGGAGCTGGCGCATGATTTTCTCTGGCGCACGACGCGCTGTCTGCCGGAACGCGGGCACATCGGCATCTTCAACCGCTCGTATTACGAGGAGGTTCTCATCGTGCGTGTGCATCCGGAGATATTGCAGGGCCAGGACATCCCCGATGAATTGCTGGGCGGCAAAAACTTCTGGGACAAACGCTGTCGTTCCATCAACGATCTGGAAAAGCACCTTTACCGCAACGGCACGCGCGTCCTTAAATTTTTCCTGCACCTGTCCAAAGAAGAGCAGCGCAAACGCTTTCTCCGGCGCGTGGACGATCCGGCACGCAACTGGAAGTTCAGCAAGTTTGACCTTGTGGAACGCGGCTTCTGGAAGGAATACCAGGCCGCCTACGAGGAATGCCTGGCCGCCACCAGCACCGAACACGCGCCATGGTTTGCGGTGCCAGCCGACGACAAGTTGAACGCGCGGCTCATCATTTCACAGGTTCTCACCGATGCCTTGAAAGAGTTGAAAATGGAATATCCCAAGGCCGGCAAGGCGCGGCTGAAGGAACTGCAGAGTTTGAAAAAGCTGCTGGCCGCATGAGCTCGAACGGTGCAGATCACCCGGCCACGATGATGAACATGGTGTTGATCGGCGCGGAGTTCACGGCGGTGATGTAAAAGTTCACCGGCCTGCCGGAGGGCAGGTTGCCGAACGTGCATTTGCAATCCACCGGCCTGGCAACGTCGTGGTTTTCGACACCGTCGGCCATTTGTTCTCTCCTCCGCAAGGGCCGGCAGGAGAGAAAGCGGGCAGGGGAGCGGTTGTGCTGCCAGGCTCATCACCTGGCATTTTTCAAGTGGGCCACATGCGCTGCGGATTGAGGGCAATCCGCGCTTCACACAGGCCGATGGCAGGTTGATGCGGACAAACTGGCGGCTACAAACCAAGTTTCTTAAACCGGTGGTTCACTTCTTGGAAATGGAAGTCGAGCGAGCAGAGCTTTTCCAGTTCGCCGGGCTGGAAATGCTTCGCCACGGCCGGGTCGGATTTGAGCTGTTCGACAAAATCGGCGTCATCGCGGCCGGCGTGTTTGACCTCCCAGGTTTTCATCGCGGCGTCCTGGCAGAGCTGGTAGGCGGCTTCGCGCGTCAGCCCTTTCTTGATGAGCGCCAGCAGGACGGTCTGCGAATTCCACATGCCGAGCGAGAGGCCGAGATTCTTCTTCATGTTCGCCGGATAGACCACCAGCCCGTCCATCAGCCGCGTGAGCAGGCCGAACATATAATCCAGCAGCGTGCAGGAATCGGGAAAGATGATCCGCTCGACGGACGAATGCGAAATGTCGCGTTCATGCCAGAGCGCGACATTTTCCAGCGCGGCGAGGGCGTTGCCGCGCAGGACGCGGGCGAGGCCGGTGAGGCGTTCCCAGGTGATGGGGTTGCGCTTGTGCGGCATGGCACTGCTGCCTTTCTGGCCGGCGGTGAACGGCTCCTCTGCTTCAAGCACCTCGGTGCGTTGCAGATGGCGGAATTCCACGGCCCAGCGCTCGATGCTCGCGCCGACAAGGGCGAGCGTGGTCTGAAATTCCGCGTGGAGGTCGCGCTGCACGACCTGTGTGGCGATGGGGGCGGGGCGGACGCCCAGTTTTTTGCAGACGTAAGCCTCGACGCGCGGCGAAAGGTGCGCGCTGGTGCCGACCGCGCCGGAAATTTTGCCGACGGAGGCCACTTCGCGCGCGGTTTCCAAACGGCGCAGCGCACGGCCAAATTCGTCGTGCATCAAGGCGAGCTTGAGGCCGAACGTCGTCGGCTCCGCATGAATGCCATGGCTGCGGCCGATGCAGGGCGTGAATTTGTGTTCGTTCGCGCGTTTGGCGATGACGGGGAGCAATCTTTTCACGTCGGCGATCAGCAAATCCGCCGACTGCTGCATTTGCAGGGCGTAGCAGGTGTCGCCCACGTCGCTGCTGGTCAGGCCGAAATGAAACCAGCGGCTGGCGTCGTCGTGGATGGCTTCGGCCACGGCGGTGGTGAAGCCGATGACGTCGTGGTTGAGAACTTTTTCCAGTTCGCGCTGGCGGGCGACGAGGCCGGGCAGGTCGGCGAGCCACTTGTCGCAGCCGGCTTTGATCTTCGCGAAATCCCTGGCCGGGACAATTTTCTCCTTCACCAGGGCTTCGCTGGCGAGCAGCTCGATTTGCAGCCAGATTCTTAACTTGTTTTCATCCGTCCAAATTGCCCGCATTTCGGGGCGCGAGTAGCGCGTGATCATGGTGGAAGAATAGGGGAATCGAGGAATCGTTGAAATGTTAAATCGCTACCTCGTTGAAATGTTGCACCGGCAAAACAGCGGCGGGCTGGCGCACCGATTCACGATTTGCGACTCTCGTTTTTTTCCTCCAGCCAGTGCGATTGCAGCAGCACGTTCGCCGCCGTGATCAGGCCGCCGCCGACCAGCAGCCGGACGGTGAGCTGCTCGTTGGGATAATCCACGCCGGTCCAATGCGACAGCCACCGGGGCAGAAACAACGCCAGCGCGCTGACAAACACCGGCTCGGCGCAATAAACCAGGCCGGCCTCGGTGGCTGTGACGTGGCGTTGCCAGCGGTTCATCAGCAGGAACGCGCCAATGGTGCAAAACAGCACGATGACCGCCAGGAGTCCGCACGCCGGAACCGAAGCATAAACGCGGACACAGTCCGCCGCGCTGGGAGCCGTCGCCACGACGACCGGCACGGCAAACGCCCCCGTGGCCAGCAGCATCACGGTGGTGAAACACCGCATCCGGTTCGCCGCGTAGCGCGGATGTTCGAGGCAAAGAATCTGCGCAGCGAACATC
Organism: uncultured Bifidobacteriaceae bacterium; assembly: GCA_964449815.1. GTDB lineage: Bacteria > Verrucomicrobiota > Verrucomicrobiia > Limisphaerales > UBA11358 > UBA11358. The sequence goes on from CAYVGC010000008.1 coordinate 57,338, forward strand.
ACCGAGGCCGCCAGCGTCTCGAGTTCGCCGCGTCCGAGCCGGATGGCAAACAGGTTTAGCTTCACCAGCACCGCCATGCCGCCGAGCACCAGCGCGCCGCATAAAAACATTTTCGCCGACGGCGGACGGCGCCGGCTCACGGCCACCCACAACGGAATCAGCACGCAATATAACGGCGTCAGAAACGCCGAGGTGGACGCGGAAACATAGGCCAGCCCGTCCATTTGCAGGCAGATGCCCGCCGCCGCGAACAGCGCCAGCCAAAGTCCCTGCTCGATTTCACGGCGCGAACTGGTTTTGACCTCGGCAAAGAAAATGAGCAGCAGCAGCCCGCCGGCCAGCAGGAAGCGACAGGTCACGCACAAGGAGCTGAGAAACCAGCTTCCGGCGTCCGGCAGAATGTTTTGCTGGGTGAGCGCCAGCGTCTTCATCGCCGGAAAACTCAACGCCCAAAAGGAGGTGCAAAGCAGCAGGAATTGAAACGCCTTGCGGCGAGGACTGGCGGACGGCATGAGGTGATTTACGAGGTCAGCGCCGCGCCATTTTTTTGCGGGCAGTTTCGAGCATCGCGCGTTCGCGTGCAGTCAGGCTGTGGATGCCGTGCGCGGATATTTTGTCGAGAATCGAGTCCACTTCGCTTTCGATCAGTTCATCGGATTTCTCCTCCAGCAACGCCGTTTTTTCCAGCATCGGTCCGGAGGGGGTGAACTGACTTTCATCCGCCACTCCAAGGAGCGCCGGGTGCTTCATGATTTTTTTGACGAACAGCCAGCCCATCGCCATGCCGCCGAGATGCGCGGCGTTGGCGACGTTGTCCCAGGGAAATATGATTCCCATGACTGCCAGCACCGCCAACCCGATGAACAGCGTTTTCGCGCGCATTCGCACCGGAATGATGAAATAAATCAGCATCGTCAATTCGCGCTCCGGAAACATCAGTGCGAAAGCCGCCACCAAACCGAACGCGCAGGCTGACGCGCCCACCACCGGACCGTCAAACAACGCCGGCCAAATCATGGCCGTAAGCACTTGAAACACTCCGCCGAGGATCCCGCTGGAAAACATCAATGCAAGAAAACGCCGGGCTCCGAGCAGTTGCTCCAGCTCCCGGCCAAAGACGTAAATCGCCCAGGAGTTCAACAGCAGGTGCAGCCAGCCGGCGTGCATGAACTGATACGTCACCAGTTGCCAGACAAACCCTTTCTCCATGCCTGCCTTGCTCAGGGCCAGATAGTCGTTGAAAAAATTGTTTTGCGGAAACCGCCGCGCCATGACCAGCTCGGCCAGCAGCACGACCGTGTAGGCCACAATCAGCGCCAGTGTCCACGACCAGCGCAGGCGCAAGCGGGGCCGCCAGCGTGGTTCGTCAAACTCCGGCTGCCGCATGTAATCGCGATCTTCAAGCATGTTTCAAATGATAATCTGGTTGCCGATTTAATCAATGGCGGCCGTCCGCAAAGACCACCAGAACATCCGTTCCCGGCCCTCGCGGTTCGGATACGAACGCGGCGTCCAGTCGGCCCGCAAATCAAAGTGCGGCGAAAATCTTTCAAGCTGCTCTGTGCGCGTCGTCGGAAACGGCGGGCCGTCCGGGCCGCAATCGAAATAATTCACCGCCAGATAATTTCCGCCCGGCTTCAGCCAGCGCAACACGGCGCTGACATAAGCGCCACGTTCACCGGGTTGGATGGCGCAGAACAAAGTGTGTTCAAACAACCAGTCAAATTTCTGCGGCGGCTCGTCGTTGAGAAAATTTGCGAGCTGGAATTTTGCCGTGAGGCCGGCAGTTTTGGTCTTTTCTTCAGCCAGCGAAATTGCACTTGGCGCGAGGTCGAAACCGAAGGCGATGAAGCCGGCCCTGGCAAATTCACGGACATCGTGGCCGGTGCCGCAACCCGGAACGCAAACGTTTCCGCGTTTTAATTTCAGATGCGCCGCGAGAAAATCCACGAGGCCGGGCGACGGCGCGCCTTTTTCCCAAGACATGTCATGGGCTTGGTAACGCTGTTCCCAGTAGTCGCGGCTCATAGATGCTCCTCGTTTCTTCGTTCTCGACACCTGTTCCAATTACAAGAACGAGGACGACGAGGAGAACGTCTTGACTTGCCCGTCCACCAGTTCGATCACGCGCGGCGCAGAGGCGGCGACTTTTGCGTCGTGCGTGGCGATGACGAGCGTCATTGGCTTTTCCGGGCGCAGGCTTTTGAGCAGTTCGATGATTTCGCCGCCGGTCTGCGAATCCAGATTGCCGGTCGGCTCGTCGGCCAGCAGCAGTTCCGGTTCGTTGATGAGCGCGCGGGCGATGGCGACGCGCTGCTGTTCGCCGCCGGAAAGCTCGGACGGCTTGTGGTCGTGCCGGTCTTGCAGGCCAACGCGGGCCAGCAGTTCTTCCGCGCGTTTCACCGCCGTGCCGGTGGCAATCCGCGCTACACGCGCCGGCAGACAGACATTTTCCAGCGCGGTCAGTTCGGGCAACAGGTGATACGCCTGAAAAACAAAGCCGACGCGGCGATTGCGGAAATGCGTCAGCTCGCCTTCGGAAAATTTTGAGACGTTCTGGCCGTCGAAGAAAATTTCGCCGGCGTTTGGCGTGTCAAGCCCGCCGATGAGATGGAGCAGGGTGCTTTTGCCGGTGCCGGACGCGCCGCGCAGCGCCACGAAATCGCCGCGCGCAATCTCCACGTCCACGCCGCGCAGCACTTCCAGCGTGCGCTTACCGATGACGTAGGTTTTTTTCAGTCCGCGCGCGGACAGCAACGGTTCACTCATAGCGCAGCGCCTCCACGGGTTTCAAATTGCCGGCACGGACCGCCGGCAGCAGCCCGCCAAAAATGCAGATCACAAACGAGCTGATGCAAATAATCGCTACATCGCTGGGAGTGATGAGCGCGGGCAGTTCGCCAAAACCATAGACCGACGAGGGAAACAATTCCCAACCGGTGGCACTGCGCATGAAATGCAGAAACTCATTGCGATAATGCACCGCGAGCATGCCCAAGCCGAAACCGGCGGTGACGCCGATGACGCCGATGATGGCACTTTGAAAAAGAAAAATGCCGGAGATTTGCAGCTTGGTCGCGCCGAGTGCCTTGAGCATCCCGATCTCTCGCGTCTTCTGGATGACAAACGTAATTTGCGCGCTCAAAATGCACAGCGCCGCCACCAGCACGATGAAAAACAGCAGGTAGAACATCACGTTTTTTTCGACCTTTAGTGCGTCGAGGATGCCAGAATTCTGATCCATCCACGACTGCGCGTAAAAGGTGCCCTCGCTCATTTTGTAATTTAGCGCCTGCTCCAACTGCTTCTTCACCGGCTCGGCTTGATACGGATCGTTGAGCATCACGAACAGGCCGTGAACGGAATCGTTCAAGTCATACAAATCCTGCGCGTTGTCGAGCGACGTCACAATGACGCGGGCGTTGTATTCGTAATAGCCGGCATCGAAAATGCCGCGCACTTCATAATCGTCCGGCAGAATCGCCACGTCCTCCTTGCGTCCGTGCGCGGCCTTCATCTTCTTAATTTCACGCGGGGAATAAATGGAAACATGGTCGCCCGCCTGCAAGTGCAGGTTGTTTGCCAAATCCACGCCGACAATCAGGCCGCGTCCGCTCAAGTCGAACTTGCCGCCGGGTAAAATCTCGTCCGGCAGCCTGCTCACCTTGCCTTCGGTGGCCGGGTCAACGCCGCGCAACATCGGCGCATCCACGAACGGCGAACTGTTCGTGTCACCCTGCGTTTCCAGCAGCACCGGGCCGAGGACGTAGGGGGAAACGCCGCGCACATTCTTGTTCGCCGCGATCACCGCCGCCGCCTGCGGATAATTCCTCATCGCGCTGCCCGATTCCGTCACGGACAGATGTGCGCCGAAGCCGAGAATTTTGTCGCGCAAATCACGGTCGAACCCGCTCATCACGCTGATGACGATGATGAGCACCGCCACGCCGAGTGCGACGCCCAGGATGGAAATCAAAGTGATGACCGAGACAAACGTCCGTTTGGGCCGCAGATAACGCAGCGCCAGGAAAAGTTCAAACGGCAATCGAGACATCCACCAAGGCTAGAGATACGAGGCGGAGCTGTCAAAACATCGTGGTTAATTAAGGATGCACAATGTCTGTTATATTCAATTCATTTCAGCGTTTGACTGTAAACCTTGACGTATTCACCCACGGTTTTGTCCCAGGAAAAATCCGCTTTCATCGCGTTGCGGCGGAATTGACGGAGCAATTCGGGCCGGGCGTAAATCGCCAGTGCCTTGCGGATGGCTTTGGCGAGCGCACGCGAGGTGTATTCAAAAAATTTCACGCCGTTCGCGGTCGTCGCGCTCCGGCTGTAATCAATCACGCTGTCGTCCAGCCCGCCGGTGGCGCGCACCACCGGGATGGTGCCGTAGCGCAGGCTATACATCTGGTTCAGCCCGCACGGCTCAAACCGCGACGGCATCAGGAAAAAATCGCAGCCGGCCTCGATCCGGTGCGACAGATTTTCGTCGTAGCCGAACTGCACGGCCACCTTGCCCGGAAACCGCGTGGCGAGGTCGCGGTAGCCGCGTTCATATTCCGACGAGCCGCTGCCGAGCTGCACGAACTGGATGTTGGAGTTCAGCATTTCCTCGAGCGCGCCGAGCTGAATGTTCACGCCTTTTTGTTCGGCCAGTCGCGAAATCGTGCCGAACAACGGAATTTTTTCGTCAACGGGCAGGGCGACCTGGCGTTGCAGCTCCAGCTTGTTGATTTTTTTCCCCGCCATCCGCGTGACGGAATATGGCGCAAACAGGTGCGGATTTTTCGTCGTGTTCCACTCGGTGTAATCCACGCCGTTGAGGATGCCGGTCAGCTTGGTGGCATTCTCGCGCAGCACGCCGTCGAGGCCGCAGCCAAGTTCTTCGGTCGTGATTTCGCGCGCGTAACGCGGGCTGACGGTTGTGATGCTGTCGGCGAAAACAATTCCGCCTTTCAAACAATTCAGCAGTCCAAAATACTCCGTGCCCACACCGTCCGGCGCAAAAAAATCATCCGGCAGATTGGTCAGTGCAAACGCCTCCGCCGGAAAAACGCCCTGAAACGCAAGGTTGTGGATGGTCAGGCAGGTCGGCGGCGGATTCCCCCACCCTGATTTTTTCTCCTGCAAAATCAAAGCCGGCACGAGCGCCACCTGCCAGTCGTGGACATGAACCACATCCGCCCGCCACGGCAGATATCGCGCGAGATGCACAACGCACTTGGAAAAAAAAATGTAGCGCTCGGCGTTGTCGGCGTAGCTGACGTGGTCCTCCAGGTAAATTCCCGCACGGTTGAAATAGCCCGGATGATCTATGAAATAAATTTTCGCCTCGCCGGCGCGGTCCAGTTCCCACAATGCCGCCGAAGCGTGGAGCAATCCGAGCGGCAGATCAAAATCCCAGTCCACGCGGCGCAGCGCCGGAAATTTTTCGCGGATGCCGCGATACAACGGCGTGACGATGACCGTCTCGTGGCCGACGTTGACCAGCGCCCGGCCCAGCGCTCCAACCATGTCCGCCAGCCCGCCCGTTTTGGAAAACGGATACACTTCGCTGCTGGCGAGAAGAATTTTCATGGCAAAAATTAGCCACCAAGACACAAAGGCACCAAGAAACGAGAATGGAAAAAAACTCTTTTTTTCTTGGTGCCTTGGTGGTTCAAGTTAAATGGAAATTCTGTCGGTTTTGAGATACGGCTGCAACGCTTCGGGAATTTTCACGCTGCCGTCGGCCTGCTGGTGCGTTTCGATCAGCGCCACGAACAGGCGCGCCAGCGCCGTGCCGCTGCCGTTGAGGATGTGCGGAAACTTATTTTCACCGGTCTCGGTTTTGAAGCGCAGGTTCATCCGGCGCGACTGGAAATCTTCGCAGTTCGAGCAGCTCGAAACTTCAAGATAGCTCCCCTGCCCTGGCGCCCAAACCTCAATGTCGTAGGTCTTCGCGCTGCCGAATCCCATGTCGCCGGTGCAAAGCAACACCACGCGATAATGCAGGCCGAGCAGTTGCAAAACTTTTTCCGCATTGGTGACCATTTTTTCCAGCTCGTCGTAGCCGTTTTCCGGTTCCACGATTTTGATCAACTCTACTTTGTCGAACTGGTGGACGCGAATCATGCCGCGCGTGCCGACGCCCGCCGCGCCCGCCTCGCCGCGGAAACACGGCGTGTAGGCGCAATATTTTATCGGCAATTGCTTTTCCGCCAGAATTTCTTCGCGATGAATGTTGGCCACCGGCGTTTCCGCCGTGGGCACCAGATAAAGCTTGCCGAGATTCTTCACGTCGTCACCTTCCGCCACGCCGTAATACTGGTCCTTGAATTTTGGGAACTGCCCCACGCCGACGAGGCAATGTTCGCCGACCATGAACGGCGGCGACACCTCCGTGTATTCGTGCTGTGTGATGTGCAAATCCAGCAGGAAAGAAATCAGCGCCCGTTCGAGCCGCGCGCCCCAGTTCGTGTAGAGCAAAAATCCGCTGCCGGAAAGTTTTGCGGCGCGGGCGAAATCCACCAGCTTGAGCGACTCGCACAATTCCACATGCGACTTCGGCTTGAACGCGAACGCCGGCTTTTCGCCGTGCAGCCGCACCACCGGATTGTCCGCCGCGTTTTTGCCGATCACCACCGATTCATGCGGCAGATTCGGCAACTGCAGCATCAGCGCGTCGCGCGCCGCTTCCGTTTCCGCCGCCTGTTTGTCGAGCGTGGAAATCTTCTCGCCCAAATCCTTCGTCTCGGCTTTCTTCGCCTGGGCTTCGGCGAGTTTTTTCTGGCCCATCAACGCGCCGATCTCCTTGCTCACGCGGTTGCGCCGGGATTTCAGCGTCTCCACCTCGGCCAGAAATTTCCGGCGCTGTTCGTCCAGCTTGAGCAGTTCGTCAATTTTTGTCTCGTCCCCGGCCCCGCGTGTGGCGAGGCGCTGGCGGACGAAACCCGTCTTTTCGCGGATCAATTTAATGTCGAGCACACGCCAATTTAAGAAACAGGCTTTGTCACGGCAAGCCGATTGGGTTTAATGTTTCCCGATGAATTTGCCGGGAAAATTCCATTCCCTCTTCCGCGCGCCGCCCGTCAGCCGCGTCCGCCTGTTCCTCGCGCTGGCCATCGCCGTGGCGGCGGACGGCTTGCAACTGCTCCTCGGCCCGCTCGGCTGGGCCTTCATTGACCAGGCGATTGATTGTGTGGCGATGGTGCTGCTCAGTTGGATTCTCGGTTTTCACGTTTTGTTCCTGCCGACCTTCGTCATCGAGCTGATGCTTGTTTTGGAGGATTTGCCGACCTGGACGGCCTGCACCGTGGCCGTGATTGTGTTGCGCAAACGCGAGCAGCGCCCTGCCCCGCCGCCGGAAAAACCGGCGATTGATATTTGATTGAAAACTTCCTCCGCGCCGGGCACATTACGTTCGTTATGCAATCTGTTTTCACCGGCCCTGTTTATGTCGTGCGCGACAACATTGACACCGACCAGATCGTCTCCGCGCAATTTTTGAACCTCGTGCCCACCATCGCCGAGGAATACGAGAAGCTCGGCAGCTACGCGCTCGACGGCCTGCCCAAATCGCTTTACCCGACCCGCTTTGTCAAGGAAGGCGCGCTCGACAGCGAATATCCCATCGTCGTCGGCGGGAAAAATTTCGGCTGCGGCAGCTCGCGCGAACACGCGCCCATCGCGCTCGGCTCCGCCGGCTGCAAAATTGTCCTCGCCGAAAGTTTCGCGCGCATCTTCTTCCGCAATTCCGTCGCCACCGGTGAACTTTATCCCTGCGAAGTCACGGAGCGCCTCTGCGACGTGCTGAAAACTGGCGACGTCGTGACCGTGGATCTGGATGCCACGGCCGTCACCGTCAAGGCCACCGGCAAGGTGTATCATTTCAGGCCGCTCGGCGACGTGCGTCCGGTGGTGGACGCCGGCGGCATTTTCAATTATGCCCGTCAGAGCGGGATGATTGCGAAGTAGGTTTGTTTTCATCATGGCCGCCGGCCAAGACCGATTGACGGTTGTCAGCCGCCGGTCTTTTTGCTAGACTTGTTCCTATGACTACCAGCAAATCATTTCACGTCATTTTTTGTTCGGTCCTTTTTGGTGTGCTGACCATTTTCGCCGGCGAGTTCCCCGACAGTTGGACGTGGGACACCAAGCCGGAGCATCGGGCCGACCATGCCGCCCTGGAAGGCAAGCTGATGCCGGCGCTCGACACCACCGGTTGGATCAATGGCGAGGTAAAGCCAGCCGACATGAGGGGCAAAGTTGTCGTCGTGGACTTTTATGCGACCTGGTGCGGCCCGTGCAAGGCGGCCATTCCGCACAACAACGAGCTGCTGAAAAAATACCAGGACAAGGGATTGGTCGTTGTTGGCGTCTGCACCTCCAGTCGCGGTCAGGAAAAAATGCCCGACTTGGTCAAGACTTCAGACATCCAATATCCGACCGCGCGCGATGCGGAGTTGAAATCTCAGAAAGCCTGGCAGGTACATTATTACCCGACCTATGCGGTGGTGGATCGCAAAGGCATCGTCCGCAGCATCGGCTTGCAGCCGCAAAACGTGGAAAAGGTCGTCACCAAATTGCTGGCGGAACCCGCTTCCTGACCGTCGCCCGGCCTTTCACGGCTGGGACAAGCTTCCGCTTGTGGTTGCCATTCGGCCAGCGCATCCTCGCGGGGTGCAGGCGCTGGCGGACATCGCCGGACGCCGGAACTGATTCAGGACAAGATGAAAATACCGGACATCTGCAAACAAGAACCTTTACCGGTGGACGCGGGCGTGTCCAAGCTCTCCAAAGTGGAGTTTGCCAGAATTCCCTGTCCGGCGCTGCTGAAAGAACCCCGCAATTTCTGGGATGAGATCTTTATCGCGAATGAAGCCTACATGCTGGAGGAGATCACGCATCCCCGCATCCGGCAAAAACTGGCTTATGACGCCGCGTCGCATCGCCTCTTCCTGGAATATGTGGAGGCCACGACGCTGAATGATCTGGTGCAGGCGGGCGCGACCCTCAAGGAACCTGGCCGGACGCATAAAATTCTGCAAAGCGTGGCGGAGACGATGGCGGACATGCACGCCGGAATTTTTTGCGACCGCCCGATCATCCATAATGACCTGAAAAGCATGAACGTGCTGGTGCCCGCCGCCCTTCCGACGGAAGCCATCCTGATAGATTTTTCACACTCCTATTTTGCCGGCTGTTTGCCGCCCTTTATCACGGACAAGAAGCAAAATCCCGTGGGCACGGCCAAGTATATGTCGCCGGAGAAGTGGGCGGGCGACTACACGAATGGTTTTAAGGGCGATGTTTTTGCGTTTGGCGTCATGGCCTATTGTGCCTGCACCGGCAGACACCCGTTTGACGGTGAGGCGGCCCTGATCGAGCAACAGATTCGGGAAGAGACACCGTCTTCGCCAATCCAATTGGGGTTCGATGTCCTCCGCAACACCTCTGTCATCATCATGTCGTGCCTGGAAAAAAAGCCCGATCAAAGGCCTTCCATGGAACGTGTCGCGCGGTGTTATGCGGACGCCGCCAGCCTGTTCAAGTAGGTGAACCAACAGTTCATCTGTGCCCGTCTCCAAATAGATTTGCCTCAACATCCGAATGCCGACAAACTGTTGCGAATGAATCCGCCGCGAATAATGGAAATTGACTATCTGTCTTGTGCGGTTTTGCTGCAAGTGGCCAGCAGCGAAGCGCAATTTATTGCCGATATTTCTGGAAGTGGCATGCACCTTCAAGCCACAAAATTAGTTATGGTTCCTCTTGGACATCTCCAGCCAATCATTTGACTGGTCTCTTCCGATGAAGCCCCTGACAATCATTCACGCGTTTCTGAGAGGCAGCCTCTCCTTTCTCATACTAAGTGGTTTCTTCTTGGCAGCCATCCTGCAACGAGCGAATGCCAGTGAACCACGCATTGTTAATATTTACAATTTCGTGCGCAACTCTGATTATCGCCTCCCCAATTCCGAAGACATCCTTTACGAAGCCAGCAGATACTGTTGATCAAACAAGCCAATCTGCCTGCGACTTGGGCTTTGCAGTATGATGCCCTGATCAACTCTCGCTATGAAAAACTCTTCAAGGAGCAATTGGAACCCCATGACGAGATCGCGGCTTGGTGGGAGATTCCGCAACCGCTGGCCGAAAAAGCCGGCCTGAAATGGCGGGGCCGGCACGAGTGGGATTCCACGGCCAATGTCGGGTTTTCTCCAGGCTACACGCCGGCAGAACGGCGCAAGCTGGTGGACATCTATATGGCCGATTTCCAGGCGATCTTCGGCTACTATCCCCGCACCGTCGGTTCCTGGTATATTGATGAAGTCACCTTGGCTTACATGGCCAAACGTTATCACATTGTGGCCTCTTGCAACTGCAAAGACCGGGTGGGCACGGATGGCTACACGCTGTGGGGCGGTTATTGGAATCAAGCCTATTATCCCAGCCGCTTGAACGCCTACATGCCGGCCCAGACTAAAGCCTCACAGATTGATGTGCCGATTTTTCGGATGCTGGGTAGCGATCCTATTTATCAATACGGCAATTCACCCGGCATGTTCACGCTCGAACCAGTCTATCCAGACGCTGGAGGCTCGGCGGACTGGGTCACGTGGTTTATGAATAATTTGATCCATCAGCCCGCACTGGCCTTTGGCTACGCCCAGGCCGGACAAGAAAACTCGTTTGGTTGGGAGGCGATGAAGACAGGTCTGACACTACAGGTAGCGCTCCTGGCCAAACAGGCTGGGGCCGGGGAGATTCAAGTCAAGACGCTGGCGCAAACGGGCCTATGGTTTCGTCGTTACTACTCCCTCACGCCACCCACCTCAGTGATTGCCCTCGACGATTGGAAACATGAAAACCGCAAGACAGTCTGGTATGACAGCCGTTTTTACCGGGTCAATTTTCTTTGGGAAAATGGCGCTTTTTTCATCCGTGATCTCCACCGCTTCGATGAAAACATGGTTTCGCCAACCCACGATACAGCGCTCACGACGACTTCTTTGTCCTATGGAACCCTGCCCATAATGGATGGGGCGCTCTGGTCTGGAACGGAAAAGGCCGGCATTCGGCCGGTTTTGCTTTCCCCCAACGGTGAACCCTTGCCGATGTTCCCGGACGGACCACCGGTGGTCAAGAAACTGAACCCAACTGATCTAAGCATCCTGCAGCCGCTTCGGGGCGGTGGAAGTTTTTCCATTGTTTGCGGTGAAACCAATGTCGCCTTCACCGGCATGGACGGACCAGGGCGGCCTTTGTATTGGGCTTTGAATTTGATCGGCGGTGTGCAGCAAAAATCCGCCGTGCAAACCGTCACGCAGAATGCCGTTGTATATCATTTCACTGGGGTAAACTATTCGCTAAGAATATTTCCAGATATGGGTTTTTGCCAGCAATTAGGCAACGGTGTTATTCGGCTAACTCCTAATAGTTCAGGAAAGCTTGTTGTAATCTTAGGTGGATTCTAAAGTGTTAGTTTTAGTTTGAAAGTGCTCGCACAATAAGCACGGGCCTGCGCTCGGCTTGGTTCTTGGCCTCGACGATATGCCGAGTCTCGTCGGAGTTGGTGGTTTGGAATCTGGAGTCTGCCGGTGGTCTTGTCCACGCAGTAGAACCTTCCGCCACAGAGGCCGCGGCAGGTCAAACGGTAACGGATCTTCATTGCATTTATGCAACCGAAAAAATAATTCAGACGGTTCCTGTCAAGTTAGCAGCAGTTTTTCGACCGCCCGTTCAACGCCTGCTCATTGTCTCTTTGCCGCCCCTCAATTGCTCCTCAGGTGAAGAATCAAGTGAATTTGTTTCAGCCCAAAATTTATTGAACTGGCCTTGTTCACACCACCTGTTGAATCTTTCATTCGCTTGTTTTGTTTTCGGAATTGAGTTATGGGTAAAACATTCTAAAGAAAGCCGTGCCGTTGGTTTTGTTAATGGGTATGACCAACTGGTTGGTCAGTGAAGAACCCGCGAGGGTTGCCCAATTGGTGAAGAGGCCAACCGTCACCGGATTGGTCTGGGCTTGAATGCTCCAGCCGATGTGATCGCCTGGCCACTGCAGGATGAGGTTGGTCGCCACGGTGTTGGTAGCTGTGCGCGCGATCAGGGTGAGCGCGAAAGCTGTCGAGTTGTAATTCGTCTGCCAGATAAGGTATCCTGGGATGGGCAAAGTCGCGTTGGTGAACAGCATGCCAGATTCGGTAGAATAGTTGAGCAGATTGAAGGAACTGCCCACTGCCGGCCAGTAGAAGCTGTCGAGATTAACATTTATGCTGCCGATGAATAACGCCGCGCCGGGAAGCGAGATCGAACCGTTGCCCGCCGAACCGCCCAGGCCAAAGCTCATTTGCGTGCCGTTGGCCAGTGTGCAAGCGCCTTCCAAAGTGATGTTGCCGGACTGCGCGTCCAATGTTCCAGTGTTATTGAACATGCTGACACTCAAGGTAGTGATTCCGCTGCTGCCGGATTTGCAAAACGTTCCAAAGTTGTCAAACAGAGCTGATCCACCATTGTAAGTTCCCAAAAACGCGTTGTCACTTTGCGCATTCCAGACCCGTAGTTGTAGATTTGTTCGTTATAGCCATTCACGCCGTGGATTTCAACATTGGTCCAATTGACCGTGCGTAGTTCGTCAAAACACAGCCTTGGAAAAAGGCGAAGACGCCACCGGAAACGATGTTCAACACGCCGTTGGTGGCAACCGTTAAGCTGCCGGCTAAAAGAAGGTCATTGCCCAGCCAGTTCAGTGTGCCGCTAAAGATTCCCGCAAAAGTCGTGTCGCCGGTCAGGTAACTGCTGACATCGGTGAAGGTGGTGGTGTTCGTGAAGAGGCAACCGGAAAAATCCATGATGCTGCCGCTAGCGGTGCCGAAGGTGCCACCGTTGTTGATGCCGCCACTCAAAGCCAAGGCGCCGCTTTGAACTTGCACCTGGCCAGAATTAATAAACTGGACACCGGCATCCAATGTAGTGACGCCGCTGGTGCCGGACTTGCGGAAGGTGCCGAAGTTCTCAAAGAGTGCCGGACCGTTGTTGAAGGCCCCCAGAAAGGCGTTGTCACTTTGCGCATTCCAACCGCCGTAGTTATAAATTTGCTGGTTGTAGCCATCCACGCCATGGATGTCGGTGTTGGTCCAGTTGACCGTTCCATAATTGGTCAAAACGAAGCCGTTGAACTCGGCCAGGACACCCCCGAACCCAATGTTCAAGATGCCATTGGTGGCAATAGTCATGCTTCCAGACAGGACTCCTCCGCTCCAATTCAGCGTTGCCGTCCCCGGTCCATTGGTGCCGAGAATAATTGAACCCACGGTCGTGTCACTGTTGAGGAAGACAGTCACGCCAGCAAGGCTGATGATGGCGGTATCGGCAGCACCGGGCACGGTGTTAGGATTCCAGTTTGCCGCCGTGTTCCAGTTGCCGTTGGCGGTGTTAGTCCAGTTGATGGTGGCAGCATGAGCCGAGATCCCGGCTATAACTAATTGCAGCAGCACAGCTCCCAACAGGCAGGTTTGAATCAGATTTAGTTTTCCTGGAATGAGACCTCTGCAAAACGTTTTTGAACGGATGATTTGATGATGCGTCAGAGAGA
>CAYVGC010000009.1:0-66504 GCA_964449815.1 uncultured Bifidobacteriaceae bacterium
GTCATCATGCCAGCGTCAGCAGACTCCCAATTCAGGTCCCGGATCAACCTTCAAATCACCAGCCGCCAACCACGGGGTCCCGGCGCAATGGTGGCCGTCCGCAAGGACCGGCCGTCCGCAAGGACCAAAACACTTTTGTTCGGTGCCGGACCAAAGTGTTTCCGTCAAAACAAAGTTGTTTGGTGACAACTCAAGGTTGTTTTGAGGCAATTTTGAGGGCCAGGGACCTTTTATGCCGGTTCAGGCAAAAAAGGCACGGCAAAATGTTCCGGGCCTGGCAAAATCTGCATGTTTTGGCATTGCCTCTGTGAGCCACCGATGGGCACGGATGAAACCCGGATTTTAACCACCAAGACGCGAAGCCACCCAGTTTGGCCACCGATGAAAATAGTTGCCTTGCCGGGTGACACCGGCCTAGCATCGCCCCAACAACCCCCATCGGGAAACGTGGCTATGAATGATTACGTTCTGAATCAAAAACCGGAACCGGCGGCAAATGAAATGGTCTGGGCGTTCGACCTGGGCAAAGGCTCCATCGGCGAAGCCGTGCGGCAAGGAACAAAATTTCTTCACAAGGCCTCCCTGCTCATCCCGGCGGAATTGGCCCGGCGCGGGCCTGCCAAGATTTCAGGAACACCAGCCAACCGCCACCGGGCATTAAAAACTCGTGAGGCGCATTATGAGCGCGAGCATTGGCTGGAAAGAGTGTGGCGAGCGGCGAAAGTTACATCGTTGCTCACGCCGTTGCGTCCGCGTGAAGTGTGGGAAAATCCAGAGACACATAAATGGGAATTAAAACATCCGGCGGACTATCAATTGGAACGTGAATTTGCTCCTGCCGAATTTAGGCGGAATTCCAAAACCGGTGAAAAGGAGAAAATTGTTTATCCAAACGGACGCGCCCAAAATGATGGTGCTCCTGCCTCCACCTCCGAGGATTTTAATCTATGCTACACGTCCTGCCTGCTGAGGATAAAATTGTTGAACGGAGATTCCAACTTAAAGGCATGGCAAATTTACAAAGCATTGCGGGCGGCAATCCAGTGTCGTGGTTATGGAATAGTTCCTTGGGCGACGAAGGAAGCCCGCAAGCAGGGCAAGTCACTTGCTGATTTGGAAGCGGAAGATAAAAAACTTCAGCAAACCGACCATCGTTACCAGGAAGCGGTTGGCAAATGGCCTGAGTTTAAGGGCAACATTCAAAAGATGAAGTTGCCGATGTTTGACAGGATGCAGCCCAGGAAGCCGGATAATTATTACTTTGTTCCGCCTTGCTATTATGATGCCAGCAAAATGGGGCTTTGGAATCCTTCCACGCCTGACAAACTGCCGCCCCATACCAATCTTGCCAACAGCACTCGCAACATCCGTTTTGACCGCATTGATGTTCGCCGCGAATTGATCATGCTCGGCGATCAGGCAGTCGTGTTGTTGCCAGAAATCCGCGACGCCTTTGCCCGCTGGCAGCGTGAGGGTTGGAAAATTGAACATCCTGTGACCGGCAAGGAGCTAACCTATCCCGTCCATGCCAAAACCTTCGGCGAATTTTTGTGCGATGGCCCTGCTGGCAAACCTGATGAAACCTCGTTTGAGGCATTTCTGAATCAGCGGGAAAAAGCGGGGTTGCATCGCGGAAGTTTTGAAGAATGGATGGCCGCGCTCGGTCAAAAGACGCCCAGCTTCGACAACCGCATTCTGAATGACTGCACCCTCATTCCTCGATTCCACGTCTGCAAGGTGGATTTGAAACTGGAAACCGCTAAAAATGGCGGCATCACCGGGAAAATTATTTCCGAATCCCTGCTTGCTTCCGAAGTCACCCTGCTGTTGAAACTGAAAAATCTGCTCGTGTCTGACCCGGTGGATGGACAGAGGAAACTGACCGTCGAAGAAGTTCGCGATATTTTTGCCTACGCTCACCGTCAACTCAAAGCCTTGAATCTCATCGCAGCGGATGGCGAACTGATTAAGGAGTGGCCTAAAAAAGTGGCCGACCGTTTTGCCCTGAACAAATCTGATTGGGAAAAAATCGCCGCCGAAGCGGAGTTTTTTCGCAAAATGTCGACGTTCAGCTTGTCGCAAGGTGGTAAAAACCGCTGTCTTACTGAAGTTGAAATTTATCCGCTACAGCGCGCGGCGGCTGATTCCAAAAGGAAGTTGGAACATGAATTGCCGGAAAATCTGAAGGCGCTTTTCAAAGCCGCCAAGGCGGAATGGAAAAAAGCAAAAGTTGTTGCGGATGATACCATGCTCCGCCCGCTCACCAACCATGAGATAGTCAAAGCTCCAAAAACGTCCGGTCGCAGCGGCTATTCGCGGGTGGCGCTGCGAATCATCAAGGAACTGATTTTATCCGGCCAAGCCCCTTCTGTGTTCCACGCCCGATTGCTCCGGCGGGAAAGTGAATTGCTTGGAAAGTTGGGTGCATCGCCAGCCAAGCCGTTGTGTCTGTTCGCAGACTCGACTGTCGCCAGCGAGGAACAACGCAAAAAGGAGGACACAGAAAACCGCAAGCGCGGCCTGCTTGAATCAGAATTGAATTTTCTGCTCCAAATGCGGAAGGACGGTGCCACCGAAGATTCGTGGAAAGATATTTTCATCCCGTCACAGACATTGGATGCCCTCCAGCAACGACACACCAGAGGCAACAAGCTGGACGCGGATGCCGCCATCAGCGAACTGCTTGGCAGCATCAATGACCCTATCGTTAGACACCGGCTTGAAGTCTTCGACAAGCGGCTCAAGAAATTTGAATTCGGCGACGAGAAGGAAAACATCCCATGCTTTGGTGTGCCGGACGCCATTGTGTTGGAATTTGTGCGCGAAGATTTCATGGGCGAGAAAGCAAAGCGGGAACTGAAGGATTTTCAAGACAAGCGCGAAGCAGCTCGCAAGAAAGCACGAGCAAAAGCGACAGCCGCCGGCTCGGAAGAAAAATCCGCCGCCCTAAAATTTGAATTGGCCGAGGCGCAAGGGTTCATTTGTCTGTATTGCGGGCAGCCATTTGCCCCAACCAAACTAAACGAATGTCGCATCGAGCATATCGTCCCAACCGCCCAAGGTGGGCCGGATGCAATGGTTAATTACGTCACGGCACATGACGAATGCAACGAGGCAAAAGGCAAACAAACTCCATTTCAATGGTGGCATCACAATACGAGCGGCAAAGCACCGACCATAAGTTGGGACGGATACATAGCCCTTGTAGACAAATATGCGACAACCTTACGCAATAAAAAGGTGCAGCTACTCACCCGCGAAGATGCAGACAAGCTGGTTGAACGCTATACTGCGCTGGCAGAAACCGCCTGGATTTCCAAACTGGCGCAAGCCATCGTCAACCTTCGGTTCAACTGGAGCAACGGCTACGATCAAAACCGAAAAAAACGTGTCATTGTGGTTTCCGGCGGATTAACGGCGCGCGTGCGCCGGAAGTATGGCCTGGACAAACTGCTTTACAATAAAGACACCGACGCTGAAGTCTTTGCCAAAAAACTCAAGAATCGCGCCGACAAGCGTCATCATGCCTTGGATGCAATGGTGCTTACTTTCATCCCCCAATGGGCGCGTGATCCGGGCAAGGAGGGGTTTTTCCGTTTTTCTGCCGAATTCGGCGATTACGAACAAATCAGAAAATTATTTGGTGATTCCATCGCCAAAGTCATCCCGCGTTATCTCACCTATGAACGCCCGGTTCTGCGCGACCGGGCTTACGGCCAGCGTGATAATAAAACGATGATGGTGCAGCGGACTCCGCTCCGAGAACTGGCTTACAAGCCGGTGCAGCAAAAGCTGGTTTATGACCTGACTTACGCGGCGGATCAAATCAAGGATGTGCGTGACGAGCGTATAAAACAGGAATTGCAAAAATTTATCGCTGCCTCGCCGGAAGAACCGGCTTGGAATGTGTTTTGCGACCGATTTGAAAAAGGCGAGTTGGAATCCTTGCCCGGCATCAAAGTTTCAAAAGTCTCGCAAAATCTGAATGGAGACCTTTCCGAATACAAGGATATGTCGAAAGATGGCTGCGGCGCATTTCGCCGCCGGAAGGAAAGGCATCGCGGACAGTTTGTTTATACAGATGCCCACGGCAAACCACGCGTAGAAGTCGTTCGCGTTTTTGATTCCAAAGCAAAAGTGAAAGCCGAAATTGAAGCCAGAGTGGAAGGCATCAAAATCATTGGGTTTTTCCAAAGTGACTGTTTGGTCAAGATAGGGAAACCTGTCGTTCATGGAGCCATCACGCTCGCTCCGGGAACGTATCAGTTGAATAAAATAGTCAAAGAAGGCCAAGGCCGGGTGCAGGTAACCAGTGCTGGTGGTGAGAAAAGCCCGGTAATCAGCTTGAGCAAATTTCTTGAAGCTGGATTCGAGCGCGTGGATTGAAAATTTGAGATTTCAAAAGATTTCTAGATTATGAGCTACCAAATCCTGCACGTCTTTCAGCATGGCAGCCCGGCGGCACCGGAATTTCAAATTGCAGATTACAAATTTGAAACGGGGATCGCTGGGGATTTCAAATTGCAGATTTCAGATTTGAAATGGGGGTGGTGGCGGGCGGGCGGGGCGATTTGAAATCTCAAATTTGAAATTTGAAATCACGTTATGACTTATCAGCGTTTTGAAGATTTGCCGGTGTGGAAGGAGGCCATCCGGCTGGCGGAAAAGGTGTATCTGCTGACGGAGGACGCGGCGTTTCAGAAGCAATACAGTTTGCGGGATCAATTGGAGCGGGCGGCGGTGTCGGTGAGCAACAATATTGCGGAGGGGTTTGAACGCGGCACCACGCCGGAGTTGCTGGCGTTTATTTACATCGCGCGGGGTTCGGCAGGCGAGGTGCGTTCGATGCTGTGTTTGCTGGAACGGATCGGTCGTTTTGCGTATTTGAAATCTCAAATTTCAGATTTGAAATCGTCGGCGGAGTCGTGTTCGCGGCAGTTGCGGGCGTGGGCGGCGAATTTGCAGGACTCGCCCATCGAGGGGCAGCGGCGCTTGACCCAAGCGGCGCGGAACCGCTCGGAGCAGCAAAAGCGGGCGGATGCGTTCACCCGGAAATTGAAGGAAAATTTCAAGCCGGCGGTTTTTAGGAATCCACCCAGAACTGAATCTCAACCATCGGAATCTCAAATTTGAGATTTGAAATTTCAAATTACAATTATGAGCCACCACATTCTTCATGTTTTTCAACACGGCGCGATTCTTGGCCGGGAACGCGGTTTCATCACCTGCAGGGCGGACGGGCAGGTGGAACGGCGGTTGCCGTTGGATGATGTCCGGGCAGTCATCATCGCGGCGCGCGGGGTGACGATCTCATCCAATTTTCTTTCCGGCCTGCTGGAGACGGATGCTATCGTGCTGCATTGCGACGAGCGGTATCAGCCCTGCGGCTGGACGGCGCCGCTGGCGCGGACGGTGGATTTGAAGACGTTTCAAAACCAGACGGCCAAGCCCAAGCGCCTGAATGAAAAGCTCTGGCACGAAATGTTGCGCGGCAAGACGCTCAACCAGTCGCGCGTGTTGCAGCACAAGCAGCTTCGTTCGCCGCACCTGGAACTGGCGCTCAAGGAGGAGGTGTTTGACGAGGGCAATTGCGCGCGGCGTTACTGGCAGTTGTATTTTCCCGCCATCGGCTGGTCGGCCAGCCGGCGCGACCGCAAGGAGGACACCGCGCCGAACCAGATGCTCAATTACGGTTACGCGGTGCTGTCGGCGTTGTGCCATCGCGGCCTGCTGGTTCACGGGCTGCTGCCGCAACTGGGCGTGTTTCACAAGCCGCGTTTCCGTTCCGAACCGCTGGTGTATGACTTGATGGAGGCGTTTCGTCCGGCGGTGGAATTGATGCTCGCGGAGTTCATGCTGGAGCCGGATGTTTCCATGAAAGCGTGGGCCAAAAAAGTCGGCACGGAATTGCGCGAGCGGCGGGTGCAGCATCAGGCATACACGCTGAAATTGATGGATGCGATTGACGCCTCGGCCAATTCGCTGGCGCGGGCGTATGAGGAAATGTCCGTGCAGCCGTTCTGGGTGCCGGAACTGCCGCTGCTGGCGGCAAATTAAGTAGGAAACGAGGTGACGAGTCTCAAATCAATTTGGGTTGCAGTTTTCTGGATTCGGAATTTTAGATGGAGCCTCCTCACGTCGGCACCTACCACCAAGACGCATGAACAATTCGCCTTTTAGTATGGGCTGGTTAATGGCCATGTTTGATCTGCCGGTGATGACCGACAAGGAGCGGAAGATGGCTTCGCGCTTCCGCAACGACCTCCTTGACCACGGGTTTTTGATGATTCAATTTTCCGTTTATGCGCGCCCGTGTGTGAACTTCGAGCAATTGAGCAAGCATCTGGGCATTATCCAAAAAATGGTGCCGGAGGCGGGCAACGTGCGGCTGCTCTATATCACGGATGAACAATGGGCGAAGAGCGTTACGGTGATTGGGCCGAATTACGAGCAGGGCAAGCGCGCAAACAACGCCAAAATCCCGGACCAAGTGGAGTTCTGGGAATAAAAACAGAACCGAGTTGCCGTGTGCAAGCACAGTGGGCAACTCGGTTCATATTCAGTTAAGCCTTCCCCCCGAAAGTGCATCAACTGCAACTAACATAACCAAAATCAACGGCTTCTGGCAAGCCTATTTTACCCGATGCACTTCCGGGGGGAAGGCAAAACTACATGGCCGCATCACCGAGCAGCCCAGACATTTTACCCGATGCACTTCCGGGGGGAAGGCAAAACGCCGTTAGACCACTTGTCGCAGTGGTGTTCATTTTACCCGATGCACTTCCGGGGGGAAGGCAAAACAGTTGGTGGAAATTCAGCAGCACAGGTTGGATTTTACCCGATGCACTTCCGGGGGGAAGGCAAAACCGCGACAGAACAAAGTCCGCGAGGAAGCGAATTTTACCCGATGCACTTCCGGGGGGAAGGCAAAACATTGCTGCCACCGTCCGATTGCGCCATGCAATTTTACCCGATGCACTTCCGGGGGGAAGGCAAAACAAAAGAAATATGAAGTCAATCCGAAAAAAGATTTTACCCGATGCACTTCCGGGGGGAAGGCAAAACAAATTCTGTTTCCACGATTCCTTTCAGTCGATTTTACCCGATGCACTTCCGGGGGGAAGGCAAAACGGGGTGAAATAAATGGTGATCGGGCTGGTGATTTTACCCGATGCACTTCCGGGGGGAAGGCAAAACCCCGGACGGATCGGAGGCATACTGGCCGTTATTTTACCCGATGCACTTCCGGGGGGAAGGCAAAACGTGTTGCAGCCAGGGCAATTCACTCGTCGCATTTTACCCGATGCACTTCCGGGGGGAAGGCAAAACACTTTGATCCAGCTATTCATATTTTTTTGTATTTTACCCGATGCACTTCCGGGGGGAAGGCAAAACACCCGCAAGCAAATCCGCTTAAAAATCCAGATTTTACCCGATGCACTTCCGGGGGG
This sequence comes from uncultured Bifidobacteriaceae bacterium, assembly GCA_964449815.1. Taxonomy (GTDB): domain Bacteria; phylum Verrucomicrobiota; class Verrucomicrobiia; order Limisphaerales; family UBA11358; genus UBA11358. The sequence continues at coordinate 7,452 of CAYVGC010000009.1, forward strand.
AAGGCAAAACCGTGACTCCGCAAGGGTCGCTGGTTGTTGGATTTTACCCGATGCACTTCCGGGGGGAAGGCAAAACAGAATGCCACCCAGTGCGTCATTGCTTTTCATTTTACCCGATGCACTTCCGGGGGGAAGGCAAAACATTGCTGCCACCGTCCGATTGCGCCATGCAATTTTACCCGATGCACTTCCGGGGGGAAGGCAAAACCAGCAATAGGAGCTTCAGCAGCGCTCGCAGATTTTACCCGATGCACTTCCGGGGGGAAGGCAAAACTTGACGCCGGCCAGCCGTTCCTCTTTGGAAATTTTACCCGATGCACTTCCGGGGGGAAGGCAAAACAGACGCGGGCGATTGAACGCGAGGAATTGAATTTTACCCGATGCACTTCCGGGGGGAAGGCAAAACGGTTTCTTCCTCAACCTCCTCGCCGTCCAGATTTTACCCGATGCTCTTCCGGGGGGAAGGCAAAACAGGCACCAGATTGGTGACAATCTGGCCGCCATTTTACCCGATGCTCTTCCGGGGGAAGTTGCTGCGAATTACTTCAATTCGTCTGTCTCACACCAATTGCACGGCATTGATTTACAGCAGCAACTTCCCGCCGCCGGTTTAATTTTCTCCCGTCCAATGCTTTTCAAATGTCCAAAAAATGCTTTTTAGGTTTTTTTAGGACGGTGCGCGGCCTGACGGTCTCGTGGAATTTTCTTGTGAGGGTTGTAAATCAGATTCCCCGCGTGTCCACGATCTTGTTGCCCTTGCCGAGGACGATGACGCGCGGCTTCCATTTCCTGGCTTTCTTCTGGGCGACGGCGGCGAAGTTCATGATGGTCAGCAGATCACCCTTCTTGCCGAGATGCGACACCGCGCCGTTCAGGATGATCTCGCCGGCACCGCGTTTGCCGGGAATGGCGTAGGTTTCAAAGCGTTCGCCGTTGGCCATGTTGCCGCAGAGGATTTTTTCATATTCCTGCAGGCCGCATTTTTCCATGAGGTCGGCGGAAATGGTGAGGCTGCCCTCGTATTTCAAGTCGCCGCCGGTGACGGTCGCCCGGTGGATCTTGGATTTGAGCAAAAAAATGTCCATGAGTTATTTCAGTTTCAAAAAGTTTTGGATGATCGTCCGGCCGCTCTCGGTCAGAATGCTTTCAGGATGGAACTGCACGCCCCAGATCGGCAGCGTCTTGTGTTTCACGCCCATGATCTCGCCCTCGTCGGTCTCGGCGGTGATTTCCAGGACATCCGGCAGCGTGTCGCGCTTGATGACGAGCGAATGATAGCGCGTGGCGAGAAAGGGATTCGGCATGCCGGCGAACAGATCTTTGCCGTTGTGCTTAATCGGCGAAACCTTGCCGTGCATCATGCGGTAATTCACGACCACCTCCGCGCCGAACGTGTGCCCGACGCACTGATGTCCGAGGCACACGCCGAAAATCGGAATGCCTTCGCCGGCAAACGTGCGGATGACGTCATTGGACAAACCGGCTTCGCGCGGCGAACACGGGCCGGGCGAGATCAGAATGCGTTCCGGCTTCAACGCGCGGATTTGCTCGAGGGAAATCTCGTCGTTGCGCCGCACCTGCAAGTCCGCGCCCAGCTCGCCCAGATATTGCACGAGGTTGTAGGTGAACGAATCGTAATTGTCCAAAACCAGAATCATTTGACTGTCCCAATTTAGTTCAAACGCGCGAAATGGAAAGTCTTAACCGGACCGCCGCCGCGCTCCGGCTCATTATTTCTTCAACGCCGCCCGCAGCACTTTCAGCGGTTCCGGCAGTTTGTAATGCCGCTTCAGGCCGGAATCGCCGAGCAATCCCGCCGGCACGCGCGCGATGAATTCCGGGAAACTCCGCTCCACCCGGTCGCGCAATAATTTCTGGCCGGTTTTGGAGGCCCAGAATTCGTCCTCGATTTTCGTGAGAGCGATGGCCGCCTCTTCATTCGTCATGTTCTCGCGCCTGGCCAGCGACCAGACCAGTTCCGGGTCGCCCGGCAGGCTCACGGGGAACGACACGAACTTGAGCGTGATCTCCGGTTCGTCACCCGCGTCCGGCGCGACGGGCCGCACGGGAATTTGGCTGTGAAACTGCGTCCCGTCCGGCAGCGAAACATCCACGGTCAGCCCCTTGCCGGCTTCGTCCGGCTCGATCTCCAGGTCGGCATCGCCGAACCCGGCGGTGAGCTGCTGCTTCACTTCTTCCAGCGTTTTCGGCTCCAAATCCGGCAGTTCGATGCGCTCGCAGAATTTTTCAAACGACGTGACGCGGTTCTTGGCCCGCAACTCGGCCTCGAAGGCGGAATAAATTTTTTCGGCGAACGCCGGGTCGGGCGCCACCTTCGGCAAAATGGTCCGCAACAAGTCCAGCAACTGCGCCTGCTCGTCCCGCTTTGACCTGGTCTGTTTCTGTTTTTTCATAAATGGATGTGTGCCCGTTCATTCATAAACGGGCGGATGATGTAGCGAAGTCGCGCCGCAGTGTAAAATGGAAACACGAAAATAATTTTTCTCCAGCCCGGAGTTTGCGGAAAGTTCAGTCAAGCACCTGCCGAATCAATGCGGCGGGAACCGGCCGGCCCCAGACGGCCCGGCCGATCTTTTCGGCGAGCACGAATTTAATTTCGCCGCCGCTCGTCTTTTTATCAAGCTTCATCGCAGCGAAAAGCTTTTGGCGCTGCGCCAGATTCAATTTGATCTTCACCGGCAGACCGGCATGAACCAGCAATTTTTCAATCTGCTCAACCTCGCCCGCCGGCAGGCCGAGAATTTTTTGCGACAGCTTTGCCGCCGCAACTTGTCCGATCGAAATCGCCTCGCCGTGCAGGAATTTCCCGTAGCCAGAACTGTTTTCAACCGCATGGCCGATGGTGTGGCCGAAATTCAAAATCGCGCGCAGGCCGCTTTCGGTTTCGTCCTGGCCGACCACTGCGGCCTTGATTTCACAGCAGCGCGCGATGACATCCGCGAGCGTGGCGGCATCGCGCTGGAGCAGCTTCGGCAGATTGCGTTCAAGCTGCGCGAACAGAATCGCGTCGTAAATGATGCCGTATTTGAAAACCTCGCCGAGGCCGGAAATATATTCGCGTTTCGGCAGGGTTTTCAGCGCGTCCAGATCGCACAACACGAGCTGCGGCTGGTAAAACGCGCCGGCGAGATTCTTGCCGGCCTTGAGGTTCACGCCGGTTTTGCCGCCGACGGAACTGTCCACCTGCGCCAGCAGCGTCGTCGGCACCTGCACGAACGGGATGCCGCGCAGATACGTCGCCGCCACGAAGCCCGCGAGGTCGCCCACCACGCCGCCGCCGAGCGCGACGATGAAGGATTTTCTTTCCAGCCGGTGCGCCGCCAACTGGTCGTAACATTCTTCCACGACGGCGATGCGCTTGGATTTTTCCCCGGCGGGAACGGAAATCAAAACCGGCTCGAAACCGGACGCGGCGAGCGATTTCAACGCGGCCTTGGCAAAATGTTTGCCGACATTTGAATCCGTGATGACGGCGCAGCGCCGGCCCAGCTTGAGTTGCGCGCACTCCGCGCCGAGCCGCGACAACAAACCGCCCCCGACTTTGATGGCGTAGCTGCGGCTGCCGAGCGGAACTTTAACGATGCGCATGGCCGAAGGATAAACTGCCGCGCGCGCGTGTCAAAAAATGAAATTCAACAGCGGAACAAATCCGGGAACTTCAACTGGTCGCCCGGAAGTTCGAGCGGCTGCTTGCCCATCTGCACTTTCTCTCTGAAAAATATTTCCCGATGCAACACAAGCTGTGTTGATTTTTTCATCATCAGCCACGACCAAAAGTCTTCATCGCCCTGCCCGCTTGCCATCAGCTTGGCCAGTCGCATAACGATAGTTGAACCGCGCCGCCGGCGCCACGGCGCCGCTCACATAAAAATCCATCACGTCGCCGGGATGCTGCAAATTGTCCGCCCATTTGAAATCAACGGCGGTTTCGGTTTCCCCTGGCTGCAAACCCAGCGCCGCACGCGGAATCGCCAGTTGCAGTTCGTCGCCTTGAGCGCGCCATTCCACGGGCATCACTTTTTCCCAGTTCCATCCGCCGGTGTTTTTTTCCAGCCAGAATTTCCCGTCGGCGGCGCGCATCCGATTGACGATGAAGTCGTAGCCAGCCCAGCCGGTCAGCGGATTTTGGTCGGCATCAATGAACAACCACATCCAGTTTGTGCCGGTGGCGGGCGTAAGCGGTTGGATGGTCCGCGCGTAAAAATAAATGTTCGTGGCGTCATGTGCGACTTTGAACGCGGCCAGGTTGTTGCGGCCGGAACAATTTTCGTAGTGCGTTCCGCCGGCACCCTCAAAATCACGTGGCGCGGTTTCGCCCGTTTGATTCAAAAATTCCGGCCGCACCTCGCGCCACTGCGCAAAATCATTTGTCATGACGATGGTTTTCGGCGGCGAGGCCGGCGGCAAAGCGGGCACGCCTTTGTAGCGCCGCACGTTGGCGACGAGCTGCCAGTAATAATTGTCACCGTGACCGCCCTGCATCGGCTCGATGTCGCGGCTGAATTCCTCGTTGAACTGGTCCACAAAGACCACCGGCTGGCCCGGACGATCCCAGCGGCCAGCCGTCCATTCGTTCCAGCCCGTGACCATCACAAACGGCGGCTGCAATTCAAACGCCCGTTCCCACTGCTCCTGAAAATTACAACCGGCATTGACCGAACCGGGGACGATGTGCTGCCGTCCGTCATGAAAGCTGCGGCCGCGCGCTTCGCCGGAACTCATGTTCTCAACCTGGCCGTTGTCGGCGCGAAGATTTTGCGCCACGGAAACATTGACCTGCTCCGGCTTTTGCGGATTGTCGGTGAATCCGTAAGGCTGCGGATAGGTTGCCTCCCAGTGCCAGGCGTAAGGCGTGTTCGTCAGCGTGAACGGCCAGTGCGCGCCGCGCAGCGTGAAAAAACTGTTCAATTCCGGACTGGCTGCCTGCGGATCGCAGATCATCAGCGGCCTGCCCTGCCAGCGGAACCAGAGTTCTGGAAACAAATTTTTCTGATACAGCTCCGCGTAGATTTTTTGCGCCGTCTCGCCCGCCTTGGTGTTGACCATGAACGCGATTTGCGGCGTGCGGCCGCCGGCCCTGCGCACCCCGGCAAAAACTTCGCACAGGACCAGGTAATTTTCCGGATAGGTTTCCGCGTTGGTCGTGTCAAAAATCAGAACATCCACGCCGGCGTCCGCCAGCAATTGCGCGTGGCGGCGCAACACCCACGGGTCATTGCTTCGGTAATAGCCGAAAACCGGCTCGCCCCAGTAATAAGCGGTGCCGATGCTTCCCCAGAACGGGCTGTCCGGTTTTTTCATCACCTCGGGATCGCGCGTGAAAATTTTGGCCAGGTCATACGGTCCGTTCAGCAGGTCGCAACGCGGACCGCCGGCATGGTTGATGAAATAAAAAATACCGACAAAGCGGTTGGTTTTCGGCGGCCCCACTTCGCTGGCCAGCGGCAGCGAACGTCCCAGCGCGTCGGTCGCCGGCCACGGGACGCCGGGATTTTCCTGGGCAAAAATGGCGGCGGGAACAATCGCCGCCAGCACCAGCAAGATGAAATGTTTTCGAACCATGACAATCAGCGATTAAAAGTTCTGAGACGGTGTGATAATTTCAGGCATACACCCTGCCCGGCCAAATCCAGCGGCCCTTGATCCATGGAAATTTAACCCCGCCGGCTTCAACCGGCGGTCTGCCTTCGTTGATTTGACACGCCAGGTCGAACGCAGATCTTGCTGGAAACATAGGTGCAAAATCTAGGTGATTCCGGCACAAACCGCCATCCCGCGTTTGCGGGCAATGTCAGCGCGTGCCGGCCGGGGCCGGGAGAAGCCGAATAATGCGGCTGCGACTGTCGGAGCAGCAGCTCTTGTTGGTGTCAGGAGCAAATGGCAGGTGCTGCAAAATCCAAAATTAGAACGCCGGGCTGATAATAATTTGAAACTTTTTTCTTTTAATGATGTTAGTGGTAGAACTAAATATAAGCCATTCCATCTAAATATAGATTAAAGATCCGCCAAGGCACGGAGCTTTTACAGTCGGTCGGGTGAATTGTTGGAACATGAACAAATCAACCGGAAGTTTGGCAGATCAGAACGGCCCGGCGGTCCAAGGTGCTGACATCTTGGACGAAACCGACGGCCATAAAAAGCCGTTGAACAGTCTCGCCAAGCTGGAGGTGTCTCCGGAGGTCATCCGCGCGCTGCCCGCCGAATTTGTCAGGCACCATGGCATCCTGCCGTTTCAAATCCGCAACGGCACCATTCACATCGCCACCCCGGCGCCGGGCGACCAGCGGGTGATTGACGACATCCGGCTGTTGAGCGGATTGGAAGTGGAGGAGTTTGCCGCGCCGGCGGCGGAGATCACCGCGAAAATCTCCGAGTGTTATCAGGTGACGGTGGAGAAGATGATTGAAAATCTCGACCCGGAGAAGCCGAACGGCGAGGTCAAAAATCTTCACGACATCGAGGTGATGGCCAACGAGCCGACGGTCGTCAATCTGGTGAACCTGATCATCTCCACCGCGCTGCACGAACGGGCCAGCGACATTCATCTGGTGCCGTTTGAAAACACGCTGCAACTGCGCTATCGCGTGGATGGTCTGTTGCAGGAGAACCCGCCGCCGCCGAAACATCTGCACGCCGCGCTGGTGTCGCGCATCAAAATCATGGCGGACATGAACATCGCCGAGCGGTTCATGCCGCAGGACGGGCACATCCAGATCAGCCACCACGGCGCGCGCGTGGACATCCGCGTGGGCACCATGCCGACGATTTACGGCGAAAGCCTGGTGCTGCGGCTGCTGGAAAAAAATTCCAAGGTGTCCACCGCCGAGGAACTTGGCCTGGATGCAAAGCGTTCGAAAATGCTTTCCGCGCTCGTCGAAAAACCGCACGGACTTTTCCTGACCACCGGCCCGACGGGCAGCGGCAAGACCACAACGCTTTATTCGATCCTGCAAAGCATCTACACGCCGGAGCTGAAAATTCTCACCATCGAGGATCCGGTGGAATATGAGCTGCCTGGCGTGGCGCAGATTCCCGTGCGGCCCAGCCGCAATTTCACGTTTGCAACCGGCCTGCGCGCGATTCTGCGCCAGGACCCCGACGTGGTGATGGTCGGCGAAATCCGCGATTCGGAGACGGCGGAGATCGCCATCCGCGCGGCGCTCACGGGCCATCAGGTTTTCAGCACGCTGCACACCAATGATTCGACCGGCGCGGTCACGCGGCTGATTGACATGGGCGTCGAGGCCTTTTTGCTCGCGTCGTCGCTCGAAGGCGTTTTGGCGCAGCGGCTGGTGCGAAAGATTTGTCCAAACTGCCGCGCCGAAACGCCCGTTTCCCCGCTGGTTCGCGACAAGGTCGAGGCACTCGGCGGCGGGCGGATTGAAGGCGTCTTTTACACCGGCAAAGGTTGCGACGAATGCCGCGACACCGGCTACCGGGGACGCACCGGTATTTTTGAGCTGCTGGCGCTCACGCCGGAGTTGAAAGAGATGATTTTGCAGAAACATTCCAACGCCGAGCTGAAATCCATCGCGCAAAAGGGCATGATGACGATGCACCAGGACGCTTTGCGAAAAGCCGCCGACGGCATCACGTCGCTCGAAGAAATCCTGCGCGTGTCATCAGGAGACTTGCAGGAATGAGCGAGTTCCGCTACCAGGCGGTCGAAGAAAACGGCGCGCGCGTCACCGGCGTCATCGAGGCCGACGACCGCAAAAGCGCGCTCCGCCTGCTGGGCCAGCGCAGGCTGTTTCCGTCAAACCTCGAACCCAATTCCGCCAACGGTGGAACGGCCGGCACCGCCCCGAAAACCAAAACCGGGGCGCCGGCGGATTTTTCCTTTGGCCATCGCATCAAACGAAAAGACATCACGGCGCTGACGCGCGAAATCAGCGCGCTGCTCGGCGCGGCGATTCCGATTCCGCAGGCGCTGGACAGCCTCGGCGAGGAGGAGGAAAATCCCGCGCTCAAGGAAGTGATTCAGAAAACCGCCGACTCGGTCCGCAAAGGCGCGGCGTTGTCGGCGGCGCTGGAGGAGCATCCGAAGCTGTTCGGGAAACTGTATTCCAGCATGGTGCGCGTCGGCGAGGAAGGCGGCGTGCTGCCCAAAGTCATGGCCGACCTGGCCACGCTGCTCGAACACGAGGACGAAGTCCGCGGCGAAGTCGTCTCGGCGGTGGCATATCCGGTTTTTGTTCTGGTGTTCGGCATCTGCACCGTGACCGTTTTGCTGACCGTCGTGCTGCCGCGACTTTTCACCATGTTGCAGGACATGCTGCCGGTTTTGCCTTTGCCCACATTGATTCTGCTCAAAGTCAGCCACGGGCTGCATCACTACTGGCCGTGGCTTTTGATCGGACTGGCCGCCGTGATTTTCGGCGGCCGCCGGTATCTGCGCACGCCGCGCGGCGCGGAGAACTGGGACAGAATCAAATTGCGCCTGCCGATGATCGGCCCGGTGGTGCGCTCGGCGGCGCTGGGGCGTTTTGCCCGGACGCTGGGCACGCTGGTGAAAAGCGGCGTGTCGCTGCTGCCCGCGCTGAAGATCGTCGAAAACACCATCGGCAACCGGATTCTGGCGCAGCAGGTGGCGGGCGTCGCCGAGGAGACGCGCGGCGGTGATTCGCTGGCCACGCCGTTGCGCAAGCTGGGAATTTTCCCGAGGACGATGGTCCAGATGATTGATGTCGGCGAACAGACCGGCAAGCTCGACGAGATGCTGCTCAAGGTCGCGGAGATCGAGGAGCGCCAGATGCGGGCGCGGACGAAAGTGTTGATTTCGCTGCTCGCGCCGGCATTGATCCTGGTCGTCGGCGTGCTGGTGGGGTTCATGGTGATCGCGATTCTGCTGCCGATTTTCAAGATGAGCCGGGCGATTCATTAAAAACATTTCAACCGACAAGAAAGATAAACGCATGAAAATACAATTGAAGAAAACCGTTTCGGACGCGTTCACGCTGATTGAAATCATGGTGGTCGTGATCATCCTCGGCATTCTGGCGGCGACGATCATTCCGCAGTTTATCGGCACGACGCAGGACGCGAAAATCAGCGCCGCCAAATCGCAGGTCGCCGAACTCGAATCGGCGGTGGAGCGTTTTTACATTCACATGGACCGCTACCCGACGGCGGAAGAAGGTTTGAAAGTGCTCGTTGACCCGCCGGCCGGCGCGGAAGCCGGCGCGGAACAAAAGTGGCGCGGGCCTTACATCAAGCAGCTCCGCAATGATCCGTGGGGCAATCCGTATCAATACAGCTTTCCCGGAATCCATCATCCGACGAGTTTCGACCTCTGGTCGCGCGGCGCGGACGGCCAGGACGGCGGCGAAGGCGCGGCGGCGGACATCGGCAACTGGTAATGAATTTGAAACCGTCATCACGACACGGACTCGCCGGCTTCACGCTGGTGGAGTTGATGGTGGTGATTTCCATCATCGGCATCATGACCGCGACGATGATTCCTGAAATGAAAGGTTCATTTCAGGACGCACTGCTGCGCTCGACGAGCCGTGAATTGATCAATGTCTTCGACCTCGCCTACAGCCGCGCGGTCAGCTTGAACCAGCTCCGCCGCGTCCGTCTGGATGAAAAAACCGGCCGCTATCTCGTGGAAAAACAGGTGATGGAAAACGGGCAGGAAGATTTTGTTCCCGCCGATGACGTGCCCGGCGGCAAAGGAGAATTGGATTCGCGCATCGCGGTGGAATTTCATCAGCCCGGCGAAATTTCTTCGGATGCAAACACCGAAGCGCCCGTTTCCGAGAATGATTTGCGCGGAGCAGCGATTGCTTTTTATCCCGACGGCACGGCGGACGGCGGCGACATCGTGCTCCGCGACCGCGAAGGCTTCCGGCTGCTCCTGCACATCAACCCGGTCACGGCGCGCGTCCACGTCGTTGAAATGGAACGCGAGGGCCTGCCATGAATCACCAAGCCGGGTTTACGCTTGTGGAAGTCATGGTGGCCATTGTGATTCTGGCCATCGCGCTGACCGGCCTCACGCAAGGAATCACCACCGCGCTGGCCTCCAGCAAGGAATCAGAGCTGCAAACGACCGCCGCGCTGTTCGCCGCCGGACAAATCGAGCTGTTGCGCGCGGAAAAAGGTCTGGCCGACGGAACGACCGACGGCGATTGCGGCGCGACACTGCCGCTTTACCGCTGGAAACAAACCATCAATCCCACGGACATTGACGGGCTGCATGACGTGGACGTGGTGGTGGAAAACTCCCAAACGGGCGCGGAAATTTATGAGCTGAAAACATTGCTGTTTGAGGTTCCCGATGATTCATCCGGAAAGGTAAAAACGGCGAAACCCAAAACTAATCAGCAGTGAAAATTCGCTCATTTCAACGTCGTTTGGTCGCCTTCACTTTGATCGAAGTGATGATCAGCTCGGCGTTGATGGCGTTGATCTTGGTGAGCGCATATTTGTGTCTGGGCGCGGGATTTTCCGCGCAGAAATTGGTCGAGCCACGTGCGGAGATCATCCAGAACGCCCGCGTCGCGCTGGCGCTGATGACGGCGGATTTGCGCGCCGCGTGTCCGCTGTCCAAATCAGACGATTTTCTCGGCATGACGCGGACGGTCGGGGACATCGAGGCGGACAATCTGGATTTTGCAACGCATAATTACACGCCGCGCCGCGCCCGCGAAGGTGATTTCTGCCAGGAAAGTTTTTATCTCGACAAGGATTTGGAGACCGGCCAGTTCAGCCTCTGGCGGCGGCGCAATCCCACCATCGCGCTTGATGCGCTCGCCGGCGGGAGCAAGGAAGAAATCGCGAAAGGCGTGGTCGGCTTGAAGCTGGAATATTTTGACGGTCTTGATTGGTATGATTCCTGGGGCGAAGTGAAGGAACACGGCAAGGACCAGAATTCAGCGCGTGAACAAAACAACTTGTCCGGCCTGCCGGAGGCCGTGCGCATCACGCTGCTGCTGGATTCCCGTCCAAAGAAAAAAAATCCCAGCACCACCAGCGAAGAAAAGCCCGAACCGCCGTTCGTTTTCCAGACCGTCGTGAGCCTGAATCTGGCGGATGCGACGCAAAATAATTCATCCTCTGCCGGTGACAACTCTTCACCGGACACAACGCCTCAAAATGGAGGCAATAATCAATGATGCGCCAAAAAGCTTCCATCCTGGTCGGACTGCTCTGGTGCCTGGCGCTGCTGTCGGTGGTCGTCATTGGCGTGCTGCACACGGCGCGGATGGATTTGCTGGTGGTGAAAAATTACGGCGACCGCATTCAGGCGCATTATCTCGCGCTCGCAGGGATCGAAAAAGCCAAGGCGCTGTTGTATCAAGACGCCAATGACCGCGGCCGCAGCCAAAAAAATCACAACGGCAATTTCTACGACGACGCACAGCAGTTTCGCGAAGTTCCGCTGGGACGTGGAGTTTTCAGTGTCGTTCGCCGGGGCCGCGCCGATGAAGGCGGCGGAATTATTTTTGGCGTCAGCGACGAGGAAAGCCGGCTCAACGTGAACACCGCCACCGCCGACGAGCTGGCCAAGCTGCAAAACATGACGCCAGCCGTGGCCGCCGCCATCGTGAACTGGCGCGGCGGCGACAGCACGACGGTCACGGCGGAAGCGCAGTATTATGCCGGCTTGCAGCCGCCGTATCAGCCGCGCATCGGCCCGTTCCAAACGGTGCGCGAACTGCTGATGGTTCGCGGAGTCACGCCCGAATTGCTGCTGGGCCGGGATGTTCGCCAAAACGGAATGCTTGCGGCGGCGGGAGAAAATGGTTCGGCTGGTTCCGTTGACAGTTCGGATCTGGGCTGGGCAGGGATTCTCACCGTTGATTCAACGGTGCAAAATTTGAACGCCGCCGGCGAAAATTGCGTCAACATCCAGTCGGCGGATGAAGGTTCGCTGACCGCCGTCCAGGGCATCACACCGCAGATTGCGCGGGCGATTGTCGCGTATCGCGGGCAGCACCAGTTTCAAAGCATTGCCGACTTGCTGGATGTCACGCCGCCGCAGAATCAACAGGGTCCGGGCGGCGCGGACAATTCCGATCAATCAGGAAACCGCGTGGTGAACGAAAATCTTTTCATGGACATCGCCGACGACGTGACGACGGACAACAACCAGAGCCTGACCGGCGCCATCAACATCAACACCGCTGGCCTCGATGTGCTCGCCTGTCTGCCGGGCATGACGCGCGAACTGGCGCAGGCCGTCATTTCGCAGCGCCAGTCCGGCGGATTTTTTGCGAACACAGGCGAACTGTTGAAAGTGCCGGATTTGACGCGCGACATCTTCAAACAAATCGCGCCGCTGGTGACGGCGCGGTCGGAAACTTTCCGCATTCTGAGCGAGGGCAAAGTCAATTCCACCGGCGCGCGGCAGCGCATCCAGGCCATTGTCCACATCGGACTGAACGGCCAGAGAACCCTTTCGTGGCGGGAGGATGACTTATGAAAAACCTTTCTTTCCTGAATCCGCCGCCGCTTTATGTCGAGATCGGCCAAGGTTCGCTGAAGGCGCTGCGTGAAGATGACGGCATGGAACTGACGTTGGAACGTCATTCTGACGGACGCCTCACTGCGCCCTGCAAAGAAAAAACTGTTTTGGCGTTGAAAAATTTTCTGAAGGCGAAGAACTGGCAGCCGCGCATCCGCGCCGTGTGCGCCGTTGGCGCGCGCGGGGTTTCGCTGCGGCGCCTGTCGCTGCCGGCCGGCACGAGGGAAGAATTTCACCAGCGGCTGCTGTTGCAGATTGAGGGCGAATTTCCGCTGCCGCCCGACGAACTGGCCTGGGGCTGCCAGCCGCTTGGCGGGCCGCCGCCGTCGAACGGCATCATGGCCAAACAGGAACTGCTCGTGGCCGCCGTGAGAAAAGAAGCGGTCGCGGACTATCATGAAATTCTTCGCGCCTGCGGGACGGACCCGGTTTTCACGCTGGCGGCTTTGGCGCGAAGCAACCTCTGCGCGCCGGCGGTGGATTCGTTCACAATGCTGGACATCGGCAACAGCCAGTCGGAACTCACCAGCTTTGAAAATAATGTTCCGACCAATTCGCGGATTATTTTTTGGGGCAGTGAAAATGTTTCCGGTTCAGCGGGTGCAAAATCGGACGCGCTGGAGCAAGCCATCAAGAACAGTTTGACGGGGACCAAACTGATTGTCTCCGGCAACAAACTTTCCGAAGACTTCACTTCACGGCTGACGAAAACCTTGGGCAATGGCTGCCAGTGCGAACGGCTGGAAGTGGCGGGAGGAAAAGGCCGTTCGGCGGCGATTGCCGGACTTGAAAAATTTGCCGGGCAAGGCGGCCCGGCGTTGGTCATCCGGTTGGAACAAACGAGCGGCGCGGCCGCGAGCCTGGCGGCGCTGGATTGGAAAAAATGGGGGGCGCGCATTGGGGCACTGTTGACTGCGCTGCTGTTGCTGCCGTATGCCGAGGCGCTGCTGCTGAAGCCGCATCTCGCGAAAAAAGTCGCTGCGTTCAAGGCCGAGGCCGCGCGCCTGACGGTGATTGACCGCGAACTGGATTTTCTGCGCGATTTGAAATCAAGCCAGCCGCCCTACCTTGACGTGCTGTATGTGCTTTCCAAGTCCGTGCCGCCCGGCACCCGTTTCGACTCGCTGTCGCTGAACAGCCACGGCGAGGTCTCTTTGCGCTGTGCTTTTCATGATGGCCAGCAGGTCGCCGATTTCCGCACCAAGCTCATTGACTCAGGTTTCTTTGCGAACGTCACCGTCGAGGAACAGGTGCCCACGCCTGACCATCAGAAAGTCAACGTGCGGATCAGCGCGCAGGAAAAAACCCTCACGCAATTGCAGGCGCTGTCCGCCAGCCTGCCCGCTGATGAAACGGGCAAGGGCGAAAAATCAGCTTCACCCGGGGTGAAGCCGCCCGGTGTCGCAACCGCTGCGCCAACCACGCCGCTGGTTTCGAGAAAGGAGACGAAGTAATTCGTATGCGTCCCTTGAACGATCGCGAAAAACGCACCATCCGGTTCGCCGGCATTGGCATCGCCATTTATCTGGCCCTGTTCGGCGGCTTTCAGGTCTGGAAGTTTTTTGACCAAAAGCGTTCGGACTACCGGCAGCTTGCGCATGAGGCGCAAAATCTCCGGCGGCAAGCCCGGCCTTACCGGGACAAAGTGCTCGTGGTGAAAAAGCTGATGGATGAATTTCACATGGATCCGGCGGGGTTGAAAAAGGAAATGGTCGTCTCGGACGCGAGCGCGGCCATCCAGCACGCGGCCAGAGCCGGCGGTTTGCAGCTCGGCCCGGTCCGCGAATCGCCGGCCCGTGGTTCCGGCAAGACGCTGGCGACGGTTCAAATGGAAAGTTCCGGCCAAGTGCCGGCGGTGCTGGCCTTTCTCGCCGGTTTGAACCGCATCGGTTTTCCGGTCGTCGTGGATTCGGTGCAGTTCACCGCCGACAACAGCCGGCCCGGCCAGGTCAAAATGAACCTGACGATCATCATTTTGGATTTCGACCGGCAGAAAAGTGAGCAACCGAAAAACCTGGAGGCCGCCCATGCGTGAACTTCGCGAACGCGCCGAGCCGATTTTGAAAGTCGTCTGCGTCATTCTGGCGGCGCTGGTGGTGTATCAACTGGCGGGAATTTTCGTCCGGTGGAATCCGTTTCGCGGCGTGACCGTGCCGGCGCTGCCGGCGCTGACGTCCGGCACAAACAGTCCGGCGGGCGGCGTCCACGCGACAAATCTGGCTGCGACAGCGATGGTCAAGGGAACCAACAACACGCCGCGTCCAGTGGAAACCAATGTTGTCCCGCGGCTGGAAACGCAATTGAGCGGAACAAGCTCCGCCGCTTCAACGAACGCAGTGGGGACAAATCTTTTGTCGGCGGCTGCGGCCGCAGGAACCAACCCCGTGCCGGCAGCGGCGGGTGCAAACACAAACTCAACGGCTCACGTCGAGCTGGCGACGACGAAAAGCAATGCGGACACCAATGTCGTTGCGCGGGTGAAAACAAAGTTAAGCGGAACGAATTCCGCGCCCACAACAAACGCGTTGGACAAGGGAACAAATGTTTTGCCTGCCTCGACCGCAGCCGGAACCAACGCCGACCGGAGTCCGAAGCCGGAAGAGAAAGGCACCAATGCCGCTCCGGCTCCGCAAATGACCGGGATGAACCTCAACCAGCCGCCCGGCAAAAGCGGCGCGGAGCTTCCGCCGGCCGTGAAGTCGCGGATCAGCCGGATCACCGACAGCGAAATTCTCGGCCCGGTGATACGCCCGTTGCCGATGGCGCTGCTGGGCATTGCCGGTGAGTTTGCATTTCTCCGCTCGGCGAGCGGACAGACCGGGCTGGTGAAGGAAGGCGATTCGCTGGGCGATCTCAAGCTGCTCCGCATCGGCATCAACCGGGTGCTGGTCGAACAGGACGGACAGAAAAAGGAACTGATGATTTTTTCCGGTTACGGCGGGGAAAGCCTGCTACCAACGAACACTCCCGATGAAAACAAACACCCATAAACGCGAACAGTTTTTCCGGACGACGGCGCTGCCGGGCCTGATCGCCACGCTGATTATTTGCATCTCAACCATGTCGGCGGCGGCGCAAAATCCGCCGAGAAATTTTAACCTGCCGCCGGGGATTTCCAGCGGCCCGTCGCCGTCGGGTTCCGACAATTCTTCGTCCAAGCCGGATTCGGGCGGCAAGGATACCGGACCGTGGATTCCGTCCGCGCCGCTGACGAGCGGCACGGCCACCAACCAGGCCAGCAGCGGCACCAATGCCGCCGATCAAATCCAGTTGAGCTTCCAAGGCGCGAACATTGACATGGTGGTTCAATGGCTGTCGCAGACAACCGGCAAAAGCGTGTTGAAACATCCGCAGGTGCAATGCCAGTTGACCATCACCAGCTCCAAAAAAGTGACGCCGCGCGAGGCCATCAATCTGGTTTACCGCGCGCTGGCGCTGGAAGGTTACTCGGCAATCGAGTTCAGCGACTCGATCCTCATCGTGCCGCAGGACAAGGAGCCAAGAATGAGCCCCGAGCTGCTGGGCAGTTCGCAGACGAACGTGCCGGAAGGCCGGCAGCGGCTGGTGAAGGTTTTTGCACTGAAGCATCTTCAGGCGGCCGACGTGAAAGACCGGATTGGCACGGCGCTGTCGGACAAGGCGGGCATTTATGTGGATGAACAGGCCAACCAGATCATCATCACGGATTACAATGACAACATCCGTGCGGTTGGCGAACTCATCGCCGCGCTCGACACAGACAAACCGGAAGACGTGACGGTGCGGGTGATCCCGTTGAAACATGTGTCGGCGGCGGATTTGATGAAGGAGATCGGGCCGTTGTATCAAAAAAAGAGCGGCAAATCGCTCAAGGACACGGTGGAGGTGACGGCGGACGAACAGTCCAACACCCTGCTGATTCTTTCGAGCGAAGCCAATTTCAAGGTCATCCGGCAGTTCGTCGGTTCGCTGGACACGGAAGAAGCGCAGGAAAAAGTCATGCGCACGTTCAGCCTCAAAAATGCCGATGCGCAGGACGTGGCAAAACAATTGCAGGACCTCAACCAGGAGCAAAACGTCAGTGCCAGATACATCTTCAATTACTCCGCGTCCGACAAATCCTCGAAAAAAATGACGGTGGTGGCCGACCGCCGGCGCAACGCGGTCATCGTGCAGGCCCCGCCGTCGCAGATGGCTTCCATCGAGAAAATGATCAATGAACTCGATGCACCGGTCAGCGATGACAGCCTGGCGCCGAAAATTTACCCGATGAAATATGCCAGTGCGACGGACATCGAGGATGTGTTGAACGATTTGTTTTTGAAGAAGCAGGTGCAGCGGAGCTATTGGGACTTTTTTGACGATTCAGGTGACACTTCCACGCCGGACCGGGATGTGGGACGGCTTTATGGCAAAGTCCGCATCACGAGCGAGCCGAACTCAAACGCGCTCATCGTCACTGCGAACTCCAAGGAAAATCTGGCGGCGGTGGAGGAGATCATCAATCAGTTGGACCGGCCACCGGAAGCCGGTGAAAGCACGCTGCACATCGGCCTGAAATTTGCCAAGGCGATGGACGTGGCCAACAGCATCAACGTCATTTTCGCCAAGAATGGTTCGCCGCCGCTGCGGGCGGTGGCGCAGCAAAACCAGCAGAACAATTCCAGCTCGCAACCGGCGCAGCCACAATCGCAGACTTCCTCGGCTCAGACCGGTTTCGATCTCGGCGTGGAAACCAAGGTTGACGGTTATTTTCCCTGGCTGGGCGGACAGGTGGACAACACCGGTCGTTCCTCTGACAGCCATGCCGTCGAGCCCGTCAGCAATCTGATTGGCCGGGTCCGCGCCGTGGCCGATGAGCGCAGCAACGCGCTGATGATCTCCGCGAACGTCCATTTCTTCCCGCAGATGTTAAAACTCATCGCCGATTTGGACATGCCCACTGACCAGGTGCTGATCGAGGCGCGGCTGGTGGAAGTGTCGTCCGATTTTCTGGACGCGCTCGGCGTCCGCTGGTCGCCGAACGGCAGCCAGGAATTTACCGGCGACGATTACGACAATTCCATGATTGCCAGCGCGGTCGGGCAGTATCAGCACGGCCTCGGCCAGAACACCACCGTCAACACGCCTTCCGTCTCCACGGTGGCACAGTCGCTCGCGTCGCTGCGTTCCGGCGTTCTGTCCGGCTCGGTCAACATGGATTTCATGGTGCAGTTTCTCAAGCGCACCGTGGATGCCACCGTGCTGGCCGAACCGCAGCTCAACATCCGCGACAATGAAACCGGCAAGCTCTTCGTGGGCCAGGAAGTGCCGGTGCCAAATGATACCTTGACCAGTTCACAACTGGGCGGGCAAAGCACCACCATCACCTATAAGAATGTGGGCGTCACTTTGGAAGTCACGCCGCACATCAACCTCATGGGCGACGTGGAATTGAAAATCCACGCCGAGTCCTCGACCGTGGTGGCCGGACAGACCGTGCTGGGCGGCGCGGTGTTCGACACCCGCAATTTCCGCACCGACCTCACGGCCAAGAATGGCCAGACGCTCGTCGTCGGCGGCATCATCCAAAAGCAGGTTTCCGACACGCTGCGGAAAACGCCGGGCTTGGGCAGCATTCCCGGCGTGAAATGGGCCTTCAACAAAAAGAACAAAACCTCGAATGAAGTGGAGCTGATGGTTTTCCTGCGGCCCCGGGTCATTCGCACCACGGAAGACGCCAAGTCGGTGCTGGACGAAGTGGACCTGAAAGCGCCCCTGGTAAAACAATATCAGCAAGAAGTGCTTCCAACCGCGACCGGACAAAATTCCAAGCAGTAACCAGATCAGCCGGCGCTCACCCTTCTTCGGAACTGCGAGTTCACAGTTCCGAACTGCCTGCTCCTTCCCCGTCACTACAAACACGTTGTCCCAGGCTGTCTGCTCGTTCTTCCGAACTGCGAAATCGCAGCTCCGGTGGGCTGCTACCCCAGTAAAATCATTTTCTCACGGCAAACACGGCGTAGGAATGCGGCGGCAGTTGGGCGTGAAAAAACATCCGCTCATCGCGGACGGCCTGACCCCGGCGGGAGCCTTGTGACTGCGACGGCTGGCCGTTGAGGATTTCGCCGGTGACGAGATTGCAGAGTTTGGCGGCGCTGCCCGGAACGGAAATGTTCACGTCGGCGGCGGAAGGCAGAAAGGATTCCACGATGAACGTGTTGTTGTCATACGCAAACAAGGCGACCTGCGCCGGAGCGTCCACGCGCACCGGAAACCCCCGCATGACATAATTTTTCAACGCACTCGTGACCTCCAGCGGCAGGCGGTAGAGGTCGTTGAAATTGTCGGGGATCGTCCAGATGTAAATGACGCCTTTGGAATAGCGATCCATGAACAAAAGCGGATAGCCCCGGCCGCTGGCCAGCGCGCGGACCAGCGCCCACGAATCATTGGTCAGAAAATCAATTTCCGGGAACAGCACGTCGCCGGCTTTTTCGTCGCCAATGGCTGTTCCGTGGCCTGCGCCAAAGCTGCTCAAATACTGGTGTGCGAGAATTTTCCGGTCGGTGCAGCGGGCCTCGACGATGTCCTCGATGCCTTTGCCTTGAAGCGCCCGCAGCAGGCCGGAGGTGATGACGACGGATTTGCCGGCCACCAGTTGCGCTTTGATTTTGCCCACGATGCCGGGGTCAAATTTCGCGCATTCGGTCAGCAAAACCAGGTCCGCGTTCGTCGGAAATTCCGGATGAAGGTCAATTGGAATGCCAAGGTTGCCAAAATAATTGTGGAGAAAATCTTCGCCGGTGGATTGATACGGCTTGTAGCTGGCGATGCCGATCGGCCGGCCCAGCTTGCCGAGAAAAATGTCCGCCTGTTCCAGTGAGCAACCCGCGACGCGCGCCAACGTCGGCTCCTCGCCGGCCGGCGCGTTGGACGACCACGCCTGCAACATCTGCTGGTAGTCAAAACTCGTGGGCAGGCCCGCCCAGTTCGTCCGCTCGCCGGCGGGGATGGGACGCAACAGGCCCGACCATTCAAACAGCATCATTTCCGGCGCCTTCGCGAACACCGTGTCCCAGAGCTGCTCCGCGTAGCGGTCAATGTAGCGGATGTCGTAAGTGTCCACCCAGCCGCCGCCGTTGCGGCCCGGCGCGATGTTTTCAAAATAGCGGATGATCTGGTAGCTCTCATACTGCTGCAAATTCTGGTCGGTGATTTCGGGATCTCTCGTTTCGGTGCCGGTGTAGATTCCATCAAACAGTTTCGGTTCCTGGTCGAGATCATAGCCCAATCCTTGAAAATGCTCATACCAGTTGGGAAATTTGATGACGAGCTTGATCTTCGGATTGACCGCCTTGGCCGGCTTGATGATCAGGTTCTCCGCGACGTCGTCCATCAAATCCAGGCGAAACTGCGTCCAGCTTTTGTTTCCTTTGGCCGCGATGTCCGAATCATACTTCGTGGTGTTGAAAAAGAAATCGTCCTGGATCAACTCGTCAAAATGCCGCGCGGCCAGTTCCGCCGCGCTTTTGACAAATGCACGGTCGGCCGGGTCGGTGTAGCAAAAGGACTTAAACTGGCCGCCGATGCTGCCGTCGGAGGCCGCCATGCCGCCGGCGACCTTCACGCCGTGATCCACGAAAAATTTCTTTACGCTTTCCAGCGTGGCTGCGCCGGCCACGTTCCGGTCGCGCTGGACCTCGATATAAACCTTGTCCACCTTCAACTGGCGGCTGATGCGCGTCCAGTCGTCCGCGAGCTTCTGTGGATTCTCAAAACTTTGGACGACGCCGACCGGAATATAAATTGCCACGTCGAAGTTCGTGTAATTTCCGGCCCGGCCGCTGGCCGCCAAAAACAAACAGCCGAACCAGCACGCCTGAAACAGCGCACGGACAAAGCAGATTTTCGATTGCATAAAAAATATTTCGTTTTGAACTGGTTGCGCCGCCAAGTTTGGGGATCAAATTGAGTTTTTATGTTATCCCAGCCGGCCGCATTTGGCTGTCACGAGTTTTCAGGACAACCCGGTGCCGGTGGCGGGCGGACAAATCGTCTGCGCTTCGCGGAAACGGCTTGTCTTGTGTTCGAAGCGGGAGTATTTCCTGAATCATGCCGTCCAATGACTGACAATTTGAACCAACCATGAAAAAGCTTGCCGCCATCCTGCTGTTCACCGGTGTCTTCACCGCCATCGCCCAGCCGTCGCTCACCATTTACAACCAGAACTTCGCCGTCGTGCGCGACACCGTGCCGCTCGACCTCAAGGCCGGCGCGAATGCCGTGCGCTACGCGGGCGCGACCTCGCAAGTGGAGCCGGACTCCGTGATTCTTCGCGATCCGGCGGGTAAATACTCCCTGCAAATCCTGGAACAGAATTACCGCAACGACCCGGTGAGCGAACCGCTGCTGCTCTCGCTCTTCGAAGGCAAAACGATTGATTTTGAAAAGACGCGGATGAAGGACAACACCGAGGTGCGCGAACTCATTCCCGGCAAAATCGTCCGCAGCGGCTATGTGCCCGGCGGCGAGGCACAGTCGCCCATCATCGAGGTAAACGGCAAGCTGCAATTTAGCCTGCCCGGCCAGCCGCTGTTTCCCGATCTGGGCAATAACACGATCCTGAAACCCGCGTTCAACTGGTTGCTGCAATCCAGCCAGGCCGGCGCGTTCAATGCCGAGGTCGGCTACGTCACCGGCGGCTTCGACTGGAGCGCCAGCTACAATCTCGTCTCGCCGGAAAAAGGCGACAACGTGGATCTCGTCGGCTGGATCACGATGAACAACAACAGCGGCAAGACATTTGAAAATGCCAAAATCAAACTGATGGCCGGCGACGTGAACAAAATCCAGCCACAAAACCGTGCATTTGCCATTGGTGGAGCAATTCGGACATTGAATGGATTCGCCGAAGCCGCTCCCGCCGTCACCGAAAAAGCCTTTGACGAGTTTCATCTTTACGACATTGCCCGCCCGACGACGCTTCACGACCACGAGACGAAGCAGGTTGAATTCGTCCACGCCGAGAAAATGTTTGCCCCGACGATTTACGTTTATGACGGCGCATCCGATTATCGTTTTTACGGCGGGTTGAATTACGACCAGGGCTGGGGCCAGTCGGGAAACAAAAAGGTCCTCGTCCAGCGCGAGTTCGTGAACGCGGAGACGAACCAGCTCGGCGTCGCGCTGCCGGCGGGCAAGCTGCGCTTCTATCGCCGCGACAGCGACGGGCAGTTGCAATTCGTCGGCGAGAACACCATTGACCACACCCCGCGCAACGAGACCGTCCGCGTGACCACCGGCAACGCCTTCGACCTCGTCGGCGAGCGCAAGCAGACCAATTTCCATGTGGACACCGGCGACAAGTGGATTGACGAGTCGTTTGAAATCAAGCTCCGCAACCGCAAAAAAGACGCGCCGGTGGAAATCCGCGTGGTCGAGCATCTCTACCGCTGGAGCAACTGGGAGATTAATGCCAAATCCGATGACTTCGTGAAAAAGGATTCGCAGACCATCGAGTTCCGCATCCCGGTCAAGCCGGACGAGGAGCGCACCGTGACCTATGCCGTGCATTATTCGTGGTAAGCAAAGTTCTCACCTTGTCCCGCGCTCCAAATGACCCGCTTTGGGGTCAGCTCACGGTCGAAACCGGCTCCAGTTGCTGCGTTTCTTCCGCCTTGTGGAACTTCACGCTGACGATCTTGCTCACGCCGTGTTCCTGCATGGTCACGCCGTAAAGCACGTCCGCCATTGCGATGCTGCGCTTGTTGTGCGTGATGATGATGAACTGCGAGTGCGCAAGAAACCGCTGCAAAATTTTCACGAAGCGCACCACGTTCGCCTCGTCCAGCGGCGCATCCAGCTCGTCCAGCACGCAGAACGGGCTGGGCTTGACCTGATAAATCGAAAACAGCAGCGAGACGGCGGTCATGGTCTGCTCGCCGCCGGACAGCAGCGAGATGCTCTGCAATTGTTTGCCAGGCGGTCGCGCAACAATGTCAATGCCGCTTTCCAGCACGTCGTTTTCGTCGGACAAAATCAAATCCGCCTTGCCGCCACCGAAGACCTCGGTGAACATCAGGCGGAAATTGTCGCGGATCTTCGTAAACGTCTCCGTGAACATCTGCTGCGTCTGCGTGTTGATGCGGTTGATGACTTCGAGCAGTTGAATCTTCGCATGAACCAGGTCGTCGTGCTGCGTGGTGAGGAACTGGTGACGCTGCTCGGTCTCCTCGTATTCCTCAATGGCAACGAGATTCACCGGGCCCATCTCGTCGAGCTTGGTCTGCAAGGCCTCCACCTGCTGCGTGACGGAGTTCCAGTCGGTCGCCGCGCCGCTGGCGGCCATCTGTTCGGGCGTGAGCGTCTCAACCTTGGCCGGGCCTTCATCCGCGTAGGTGATGGTGATGCACTCGCTGCGGATGTCGTCGAGGTTCAGGTGATATTTCTGCTGAACTTTCTCGCGCAGGTTCTGCACGGACATGTTTTTCTGCGCCAGCTCGACTTCAATGCCGCCGCGCCGGCTCTGCAGCTCCGTCAACCGGCTGCGCTGGACGCGCAAGTTCTCTTCGCGCGTTGAAATTTCGCCGTCCTGGGAATTTTTCTGGCCGACCAGTTCCGCCGTCTGCGCGCTGACCTGCTCGCATTCGTGCTGCAGCCGCTCAATCTGGCCGCGCGATTCCTGAATCTCGGTCTGCGCCTGCTCCTGACGGGAAACGAATGAGGAGCATTCGCCTTTGCGCTGCTCGACGACCTGGGTAAGTTCGCGGATGCGCTGCTCCAGCGCCGTGCGCTGCTGCTTGAAGGACGACGCGAGCTGCTCGTCCGAGGCAAGGGCGACCTTGCTCTCGGTCAACGCGGCATTGGCCGCGTCACGCGCCTGACGAAGGTTCTCCAGCTCCGTCGTGAGCATGGCAACCTGTTCCTGGCCGGCGCGTTCGCGGGCTTCAAGTTCATTCAGCCTGACCGTGAGCGCCTCGCGCTTCTGCGATCCTTCCTGTTCCTGCGCGACCAGGTTTTGCACTTCGAACACGACCGTCTCAATCTTCTGGTGCAGCAGGCGGTTGGAATTTTGCAGCGCCTTGAACTCGCCTTCGCGCGTGGCGATGGCGACTTCCTGCTGGCGCAATTCCGTCTGCGCCTGCTGCAAACTGGCCTGGAGCTCGGTCTGCTCGCTCAACAGAGCGCCGCGCTTGCGGCTCGCCTCGGCGACAAGGTTTTGCAGCTCGTTCAACTCGGCCTGGAGCTCGGTGATCTGGTTTTTACGGCCAAGAATCGAGCTGGGTGCCTTGCCGTTGCCGCCCTTGCTCAGATAACCGCCGGTGTAAATGCCGTGCCGGCTCAGAAGTTCGCCGCCGAGCGTGACGAAATCGCAGCCGGCGTGGCCGTTCTGAATTTGCGACGTGGCGGTGCCGAGGTCGGACGCGATGAACGTGCGGCCCAGCAGCGATTTCAACAGCGGTTCCACCGACGGCTCGGCGGAAATCACGCTCATCGCATGGACAATCTGCCCGTTTTGCAAACCCCGTTGCGCCGCTTCGCTCTTTTCGCCCGGAGCCATTTCACCAACAAATGAAAGCTGCTTCTCATCCTGGTATTGCTGGATGGCCAGCGCGGCCACGCTTGCGCGACCAGACTTGTTCGCGTTCAAGTCGGCGAGAATTTCCTGCGCGGACGAAGGCTGCTCGGTGAGCACCAGTTGCAGATGATGGCCGAGCGCATTTTCCACGGCGGTCACAAACTGGTCCGGCACGCGGATGCGGTCCGCCAGCGAGCCGATGACCGAGCGCGACTGGCGCAGCGCCGCGACCGCGCCCGCATCAAAGCCTTCGTGCGAGCCTTCAAGCTGCTCCAGCACCGTCAGGCGCGAACGCTTTTCGGATTGCTGCTGCAAAAACTTGTCCTGCTCGGTCGAGGCCTGCTGCAGTTCCGTCTGCAGTTCGCGCAGCCGGTTCTGCCGCTGCTCGACCGAGCCGCGCGTGGTCGCGACATTCAATTTTTCCGCCTCGACGCTCACGGTGAATTCCTGCAGGCGCGTTTCCAAACCGGTGCGCTCGACTTCGAGCTGGATTTTTTCGGCGGAAAGCTTTTCGAGCCGGACAATGTTGCCCTGCTTCTGCAAATCGAGCGCGGTGATCTCGTTGCGGATGCGCGACAAATCCTGCGCGGCGGCGAAGGCGGCGGACTGCGCCAGGCGCAACTGCTCCTGCCGTTCGCGCAAACTGTTTTCGATCTGCTGCAAGCCTTCATGCTTTGCCTGCAAGTTTTCCTTGTGCTTGGTGAGCGCGGTTTCAGCGGCGCACAAGCGTTCCGTGACAGTGAGCAGTTCGCCCGACGCGGCGTGGCAGCGTTCCTCGGCCTGCGTGATTTCGGCGAGCGCCTTGGCGTTCTGCGATTCGATTTCGCGCAGCCGTTCCTCGTTGAACTGGATGCGGCTTTCGTTCCGGTCCGTCTCCGACTTCAACTCCAGTCCGCGCTGCTGCTGCGCGGCGACTTCGTGTTCGAGCTCGGAAAGATGCTCGCGCAGCCTGGCAATTTCATTTTCAAGACGGAGCACGTCG
The DNA here is from genome assembly GCA_964449815.1 of uncultured Bifidobacteriaceae bacterium. Lineage (GTDB taxonomy): Bacteria > Verrucomicrobiota > Verrucomicrobiia > Limisphaerales > UBA11358 > UBA11358. The sequence continues at coordinate 32,466 of CAYVGC010000009.1, forward strand.
TTGGAACCGGCTTCAATTTCCTTCCGCAGAGTTTCGACGGCGTTCTGGCGTTCGGAAATTTCCCCCTGCAGCACGTCAAACTGATGCCGCGCGAGCTGCGTTTCCAAATGCTGAAGTTCCTGCGAAATCTGCTTGTAGCGGCGCGCCTTGCCGGCCTGGCGCTGGAGCGAGCCGATCTGGCGTTTGACTTCCTTGATCGTGTCGGCGATGCGCAGCAGGTTTTGCTCGGTGTATTCCAGCTTGCGGAGCGATTCTTTTTTCTGCGACTTGAATTTCGTGATGCCGGCGGCCTCCTCGAAAATCATCCGGCGGTCTTCCGGCTTGTTGGAGAGAATCTGCGTGATCTGCCCCTGCGCCAAAATGCTGTAACTCGTCCGGCCGACGCCCGTGCCCATGAAAAGCTGCTGGACATCCTTGAGCCGGCAGGGCGTGCGGTTGAGAAAATATTCGCTGCCGCCGTCGCGGAAAATCCGGCGCGTCAACGTTACTTCGTCATAAGAAACCTCGACACCGGCCGCGCGCAGATTTTCTTCGCCGACGCCGCCGAGCGTGAGCGAAACTTCACCCATGCCCATCGGCTTGCGTCCGTCCGTGCCGTTGAAAATCACGTCGGCCATTTCGCCGCCGCGCAACGCCCTGGCCGACTGCTCGCCGAGCACCCAGCGGATGGCGTCGGAGACGTTGGATTTGCCGCAGCCGTTCGGCCCGACGATGGCCGTGACGCCGGGCTGAAAATTCAGCGCCGTCTTGTCCGCAAAGGACTTGAAGCCAAAAACTGTGAGATTCTTGAGATACATAATCTTGCTGCATCTAGCCAACCAAAGCTGCTGTTTCGTGTAAAGCGGAAAACACAATATGTTGTGCACAACCGGGCTTGTGGCGCAACTAATTGGTGAGGAACCATGGTTAGCGTTGTGCCAAAAACCGGCGCTACTGCCATTTATACAAATAATTCTTACTCTAAAAACAAGCTTCGTCAAATGAAATCCGGCAAAAGTTCTCGACAGAAAACCGGACTGACCGGAATATGCTGGCTTGTAATGTTTGGGTGGAATTCAGCCCGCCGGTTAAAGGCATAAACCGCCCAATCGCTTGACGGAAAATTTGATTTTATTGTGGCCACTGAAACCCTTCATTTTGAAAATGCGCGGTTTGCGCAGCAACTGTTCAACCACGAGCCGCACAACCTGCAGGCGCTCGAAACGGAACTCGGCGTCAAGGCGACCGCGCGCGAGGGCTGGATCAAGCTCGACGGCGCCGCCGAGGCCGTGGAGCGCGCGAAACAGCTTTTTGCGTCGCTGGAAAATTTGTTGAAGGCCGGTTCACCGGTGAAGAACCGCGAATTTTCCCACGCGCTCAACGTGGTGAAACACGAGGGCGCCTCGACGCTCAGGGACATGGTGAACGACCGAGTGACTACGCACGAGCGCAAGCCGGGCGTGACTGCCAAAACCGTCGGCCAGAAAAAGTATCTCGACGCCATCCGCAAGCACGACGTCACGTTTGGCATCGGGCCGGCGGGCACAGGCAAAACGTATCTGGCCGTGGCTACAGCGCTGTCGGCTTTGCGCGAAGGAGGCGTTTCGCGGATCATTTTGACGCGGCCGGCGGTCGAGGCCGGCGAGGCGCTGGGATTTCTGCCGGGTGACCTGTTTGAAAAAATTACGCCGTATCTGCGTCCGCTGCACGACGCGCTGCACGACATGTTGCCCGCCGAGGACATCGCCAAGCACATGGAGCGCGGGACGATTGAGATTGCGCCGCTGGCCTACATGCGCGGGCGCACGCTGAACGGCGCGTTCATCATCCTGGACGAGGCGCAGAATTCCACCACGGAGCAGATGCTGATGTTTCTCACGCGACTTGGCCACGGATCAAAGGCGGTCATCACCGGCGACGAGACGCAGATTGACCTCCCGCCGCACAAACATTCCGGGCTGGCCGAGGCGCACCGTGCGCTCAAGCACACCGAGGGCATTGCCATCGTCGAATTTTCCAAGCGCGATGTGGTGCGGCATCCGCTGGTGCAGCGGATCATCGCGGCTTACGAGGAGCATCGCGGCAAAGCCAAGTCAATCGAGGCGGAATGAATCTCGTCATCGCCAACCGCCAGCGGACGAAAAAAATTGACCCGCGTCTGCTCAAGCAGCTCGCGGGCGCGCTGTTTGCGGAGCTGGAAATATCCAAAGCAGAGCTTGGCATCAATCTCGTCGGCGCGCAGGAAATGGCGCGCGTTAACCGGCAGTTTCTCCAACACGAAGGCTCGACGGACGTCATCACGTTTGACCACCGGAATTTCGAACTTCAAATTCCGGATTCCCAACTGGAAATCTATGGCGAGCTTTTCATCTGCGTGGACGATGCGGTCGCCCAGGCGAAGGAATTCGGTTCAAGCTGGCAGTCGGAAGTGGTTCGCTACCTTGTCCACGGCGTTTTGCATCTGCTCGGCCACGACGACTTGAAGCCGGATTTGCGGCGCAAGATGAAACGCGCGGAAAACCGGCTGGTGCGGCGGCTGGAAGAGAGGTTTTCCCTCGCACAACTTTCGCGGGCGGCTAAAATCAGCGCGTGAGAAAGACCCTTTTTGCCCGCTGGCGCGCGAGTTTCTTCGCCGGACTGGCGGTGACCCTGCCGGCCATCGTCTCGGTGGCCGCCGTGGTGTGGCTGTTCCGCACGGCCTCCAATTTCACCGACACGCTGCTGTTCTTCCTCAAATTTCTCCTGGACAAAAAGGAGATTTACGAAAACGGGCAGACCGGCGAACTGTTTTGGTATTGGAGCGTGCTGGCGTTTGTGCTGGCGGTGGTTTTAATTTCCCTCATCGGCCTGCTGGCGCGCTATTACATCGGCAAACGGCTGATCGAATGGCTGGACTTGGCGATGATGCGGGTGCCGCTGCTGAACAAGTTTTACGGCGCGATCAAGCAGCTCAACGAGGCGTTTGCCGGCAACAAACATTCCTTCAAGACGGTCGTGCTGGTGGAATTCCCGGGGCCGGGAAATTATTCCGTCGGCTTTATCACGAACGCGGCGCAGGGCGAGGTCCGGAAGAAATCCGGCCAGAATCTCGTCAGCGTGTTCATTCCCACGACGCCGAATCCGACTTCCGGTTTTCTCATCCTGGTGGCGGAGGAAAAACTGACAAAGCTCGACATGAGCGTGGCTGACGGCATCAAATACATCGTCAGCCTCGGCTCAATTGCGCCGGAACCGTCGCCGCCAAAGATCAAATGATCGAATCCGCCGCCGGCATCATTCTGCGAACCCGTCCGCTCACGGAAACGAGCCTGATCGTCCACTGGCTGACGCCGGATTGGGGACGCATCGCCACGGTGGCCAAAGGCGCGCGCCGGCCCAAATCGCCGTTCGCGGGCAGGCTGGATTTGTTCTACGCCGCTGATTTTTCGTTCAGCCGCAGCCGCCGCTCCGAGCTGCACAACCTGCGCGAAGTTTGTCTGCGCGAAACGCACGGCGCGATCCGCGAGGATCTTTTGAAATTGCAGCAGGCCGGCTACGCTGCCGCGTTCATCGAGCAGGCGACCGAAACGGCGACGCCATTGCCGGAAATTTTTGAACTGACGCGCGGCTTTCTCAAGCATCTCTGCGGACAGCCGCCGCGGCCGCAAAATATTTTCGCGCTCGAACTCAAGCTGCTGCGCGAACTGGGGCTGGGGCCGGACTTTGAGGAAACGCGGCTGACGCCCGGCGCAAAAAAAATCATCCAGGCGCTTTTGAAAAGCGACTGGCCAGACAGTTCCCGGCTGAAGTTGTCGGCCGCGCAAGGCGGCGAGCTGCGCCAGTTCCTGCACGGCTTTCTGATTTTTCATCTGGGCCGGCTGCCGCGCGGACGGGCGGCGGCGCTGGCGGAGACGGGTTGAAAAGGTTTTCACCGCCGAAAATCTGGGTTATATTTTCAGCCTTTAGAATGACGCCGAAGTTCAGCAAACGATTTTCCAGTGTGCGCATGCAGCTGGTGGCGAGTGTTTTTCTGTTCATTTCGCCGGCGCTGGTTCTGACCTACATCGTCAACCAGAGCTGGTTCTGGCAATACGCCCCGGCAGGGATAAAGGATTACGCCCTGAACGTGCCGTGGGCGAGTTTCATCATCGGCGTGCTCGCGTTGTGCGCGGCCTGGTATGGCGGGGAACATTTCATCCTGCGGCAGGTCCGGTTGTTGTCGCGGGCGGTGCTGCGGCTGGCCGGCGGCGATTTGCAGGCGCGAACCGGTTTGCAGGAGGTGGAAGGCGAACTCGGCCAGCTTGCGCAAAAATTTGACGAGATGGCGGCGGCGTTGCAGCAGCGGGCGCAGGAGCGCGACGAGGCTGACCGGAAGTTGCGCGACCACGCGCACCAGCAGACCATCGTCGCCGCGCTCGGCCAGTGCGCGCTGACCATCAATGACCTGGACGCGCTGTTCACCCAGGGCGCCATCATGTCCGGGCAGATGCTGGCGATCGAATATTCGGCGGTGTTTCAGCGCCTGCCCGACGGACGTTTGCTGCTGCTCGCCGGAACCGGCTGGAAGCCCGGCACGGTCGGCCGGACGATGACTTTCAACGAGCAGGATTCGCAGTTGGGGTTCACCGCCGCCACCGGGGAAGTTTCCGTGGTGGACGAGGTCCCGGCGCAAACGCGTTTTAAGATGCCGCCGTTTTTGTCAGACCACGGGGTGGTCAGCGGCGTGACGGCCGCGATTCCCACACGCGGCCTGCCGTTCGGAGTGCTGGCGGTTTTTTCGACGCGCAAGCGCGTGTTCACGCCGGGCGAGGTGCAATTTCTCCTTTCGGCGGCCAACACCATCGGCATGGCGGCGGAACGGCGGCAGGCCGAGGCGGCCATGCAGAAACTCGCCGCGTTCGTGAAGGAGAATCCAAATCCCGCGCTGGAGATGAACAGCGACGGCGCGATCACTTATTTCAACGCCGCTGCGGAAAAGCTCACGCAAACCGCCGGCCGCTCGCATCCCGGAGAAATCCTGCCGGCCAATTTCAGCGAAATTGCCGTCGGCTGTCTGCAGTCCGGTTCCAGCCGCGCCAATCAGGAAATCAAGCTTGGCGACCACACCATTTCCTGGTCGTTCCATCCCGTGCTTTCCAGCAACGTGGTGCATTGCTACGGCGAGGACATCACCATGCGTTTGAGCTTGGAGGAACAGCTTTTGCAGTCGCAAAAAATGGAATCCATCGGCCAGCTCGCGGCGGGCGTGGCGCATGATTTCAACAACATGCTCACCATCATCCAGGGGCACACGAGCCGACTGCTGATGGATCCCGGCCTGTCGCCGCCGGTGCTGGACGCCGCGCTCGCGGTTCATGGCGCGGCGGAACGCGCCGCCGGCCTGACCCGCCAGTTGCTCATGTTCAGCCGGAAAAACATCATGCAGCCGCGTCCGCTCAACCTGCATGAGGTCGTCACCAACCTCAACAAGATGCTGGGGCGGCTTCTCGGCGAAACCATTGCGTTGCGTTTTGAGTGTCCGCAGGAACCGCCTTCCGTTTACGGTGATCCCGGCATGATTGATCAGGTCTTGATGAATCTCGCGGTGAACAGCCGCGACGCCATGCCCGACGGCGGCGCGCTGACCATCAACGTGGATGAATGCTGGGTCGGTCCTGATTATCTTGAACACCACCCCGACGCGCGCATCGGCCATTTCGTGCGCCTGCAAATGACCGACACCGGCTGCGGCATGTCCGCCCAAGTCCGCACGCGCATCTTTGAACCGTTCTTCACCACGAAAGGCGTCGGCAAAGGCACCGGCCTCGGCCTCGCCACCGTGTTCGGCATCGTCAAACAACACGCCGGCTGGATCGAAGTCGCCAGCGAAGTCGGGCACGGCTCCACCTTCACCGTTTTTTTCCCGGCCAGTGACGAAATGCCGGTGGCCGGTGCCGGTCATCCAGTGGCGGCCGCCCCCGCTGCTGCCGGCGGCTCAGAAACGATTCTCGTCGTCGAAGATGAAATGGTCTTGCGCGAGATGGCGCGCGATTTCCTCGTCGGCTGCGGTTACAAAGTATTTGAAGCCGGTTCCGGCCGCGAAGCCTTGCAAATCTGGTGGCAGCACCGCGCGGAAATTGATCTGCTTCTGACCGACATGAAAATGCCCGAAGGCGTCTCCGGCATGGATATTGCCGAAAAAATGCTGGGCGAACAGCCCGCACTGCGGATCATCCTCACCAGCGGCTACTCCGACGACGTGGTCAGCCCGGAAATTCTCCTCCGCACCAACGCACGGTTTCTGCCCAAGCCTTATTCCTACACCGACCTCACCCGGATGGTGCGCGAATCGCTCGACGGCGAAACCACCCCCTCCACTTCGGGCTAGAAATGGATCACCCTCGCAGACTTGGCACCGCCCAACGTGCGAACTGGCTTCCCGACCCGCCGGTAGAGTTCCTCTATCAGATGAAGAACTGCTCTATCGGACGTAAAAGTTGCTCTACCAAACGATAGACTTGCTTTATCAGACGTAAAAATCCCTTTGCCGGACGACAGCGGGAGCCTTATTTTCGATAAACCGCCGCAGTTAACCACATAAATGACAATTAACTACGAAAAATCCCCAGACGTAACCGCCGCCGGGGAAAACGAGGCGTTGGCAGAGCGGTGCAAGCCGGCGCAGGTGGCCGCCGTCGTCATTTCGATTGGCCGGTTTTTAACCGCGAAACACCCGAAATACGCGAAAATTTGAATCGCAGATCCCCAACATCCTTATTTCGCCTGTTCGGATATTTTGCGGTTCATCAGTTCCGTTCCGACGGTGGCTTGGTGCCGGTGGATTGAAAAAATGGATGGCTTCCATTTTACGCCCGCACCAGCTTCAAAACCGCCGCCACGGCGGCGTCAATTTTCACCGCCTGCATTGCACCGTTGCGCGGCTTGAGTTCCACCTCGCCTTTCGCCAGCGATTTTTCGCCGAGCGCGATGCGGATGGGAAAACCGACCAGCTCCGAGTCCTTGAACTTCACGCCGGGCCGCTCGTCGCGGTCGTCGAGAATAACGTCCACGCCGTTCACCGTCAGCTCCGCGTAGAATTTTTCCGCGAGCTGCATCGCCTGGCTGTCCGGCGCGACGGCCAGCGGCGTGATACAAACTTGGTAAGGCGCGACGTTCAACGGCCAGATGATGCCGTCCTTGTCGTTGCTCTGCTCGATGATCGCCTGCAACGTGCGTGTGACGCCGATGCCGTAGCAGCCCATCACCGACGGCTTGCGCGAACCGTCCACGTCGAGGAACGTCGCGTTCAGCTTCTCGCTGTATTTTGTGCCGAGCTTGAAGACGTGGCCGACTTCAATCGCCCGGCGAATTTTCAGTGGCTTGCCGCATTTCGCGCATGGCTCGCCCACGGTGACAGTGCGCAAATCGAACCACGCCGTCACCTTAATGTCGCGCTCGATGGAGACGTGCTTCAAATGGAAACCGTCCTCGTTCGCGCCGGTGGTCATGTCGTTCGCGCCGTGCAAACGCTCGTCGGCATAAACTTTTACATCGGCGGGAACCTTCACTGCCGCGCCCAGACTTCCCGGCTTCGCGCCGAGCAACGGCACGATTTCTTCCGGCGTCGCGGGACGCAAGGCGACCGCACCGGTGCGCGCCATGAGTTTCGTCTCGTTCAGATGGTCATCGCCGCGAATCAAAATGATGATCGGCTTGCTGTCGGCAATATAAACCAGCGTTTTAATTTGACGATTTGCAGGAACATTGAATTTCTTCGTTAGCTCATCAATCGTCACAACACCGGGCGTTGGAAACTTTTCAATCGCCGCGCCGATTTCGCGCGCCGCCGTTTTGGGGATTCCACTCGTCGCCTTTTCGATGTTCGCCGCGTAACCGCAGGCATCGCAGAACGCCACTTCGTTCTCGCCGGTCTCGGCGGGCACCATGAACTCGTGCGAGTAATTGCCGCCGATCACACCGGTATCAGCCTCGACGGGAAACGCCTTCAGCCCGCACCGCGCGAAGATGCGCGTGTAGGCGTCATACATTTTCTTGTAGGCCGCCATCGCGCCCTCGTCCGTGGTGTCGAACGAATAGGCGTCCTTCATGATGAATTCCTTGGCGCGCATCAGCCCGAAGCGCGGGCGGATTTCGTCGCGGAATTTCAGGCTGATCTGGTAAAAATTCTTCGGCAACTGGCGGTAGGAATTGATTTCGTTCGCGGCGAGCGTGGTGATGACTTCTTCGGCGGTGGGGCTTAAAAACCACTGGCGGCCGGAGCTGTCCTTGACCTTGAACAACACATTGCTCGCGGTTTCGGCGCGGCCGCTGGCCTCCCAGATTTCCGGCGGCTGGAGCGCCGGCATGAGCACTTCAATCGCCCCTGCCCTGTCCATTTCCTCGCGGACGATCTGCTCGACCTTGCGCAGCACGCGGAGGCCGAGCGGCAGAAAAGTATAAACGCCGCCCGCGAGCTTGCGGATGAGGCCGGCGCGCAGCAAAAGTTTATGGGAAACGATTTCCGCGTCAGCCGGGGCTTCGCGGAGGGTCGGAATCAGAGTTTGTGTCCACTTCATGTGGCGGAAAGATTAACCACAAAGACACCAGGACACGAAGAATTTTCTCTCGGTTGCTTTGAGTCTTGGTGGTTGAAATTTATTTAACCGTGTTCACCAGCGGCGCGAGACCCTGAATCCGCACTTCCAGCTTGTCGCCGCATTGAATCGGTCCGACGCCGCTGGGCGTGCCGGTGAGAATCACGTCGCCGGGCAACAGCGTCATGCTGGTCGAGATGAAGCTGACGAGTTCGGCGGGCTTGAAGATAAGCTGCTTCGTGTTCGAGTTCTGGCGGAGCTGGCCGTTTTGAAACTGCTGGATGCTGAGCTCGGTGGGATCAATCATCGTCTCCACCAGCGGGCCGAGCGGCGTGAAGGTGTCGAACGATTTGCAGCGCGCCCATTGCGACTCGGCTTTTTGGATCGTGCGGTCGCTGATGTCCTGCGCGGGCGTGTAGCCGAAAATGTAGCGCGACGCCTGCGTGGGCGAAACGCTGCGGATTTTGCGTCCGATGACGATGGCAAGTTCCGCCTCGAAATCCGTGCGGTGCTGCGGAAACGGAATTTCAATCTTGCCGCCGTCCGGCAGCAGCGACGTGGCGGCCTTGAACCAGATGAGCGGCTCCTTGGGCAGCTCGCGGCCCATCTCGCGCGCGTGGTCGAGGTAATTGATGCCGACGGCGATGATCTTGCCTGGCACGACCGGCACGAGTGTCTTGACGCCTTTGCGCAGCATGGGCCAGCGGTCGAAGGTGGGTGAGCCAAAAACGTCGCCATGCAGCCGGAACAATTCACCCTCCACCACTTTGGCGTGGAAAATTTCTTCGTCTTTCTGGAAACGTCCGATGGCAGCCATTGAGGTGAGCAGACTAAAATGATTGAGCCATCGTCGCAAGGCCAAAGCCTGGGCGCATTGCCGTGTCCTTTGACTGCAACCGCTCAGGCTTCCGGGCCGGCGGACATTGGGAACAAGAGATCATTGCCGTCACATGATTTTCCGCTACAATGCTGGTGTGAATTACCTGACGAAACAGGAGCAGCTGGTTCTGTGTGTCGTTTTAGGATTGTTGCTGACGGGCCTGGCGGTGAAAACGTATCGTGCCGCCCATCCGCCATCGGCAACCGTGCAGCCGGTCAAACCCTGATATGCAAGAAGTCAATTTTGATGAGGTGCTGGAGAAAATACTCGCGCACGACCCGCGGTTTGCGCGAGACGCCTATCTTTTCACCCGCGAGGCGCTCGACTTCACGCAAAAACTCGTCAGCCGGGAAAATAAAGGCACCGTCCGCCATGTCACCGGCCAGGAGCTGCTCGACGGGATCCGGCAGTTCGCGCTCCAGCAATACGGCCCGATGACCATGACCGTGCTGGAGGAATGGGGCGTGAAAAACAGCCGCGACTTCGGCGACATTGTTTTCAACATGGTCGAGAGCGGCCTGCTGGCGAAAACCGAAAAGGACACGCGCGACGATTTTCAAAACGGCTACAATTTCACCGATGCCTTCCGCAAACCATTCTGGCCGCAAAGCAAAGCCAACGCCGGGAAAAATCCGGTGACCGGCGGAATTTGAGCGCGGGCGAAACGCCCGCGTCTCACACTACGCCCAATTGGTTGTTGTGTGGTGCTAACGGGGCTTGCTGGAGACAACCGGCAGACCTGTGACCGGCCAATGATTGACTTGTGCGGCTTCATTCAGGGCCACCACCGCCCCGGCGGATGCAAACGGTTTGACCGCGACATTCCAGCCATCAACCACAACTGCTGCCGGATGTCCTTTTAACGCGGATTCGGCGGCTTCAATCGTGACCGTTCTGGTCTCACCCGGCACGAACGAAATGTAATTGTCCGTATAATACACTGGCAGCACGCGGTCGCCCGAATCCTGGCGGCGCAGTTGGAGATGCGTCATCAGCGCCACTTTCGACGTCGGATTATGCAGCGTGACTGTGAAGGAACATTTGCCATCAGCATCGCGGCGGGCGACCCCGGCTTCCAATGTCACCGCGGGCATGGTTTCCAATGCCTGCAAATTGTTTATTTGCGCCGGCAGTTCGCGCCAGTAAAAGTTGTCTGAAATCAGCCGGCCGCTTTCGTCGTGCAATTCGAGCTTGACGAAATGAACGGGCGAAAGGTTCGCCGGCCACTCAACCAAGCCGAGGCCGGTTTCCGCGGCGGGCGCGGCATTGACCGCGAATTCATGTTGATACGCCAGCGAGCCATCGAGGTTGTAAACCGTGAGCCGGGCGCGGGCCTGTTGCAGGGGAACGGGCAGGTTGTTGATGACTTCCACTTCCCAGTCCGCTTGATTCAACTGGATGTGAACGGGTTCACACGCTTTTTTGACCGCAAAAAATGACGCGTTCGGTTCCAGATCGTGATGGTAGAGCTGCCAGACGAAGCTGGGCTGCGCGGGATTGCTCATCCAGGTGATCACACCCGTGCAGGGCTTGAAGAGCTCGGCGTTGCGGCCTTCATACATCGCGCGGAACGCCTCGTAGTTGGCCAGCTGGGCCTTGCGGACAAAATCCGCCAGATTCGCCAACCGGCCGTAGCGGTCACCGATAACGCGAGGATATTCATCGCCATGCTGCGCGCCTTTGGCAAGGTCATGCTCGGCCCAATCATCATTGATGACTTCCCAATCTTTCTCCGGCATCATGCCGTGAATGGATTCCAAGGTCGGAATAGAGACGCTGCCCAGTTCCGTCTTAAAAGCCTCCTCGGCACCAAATTGGTAAAACTCCTGCGGTGGGCGCCAGTAATACGGTCCACCGGAGCGCACTCCGCGGCCATCGGTGGAGCTGGGTTGGTAAAGCCGGACGGGTTCCAGTTCGGCCATCAGTTTGCGAAGCGAGGCATCAATTTCCTTTGGCGGAAAACCTTCATTGCGGGCACACCAGATGGCGATGGAGGGATGGTTGCGAAAGCGAAGAATTTTTTCGCGCACATTGGCGATATAAAGCTCCGCATCCGCCACGTTGGGACCGTCGCTGGGGTTCGGCTGGAAAAATTCGTCCCACAGCAGCAGCCCATGCTGGTCACAGAGATCATAAAAATCTTCGCTGGTGCTCTGGCCGACCCAGTTGCGGATGAACGTGTAATTGGCCAGTTGATGCAGGCGAATCTGCGCCTCCAGTCGTTCGCGGGGAATTCGCTTCATGGCTTCATCCATGCCCCAGTTGCCGCCTTTGCAGAAAATGCGGACGCCGTTAACCGACACCGTCAAGTTCTCGGAATCGGGAACGGAATAAGTGATCTTGCGGATGCCGAAAGTCACGTCGCGCTGGTCGGAAACCGCGCCGGCCATTTCGAAACTCAGGTGCAATTTGTATAGATTTTGCGGGCCATATCCGTTTGGCCACCAGAGCCGCGGCTGCTTGACCTGTAGTTGCGGCATGTTTTTAGGATCGAGCAAAATCATTTGCGAAGAGTGGGCCGCCAGCGCCACCGGCGTTTCAAAAGCCACCTGGCCGAACATTCCTTTGAACCAGCCTTTTTGCGGCTGATCCGTGACGTTTTCCAGCGTGGCCTGCACGGTCAGGTCTGCCGTGTCCAACTTCGGCAACGGCAGGTCGCTGGTCACCAGCGGATCCTTGAGCACCACCGGACCAGTTGCGGAAAGCCACACTTTCTGCCAGATGCCGCTGTCGCGGTCACGGATGGCGGGAATCCAGTCCCAGCCCAGCGTGCAAAGGAACGTCGGGCCGTCAATGGCCGTAATCCCGCCGTTGCCGCCCATGCCGTTCGCCAACGTGTGTTCGTGCGGTTCGCCGGGGTGCGGCTGCGGCGAAATGAGGACTGCCAGCGCCGCAGTTTTTCCCGGAATCACGACGGAAGAAACATCGAAAACACCTCGGGCGAACGCGCCGCGCAGATTGCCGATTTTTTGTCCGTTGACCCACACCTCGGCGGAATAGTTGATCCCATCAAAATTGAGCCAGATGTTTTCACCGGCGTAATTTTTTGGCACCAGAAACGTTGTCCGATACCACCAGGACGTCCGGCAAAGGCTGTCCGGAATTTTATCGGGCCGATTGTTTTCCCCGTAGAGCGGCTCTGGGTAAACCTGGTTGTCAACCAGGGTCGCCAGCACCGTTCCCGGGACGGTGGCGGGATACCAGCCGGCAGATTGAAAGGTGGTTTGCGCGATTTCATTGCCCGGTTGCGCAACTTGAGCGGCGGACTGCAATTGCCAGCCGGACGAAATGACCAGCGGCATGGGCAAAGAGCCGGCGAACAGACGCGCAACCGGCAGCAGCAAACCCGCCACCGGCATTAAACGAAAAATCAGGGGCAATTTCATGTTTTAATTTTTTGGTTGGTTCACAAATCAATTTGATTAACAGCCGGCAACGGCCTTCCCCTCAAGAATTTTGCCTTGGGGGGATGCGTTTCTTGGGGGATACATTTGCACGGGCTGTCGTGAACGTCCAGCTTCAAAGCTGGACCGCCGCCTGGCAGAATATGCAGGGCACCTCGCTTTCAACCATGTTCCTTGCGCGCGGTGATCTGCAACCTCATGTTCTCCAGCCGCGCCATTCATGCATAACTGACTTGAAGACTCTATTTTTATGGCGTCCGCCCAAACTTTTTCTCCAACTCGCGGTAATTCATTTCAATCAGTGTCGGACGGCCGTGCGGACAGGTGTAGGGCATCGCGCAGCGGCGCAAGTCCTCGACGAGCTTTTCCAGTTCCGCGCCGCTCAACGGGTCGTTGGCCTTCACCGCATGGCGGCAGACGGTCTTGGCCACGGTGAGTTCGCCGAGCCGCGCGAGATTCACCTCGCGGCCGGCGGCGCGCAGTTCGTCCACGAGGTCGAACACAAACCGGCGCGGGTCGGCGACCTTGACGAACGGCGGCAGCGCGTCGAGCAGAAACGTCCGTTCGCCAAATTCGCTCAAGCCGACGCCGAGGCGCGTGAGCGCGGCAAGCTGCTCGCGCAAAAACAGCGCGTCGCGCGGCGGCAGCTCGATGGTTTCCGGCAGCAATAATTTTTGCGAAGGCGTCGAGCCGTTTTGCTCCAGCCGGTTCAGCATCTGCTCGAACAAAATCCGCTCGTGCGCCGCATGCTGGTCCAGCAGCACGAGTCCGCGGTCGGATTCCAGCAGCACATACAGTTTGCCGACGACGCCGACGAGGCGGAGCGGGATGTTGAGCAGCGGCGTTGGCAATTGCGGATTGCGGATTGCGGATTGCGGATTGGGTCCCGGCATTGATGCCGGACTTAAAATTGACGGTTGCGGCGCCGGTGTGGGCGCTGTCGAAAAGCCCATTTTCAAAGGCGGTTGCGCAGCGGGCGGCATTTGCGCCGGAGCCGCCGGCGGCGGTTTCAGCGTTTCAACAAAACCCGGCAGGATGGACGCGGCAGGTTCCGGCGCAATTATCAATTCATCCGGCACGTCCGGCGGCTTGGCGGTTGAAACCATTTTTGCCGGCTCGGAGTGAAAGGCCAGCAGCGCGGCCTGCACGGCCTGGGCAACAAGTTTCCGCACTTCATATTCGCGGTGGAATTTCACCTCGCGTTTGGCGGGATGAATGTTCACATCCACCGCCGCCGGATTAATTTCGAGAAACAGGCAGCAGACCGGATAGCGCCCTTTCATCAACGAGTTGTGATAACCCTCGATGAGCGCGTAATTGATGCCGCGATTTTCCACCGGGCGGCGGTTGACAAAAACAAACTGGCCGTCGCGCGTCGCGCGGGAGACCCCGGGCGAACCGATCAAACCCCAGATGCGGACTTGGGATTGGGAATCTGAAATTTCAGCGGCCGACGGTTTTGCCGGCGAGGCGGTTTCAAAAATGCCGGTTTCGTCCGGCACCGGATTGCCCTCGTTGAGCGTGGCGGAAAAATTCACCGGCAGAAGTTTTTCATCGCCGAGCATGGCGCGCAGCCGTTCGCGCAAGGCTGCGATGCGGCTGGAAACCGCGCGTTCGCTTTTGACGGCGGGCAGCTGCCAGATGTTGCGGCCATCCTTGACAAAAGTGAAGGCGACTTCGGGAAATGCCAGCGCGGCCAGCGTGAGATAATGCTGGATGTGCGCCGCCTCGGTTTCTTCGGTGCGCAAAAATTTCCGGCGCGCGGGCAGATTGAAAAAAAGCTGCCGGACCTCGACGCTGGTGCCGGGCGCGCTGCCGGCGGCCTTGACTTCGGCGACGGTGCCGCCGTTGACGATGATTTGGCTGCCTTCGGGCGAAGTGCTCTCGCGTTCACGCGTCGTCAGCGTGAAACGGCTGACACTGGCGATGCTGGGAATCGCTTCGCCGCGAAAACCCATCGTGGCAATGGACGCCAAATCTTCCGCGCGCCGGATCTTGCTCGTTGCATGGCGTTCGAGCGAGAGCAGGGCGTCATCGCGGCTCATGCCCCAGCCATCGTCGGTCACGCGAATGAGGCTGCGCCCGCCCGCGCCGATTTCCACAGTGATTTTTTGCGCCTCGGCGTCGAGCGAATTTTCCACCAGTTCTTTCACAACGCTGGCGGGTCGTTCAACCACCTCGCCGGCGGCGATCTGATTGGCGACCTGCTCGGTGAGAAGCCGGATGCGATTCATGCGGGATGAAGCGTGAAACGTGAAGCGCGATTTGTAAAGAGCGCGCTCAGTGGAAATGAAACTTTCATTTTACGCTTCACGAATCACGTTTCCATTTCGCCAGCGGCAGCGTGAAGCAAAAAACCGCGCCGTGCCCGGCCCCGCTGCGGGCGGAAATTTTGCCGGCGGGATTCTCGACAGCATTTTTGCAGATGGAAAGGCCGAGTTGGTGCCTTTGTTTGTGCCATGCGTGGCGAACAGCGAGCCGCGATTTCCGATGCGATGCCAGAGCCGGCATCCTCAGTCTCGGTAATGACTTTGTTTTCGTTGAACTGGAAGCGCAGGAAAAATTTTCCACCATCTAACATGATGTCATGCGGCGTTGCCGACGAGGTTGAAAGAGACGGAAATAATCAAAAAACTCACAAAACCATTGTCACCACTGATTAAAAGTGGTGGCAGGACCCGGAATTGAACCGGGGACACAAGGATTTTCAGTCCTCTGCTCTACCAACTGAGCTATCCTGCCGAAACCATTGCAAACATTGGAGATTATTCGGTTTCTAAACTCTCGCAATTCGCTGTTGCATACCGCCATTTGATACCGTAAGCTTTTTGGTGTTATGACAAACTCTGACAGCACCGAAGTGGCTGCTGCAATCAGCAGTCGGAAACTACCAGCAAAAACTCAATCGTCAATCTCGAAAGACGGCAAGTGGCGAACATTCCGGAACCACGCGGGGTTGATGCAATACATCCCCAGCGGCGTTTACTTCGCCCGCGCCAAGGTCAAGGATGGCGGTGGCGGCATTGTAAAACGTGCCAGTCTCGAAACGGACGTGTTCACCACGGCAAAACTCCGCCTGCCGGACAAAATAAAGGAAATGCGAAAGCCGAAAGTCGCCGTTGGCACGTTTGCCGATGGACGGTTGCAATTTGAGATGCAAACCAATTCCGATCACACCTTGGCGGAATTGAGCAAAGTTTATCGGTTCCGTTGCGTTGCCTGCATCCTCAAATCCTGGCCGGGGCTGGATCAGATCAAAGCGGATTCAATCAAGGAGCAGGAAGTCCGCGATTGGGCGCAACGATACGCGGAACAGTTTGCCCCCAATTTTTTTAACAACAGCTTGAACGTGCTTCGCCAGATTTTTGCGCTGGCGGGTTTGAGCCGGGAAGCAAACCACGCCTTCAAAATAAAACGGCTTGGAATCCGACCCAAAACGCTGGAATTGCCGACCACGGCCGAGTTTGAAAAGCTGCTGACTTTGATTGAAACGTCCGGCGCAGCCCAGGCCAAGGATTGCGCGGACTTGGTTCGTTTTTTGAGTTTTACCGGTTGCCGTATATCAGAAATGAAACAAGCTTTCTGGCGAGACGTGGCCTGGCAAAGTAACGAAATGTCCATTCATTGCGCCAAACGCCGCAGAACGAGCAGTGCCGCGCTGACGAGAACTGTCCCGATGATTCCGGCCTTGCGCCAGTTGCTTGAAAGATTGCGACAGGAACAGCAGCCGCAACCAGACGACCGAATCTGCAAACTTTCCGAATGTCAGGGGGCATTGACCAGGGCGTGTCGCCTCGTCGGTTGCGCTCGCTTGACTCATCATTCATTGCGTCATCTGTTTGCGACTCGGTGCGTGGAAAGCGGTATTGATATTCCCACCGTTGCCCGCTGGCTTGGACACAGTGACGGCGGCATGTTGGCCTTAAAAATCTACGGACACCTGCGACGCGAACACTCGCAGAATATGGCCGCAAAGGTGACATTTGGCGCGACGCCATAACCGTAGAATATATTGACGATGTTTCAGCACGGCGAGAGCATGGCGCAGAAAGTGACATTCCAAACGTCGTGACCAAACTTGGCTGTCTTCATTCCGTGCCGTCTTGGCCTCGACTCCGCTTGTGTGCTCGCCCGTCGCGTTAAAATCCACCCGCCCCCAAGCCAGACTTCCGGGCAGCTAAAATTTTGAGTCAGATGGCCGGAAAACTGGCTTTGCCCCAGGAACCCCACGCGCGACCGGACTGCGCACACCGCTACGCTCGCCCATGCCAGCGCTCCATTCCGGCAGCCAAGTTTCGTCACTCCGGGGAATTGTAATGACTGGTAGTGCCGCATTTGCAACCAGCACCGTGCCATGTCCCCCGCTCGCGGAAAAGCTACTCCTGCGATTACAACGCCCGCCCGCTTAGTTTGCCGCCCCCGGTTTTGGAATCAAGGCAAAGCATCGCGCCGGTCGGGAGCGAGCAGCCTTCTTATATTTTTTGTCATCCCATGTCACTTGTGGCTGCTCACTCCCGACCGGCGCGATGTTCAACCGCGATTTCCAAAGGCTAAAAGCTCCACTATATGGATAACTGTTTCAAATCAGCCTATCGAAAGAATTTGCGGATGATTTCGCGCGGCGTGGCAATCACTGGCGCGGTCAAATCGCGCTGATTCAGCAGCTAGGTCAATTGCTGATGGTCAATGGCGCGCAGATGTTCGTCACTGGTAAGCAGGATGCCGCAGTCCAGCAAAACCGTTTCCGCCAGAATCAGGGAATCGTGAACCTCCTCATCGGGCAGCAATCGGCGGCGGCGAAATTCCTTGGCCAGTTCCCCGGTTTTCTCCGGCGCGAAGGGCAGTTCAAGCATGGGACGAAAGCGGTCTTTATTGCGCAGCAGTTGAATGGCCAGCCCGGCGGAACGGCGCACTTGCGGGTTCAGGCCGGAATCGGCAAGGTAAGCCAGTATCATCCAATACGCTCGGAGTCACCAACTGCTCGGCATCGGGCAGTCTGTCGGCAATCACATCGGCGGCATCGAGAACGGCATCCACCCCGTCGGCGATGTCGAGCAGCACGTTGGTGTCAACGGCCAGGCGCGAAGGCTTCACGTCCATATAGCAGTTCGGCAGCGCGATGGCGCAACCGCTGACGCTGGGTATCGGTGAACTTGTTCATCAAAGGACGATGCTTTTCTACCGCCAGCGTGCCGGGTGTTTTCTTTTCAGCAATTTTCTTCACGGACTTCACGTTTTATTCATGCTTCGGGTTTGGGCGAATGTCAAATACCAGTTTAAGTTTGCCCCCGCTGCTTTGCAAACGCCAAGCGATTCTGCAATTTCCGTTCACGATCAAATTGCAAAATCAGGCTCCGCTGTGGCCGCAGGGGAAACAAAGGCGGCCACGAGGGAGGCTGCTAACAGGCATGTTGATTTACTCATCTACCAAATCGGCTGGCAAAGTTTTGAGGAAATAAGCCGACGCCGCATTTTGATCCCCCAGTGAAACCGAAACATTGACCGCATGGCTGTTGCCGTTCCGGCGGGTGATGATCAACTCGTTTTTGGCGCGAGTCAGGGCCACATACAAAACGCGGCGCTCTTCTTCAATATGCGTGGTGTCCCGCATGGACTTTTCCGATGGAAAGGCACCCGGCGAGACGTTGATGACATAGCACACCTTCGCTTCGGTTCCTTTGGCCGAATGAACCGTGATCAGCGTCACCATGTCTTCGCCCGTTTCGGCATTAGACGAGCCGTAAACCGGTTCCAATATGTATTCTTCGATGAATCCTAAAATGCTCGAATGTTTCCCCGCGAGTTCTTCAACCAGCTCGAAATCGCGCCGCCGCTGATCCCAATCTTCAGCATATTGCTCGGCCAACAGGGATTCGAGTGCGCAGACGGATGCACGAAACGCCTCGACCGGATTGCCGGCCTGCGCCGCAACCAGTTCAATCGTTTTGCGGCATGCCCCGCCCGCTTTGCGGTTTCCTGAGAGGAGGTTGAGGATGTCCGGCAGATTGGGCTTTTCCATAATCTTCTCGACGATGCGGTTGGCCAGGGTTTCGCCAATGCCCGGCCAGAGACGCAAGTATCGCACCCAAGCTAGTTCGTCTTCAGGGTTGGCCACGATCCGCAGCACGGACACCACATCGCGGATATGCGCGGTCTGCAACAATCCCGTGCCGCCAATGTAGCGGTAAGGAATGTTGCGCTCGATCAGTTGCGTCTGCACCGCCCGCGCGATCCAACTGCCACGAACAAGGATCATGTGGTCGCTCCAAGGCGCGCCCGCTTCACGACGAGCCAGCAGATCTTCCGCAATCCATGACGCCTCGCTCCATTCGTCGGTAAAGTCTTGAATACACGGCTTTAGGCTCGCGCCGCGAATAGCCCGCAATTCCTTGCCATAAGCCAGGGGCGATTGCCGCAGCAGCCAGTTGCTCAGGTCCAAGATTTCCTGCGTGCTACGGTAATTGTCCTCCAGTTTCAGCACCATTGCGCTGGGAATGCGCTCCTTGAAGGAATGAATCGTTGTAAAATCCGCGCCTCTGAATCCATAGATGCACTGTGCATCATCCCCGACGCAAAACAGGGTTGCGTGGTCTTTCAGACTGTCCAGCAATGCCCATTGCAGGTTGTTGGTATCCTGAAATTCGTCCACCAGAACATGCGAGAACCGCCCGGCGATGACGCTCCGAATTTGTGGATTCTCATGCAGTCGTGTTGCTACCACCTCAAGGATGTCATCGAAATCCAGATATTTCCGCTTTCGCTTTCTAGCCTCATAACGGCGCAGTATGTCGGCAATCGTATCTTCATGGGGGAGCAATTCATCATCGAATCGGGCGATGGCTTCTGAAAGTTTGCAGCGAGTGTTTCTTGCCAGCGAATAAATATCGGTGATTGCCGCTGCCGTCGGCAAACCGTCGCCCTTGCTGCCGCCACGGATTGCCCGCATCAGGTTCAATTGGTCATCACGGTCCAAGACAGTGTGGGCCTGACAACCGAAGGCTTGCGGATGCCCGTGGATCAGCGCCAGGCAGAACCTGTGAAACGTGGACGCCTTGAGACCCTTTGCCGCTGAACCTAATGTGGCGGCGACTCGCGAAATAATTTCCTCCGCCGCCTTTCGCGTGAAGGCCAGCACGTAAATGCGGCTTGCCGGCACCCCGTTTGCAATCAGATATTCGCACCGGGCAATGATCGTCTTGGTTTTGCCGCAACCAGCACCAGCCAGCACGAGGGCATGACCGCCTTTGAACGTCGCGGCAGCATGTTGGCCGGGATTAAGCTCTAGTGTGTCAGGTTTCGGCAAAGTATCGTTTAATGTGAACATAAAGATTTCTTTCTAAGTGGTGATTTGTGGTGTTTTGTTAGTCTGCATTCCCAAGGCCCAGTTGATGAAGCGCTCCCATTGGGCGGGATCGTTGACGAGGTAATTCATGGATTGTTGGTTGCAGCGAAATTTGCGCTTGGCCTTGCCCAACACATATCGCCGCAACACTCGCATCAGTGTGATGGCTTGCTCATCCGTGCATTCCATCACGACCCGCTCTCCCCAGGGGATGTTTTGACGAGCCACGATTCCCCACCAGCGGCCTTTGCAATGCGGCGATTCGCCGGCTTCCTCGATTTTGGCCATGTATTTCGAGGTGTAGAAACGCACTCCTTCAACGGTCTCGATTCGTTGAAAGGAGGTCCCGGCGAAGTAATGCTTGAGTTCGCCGCTGCCCATTGATTCATACCAGTTGCGTGACCACCATTCGGGCAGCCGATCCGTCACCCCCGGCGCAATTTCCTCGCAAACGTGAAGAATCTTTTTACCTTCGACATCAAGGCAATAAAGTTTCAATGTCCAGCCGCCATCTTTGCGCTGCCGCAGATCCACCCATTGTCCACGCTCTTCCTGGTATTCAAACGAGTGCGGACAGTTGTAGGCGAAACTGTGATAATGAGGCACCCATATGCCTTCACATGCGCCACTTTTGCGGTTCATGATTTCCTTGCGCCACAACAGTGCGCCTTGCAGAAAACGCCGTTCAAAGCGCCGGCAGAATTTCGACCACGCTCGAATCACATGATCGGCTTTGGGCACACGGTCGGGGCAGGTATTGCCCATGAAGTAGGGCCGGTGTTCGGTGTTCCACCGAATCTTCGCCTGCGTGGCGATCATCCGGCTGCGCGATTTTCGGGAGAAACCATGAACGGTGCCGCGTTTGCCCGTGGCGGCACAAACAAACTCAGTTTTCCTCTGGCAATGCACCAGCGACCCGCCGCGCCAAATCTCGACTTGAGCAAACTGCTTCGAGGTGCAAAGCAATGACCGAATATGGCCATTAGACAAGCCCTTTGCGGCACCGGCCACCACCCCCGCGCTCCGCGCGGGGATAGTGGCCAGCGCCGCGCTGCCGCTTTGCTTTCCTTCTTTGCTGATTGGGCAGGAATTCATGCGGCACCCCCTTGAGGCTTTTGAATCCCCAGATAACGGTTCAATTCCTGTTCCGTGATGCGTTTATGACGAATGCCGGGAATCGCTTTCAGCAATCCCCGTTTGATCAAACGGAGCACGGTTTTGTAGTCAACCTGTAGCAGGCCGGCCACTTCATCGGCGGTGTATATTTTCATTGACTCACCCACGTTTTGGGCATGGCGGCTCCGCACCAACCGGGCACGAAACCGCGCACGCGTTTGTTTAGCGTGGCGAGTTCAAAGGAAATCGACTTGGCAGAAATGCGCAGCACCGGCCAGAGGATGGCCGGGGGCATGAGAAGACCGATTTATTTAATTTTGAATTTTAGGCGAGACGCGGATGAATTTTTTAGTGTGCGGGTTTTTTGAATAAATTAGATGGTTCGCGCTTTTGATTTTATTTTTTAGTTTATGGCTTTTGTTTTTTTGATTTATGCGCTTTAGAATTAGAAATGATATGCCGCTATGATTTTGTTGTAATGGTGTCTCTTGTTTGTTGAATTGTTTTAGTCATTTGGTTGTGACTCTCAACAAGGACGATTTTCAAAGAACCCGCACACATGAGGCATGAATCCTCACCTAGTCAGACACCGCTGGCAGAAAAAAGTTTCAAAATAATTCGCGCGCGTGAAATCTTTTTCGCAGCCAGTCCCATTGAGTCCACTTGAGGGAATTTGGAAGCACTGCGCACGGAGAAGTTCAGAGGCCATTTTTATAGTTGTCGCCGATGTTCCCGTTTCGCGTGCAAAATGCGAAACACAATGACGCGACTATCCACCACACGGTAGAAAAGTTTGTAAGGAAATCGGCGAGCGAGCAGGCGGCGAAAATCGCGGTAATAAAATGGACGGCGTTCAGGATCGGTTTCCAACTGACGGATCGCCGCGTGAATTTCAATCAGCATTTCATCGCCCAAACCAGCGCGTTGTGATTCATACCACATCCAAGCTTCCAGCAAATCCGCCTCCGCGTTTGGCCGGATGATGACGGGCCAATTCACAGGCGGGATGATTTGCGGATGCGGGACTCGACTTCATTCCAAGGCGAGCCTGCTTCGGGATTGCGACGGTATTCCTCCAGTTCGCGGTCAAGCAGGGCCTTTTCTTCGGCAGTGGCGCCGCTGCCGTTGACCAGGTCATGCTCCTCAATTTCGCAAATGCGGTCAAAGATTTCACGGCGGTCAGCCAATTTCAGCTTGGGCAACTCCGCCAGAATTTCCATTTTACTCATGGCCGCAATTTAAGTTTGCTCCCGCCAGTTTGCAAGTGCCAAGCGGTTTGTAATTCCTTAAATGGCATAATCAGGCAGCCCTTCCAGCCAGAGCGTGGCGAGGCAGTGCATCATCCGCCGCCGCGAGAAGTTAAGGCCATTGCATACCGCATTGCATACCGTTGCATACCATGGGATGGAATTTTTGACGTGTTTTAGCGCCATAGGATCACCTGATCCTCTGCCCTTCCATTTTTCCTGTTTTTCTGTTTTTCTTCGATGCCATTTGATACCGCCATTTGATACCGCAGGCAAAAAAATGAGTTTTTTTGGATGCAATTGGCGGAATTCAGAAATTTTTGTAACAGCGGTTTCGTCCTTTATTCACGGCCTTAAAGTCACTTGAATCCGCTTGGAAGAAATTGAAGGAAAATCCCTGTTTCGGGTTTTCAGTCCTCTGCTCTACCAACTGAGCTATCCTGCCAAACCCCTTGCAAATATTGACTATTTTTGCTGTCCAGCTCGCCTCATTTCACACCTAAAACAGCGATTGTGCTGGATTCCTGTTGACGCACGCCATCAACACGGTTCGTCACAATACTCGAAGGCGCTTGACCAACGCAAGCGCAGAATTTGCGGTTTGCGGGACCACAATGGTGCTTTCTATGCCCAACTGGACGTCACGGATGAAAACACCGGCAAAAAGATCGTGCGCCGGATGCGGCTGGAAGATGCAGACAGAAATCCGGCAACGACGGCAGCCGAGGCGATGAGCAAGCTCAAGATCAACCACTTCGTCTTTGTTAAATTTCACCGGAACTTCCTCCGTCACGGAGAATAAACAATAAACAACTATTGTTTGGCGGTCCGCGCGTCTTGTGTTAAACTGTTTACCAGTCAATTCCTGATTTTTGGGTCAGGCGGCCGGCCGTCTGACCGACGTTTTCTCGTCGTTCCATTCGATTTCCTGTCTGATGCGCGACGACAGAACTTGAATATTATGAATATGTCCGGCAGTTTTTTTTATTCCGGCCCGTTCATGCCGCATGGCGGCTGCTATCTTTGGACGCAAAGTCTGATTGCCCTGCACGCCGGCTCCGACGCGGCAATCGTGCTGGCCTATTATTCGATCCCGTTCACCCTGCTCTATTTTGTGCGGAAGCGCAAAGATTTGAAATTTCATTGGATCTTTGTGTGTTTTGCCGCGTTTGTGCTGGCCTGCGGCACCACGCATTTGATGGAAATATGGAACATCTGGCACGCGAACTACTGGCTGTCCGGCTTCATCAAGGCCGTCACGGCGCTGGTGTCCGTGCCGACCGCGTTTCTGCTTGTCAAACTGGTGCCGCAGGCGCTCGCCCTGCCCGGCGCGGATGACCTGCGCAAAGCCCGCGATGAACTGGAAATCCGGGTGCGGGAGCGCACGGCGGAACTGGAGCAGACCACCCAAAACTTGCAGACCGAAATCATCGAGCGCAGGCAGGCCGAGGCGGAATTGCGCTGGAAAACCGCTTTTCTTGAAGCGCAGGTGGACTCCACCTTGGACGGCATTTTGGTGGTGGATGCCCACGGCAAAAAAATCCTCCAGAACCGGCGCCTGACCGAGCTGTTTAAAATTCCGCCGCCGATCACCGAGGGCAAAGAGGATGCCGCGCAGATTGAATTCGTCACCAACCAGATGAAGAACCCCCGGCAGTTTATGGACAAGGTTGCTTATCTTTATGCCCATCCCGACGAGATCAGCCGGGATGAAATTGAGTTGATTGATGGAACGGTGCTTGACCGGTATTCCTCGCCTGTCGCTGGCAGATCTGAAGAATATTACGGCAGAATCTGGGCCTTCCGCGACATCACCGCGCACAGGCAGGCGGAGACCGCGCTGCGGGAAAGTGAGGAGCGTTACAACGCCTTGTTCAACCGCTCCCTCGACTGCGTGTTCCTCACCGATTTCGGAGGAAAAATTCTGGACGCCAATCAAGCCTCGCTGGACTTGCTGGGCTGTCGGCGGGAGCACATCAGCGCGAGCACCTTTGCCTCGCTGCTCACGGAGGACCAGCTCCCGCTGGCGTTTCAAACGATTGAAGAAATCAAAGCCCTCGGCCACCAGAAATGCCCGGCGGAATTCCGGCTGCGCCGCAAGGACGGGAGGCAGGTTTATGTGGAAATCCAAGCCTCGCTGATCTACCGCGATGGAAAGCCCTTTGCCATCCAAGGCATCGCCCGCGACCTCACCCAGCGCAAGCGGGCGGAACTGACCCTGGCCAACGAGCGGGCGCTCTTGCGCAACTTGGTGGATAATCTGCCGCTGGCCGTTTATCTGAAGGACACCGCCGGGCGCAAAACCCTGGCGAACCCGGTGGACCTCCGCAACCAAGGCGTCACCTCCGAGACGGAGATCCGCGGCAAAACTGATTCCGACATCTTTCCACCGGCGCAGGCGGCGGCCTTTGAGGCGGACGACCAGCAGGTGCTTAACGGCCAGCCCGTGTTCAACCGCGAGGAAAAGCTGACCCGGCCCGACGGCACCGTCATCTGGCTCCTGACCTCGAAAGTTCCCCTGCGCGACATCACCGGCCGGGTGACCGGCCTCGTCGGCTTGGGCCTCGACATCACCGAGCGCAAGCGGGCGGACGAAGTCAATGTCCGGCTGGCGACGGCTGTCGAGCAGGCCGCCGAGACCATCGTCATCACCGACGCCTCCGGCACGATTCTCTATGCCAACCCGGCGTTTGAGAAATCCTCCGGCTACACCCGCGCGGAGGTGCTCGGCCAGAATCCCCGCCTGCTCAAAAGTGGCAGGCACCATGCCGAATTTTACCGGCAGATGTGGGGCGTTCTTGGGCGCGGGGAAATCTGGCACGGGCATTTCATCAACAAACGCAAGGATGGCACGCTTTACGAGGAGGAGGCCACCATCTCGCCCGTGAAGGATCCCGCCGGCAAGATCGTCAACCATGTGGCTGTCAAGCGCGACGTGACGAATGAAGTGCAACTGGAGGCGCAATTCCGCCAGTCCCAAAAAATGGAGGCCGTTGGCAAGCTGGCCGGCGGCGTGGCGCATGACTTCAACAACCTGCTGGCGGTGCTGCAAATGCAGGTGAGCTTGCTGAAAAGTGGCGGGGAGCTTTCCGCCGAGCAGTCGCAATATGCCAGCGACATCGGCACCACCATTGAACGCGCCACCGCCCTGACCCGCCAGTTGCTGCTGTTCAGCCGCCGGGAAATGCCCCAGCCGGGCGAATTGGATTTGAGCGCCTCCATCGCCAGCCTGACCAAAATGCTGCGGCGCATTCTCGGTGAAGACATTGAGCTGGAAATCAAATTGCCGGCGCAACCGATGTTCGTCCATGCCGACGCCGGCATGATGGATCAAGTGATGATGAATCTCGTGGTGAACGCCCGCGACGCCATGCTCAACGGCGGCCGGCTGGTCATCGAGGCCGCCGGCGTGGAGTTCGATGAATCCGCCGCCGCGCAATCCCCCCCGGCGCGGCCCGGTTCGTTCGTGTGCCTGAGCGCGGCCGACACCGGCAGCGGCATTCCGCCGGAAATTCTGCCCCGGATTTTTGAACCGTTCTACACCACCAAGGACGTTGGCAAAGGCACGGGCCTGGGCCTGGCGACCGTCTTCGGCATCGTGCAACGCCATGAAGGCTGGATCAACGTCACGAGCGAAGTCGGCCACGGGACGACATTCCGAATATATCTGCCCCGGCTGGCGGGCATGGCCGCCCCAAAAATTGCGGAAAAAATGCCGGCTCCCAACCCGACCGGCAACGAAACCATCCTGCTGGTGGAGGACGAGGCGCCACTACGCGTGCTGGTGCGGAAATCCCTCGCCCGGCAAGGCTACCGGGTTCTGGAAGCGCCCACCGGCGGCAAAGCCCTGGCAGTCTGGCAGGAACACCGCGACGATATTCGTTTGTTGCTGACCGATTTGGTGATGCCGGACGGCATGTCCGGAAAAGAACTGGCGCAGCGGCTGCTGAGGGAAAATCCCGGGCTGAAGGTGATTTACACGAGCGGTTACAGCACCGAGGTGGCCGGCAATGATTTTGCCCTGAAAGATGGCGACAACTTTCTCCCGAAGCCCTTTGCAATGTCCAAGCTCGCGCAAATGGTGCGCCAGAAGCTGGATCAGCCGGACGTCCGGCAGCCGGCAACCGGGCAGGAAAAAAAACTGGATTGACGGACCGCTCCGAGGCGGCAAAACCAGCCTGAAATTGACATGATAAAATGGATGCAACAGCAAAAGCTGACGACGTTCACGCGCGTGGTGGTTCTGATTGCGCTTTACTTCCTCGGCGGACTGGCCGGCAAAGAGACCTCGTTTCTCTCCGGCAGCGTGTCGCTGGTCTGGCCGCCGGCGGGCATCGCGCTGGCCGCGATCCTGCTGTTCGGCTACCGGTTCTGGCCGGGCGTGGCCCTGGGCGCGGTGCTGTTTTCATTCATGAATGGAATGCCGTTTGGATTCTTCACGTTCGGCACGGCCATTGGCAACACCATGGGCGCCATCGTCTGCGCTTTCCTGCTCAACAAATTCATCGCCTTCGACAATGCAATGGAGCGCACGCGCGATGTGACCGGCTTCATCGGGCTGGCGTGTTTTCTGGGCACCACGGTCAATGCGGCATTCAATGTGGTGAGCCTCGCCTACAGCGGCGCGGTGAACTGGGACGATTTATTCACCACCACGCTGGCGTGGTGGGTGCCGAATGCGCTGGCCGGCCTGGTGGTCGCGCCGTTCATCATCACCTGGGCGACGCCGTCGGCCACGCGCTGGAATGCGAAGCTGGTGGCCGAAGCCGTCATCTGCGGCGCGGGCCTGGTCGCGGGCACGCTGATCTCGTTCAATTCCTGGTTTGTCTATGGCATTCAAAATTATCCGCTGGCCTACCTGCCGTTTCCCTTTCTCGTCTGGGGCGCGTTGCGCTTTGGCCAGCGCGGCGCCACCACCGGCACCTTGTTGGTGTCGGCGCTGGCCATCTATTCCCTGCTCCACGGCATCGGGCCATTTGTGACCAATACCGAGACGGACAGTCTCATGCTGATCGGCAGCTACATCGGAATTCTGGCGGTTACGAACATGCTGCTGGCGGCCGCCGCCGCCGAACGCCGCGCCGCCGAGCGCGCGGTGTCGGAAAGTGAAAAGCGGTTTCGCGCGGTGGTGGAAGACCAGACGGATCTGATCTGCCGGTTCAAGCCGGACGGCCTGCTCACCTTTGTCAATGAAGCCTTCTGCCGCTTTCACGGCAAACAGAGCGAGGAGCTGCTCGGCACCAATTTTTTCCAGACCCTTTCCAAGGAGGATGCCGCCGTCCCTTTGAGCTACATCAACTCGCTGCCGCCGGATGAGCCGGTGGTTTCATTCGACCACCGTTTGCTTGCGCCGAACAAACTGGTGGTGTGGCATCAATACCGCGTCCGCCGGCTGTTTCAGGAAAAAGGCGACACGCGGGAATTTCAGGCGGTGATCCAGGACATCACGCAGCGCAAACAATCGGAGCAGGCCCTGCGCGCGAGCGAGGAAAAATATCGTTCGCTCATTGATCATATCCCGGACGTGGTCTGGACGGCCGATGCCAGCCGGGATCTGCTCTATATCAGCGGCAACGCCGTCAAGGTGCTGGGCTACAGTTTGGAAGAACTTCTCGCCGGGCCGCTGTGGCTGAACCGGATTCATCCGGAAGACGCGGCGCGCGTCGGGCAGGCCTACCAGAAACTTTTTTCCGAGGGCGAAAAGTTCGACGTGGAATACCGCTTCAGCCGCAAAGACGGCGAGTGGATCTGGCTGCACAACCGCGCGCTCGCCACCCGCCCGCGCGAAGGAACCATGTGCGCCGACGGCATTTTCAAGGAGATCACGCTGCGCCGGCAGGCCGAAGCCGCCATTCAACACAGCAAGGACGCCGCCGAAGCCGCCAATCACGCCAAGAGCCAGTTCCTCGCCAACATGAGCCATGAGCTGCGCACGCCGCTCAACGCCATCATCGGCTTTTCGGAAATGCTCGCCGATGAAACTTTTGGCGACCTGAACGAACGGCAGCTCAAATACAGCAACAACATCCTCAACAGCGGACGCCACCTGCTCCAGCTCATCAACGACATCCTCGATCTGGCCAAGGTGGAGGCCGGGCGCGTGGAGCTGATGCGCAACACGTTCAGCGTCACCAAGGCGTTGTCGGAAGTGCAGACAATTGTCAAAACGCTCGCCAACAAAAAACATATCCGCCTTGATTTCGCGGCGGCCCCGGACCTGCCTCCGCTGTTTGCGGACGAGGCGAAGTTCAAGCAGATCATGTATAACCTCCTCAGCAACGCGATCAAATTCACGCCGGACGGCGGAAAAGTTTTGGTGACCGCCGCCATCCAAAACACAACTAGCAACGAGGCAGGGCCGGCGGGCGAATCTTTGCGCGTGGCGGTTGGTGACACCGGCATTGGCATCAAAGCGGAAGATCAGGAACGGGTGTTCAAAGAGTTCGAGCAGGTGGACTCGTCTTACGGCCGGCAGCAGCAAGGCACCGGCCTGGGACTGGCGTTGACCAAACAACTGGTCGAAATGCACGGCGGGCGCATCTGGGTGGAGAGCGAAGGCGTCGAAGGCAAAGGCAGCACCTTCATTTTTTTGATTCCGATGCCCAAGGCCGAAACCAGCCCGATCCAACTGACCGATAAGCCGGACGCGCGCGACGACACCATTCGTCCACTGGTTCTGGTCATGACGAACGACGACGCCCATCAGCAACTGGCTGGTAATTACCTGGCGGCAGCGGGCTATGACATGGCGGTGGTTTCCGAAACGGCGGCGCTGATTGCGGCGTTGCAAGCCCGGCGGCCCTATGCCGTGATGATTGACCAGAAAATGGGCGACGCCGGCCCGCCGCCGGGACAGCCACAATCTGGTTTTTCGGACACGCTCATCGAACACAAGTGCCGCTCGCGCATCCCGGCCGGCATCCCGCAGGTGATTTTCTCGGAGAACGGACCCGGCCGGCTCACGTTCAGTTTGCTGGGCAGGGAAGGGATGGTTTCAGCGCGGACGAGTTCCCGCCTGGTGGACGCCATCCGCCAATCGGATAAAACCGTCGGGAAGGAGCTCAAAACCATCCTGGTCATTGATGATGAGCCGGCCATTTTGGAGTTGCTGACGAAAACCCTGCTGCAAAAAGGGTTTCGCGTGCTGCGGACGGCGGACGGCCGGACCGGCGTGGAGTTCGCCACGAATTACCTGCCGGAAGTCATCATTCTGGATTTCAACATGCCGAAGCTCAGCGGGACTCAAATTGTCGAACAACTGCGCGCGCACCCGCGCACGAAAAACATTCCCATCCTGATCAACACCGGCACCGTGCTCAATGAGGAGGAACGCCAGCGGCTGGCCGGGCATGTCCAGTCCATCACCTATAAGACGGAGCGTGAAAATCTGCTGTCTGAACTGGAACGGCTGGGGGCGTTGAGTGACGAGGCGGTGGATGCCAATACGAACTTATGACCGGCAACACCATACTCATCATTGAGGACAACGTGTTGAACCTGGAGCTGGCCACCGACTTGTTGGAAGCGAAAGGTTTTGTGGTGGCTTCGGCGCCGACGGCGGAAGACGGGCTGCGGCTGGCGCACGAACTGTTGCCTGACCTGGTGCTGATGGATTTCAGTCTGCCCGGCATGGACGGCCTGTCCGCGACCAAAAAACTCAAAGCCGATCCCGCAACGCGCCACCTGACCATCGTTGGACTGACCGCCCACGCAATGAAGGGCGACGAGGAACTCGCTTTGGACGCGGGTTGCGACGGCTATCTGACCAAGCCGATTGACACCCGGACCTTTGTCGCCACCGTAAAAAAATTTCTAGCTTCCGCCAATTTACGCCCGCCAAAATCAACCCCTTAAAATTATGCCCAGTGAAATTGAAAACCTCAAACCAAGATCCGCCGGCTATGTGCTGGTCGTGGACGACGAAGAACAAAACCGCACCTTGCTGCGGGACCCGCTGGAAGCGCGCGGCTACGAAATTGCCGAGGCTGAAAACGGAATGCAGGCGCTGGAGAAAATTGCCGCGCGCCTGCCCGATGTCATCCTGCTGGATGTCATGATGTCGCAAATGGACGGCTTCGAAGTCTGTCGCCGGTTGAAAACCGATTCCAAGACCGCGCACATTCCCATCCTGATGGTCACCGCGCTGTCGGACCGCAAGGAACGGCTGATGGGCATTTCTGTCGGCGCGAACGATTTTTTGAACAAGCCGGTTGATATTCAGGACGTGATCTTGCGGGTGGGCAACGCCGTTTACACCAAGCATCTTCATGACCAGCTTCAGGTCGAGCAGGAGAAATCCGAGCAGTTGCTGCTGAACATTCTCCCCCAACCCATCGCCGAACGGATGAAAAAAGGCGAGACCAACATCGCCGACAGTTATCCCGATGTCACGGTGCTGGTGGCGGACCTGGTCGGTTTCACCACGCTTTCAGCCCACATCGGGCCGGAGCAGGTCGTCCAGTTGTTGAACGAGATTTTTTCGGCCTTTGATCTTTTGTCGGAAAAACACGGCCTGGAAAAAATCAAGACCATTGGCGACGCCTACATGGTGGCCGGCGGCATTTCCGCGCCCCGGCCAGATCACGCCGAAGCGAGCGCCGAACTCGCGCTGAACCTGCTGGAAGAAATCGGGCGGCTGAACCATGAGTATGATCTCTCCGTCCGTCTCCGGATTGGCATCTGCACCGGCCCGGTGGTCGCAGGGGTCATTGGGCGCAAGCGGTTTGCCTACGATCTTTGGGGTGAAACCGTCAACCTCGCCTGCCGCCTCGAATCAACGGGCGAAGCGGGAAAAATTCAAATCGCCGAATCCACCTACGAGCGGTTGAAACACAAATACCAGTTTGCGCCAAAGCACAGCTTTGACGTCAAGGGCCATGACCATCGGTCTGCCTACTGGCTAAACAAACGGACCTGACTTTGCAAACCTTGTCAGCATTGTCAAACAGCCGATTCCAATACACCAATTTTCAGATATTCACCATGCCGGTAATGTCTTGGTGTCGAACTTTTCAAAGCCAGACACAGCAAGTTCAGTGGGTTGCCTTTATCAAGGGGTTGCATCTGTGCGTCTCAAAATTTTTGGCATCAAGTCCCAAGGATGGTGGTTTCCTAATCATCCGCACTTTTACCGAGGCACCCGTGCGGTCATAATGTTTGCACGACTGCTGATCAAGAACAACCGGCAGCTGGCATCGTTAATAGCCTGATTTTCGCAGGGCCGCCAGCATGGGAAATGTCTCTTCTTTAGCTCGTCGTTGCAAATCCGGATGCGGCTGCAAAATGGCGGCTTGGTCCACTTTTCAGCGACGAACCGTTGTGATATCAAGCAGCCAGGCCAAGTCGCCTGAATTTGGATCTCTGGGGGAATCAACCGGTGACTGGCTCAGAACATATTTGTCGGTCCATTTTCGCAAAATGGCGTGACCATCAGCTATCAGGAGAATACAAGTATGGTTATGATAAGATGCGGGCATGTCGGTCCAGTTGCCCGTAGAGTCGGGATTTTCGACAAACCAGTCATCATTGATGGAGTTGGGGTCTTCTTCGATCGTGACAAAAATGTCTGAAGGGCGGGAAATGTCGGTTTGTTTTCTAAAGATACGATAGGTGGCTGTGGGATGAAGGTAGCCGCCGCCTGGAACCGTGTCAGCGGTCGGATTCATCCAGCCATTGACAGAATAGCTGCGGACGGTTAACGAACCGCCAAATTTTTTTGGATCGGCCGGGCATTTAAAAATGGACGTGGTTTTTACATACTGATAGAGCAAACTGTCATGGACAAAAAGAACATTGGTGGCCGCTGGAAGCGTGCTGCAATCGCCCGGACAAAATTGCGCTTCAGCCCCGCCAGGAATGATGCTTGGGTCGGTCGGCGAGCCGCCGGTTTCATTGCTGACGGGAACAATTTTATCCCCGTTGTCACTGGAATAAATCGTCCAGGCCAGATGGAGCTGCTTGAGATTGTTCATGCAGTAAGTTTCCTGCGCTTTAATCTTGGCCTTCGACAACGCAGGCAGCAACATCGCCGCCAGGATGGCAATAATGGCGATGACCACCAAAAGCTCAATCAAGGTGAACGCGCTTCGTTTCACAGGGTTTCGCTGTGTTTGAATTGATTTAGTGATGACGGCGGCATTTTTTAACATAACATCTTTTGCAAGCAAGCGTATTCTTCGGGTAATGCGCCTTCAAGCTTCAAAACCGGAAATTCTTTTGCCGGATGCCCACGCCACCTTGGACTAACTACCCGCCCAAGCAGCATTGCTGCGACAGCCAGACAATCGCGCTGGAAAACTTGTCCTCAACTGGACGCATGCAGGCATTCTGGCCATGCCAAGCGCGTAGAGAAGGCATCGCTGGAGAAGCTAAATGAACGAATGAAAACCAAAAATCTTGATGAAGATGATGCGGGCCAATCCCCTTTTGCCGGGGCTGTCTGTCACCGGCATCACCCGCTCTCAAAAACAAACCCTTTTGCAGACATCTCATCAATGTGTTTGTGGCATCCAACGCCGAGAAATTGGATTTTTTCTTAAATGGAAAATCGCTTGGCGTAAAGCCGGTGGATAAGTATCAGAGGCTGACCGCCAAAGTGACTTATAAAACCGTAAGCTGGAAGCCGTAGACTACAACGGGGACAAGGAAGTCGCGCGTTTCACTGCGGAGACCACCGGCGCACCCGCCGGACTGCAACTTATTCCCGACGCATGAGCCTTGCTGGTGACGGATATGACGCACAGCCGGTCACCGTGCAGGTAGTGGATGCTCAGGACCGCGCCGTGCCGACGACGAGCCAGTCGTTAAATTTGAATTGGTTGATCCCGAAGTAATCATTGAACAACGGCGATCCCAACTGTCATGAACCGGAAAAGGCGACCAGCACAGCGTCTTTCATGGTCTGGCCAGGTGATTCTTCAAGGTGGATTTGCCGGACAGGGTAAGTTGACGCAGCGCGCCACCAGCGAAGGACGTGCTCCCGCTGATGCCACAATTGATGTAATGCCGTTCCAGCGCATCCCGCCGTGCCGGTTGCCTATCCGGCGCTAGTCATCCGGAACTGGCGTTTGTCACCGGCCACGGCGGAGCGTCCCGATTCCAATCAAAAAGTTTGATGGCCAGCTTAATCTCCGCGACGTCACCGGCAAAGCTCAGGTCTGGATTGACGGCAAGCTCGTCGGCGAAAAGACGGATGCCGACAAAAACAACATGAGTGTCTCGCTCCCGCCAAGTGATGGTGAAAGAACTGTCAATGTTTTCATAGAAGCCTCCGCACCGGGCGCGCAAGCCGGACTCGGTGGCCCCGTGACGGTTAAATAAACCAATGGTATGTTAAAGCCAGAAATCAAATGTGTCAAACACTTGCTACAAGGTCATCAGCACGATGCGCTTTTGGGCTGTCGCCTGCTTCATGAATTCATCAAGCCGCTCCCAATCCGTTTTATTTAGAGGCGTTCGCGGCTTGGCTAATTGAGGAGGCGGAGGCGGAAGAATCTCTGGGCAGCCGGGCCGGCGGCATT
>CAYVGC010000010.1:0-64000 GCA_964449815.1 uncultured Bifidobacteriaceae bacterium
ACGAAGTCACGCCGCGCAATTTCACCTTCCGCTCGCGCGAGTTCGAGCAGATGGAGCTGGAATTTTTCATCAAGCCGGACGAAGTCATCGAGGCGATTCACGGCCACGTTGCGACCCCAACTCCCAATTCCCAGCTCCCAGCTCCCCAGCCCGATTGGGGCTGGCAGGCGTGGCATCAATACTGGGTCGAGGAGCGCGTGCGCTTTTACGAAGGCATCGGGCTGTCGCGAGAGACGCTGGGCTTTCATCATCAAACGCCGGCGGAGCTGGCGCATTACGCCCGCGCCTGCACGGATATTTTATTCAAGTTCCCGTTCAGCAAAAAGGACGAGCACGGCAACGTGGCCGGCGACGAGCTGGAAGGCATCGCCGCGCGCAGCGATTTTGACTTGAGCCAGCACGCGCGTTTTTCCGGCAAGCCGATGGGCGTGTTCGACGATGAGCTGCGCGCCGCCTGGACCAAATTGCCCAAGGAAAAACAGGACGAGCTTTGGAAGCGTTACTACGAAAACCGAAAAAATTATCTTTTGAAATCCGGCGTGGAGGCCGAGCCGGCGCAGAAGCAGGCCACCGACGATGCGAACGGCCTGGCGAAGGGACAATACATTCCGCATGTCATCGAGCCGAGCGCCGGCG
Source organism: uncultured Bifidobacteriaceae bacterium (assembly GCA_964449815.1). GTDB lineage: Bacteria > Verrucomicrobiota > Verrucomicrobiia > Limisphaerales > UBA11358 > UBA11358. Next base: position 637 of record CAYVGC010000010.1, read on the forward strand.
TGGACCGTTTGATCCTCGCGCTCATCGCCAACGCGTATTCCGAAACGACCCAGACGGACGCGAAGGGCAGGAGCGAGACGATTTACACGATGAAGTTTCACCCGCGCGTCGCGCCGATCAAGGCCGGCGTGTTGCCGCTGTTGAAAAACAAACCGGAGCTGGTCAAGAAAGCGCTCGAAGTCCGCGATTTGCTGCGGCCGTGGATGAATGTTTATTACGACGATGGCGGCAGCATCGGCAAACGCTACGCGCGCCAGGACGAGGCCGGCACACCATTCTGCGTGACGATTGATTTCGACACGCTGGGCGAGAAACCGGAGCTGCTCGACACGGTGACGATCCGTTACCGCGACGACGGAAGGCAGGAACGGCTGAAGATCTCTGAACTGTTGGATTTTTTGCTGTCTAAAATCCGTTGATGTCCGCCGAACAAAAAAGCTTGATGGTTGGAGAAAAACCCAGGCGCGCGCCGACGCTGTATTTCATCGTCGTCGGCAAACTGGTGGAAGGCTCGCTGTTGTTGCTGGGCGCGGTGAGCGTCTATTTGCTGGCGAAAAAAAATCTGCCGGATTTGTTCGATCAATTCATCCGCTGGATGCACCTTGATCCGGAAGGCCGTTTTTTTGCCGCCATCGGCGACCGGCTGGAAACGGTCACGCCGGCCAACGTGCATGCCATCGCGTCCTGGATGTTTCTTTACGGTTTGTTCAAGATCATCGGCGGGCTGGGGCTCGCGTTTCGCGCGGCGTGGGCGGTCTGGCTGGCGATCTTCGAGTCGGCGTTCTTCATCCCGATAGAAATTTTTGAATTGATCAGCCGCCACACGCCGGAGGGCGAGGCGCGGGCGCACGCTTTGTTCGTGCATCCGAAAATGGGCATTGCCATTCTGCTGGTGCTGAACGTGGTGATCGTCTGGTATCTGCTGCAAAACCGCCGGCGGCTGTTCCGGCATCATCACCCTTGATTTTCCGGCGTGACCGGCGGCGGGTTTTTCTGCATTCTCCAAACAAATGAATCAGACCAAACCTTTTCAAAATGAAAACCGCGCTGCCCTTTGAAGTTTCCGAATTTGAAAATCTGCTGCACAAGCCGAACAGCGACCCGACGGGTTTCGCCGGCTTTTTCAACAGCGGCGAAGTGTGGGTCGCGCGCGTCCCGGCGCGGCTGGACGTGATGGGCGGCATCGCCGATTATTCCGGCGCGAACGTCTGCGAAGCCGTCCTCGGCCACGGGATGCTGATGGCCTTGCAGGCGCGCACGGACCGGACGCTGCGCATCCGCTCCGCACAAGTCGGCCCGCGCAGCCTGCCGGTCGAGACGCGCATCCCGCTGGATTATTTCCGGTCGGGCGACGCCGTGGGCAACTACGCGCAGGTCCGCGAACTCTGCCACGCCAATCCCATCGCCGCGTGGGCCGCCTACATTGGCGGCAGCATTTTCACCCTGCTGAAAGAGGAATCTGTCGAGCTGCCCTACGGTTTCAGCTTTCTGCTTTTGAGCGCGGTGCCGATGAACGTCGGCATCGGCAGTTCCGCCGCGGTGGAAATCGGCACGCTCTCGTGCCTCAACGCCTATTTGAATTTGCAGCTCGACGGGGCGCGCATCGCGCGGCTCGGCCAGATGGCGGAGAACCACGTCGTCGGCGCGCCCTGCGGCATCATGGACCAGATCGCCGTCACCAGCGGACGTGAAAGCCGGCTCACGCACATCCTCTGCCGGCCCGGCTCGATTGTCGGCGAAGTGGAGCTTCCGCCCGGCACCGGTTTTGTCGGCATCAACTCGATGGTGCGCCATTCCGTCGCCGGCAACACCTATGGCAACGTCCGCATCGGCGCGTTCATCGGCAAAAAAATCATCAACGAACTCCGCGCCAAGACCGGCCGCGCCGCGCTGAATTACCTGACGGAAATTTCCAGCGAGGAATTCAAGACCGCCTACCAGCCGGAGATTCCCGAAACCATTCTCGGTTCCGACTTTCTTGCGAAATACAAAACGCATGACGATCCGGTGACGACGGTTCAACCGGATGCGACTTATCGTGTCATCGGCCCGGCGCGGCATCCGGTGGCCGAAAATGAGCGCGTGCTGAAATTCATCAAGGCGCTCAACGCCGCCAAAGACGGCGATGAACAGGCGCTCGTGACCGCCGGTGAACTGATGTATTCGGCGCACGAAAGCTACCGCGAAAACTGCCGGCTTTCCGTTTCCGAAGTGAATTTTCTCGTCGAAGCCGTCCGCAGGCGCGGGCCGGAAACCGGGCTTTACGGCGCAAAAATCACCGGCGGCGGCACCGGCGGCACCGTGGCCGTGTTCGGCAAGATCACGGCGCTCAAGGAGCACATTCCGCAGATCGCCATCGAATACTCCCGGCGCGTCGGCGAAATGCCGGACATTTTTGAAGGCACGTCGCCGGGGGCGATTGAATTCGGCGCCAAGCGCTACGCCTTCGGCGCGAGCGGCTGGAAGCGGTTTGATGTGTGAAAATGAAAGTTCGCAAAGCGGTCATTCCCATTGCCGGCCTCGGCACGCGCCATTTTCCCGCGTCGCACGCGGTGAAAAAAGAACTGTTCCCCGTCGTCGGGGCGGACGGCATTGCCCGCGCGCTGTTTCATTATCATCTGCTGGAACTTGAAACGGCGGGCATCGAGGAAATCTGCCTCATCGTCCAGCCCGGCGAGGACGAAATGGTGCAAAATTATCTGCGCGGCCCGGATGACGCGTATCTCAAGCGGCTCGAAAAATATCCCGTGCTGCTCCACGAGGCGGAGCAGATGCGCGGTTTCGCCAAACGCATTTCATTCGCCGTCCAGCGCGAGCAGGAAGGCTATGGCCACGCGGTCTTCCAGACAAAAAAATTTGCGGCAGACGAAATGGTTCTGCTTGGCCTGGGCGACCATTTGTTCCGCGGCAAAGCCGTTTCGCCTTACCGCGACCTGGCGGACACGGCGAAAATTTCCGACGGCAAAAGTATTTCCGCCGTGAACCGGATTTCGGCCGGCGAATTGAAAGGCTACGGCACCATCGCCGGCACGCGCCGCGCGGAAAACCCGCGCCTGATTGATGTTTCGCTCATCATCGAAAAACCCGCCGTGACCGTCGCGCAGGAAAAATTGCGCGTGGACGGCCTTCCCGCCGGGACGTGGCTCGGCTGGTTCGGGATGCACCTGCTCGCGCCGAGCATTTACGAAATCCTCGGCGAAATGATCCGCAACAACCTGCGCGACCACGGCGAATTCCAGCTCACGCGCGCCCAGGAAATCCAGCGGCAGCGCGAAGGCTATCTGGCGCTGGAAATGACCGGCGCGGAGCGTTTTGACTTCGGCGTGCCGGACGATTTCGTCCGCAGCGTGCCGGCGTTCCGCCATTCGCCGTGATTTTTATTATGATTATTTGCTTGCGGCGGTCCCGTGCATGGCTTAAAAAAGCGGCATAATAAGAATCAGCCAGACGACAGTTTTGATGCACATCACAAACCAGCCCCAACCAGAGAGGGTCGCTTGAGTCGCCCTTTCCCGTCGCAACGCAATTCCTCCCCCGTCTCGCAAATGCGCGTCAACGGGAAAATCCGTGCCCGCGAAGTGCGCGTCATCGGGCCGGAAGGCAAGCAGATCGGTGTGTTTCCTCTGAACGACGCGCTGAACCTCGCCCGCCAGCAAGGACTGGACCTGGTGGAGATCTCGCCGAACGCGGTGCCGCCGGTCTGCCGCATCATTGAGATCGGGAAGTTCCGTTACGAACTCGCCAAAAAGGAAAAGGAATCGCGCAAACATCAGCACGCCTCGACCGTCAAGGAAGTGCAGTTAAGCCCGCGCATTGATCCGCACGACCTCGGCATCAAAGTCCAGCAGGCGGTGAACTTCCTGTGCGAGGACATGAAGGTCAAAGTCGCGCTGAAATTCCGCGGCCGCGAAATGGCCCACACCGAAATCGGCTTCGAGGTCATCAACAAGTTCATTGTTGAAATCACGCCGTTCGGTCACCCCGATTTCACGCCCAAGCTCGTCGGCCGCGCCATCAACCTGATGATCAGCCCGCTCCCGCGCAACAAGCGCGCCAAGAATCCGCGGCGTGAATTGGAGGCGCTGCACGTGGCCGACGAAGTTGACGAAGCCCCGCCAGAAGAAACCAGCGAGCAACCGCCCGCGCCGGGTGAGACGAAAGTTCCCGTCGCCGAACAGCCGCCGGCCGGCGGTTTGCAAAATCCGTTCGCCAATCTGAAAATCAACTAGCCAGTTGCGTCCGCCAGCCGCGCACCAGGTCAGGGAACCGGCAGTCCGCGCAAACCGCGTTCGAGTGCTCGCAAAAATCACGGACGATCTGCATCAAGCCTTGCTGTGCCGCCGCGCCTTTCACGCTGCGCGCGTTTGAAGTTCCCAGCAGCCGCTGCCGCGCGAGTTTCAAGACTGAATTGTCCTCCGCCGCCGGCCACGCAAAATACCGCCGCTCCACTTCGCGCAGGAATTTTTCATTGCCGCCTTCTTTGGCGCGAATCCACAGCCACGGCAGGACGACGTTTGCGGCCAGGTCCGTCACGCGCGCCGCGCCGAGCAGCGGCTGCGGTTGCGCGAGCCGCGCGGAGTTGAACGTCCAGTGCCACGACCAGAATTCATCGCGCTCGACCTGGAAAATTTCGTGGAGAGAATGCAGCAGTTGTTCATCCTGCGGTTCTGCCACGCACCAATGCTCGATTTTTGAAACCAGATTTTCCGAGGCCAGCCAGTGCGAGGCCAGCGCGAGCCGCCGCTGGGGATGATTCGCCGGGCGCAGGCCGTGAAATTTCCAGACTTCGCGCGGCAAAATGCAGGTTTCAAATTCATCCCGGTCGCGCCACCAGAAGTCCCACGCCCGGCGCAGAAACGTGTCGGAACTTTTTTGGGCGCGTGTCAATTCGCCGGGCAGCAGGCCGCTGACGCCCAGCAATCGCGCCTGAAGTTCAAACGCGGAACCCGCGCGGCCGGTCCAGCGCGATTTGGTCTCCGCAAGATTCTGCATCGGCCAGACGTTGTGCTTGTAGCCGAGCGCGCGGAAAAGATTTTCCCACAACGCCTGTTCCCAGCCCGAATTTCTGGCGCGGGCCAGCATCGCGGCGGCCTTGGTTTGAAAACGAACCTTTGCGGCGGCGTGCAGCAGTTCCGCGAGCTGCGGTTCGGAAAGGTCGCGCAGCGGGGCGGAGCATTTCCCACGCAGATTTCCCGGCAGGCCGGATTCATTTTCGAGCGCGAGCGCCAGTTCCGCCAGCGGCGCGTCGAGGACATTTTGCAGCGGCAAAGTCGCCAGCGATGGGGTGCGGGCCGGACTGGAGTCCTGCTTGCCGGCGCTGTTCCAGACGACGTGCAAGACGACGGACTTGAAATTCGGATTCGTGTCGTGGCCGTGCGCGTGCCAGCCGCCAGACTGCAAATCAATTTCCACGTCGCCGGCAACGGGCTGGTTGTCTCCAAATTGCAAGACCGCGCCGCGAAAATCCGGCCCGCCCTCGACGCTGACGAAACCGGGGTGCAGCACGCGGACACTTTTCCCGTCCGCTGTTTTCAACTGGTCGCGCCTGATCCGCTGGTGCTGCCAGATGGTTTGCAGCAGCTTTTCAGGCGGCACGGAACCGCCGTCGCGCAGGTGGTTGATGGCACGGCAGCGCTCGCGCCAGACGGCGTAAAAATTTTCCGCGCGGGAATTCACCCCGCTGTTTTTGCGCGATTGCGCCGCAAAGTCAAGCGGCGTTGAACGGCCAGGCGGCCAGGCCAGAAAGCATCGTCCGCTTGGCGCCTGTTTTTTGCGATTGTTTCTTTGAACGCAACGGAACGGTTTTCTGCCTGTTCAAGGTTGAAGCGGCCGAAGTTTTTGTTCGCCGCCGCAAGGTTTTTCCGGCTATATTGGCAAAGAGTTTTTCCGGTTCACCAACTTGATGATTGAAGTTTCCAATTTGACGAAGCGCTACGCGGGACGCACGGCGGTGGACGACATTTCGTTCACGGTCGGGCGCGGTGAAATCGTCGGCCTGCTCGGTCCGAACGGCGCGGGCAAGAGCACGACCATGCGCGTGCTGTCGGGCTTCATGCCGGCGACGAGCGGCACGGTGCGCATCGCCGGCTTCGACGTTTTTCACGATGCGGACGAGGTGCGCCGGCGGATCGGCTACATGCCGGAAAACAATCCGCTGTATCCCGAAATGCGCGTCCGCGAATATCTGAAATTCCGCGCGCGGTTGAAGGGTCTCGGCTGGAAAAAATCGCGCGGCCGCGTGACGACGGTGATGGAGCAATGCGGTCTGACCGACGTGGGCCGCCGCATCATCGGCCAGCTTTCCAAAGGCTACAAGCAACGCGTGGGGCTTGCGGACGCGCTGGTGCATGATCCGGAACTGATCATTCTGGACGAGCCGACCATCGGCCTGGATCCGCATCAAATCCGCGCGGTTCGCGCCTTGATCAAAAGTCTCGCGGGCAGGCACACGGTTTTGATTTCGACGCACATTCTGCCGGAAGTGGAAATGATGTGCGGGCGCGTGCTGATCATGTTTGACGGCCGCGTGCTGGCGTCCGACACGCCGGAAAACCTGCAGCGGCGGATGGCGGGCGGCAGCCAGGTCATTGCGGAAATCGCCGCGCCGGCGGAGGCGCTGCGCGCGGCCTGGGAAAATCTGCCGGAAGTGGAGGAGTTTGATGTCTCGGCCAGCGACGGGGAATATTTCCGCTGTGCGCTGACGCCGCGCGACGGCTGCGATTTGCGCCCGGCAATTTTTGCGCTGGTGCGCGAACACGGCTGGGCGCTGCGCGAACTGACGCGCAGCCGGCATTCGCTGGAGGACATTTATGTGCAGGTGACGACACCGAAAACGGAGGAGCAGGAATGAGAATTTTCTGGGTTTTGCTGCGACGCGAACTGTCGTCATTTTTCTTTTCGATGACCGGCTATGTCATCATCGCGGCGGTCACGCTGATCATCGGCTCCAGTTTTGTGATGCTGATTCGCAACATGGGGTCAGACCCCTTTGCCATGCCGGTCACGGAATTGTTCTTCAACAGTTTGATGTATTGGCTGCTGGTCGTCCTGATCGCTCCGGTCATTACGATGCGGCTGTTCGCGCTGGAGAAGGCGGCCGGCACGTTTGAGACCTTGATGACCACCCCCGTGGGCGACCTGCAGGTGGTGGCGGCGAAATTTTCAGCGGCGGTGATTTTTTACATGCTGGCATGGCTGCCAACGCTGGCCGGCCTGGTCATTGTCCAGCGTTTCACCCATCAGCCAAAACTGGATGCCGGGCTGGTGGGTGGGATGTATCTGGGAATTCTCCTGAGCGGCAGCCTGTTTCTTGCCATCGGCTGCCTGGCTTCATCCCTGACGAGGAGCCAGATGGTGGCCTCGGTGGTCAGCCTGGCGGTCGGCATTGTTTTGTTTATTCTTGCCTACATGGCCCAGGTGGTGCCCGCCACGGTGACGCAGCAGGCCGGCCTGCTGTTTTATTTCAATCTGTTCAAGCAGATGGAGGATTTTACGCGCGGCGCGGTGGACACGCGCGCGGTGATTTTTTATGTGAGCGCGACGTTCCTGTTTCTGTTCCTGACGTTGCGCGTGGTGGAAAGCCGCCGCTGGAAATAAATGAGCGCCGACCCCAAATCCAAACCCAGTTTCTCGCGCGCCGGCCGGTGGCAAATCGGTTTTGACGTGGTGCTGCGCACGACCCTGGTGCTGGCGGTGGTGGTGCTGGCGAATTATCTCGGCGCGAAATTTTTCCACCGGTTTTATTTAAGCTCGCAGACGCAGGTGACCTTGTCCGCCCGCACGCTGACGGTGCTCCGTTCCATGACCAACCACGTGGATGTGACGCTTTATTACGAGCGCAAGGCGGTTTTTTATTCCGACATCGTGGCGCTGCTGGACGAATACCGCGCGGCGAACAAAAACATTTCCGTGCGCACGGTGGATTACGTCCGCGATGCCGGCGAGGCGGAAAAGGTGAAGGAAAAATACAACCTGCCCCCCTCATCCGACGATCCGAATGCGCCGCCCAGCAAAGACCTGATCATCTTTGACAGCGGCGGGCGCTGCATGGTGGTTCCGGGCGAGGCCATCATCCGATACAAGATGGAACAAATCGCCCCGGACGATCCGAAGCAGAAGGAACTGGAGTTCCGCAAAAAGCCGATCGCCTTCAACGGCGAGGTCATGTTCACCTCCAAATTGCTCGCGCTGGAAAACCCGCAGCCGCTCAAGGCTTACTTTCTGCAAGGCCACGGCGAATCCTCGCTGGCCGACCAGAGCAAGTTTGGCTTTTACAAATTCGGCTTGATCCTCGCGCAGAATTACATCCTGACGCAAAACCTGGAATTGACGGGTGACCAGCCGGTGCCGATGGATTGCAACCTGCTGATCATCGCCGCGCCGACCGGCCCGCTGCGCGAGCCAGAGCTGGAACAAATTGACAAGTATCTGGCGGAAGGCGGCCGGCTGCTGGCGTTGTTCAATTACGCCTCGGTCCGGCGTCCAACCGGCCTGGAACCCATCCTGCAACGTTGGGGCGTCAATGTGCTGCCAGATTTCGTCAAAGACCGGAACAATGACACCGACGATGTGATCGTCCGAAAATTCAGTTCGCATCCGGTGGTCAATCCGCTGGCGCAACTGGCCTTGCAAATGATCCGGCCGCGCTGCGTCGCCAAGGTGGACGTGCAAAATCCGCCCGCAAATTCCCCGCAGGTGGACGAGCTTGCGTTCTCCAGCGACAACTCGGTGCTGGTCGGCGACTCCGGCGATTCGGCCGCTTCGCCGCGCAGCTACCCGCTGATGGTCGCGGTCGAGCAAAAACCGGTCGCCGGCGCGGCCAATCCGCGCGGCACCACGCGCATCGTGGTCGCGGGCGATTCCCTTTTTCTCGGCAACTATTGCATTGAAGCCGGTGCCAACCGTGATTTTGTCGGCTATGCCGCCAACTGGCTGCTTGACCGCCAGCAACTGCTCGGCGGCCTCGGTCCGCGCCCGGTCACGGAATTCCGCCTGCTGATCACCCAGCAACAGCGGCGGCAGCTCGGCTGGCTGCTCGTCGGCGCGCTGCCCGGCGGCGTGCTCTTTTTTGGCTGGCTCGTCTGGCTCGTGCGCAGAAAATGAAATCCAAGACCACCGCCCTCTGGTTCGTGCTCGCCGCCTCGCTCGCGGCCGCCAGCTGGTTTTTTGACCGCCATTTCCAGCCCGCCGCGACCGGGGAAAACATTTTGTTCGCCGGTTTGCGCGCCGACCAGGTGACGGGCATCCAAATCATTCCCGCCGGGGCGCGTGAAATCAGCGCCAGCCGCACCAATAAAACGTGGCAGCTGGAAAAACCATTTGCCTATCCGGCGCAGTCCGCCGCGATTGAAGCCCTGCTCGGCGCCCTGGAAAAACTGGCGCCGGTCATGTCCATCACCGCCGCCGACGTGAGCGGGCGCAAAAACGCCGACGCCGAATTCGGCTTTGAAAATCCGCAGTTCACGCTCAACCTCACCGCCGCCGGCCAGAGCTGGCACCTGCGCGTGGGCAACAAGACCGCGCCGGGCGACGGCGTCTATGTCCGCGTGGTCGGCGCCGCCGGCGCGTGTGTGACGGACACCAGCTGGCTGCAATTTCTCCCGCGCGATGCCGCCGCCTGGCGTGACACGACGCTGGTTGACATCGCCGACAACGTGGACTGGATTGTCGTCACCAACGGCGCGAAGGCCATCGAACTCCGGCGCGACGTGACGAACCATCTCTGGCGGATGATCCGTCCGCTGCAGGCCCGCGCCGACAGCTACCGCATTGCCACCGCGTTGCAGCAGTTGCGCACCGCCAAGGTTTCGCAATTTGTGAGCGACGACCCGAAGGCCGATCTGGCGGCTTATGGCCTGGCGCCCGCCGCCCTGGATGTCTGGCTGGGCCACGGCACCAATCTCCTGACCGCCATCCATGCCGGAAAAGATTCCTCCGAAAATCCGGGGCAGATCTTCGCCCGGCGCGAAGGATTGAACGCCATCGTGACCACCGCGAAGGAGCCGCTCGCACCCTGGCGCGGCGCGGTGAATGATTTCCGCGACCCGCACCTGCTGGAACTGACCGCGCCCGTGGCAGAAATCGAGGTGCGCGGCGAAAATAATTTCACCCTGCAACAACGCGGCTCGAACGTCTGGACGGTGGCCGGTGAAAAATTTCCCGCCGACGCTGAAAGTGTTCAGGGATTCATCCGGCAACTCGCCAGTCTTCGCATCGCGGATTTCGTGCAGGAAGCCGTCACCGACCCCGGCCTGAAAATTTACGGCCTCACGAACCCGCCTTCACGGCAGATCACGCTGCGCTCCGTCGTCGGCGACACGAACAGCGTCATCGCGCAACTGCTCTTCGGCGCGGCCACCAACAACCAGATTTATGTGAAGCGCGCCGACGAGGAGTTTGTCTATGCGGTGGCGCTTGATGATTTGAACCGGTTGCAGATGAACGGCGACTATTTCCGCGAACGTCGCATCTGGAATTTTTCCGAGACGAACGTCGTCCGGGTCACGTTGCGGCAGAATGGGAAAATGCGCCAGCTTGACCGCACCGGCGTGAGCCAGTGGCGGCTCGCGGACGGTTCACAGGGCATCATCAACCCGCCCGCCATCGAGGAAACCGTCCACCGGCTTGGCCAGCTCACCGCCGCCGGCTGGCTCGGGCGCAGCTCCGCCACGATGGAAAAAATCGGGCTGAACACCAACAACCTGTCCGTGGCCGTCGAACTCAAGACCGGCGAAAAATTTTCCGTGGACTTTGGCGCGGAAGTGGCGCAGACCGCGCTGGCCGCCGTGACGCTCGCCGGCGAGCGCTGGGCGTTTGTTTTTCCACCGGTGATCTACCCGCTCGTCGCGGAGCATCTGACGATTCCCGCGAGCGCCCCGTGATATGCCCGGATTCTGGCGCAAATGCCTCATCGCCTTCCGCTGCCTTCGCTTCGGAATCTGGGCGGCCATCCTGCTGGTGCTGGCGGCGTTCGGCTGGTTCAATGTCGTCGGCCTGCCCGGCTTCCTGAAGGCACGCCTCGTCACGGCGCTGCACGAGCGCGGCGTGGAACTGGAATTTTCCCGGATGCGCCTGCGGCTCGTCCGCGGCCTCATCTGCGACGACGTCCGCATCGGCGCGGCGGAAACCGCCGGCGGCCCGGTGCTGACGGCGCGCGAGGTGCAATTGCGCGTGAAGTTTCCGGCGCTGCTCCGGCGGCATTTGCAGGTGGACGGCCTAGTGCTGCGCCGGGGAACTTTCACGCTGCCGCTGTCGCCGACCAATTCCCTCGCCCTCACCAATCTCCAGAGCGAACTGCGGTTTGCGGCGGACGACACCTGGGCGCTCGATCAGTTCCGCGCGGATTTCGCGGGCGCGAGCTTTTCTCTGGGCGGCGAGATCGCCCATGCGCCCGAATTCCGCAACTGGAAAATGTTCGCCGGCGCCAAAACCCCCGATCACGGCAGCGTGCAGGCTTCCCTGCAGAATTTTGCCAAAGCGCTGGCGCAAATCCATTTTGACGGGCCGCCGCTCCTGAACGCGCGGCTGAACGGCGATGCGCGCGACGTTCACTCCTTCACGCTGAACGTCAACGCCCGCGCGCCCGGCGTGCGGACGCCGTGGTTCGCCGCGCGGAATTTGCAGTTTGCCGCGCACCTGACCGCGCCCGCCGCCGCGCCGGCCATTGGCGACTCCGCGTGGGGTTTCTGGACGAATCTGCAGCCGTTCCGGCTCGCCTGGACGGCGCGCGGCACGGATCTGCGGTCGGGCAAACTGGATGTGGGCGCGGTGGAATGCGACGGGATCTGGAGCGCGCCGGCGCTGGCGGTCACAAAATTATCCGCCCGGCTGGGCGGCGGCTGGCTGGAGGCCGCCGCGAAACTGGATGTCGCCACGCGGGAACTCAGTTTCACGAACAATTCCAGTTTTGACCTGCATGCCGTCGCCACCCTGCTGACGGGAAAAACCCGCGAACGGCTGGCGGAAATTGCCTGGACCCGGCCGCCGCAGTTGCGCGCCAGCGGCGCGCTGGTTTTGCCCGCGTGGAACAGCACCGCGTCCGACTGGCGCGACGACATTGAGCCCGGCGTGCGGCTGCGCGGCGAGATGGCCTTCACCAACGCGCTGGTGGACGGCGTTGCGCCGGTGGATTCCGTGCGGACGCACTTCAGCTACACGAATCTGATCTGGAGCCTGCCGGACCTGGAGCTGGCGCGGGGGCGGACAAAACTGGCCTTGAGCGGCGAGGAAAACGAGGCCACGAAAAATTTCCGCTGCCGGATCGCCGGCCAGGTTGACCCCGAAATTGCGCGGCCATTTTTGACCACGAGCAACGCGGTGCGCGGTTTTGAACTGGTGACCTTGCACGAGCCGTTGGCGCTGGTGCTGGACGCGAGCGGAAACCTGCGCGATTTCGCCACGCTGTCAGCCACCGGATGGGTGGCGGTGACGAATTTTGCCGTGCGCGGCGTTGCGCCGGTGGATTCCGTGCGGACGCACTTCAGCTACACGAATCTGATCTGGAGCCTGCCGGACCTGGAGCTGGCGCGGGGGCGGACAAAACTGGCCTTGAGCGGCGAGGAAAACGAGGCCACGAAAAATTTCCGCTGCCGGATCGCCGGCCAGGTTGACCCCGAAATTGCGCGGCCATTTTTGACCACGAGCAACGCGGTGCGCGGTTTTGAACTGGTGACCTTGCACGAGCCGTTGGCGCTGGTGCTGGACGCGAGCGGAAACCTGCGCGATTTCGCCACGCTGTCAGCCACCGGATGGGTGGCGGTGACGAATTTTGCCGTGCGCGGGCAGACCTTCGAGAGCGTGACGGCGGACTTGTCTTATTCGAACCTGGTGCTGGATTTTCTGCGCCCGCAAATGTTCCGCGCGCAGGCCGCGCAGACCATGACGGCGGATGCGGTCGCGCTGGATTTCAACGCCCGAATGATTTTCTTCACGAACGGTTTCAGCACCACCGAACCGATGGTGGTGTGCCGCGCCATCGGCCCGAAGACGGCCCGGATCATCGAGCCGTATGAATTTCTTTCGCCGCCGACGGCGCGCGTGCATGGCCAGTTGCCGTTGCGGGACATCAGCGGCGGCCGCGACCTGGCCGGGACAGATCTGGAATTCGACATCATCCGGGGCGCGCCGTTCCGCTGGACCAAACTCCGGTCGGCGAACACCACCGGGATCATCCATTGGCAGGGTCAGTTGCTGGTGTTGACAAATCTCGCGGCGGAATTTTATGGCGGCGCGGCCGGCGGCTTCGCGTATTTCGACTTTCGCCCGGTGGGTTACGGCTGTGATTTTAATTTCGGTTTCGCGCTGACCAATGCGGACATACGGCTGTTCGCGGCGGATTTCCCGTCGTTCAAAACGAACCGGCTTGCCGGGATCTTGAGCGGACAGGCGGTGGTGACGGACGCGAACTCAAAAACCTGGCGTTCCTGGAATGGTTATGGCGAGGCCTGGTTGCATGACGGCCTGTTGTGGAACATCCCGATCTTCGGTTTCGTGTCGCCGTTGCTGAACACGCTGACGCCGGGGCTGGACGTGGGCAACAGCCGCGCGACCGACGCCACGGCGCGCTTCGCCATGACCAACGGCGTGATCTTCACCGATTCGCTGGACATCCGGTCGCTGACGATGCGCATGCAATATGTCGGGACCGTGGACCTGCGGCAGAACGTGGCGGCGCGGGCCAGGGCGCAACTGCTCCGCAACACGCCGGTGATCGGCTCCGTGTTGAGCCTGGTGCTGTCACCGATGAGCAAGGTTTTTGAGTGTGAGGTCAGCGGCACGCTGGCGGATCCCAAGATCACGCCGGCCTATCTGCCGTTTCCGAAACTGCTGGCCGTCCCGCGGCATCCCATCCGCAGCCTCGAGCAGATTTTTTCCCCGCCGGCAACCAACCCGCCGGCGGCAAAATAAATTTATCTGCCTGGCGCGTTGGTGGCGCTGTTTAATTCCGTCATTTTCTGCGCCAGCGCGGCGGCGGCCTTTTGCTGCGTCGCGGTGTCCGGCGACGCATTCGTGCCGCCGACACCGGCCGGCGGCCGGAATTCCGGCGGCGCGGCCGGGGCCGGGGCGTTGGTGCTGTCGGCCTCCGGTTCTGGATTGAAGAAGCCGTCGTATTGTTTCGTGTTTTGAAACTGCTTCTGCTCGCGCTTGCGTTCCGCGTCAACCAGTTTGCGATCCTCGGCGGCGCTCTCCGCCGCCGTGGCGGAAACCCCGGGCAGCCGCTGCTCTTCCTTGAGCGTGTTTTTCGCCGCCAGTTCCGGCGTCTTCAACACGGTGGGCCGCATCATCACGATCAATTCTTCGCGCTGCTTGCTGTCGGACCGCGAGGCGAACAGGTTGCCGAGCAGCGGAATGTTCATCAAAAAAGGCACGCCCGACCGGCTGGTGGATTTGTCGGACTTGATGAAACCGCCCAGCATGACGGTGTCCCGGTCCTTGACGGCGATTTCAGCATTGAGCGTGCGCTTGATGGTGTTGGGCACGTTTCCCACGTTGGCAATGGTGGTGTAACCGTTGAGGTCGTCAATTTCCTGCTGGATGTCCATGACCACCAGGCCGTCGGGATTGATGAACGGCGTCACGTCGAGTTCCACGCCCACCGACAATTGCGAGTAAGAAACGCCGCCGCCATAGACGGAGCCGTAGGTGTCGCCGGTGACGTAGGGCACGGTGTCGCCGACGAAGAACTGCGCGGGCTTGGCCTGCGACGTCTGGATGCGCGGGCGCTGGATGACGCTGGCGTGGGAATCCGCAGCCACCGCCGTCATGGCCACGTCCCAGCTCTGTCCGATGTTTCCAAAATAGCTGAGCCCGCCGCCCAGACCGTTGGCAAAGTTGCTGGCGGTATTGGTGCCGAGAGTATTGCTGGCGAAATTATAGAACGACGCGCCATTGTTCCCGCCGCCGGCGACCTGGCTGGCACCGGTCAAGGTGGTTGGATTCTGCGCCGCCGAAACACCGAAGTTAAAAGTGTTGGGGCCGAGCGAATAGTCAATGATGACAGCCTCGACCAGCACCTGCGCGAGCGGCACGTCGAGCTTGGCGATGATGCCCTTGATGACCTCCAGATCCTGCCGCGTGGCGTAAATCAGCAGCGAACTGCTGCTCTCGTTGGGAATGATTTTCGTCTGGCCGAACAACTGGATTTGATCCTGCTTGCCGCCCGCAGCGCCGCCGGCGGAGGTGGCGTTGATGATGTTTGCCAAGCGCTGCTGGAACGGAACGGCGCCGCTGGGCGTGCCGTTGGGCGTGGTCACGCCGGTCCGGGCCTGGCTGCCAAACGTGCCACCGCTGCTGCCCAGGCCGCCGGACTGGTAGCCGCCAACGCCGCCGCCGGCGCCACCCATCCCGCTTAAACCGCTGCTCCGGCCGCCGCCGGCCAACCCGCTGATTTGACTGCTGCCGGGACTGGTGCCAATGCTCACGGTGGCGCCGCCGCCGTTGCCGCCCAAGGCGTTCAGCGCGTTGGCGATGTCGTCCACTTTCGCGTAGCGGATCGGAATGACCTCGGAGATGTATTCGGCGGGCACGCTCACGTCAATCTGTTCGATCATTTCCAACATGCGCTTCACGTTTTCCGCGTAGTCGCGGATGACCAGGATGCCGTTGTCGTCAATCGGGAAAACCGCATTCTGCAGCTTGGCGAAGGGCTGCAGCAGCGGGGCCATCACGGTGGGCTTGATGTAATGCAACTGGGTGATGTGCGTGACGTAGGAGCCGAGTTCCGGCAGGTTCGTCACGCCGGAGCGGTCGAGTTCCGCCGCCGCCGTGTTGGCCTGGTCGGAAGGCAGCACCTTCACAAATTTGTCCCCGATGTTGACCAGTGAAACGCCGTTGAGCGCCAGCACCGCCTGCAACGCCTCGATCGCCTCGGTCTTGGTGAGCGGGGTCTGCGTTTTCAAAATGATCTGCGCCTGCGGCAGGCTTGCCCGCAACAGCGTCCGGTTCACCAGCTTGGCGTAGATCAGCAGAACCTGGTTCAGCTCCACGCCTTCAAAATCAATCGTTCCCGGCGCGATCATTTCCTCCGGCGACGCGGCGGCGGACGCCGCTGCGGACTCCCCGGCCGCCGCAGAAACTCCCGCCGCGCCGGCCGCCGCGCCCGGCAGACCCGCCGCGCCCGCCGCGCCGGTTTGCCCCTGCTGCCTTGTCGCTCCGGGCACGGGCGACTGATAACGCGGCTGTGTCACCGGGCCGTTGGTAAGACCGAAACGCGGGAAGCGGCGCACCGGCGGGTTGGTCAGCGAATTGGCCAGGTTTGGCGGCGTTTGCGCCCAGAGTTCAAGGCCGGTCAGGGCCAAAATCAATGTGAGAAGAGTTGTTTTCATTTTGCCTTTGCGGTTGCGGTTTTCGCGGCGGTCGCCGGCGTCGGATTTTTCTGGTAGCTCGCCACGAGCCGGATGTTGGCGGAAAGTCTTTGGTGCGGCGGATCCGGTTGCAGCTCGAGGTCCGCAACCCGGATCATCGAGGAGCCGGAGCCGAGCTTGTAAAGGAAATCCACCAACTGCTCCTCGGTTGCGAGGACATTGATGTTCTGGACCTGCTTGACAAAGAAGACGTCGTTGGTGTCGGTGCTCGGGCGCGAGGAATTTTGCAGCGCCACGCCGCTTTGCGAAGATTGCGTCTGGACGGTGCGCATGAAATTGACGCCTTGATCCTCCAGCGCGACGAACCCGCCCTCGCTTTCGAAGACTTTCACCTGCTTCTGCAACGCCGGCATCTGGGCCACCGCCGCCTGGTAATTTTTCAACTTGATTTCCGCGCTGTCCAGCCGTCTCCGGTAGGCGCTCCAGTCCGAGAAATGCGGCCAGATGAACACCCAGTTCAGCACGATCAGCAGCACCACCGCCACGCCCACCACCAGGCGGCGTTCCAGCGGACGCAGTTGGGAAAAGTATTTTTTCATTTTGCGTCCGCCTCCGTGTGCAGCAGTTCCAGGGCGAAACTCCAGGCCACTTTGTCGCCTTGCTGGCGGTAGGCAAGCTGGTCGCTGCTGTCGGGGCTCGGGTTGAACATCGCCTGGTTGTTCAGCTTCACTTTCCGCAGCGCGTCATAAAAACCAATCAGCTTGTCCGTGTCCGCCGCCGCCACCTGGCCGGCGAGGCTCAGCTTGCGGCCATCCACAAAGCTGGACCGCTGCAGCGCGACTCCCGGCGGCAGTTCCTGCGCGACCAGTTGCCAGCAGTCCAGCGCCGCGTATTTCAACTGCGACCGCTTCTGCAGCACTCCCAGCCGCGCCTTGAGCTGGATCGCGTTGGTGTAGCTGCCGCTGATGGCCGCCACCTGCGCCTCCACGCCGCGCGTCCGGTAGCCCAGATAGCCGACCGCGCAAAAATAAACCACCAGGCAGACCGCGTAGATCACGCCCGCATAACCGAGTCCGTGCAGCCACAGCCGGTCGGAAAACTGCTCGCGGTAGCGCGTGGAAAACTCCGGCGGCAGCAAGTTCACTTTCGCTTCCGATGCCGCCGCGCGTTTCGCGGAGCGCCCGGCGAGTTCCGCCGGCGACGGCGGCGCGACGATCTGCACCGGCTCGTGCAGGCCGGTGCGCAAAAGCTGTTCCCATTCCGCCGCGTTGACCGGATCGGCGACGAGATGCCATTTCGGCTGCGCGGTCAGCCAGCCCTCGACTTCGCCGGCCATCGCCAGCAGCGTCAACTGGTTTTTCAATTCCGTCGCGCGGTCGCCCGCCGCCGGCAGCGTGACAAAACTCAAATTGCGCAGCGCGCCGTCAAACCACCACGCCACGAGCGCGGCGTTTTGCCCGCCAATCGTCATCGGGAAAAACCACGCGCCGTCTTCCGCCGGCAAAACCGCTTCGAGCTGGTCCAGCACCGGCGCTTCAAGACGGTCGGCCAGAAAGCCGTCACGCTCCAGCTTGCCGAGAAATTCCTCGACCACCGCGCGGGCGACGATGACCACGATGACCGTCTGCAAACTTTCCACCGTGCCGTCGGCCTTGGCCGTGCTCTGATGCGTGCCAAAAACATGCACGGTCCAGACGATGTGCGTGACCGGAATGGGCGAGAGTTTTTCGAGCTGCAACTCGACCATGGCAAAGGTCTCGTCGAGATTGCTGGCGGGCAGTTCCACGACGCGGAGAAAAACGCTTTCCGCCGGCAGCCACCCGATGTTCAACTTCGGCTGCCAAAGCGAAGCCCAGCTTTTCGCGACGAATTTTGCCGGCAACGGCCCGGCGTGCGGCACGCGCTGCTCGCGGTCCAGCGCAAAGCCGCCGCCCTTCGCGTCAAACTGCCAGAGGCGTTTGGCGTCGGGCGCGATTTGCAAAATGTTGCAGGAATGCCAGCGGGCCATTTAGAAAACAGGGTGAGGGATGGTTGGATTGGGGGCTGGTCGCAATAATCCGGTTGTCCGGCGGTCCGACAATCCAATGCGTGTTTGATTTTTCATTGGCGCGGGGCGGATTTCGCCGGTTCGCTTTCGACCAGCGTTTCGACGTGCTCCTCGATTTGCGTGACGCGCAGGACTTCTTCGATGGTGGTTTCGCCGGCCTTCACCTTGTTCCAGCCGTCGGTGCGCAGCGTGCGCATGCCGCTTTCCATCGCGCGCTGGGCGATGGTCGTGGCCGGCGCGCGGTTCATGATGAGCGGGCGCAGCGCCTCGTTGACGAGCAGCAGTTCGTAAATTCCTTTGCGGCCTTGATAGCCCTGCTGGCGGCATTCTTCGCAACCCGCGCCGTGCCAGATTTTCGCCGTGTCAATGTCTGCGGCGGGAAAACCGATGCGCGTCAGGTAATCACGGTCCACTTTCTGTTCCGTCTTGCAGTGCGGACAAATCGTGCGGATCAGGCGTTGCGCCATGACCGCCTCGACAGACGACGCCACGAGAAACGGCTCGATGCCCATGTCAATCAACCGCGTGAACGCGCTCGGCGCGTCGTTCGTGTGCAGCGTGCTGAAAACCAGGTGGCCGGTGAGCGAGGCGCGGATGGCGATTTCCGCCGTCTCGGTGTCGCGGATTTCGCCGACCATCACGACGTTCGGGTCCTGGCGCAAAATGTGGCGCAAGCCCATCGCGAACGTCAGCCCGATGTCCGCGCGCACGGCGATCTGGTTGATGCCTTTCAACTCGTATTCCACCGGCTCCTCAATCGTGATGATGCGCTTGTGGATGGAGTTGATCGCGCTCAAAAACGCGTAGAGCGACGTGGATTTGCCGGAGCCGGTCGGGCCGGTGACGAGAAAAATGCCGTGCGGCTTGATGATGATGTCGCGGATGGCCGTCTCCTCCATCTTGGAAAAACCGAGCTTGTCGAGCGACAGAAAAATTTTCCCGCGCGTCAGCAGGCGGAGCGAAACGCTCTCGCCATAGACCGTCGGCACGGTGGAGACGCGGATGTCAATTTCCTCGCCCTTGATACGGACGTTGATGCGCCCGTCCTGCGGCAGGCGCTTTTCGGAAATGTTCATGCCGCTCATCACCTTGATGCGCGAGATGATCGCCGCCTGAAACCGGTTCAACTGCGCCGGCAGCGGAATGAGATGCAGGATGCCGTCAATGCGGTTGCGGATCCGCAATTCATCTTCCTGCGGCTCGAAATGAATGTCTGTCGCGCGGTTTTTGAACGCCTCCCAGATGATCTGGTTGACAAACTTGATGACGCTCGCCTCCTGGTCGCCCTCGGTGATCTCCTTGTCGGCGGCGATGTCAATCTCCATCGTCTCGCCCTCGCCCATTTCGTCGAGCGTCTCGGCGCCGACGCCATAATATTTTTTCAGCGCCTTCTCGATCTCCGATTTCGTCGCCAGCGCGAATGTCACCGGCATCTTGGCGTCGAACCGGACCGCGCTCATCATCGCCGCGTCAAACGGATCGCTCGCGGCGACCTGCAGCACGCCGTTGTTGAGCGCCGCCGGCAGCACGGAGAATTGAAACGCAAGCTTGGTGGACAGCTTGTCGCGCACCTCGTCCTCGATGGTGAGCTTGGCGAGATCCAGATACGGCCAGCCGAGCGAAACCGCAAGTTTCTGGATGAATGCATCCTCGCCCACGCCGCGTTCGCGCGCGATGAACGACAGCAGCGGTTCGGTGGAACCGGCGTCGGCGGCGGCACGCCACGACTTGTGCCAGTCGTCGAACTGCGCCGGAGACGCATCCGCAACCGTCGCAACGAGATTTTTTGCCGAGCTAAAGGCCATCTGGTCTAGTTTTAACAAACCGAGCCGGCAAAAGTTGCAGATTTTCTTGGAATTATCAAACCTGGAGTTCAAATGAGGTGACCGGTCTCCGGCTGAAACTGACAAATTGCGCCGACGCACCGGTTCTGTTAAATCTAAGACGTGAATTTTTTCATTCAACGCAGCGAACTCCGCGACATCCACGACAAGGTCGTCGCGGGCGAACGCATTTCCGAGGCCGACGCGCTGCGGCTGTTTGAATCGAAAGACCTCAACGCCGTCGGCGCCATCGCTGATTTTGCGCGGCAGAAAAGGACCGGCCACAACCGCGCCAGCTATATCATCAACCGCTACATCAACTATTCGAACTACTGCATCCTGTCGTGCCAGTTCTGCTCCTTCGCGAAGAAAAAGCGCGATGCGGACGGCTTCCAGTTTTCCGTCGAAGAGATCGTCGGGAAGGCGCGCGAGGCGTTGAAGCTGGGCATCACGGAGCTGCACATCGTCGGCGGCCTGCATCCGTCGCTGCCGTTCAGCTATTACACGGACATGCTGCGCGCGTTGAAAAATCTCGACGGGCGGCTGCAATTAAAGTGTTTCACCGCCATTGAAATTTTGCATCTCGCCTGGCTCGCGAAAAAATCCGTCGGACAGACGCTGGTTGAATTGAAGGACGCCGGCCTCGAATCGCTCACCGGCGGCGGCGCGGAGATTTTTCGCAAGGAAGTCCGCTCGCAAATCGCCAAGGGCAAGGAATCCGCCGCCGAATATCTCGACGTGCATCGCGCCTGGCACAAGCTCGGCGGGCGCAGCACCTGCACGATGCTTTACGGCCATGTCGAAAGCCTGGCCGACCGCGTGGATCATCTGCGCCAACTGCGGGCGTTGCAGGACGAGACGCACGGCTTCGTCGGCTTCGTGCCGCTGGCGTATCACCCGGAAGACAATGACATTCCCGTCACGCATCCGCCGACCGGTTTCGATTCGCTGCGCACCATCGCCGTCAGCCGCATCTACCTCGACAACTTCGACCATCTCACCGCGTATTGGGTCGGCCTCGGCACCAAGCTCGCGCAAGTGGCGTTGAGCTACGGCGCGGACGATCTGCATGGCACGATCATCGAGGAGTATATTTTTCACATGGCCGGCGCGACCTCGCCGCAATTGCAGACCGAGGCGGACATGATCAAAGCCATCCGCGAAGCCGGCCGCACGCCCGTCCAGCGCAACACGTTTTACGAGCCGATCAAGATTCTCGAAAACGCGCCTGCGCCTGACGCGACGGAAAATGCCGCGCGCTCGAAAGTGCTTGAAGACAATCTGGCGACGGCGTGAATCTGTGTTCCAGCCGTGTTCCGTCTGCGACTGAAAACAATTCGGTCGAAATCGGCTCGCCACGTCCGGCGTTTGCTGCAAAACTGCGGGCGCAATGCGAATCCTCGCCCTCGATCACGGAACCAAGCGCATCGGCGTCGCGGTGAGCGACGAAACCAAAACCATCGCGCAGCCGCTGGAATATATTCTTACCGAGCCGTTCGCGGCGTTTCTGGAGCGGCTGAAAAAAATCCTCGTTGAGAAGGAGATTGACCTCATCCTGATCGGCCAGCCGCGCAACATGGACGGCAGCTACGGCCCGGCGGCGCAAAAGGTGGAGACGTTTGTCGCCGTCTTGAAATCCGCCATCACCGTCCCCGTCAAAATGTGGGACGAGCGGCTGACTTCCACGATGGCCAACCGGATTTTGATCCAGGGCGGCGTCCGCCGCGACCAGCGCAAAGAGAAGGTGGACAAGATGGCGGCGGCGATTTTGCTGCAAAGCTATCTGGATGGAATTTGAACCACCAAGACACCAAGGCGCAAAATGAAGACGGAATTTTTAGAATCACCGCGCGGTTTCCATTTTGTTAATCCTGCCTTCCTCCGCTTGGTGCCGTGGTGTCTTGGTGGTTTATGAATTTGAAATTCAAACTC
This sequence comes from uncultured Bifidobacteriaceae bacterium, assembly GCA_964449815.1. Taxonomy (GTDB): domain Bacteria; phylum Verrucomicrobiota; class Verrucomicrobiia; order Limisphaerales; family UBA11358; genus UBA11358. The sequence continues at coordinate 22,740 of CAYVGC010000010.1, forward strand.
GTCATCGCCTACGACGGCACGGCCTACCAGGGCTGGCAGGTGCAGAAAATCGGCACGGGCGTGCAGGAAAAAATCGAGGCGGCCTTCGGCCGGATATTTCCGAGCGTCAAGCGCATCCACAGTTCCAGCCGCACGGACACCGGCGTCCACGCGCTCGGCATGGTGGCGCATGTGGAGATTCCGCGCGCGGAATTCAAGATGCCCGTCGGCCGGCTCGCGCTGGCGCTCAACGCGTTTTTGCCGGCCGACATCCGCGTGCTGTCGGCAGCGCCCGCGCCGGAGAAATTTCACGCGCGTTTTGACGCGAAAGGCAAACAATATCGCTATTTCGTCTGGAATCATCCGGCGATGAATCCGCTGCTGCAAAACCGCGCGTGGCATGTGCCGGCGAAGCTGGATCTGGCGGCGATGCGGGCGGCGGCAAGGCTGTTCATCGGCCGGCACGATTTCCGGTGCTTCGCCGGCTCACGCAGTTACGAAATGAAATCCAACGTGCGCACGCTGACGCGCTGCGATCTCAAAAAGTCCGGTCCGCAGCTCACGTTCGTCATTGAAGGCGACGGTTTTCTCTACAAGATGTGCCGGGGCATCGTGGGCACGCTGGTGCAGGTCGGGCAGGGAAAAATTCCGCTGGCGAAAGTGGCGGACATTCTGGCCAGCCGCGACCGGCGCGCCGCCGGCATGACCGCGCCGGCGCACGGGCTGGTTTTATGGAAGGTTTTTTACAACCACCAAGGCACCAGGACACCCAAAAAACAGAACTGAATTGAAAGGTGTTTTTCTTGGTGTCTTGGTGGTTAACTTGAAATGAACATCGTTCTCGTTGAACCGGAAATTCCGCCGAACACGGGCAACGTGGCGCGGCTCTGCGCGGCGACGAAGTCCCGACTGCACCTGATCGAGCCGTTCGGCTTCAAGCTGGACGACGCGCAGCTCAAACGCGCGGGCATGGATTACTGGCGGCAGGTCGAGTGGCAGCACTGGAAAAGCTGGCTGGCGTTTGCGGAAAAACTCCCGGCCGGGTCGCGGTTGTGGTTCGTCGAATCCGGCGGGCAAAAGCTTTACAGCGAAGTGAAATTTGCGGCGGATGATTATCTTGTTTTCGGCCGCGAGACAGCCGGCTTGCCGAAATCGCTTTTGGAGCAGCATCGTGAAAGCTGGCTGCGGATTCCGATGTTCAACGCACAGTCCCGTTCGCTCAATTTGTCCAACTGCGTCGCGCTGGTTTTGTTCGAGGCCCTGCGGCAGCAGGGTTTTGCCGGCGAAGCCCAATAAAAAAGGCGGCAGAATTAAATTCTGCCGCCTTGCCATTGAATTGATCTGATCAAGCCTGGGGCGTGGCGGGCGCGTCCGTTTTCCACGCCGCGATTTTCTCAATGCGATGGCGGCGTTTGCCGCCCTGCTGTTCCACTTCCACCTCCTCGCCGACCTTGCGGTTGAGCAGCGCCATGGCGACCGGCGTGAGATAGCTGATGACACCCTTGTCGGGATCGGAATCCCAGGCGCCGAGAATGGTGAACGTCTCCGCCTGGTTGGACGACAAATCCGTGACCAGCACGGTGGTTCCCGGCCCGACGACATCGGTTTTGGCGTTGGCGAAGTCCATGCCGCGGGCGCGTAAAAACAGCGCCTCGAGATCCTCCTTCTGGCGCATGAGAATTTTCTGCATCTCCTTCGCCGCCTTGTATTCGTGGTTTTCGCGCAGGTCGCCGTAGCTGCGGGCGACGGCGATCTCCCGCGAGTTCGCCGGAATTTTCTTCTGGACGAGTTCCTGATACTCGACGCGGCGGCGCTCCAGGCTTTCCCACGAAACGAGCAGGCCGGATTCATGCTTGGTCTGTTCGCCGCTGACGAGCGACTGCACGGCGGGATGCGCCTTGACGAGCCGCGCGAGCAGCGAGCGCTTGTCCATGTCGTCAAACACCGGCGACAACTTCAAGGCGCGGGTGAGATCCTTGACGACCTCAATGTCCGCCGTGGAAGTCAGCTCGACGATCAACAACTGGTCTTCCAGAATAAAGTCGCGCAGGCGGTTCGAGCGTTTTTCATTGAACTGGTCGCGCTCCATCGCGGTGAGCATGGCGCGGAAAACCTCCGGGCCAAGGATGTCCACAAAATCCTCGGTGCGCTCGCGGCCGAACCACAACAGCAGTTCGCTGCTGGCCGTGTGCTGGTTGACGAGGCGGGCGAGCGATTCCTTGAGCAGCTCCAGCTTGCCGTTGCTGATGAGGATGCTGGCGATTTCCTTGGCGAGCTTGGCGGAAACATAATTCAGCGCGCTCCGCAGCACGTCCTGCCATTTGTCGGGGTTTGCGGCCTTGAAGGATTCCAGGGCGCGATGATGCTTGGCGGCGGGAATGGCTTCCAGCAGCGGGCCAAACTTGATGCCGTCCTGCAGCCAGACCTGCGCGGCGGAAATTTCGTCGGCGGCCGGCGGCAGGCCGGCGGCCTCGCGCAATTCGTCGCGTGCAAAAATCCCCTCCAGCGCCACCGCCGGCTGTGTGCGCTGATATGCGGCGATGTCGGGGTTCAGCGCGGCGATGACTTCCTTCGCCGCCGCCGTCTTGTCCTTCAAATCGGCGACGGCCTTGATCATTTCCACCGCCACCGCCACGCGTGCCTTGAGACCTTTTGCCTTGCGGAAGTCCGCGAGCAGGCGGTCCTGCAAGGACGTTTCCTGCGCCTGATAAACCACCGGCTCCGATTTTTTCGCCGGCACGATGAAATGGCCGTCCTTCTTCATTTCGCGCCGCGCGGTTTCCCACCATTTCTTCCAGTTGTCGGTGATGACGTCGGGCACGAGCGCCTGTTGGATTTGATCCGTCGTCGCTTTGCCGCCAAAACTGTTCAATACAATTTTGATCAAATCGGTGTGATGCACGGCCAGGTGGCGGACCGCGTCCAGGTCCGTCGCCTTGCGCGCAAGAATATGGTCTTTCGGGACCGGCTTGAGCGATTCGGCGGCAAACGACAGATCCATCGGATGACCCGGCTTGCCCGGAAAATCAATGGTAAACCGGGCGAACACCGTGTCCACCGTCTTGATGCGTCCAAACCCCCAGCTCCGGTGGGTGCAGCAGCCGGCCTCGGCCAGCTGCGTGAGCGCCGCCACATGCTTGCCCTCGATTTTTCCTGCTGCCGCCAGTTTCTCGAATTCTTCTTTCATAAATTTTTAATCTCGCGTCCTGCGAATAGAATCTCTTTATTAAAGTAGTTGAACGACCAAAATCCAAGACAAATTGCGGCGCGAATTTTATCCCAGCGGCTCACCAGCGGCGAATTCACGGAAAATCTCCTTGAAACCGCGCTGGCCGCCGCGCGGCTTCCGCCCGCCGACCGCGGCCTTTGCCACGAACTCGTCTGCGGCGTCGTCCGCTGGCAGGCCACGCTCGACCGCCTGATCGCGCGCAAGACCGCGCCGGGACGCGAACAGCGGCCCGCGCTCCAAAACCTGCTGCGCCTCGGCCTCTACCAGATTTTCTGGCTCGACCGCATCCCGCCGCACGCCGCCGTCCACGAAACCGTCGAACTCGCCAAGCGCTCCGGCTACGGCGCACAGGCCGGCTTCATCAACGCCGTCCTGCGCGGCTGTTTGCGCGAGGCCGACGGGATTGGAAAAATTCTCGCCGCCATGAAAGTTTCCCAGCCCGCGCTCGGCTGGTCGCATCCCGAATGGCTGGTGGAAAAATGGCGGCGACAATTCGGCGATGAGAAGATGCGGCAGTTGCTCGAATGGAACAACACGCCGCCCAAGACTTTCGCCCGCGTCAACACGCTCAAAACCGACGCCGGCAAGCTGGTCGAAAGATGGCGCGAGGAAAATGTCGAATACGATTTTTTCACGCGCGACTGGACCGGCGAGAGCCTGGCCTTTGAGCTGAAATCGCATCCGCCGCTGAATTCGCTGCCGAGTTTCCGCGACGGCTGGTTTTATCTGCAAGACCCCGGCACGCTGCTGGCGCCCGCGCGGCTTGGCGCGCAGCCCGGCGAGGCGGTTTTGGATCTGTGCGCCGCGCCCGGCGGCAAGACGACCTTCATCGCGCAACGGATGAACAACACCGGCAAAATCATCGCGCAGGACATTTCTCCCGACCGGTTGAAATTGATCCGTGAAAATTGCGCCCGGCTTGGCGCAACCTGTGTCGAAGCCATTTTGCCCTCGGCTCCCGATTCCTGGCCTTCGGTTTTCGACCGCATCTTGATTGATGCGCCGTGTTCCAACACCGGCGTCATGCGCCGGCGCGTGGATTTGCGCTGGCGGATTTCGCCGGAAGAAATTTCGCGCCTGCAAAAATCGCAAATTGAATTGCTCGACCAGGCCGCGACGAAACTAAAGCCCGGCGGCGTTTTGGTTTACAGCACTTGCAGCCTGGAACCGGAAGAAAATTCCGAGGTGGTGAAACGCTTTCTCGCAGCCCACATTGATTTCAAGCTGGAAGCCGAACGCCAGTTGCTGCCGTTTGCCGACCAGGTGGATGGCGCGTATGTTGCACGCCTGAAACCCGCAGCCTGATTTTGAATTATGGAACTCGACCTTGAAACCAAAGAATTTGCCGGCCGCGCCTATCCGATTCTTGCCAGCCTCGTCACCCCGCGGCCGATTGCGCTGGTGACGACCGTCAGCGCTGACGGTCGGCTGAACGCCGCGCCGTTCAGCTTCTTCAACCTGCTTGGCGCCAACCCGCCCGTCTGCGCCTTCGCGCCCGGCGACCGCGACGACGGCACGCCGAAAGACACCGCGCGCAACGTCCGTGCGCAACACGAATTCGTCGTGAACCTCGTGGACGAATCCATCGCCGGGGCGATGAACCAGTGCGCCGCGTCGCTGCCGTTCGGCGAAAGCGAGCTGACCCGCGCCGGCCTGCACGCCGCGCCGTCGTCCGTCGTCAAACCGCCGCGCATCGCCGAAGCGCCCGCAAGCCTGGAATGTGTCGAATGGGGCACGTTGCAGATCGGCGGCAACCGCGTGGTCATCGGCCTCATCAAGCGCGTTCACCTGCGCGATGAGCTGTTTGACGTGGAAAAAAAGCGGGTGCGCACGGAAAAACTGCTGACCATCGGTCGCATGGCTTCGCCGCACTGGTATTGCAAAACGCGCGACCGGTTTGAAATGAAGCGCCCGGACTGATCACCGCCACTGGCTCCAGAAATTTTCAAAGCTCTGCCGCTCCCGCACGAGGCGCAGGCCGCTTTCATCATGCCAGCAAACCGCCGCGTGGCCGTGCGAAAATCTGGTCTCCCACGAAAGGTGATACGCGCCGGCGTCGAGCCAGACCAAATGGTCGCCAGCCTGCAGCGAACGCGGCAGCGGGAGGCGCGCAAGCTGGTCGAAGGCCATGCAGGTCGGGCCGTGGACGGCGGTCATCGTTTGCGCGCCGCCGCGTTCTCGCAGCGTGAGCAGCGCGTGTTGCTCCCACAACGAAGCCAGTGCATTCATCGTGCGTCCGCCGTCGCAGATGAGCTGCCGCAAACCGCGTCGTTCCTTTACGTCCAGAATTTTCACCACCAGCGCGCCGCTGCCGGCGCTCACGAAACGTCCGTTCTCCAGCCAGATTTCGCGCAGGCCGGGAAAAAGCTTCGCCGACTGCCGCAGCCTTTCCGCAAACGCGCGCCGGCCGAATTCGCCGGCATAAACTTTGCCGCCGCGTGAAAGAACGTGGCGTGCCGGCATACCGCCGCCGATGTCGAGATGCAGCGGTTCGAACTTTGCCGCGCGGCAAATCTCCGCAACTTCGGCAATGGCGCGCTCGTATGTCGGCACGGAGGAAATGTTCGTGCGCAAATGAAAATGGACGGTCTCAACGCGGGCTTTGGCGCGCAGCAATTTTTTGAGTGCCGCCGCAGCTTCGTCCGGTGCAAAACCAAACTGCGTCGGGAACTGCGGATTTTCCGGATCAAATTCTTCGCCGGTCAAGATGCGAAGGCCGAGCCGCCAGTTCAGTTTTTTGGCGCGCGGCAGCAACGCGTCGAGTTCCGCGCGCGAATCAAAATTCACGGACAATTTGCGCACAGCAAAATTTGCCAGCCAGTGCTGCTTGGCCGGGCCGTTGACGAGAATATTTTCCGGCGCGAAACCTTCGGCCAGCGCGGCGCGCAGTTCAAATTCGCTGACGGCTTCGATGCCCCGGCCTTGTTCGCGCCACCAGCGGAGCAATGGCGCGACCGGCTGGGTCTTGCACGAGAGCCAATGGCGAAAGCTCGGCGGCGATTTCAAATTTGAAATTTCAGGTTTGGAACCCGCGCCAGCGAGCGCGGCGTCAAGTTCGGAAATTCGTTCGGCGATGGGCGCGCTGGAAAAAATGTAGAACGGCGTCGGCACCGGAACTGAAAGCGCCTCGCGAACGAGGCGCTTCCAGAATTGAACCGTTTCCGGCGGATGACCGAAATCCAGCCTGGCCGGTTTTTTCGGCGCGGGGTTCACATGCCCATGATCGAGTAGCCGCCGTCCACATAAATCACCTGGCCGGTGATGCACGCCGCGCCGTCGCTGGCGAGGAAGGTGCCGGTGGCGCCGAGTTCCTCCGGCACGAGGTTGCGGCGGAGCGGGGAGCGCGCTTCATAGATCTTGAGCATTTCCATCAGGCCGGAAATGCCGCGCGCGGCGAGCGTGTTGACCGGTCCGGCGCTGATGCAGTTCACCCGGATTTTCTGCGGGCCGAGGTCGTAGGCAAGATAGCGCGTGGTGGCCTCGAGTGAGGCCTTGGCGACGCCCATGACGTTGTAGTGCGGCACGACTTTTTCGGCACCATAATAGCTCATCGCCACGATGCTGCCGCCGTCGGGCATGAGCGGCTCGGCGGCGCGGGCGAGCGCGACGAGCGAATAGGCGCTCACGTCGTGCGCGATGCGGTAGGCTTCGCGGCTGGTGTTCACAAACCGGCCCTGGAGCGCTTCTTTCGGCGCGAACGCGACGGAATGCAGGAGCAGGTCCAGCTTCCCAAATTTCTCGCCGACGGCTTGGAAGACGCCGGTGATTTCCTCGTCCTTCGTCACGTCACACGGCATGATCAGCGTGTCCGCGCCGAACGTGCCGGCAAGCTCTTCGACATTTTCCTTCACGCGTTCGCCCTGGAAGGTGAACGCGAGTTTCGCGCCTGCCTTCGCCCACGCCTGCGCGATGGCCCAGGCGATGGAGCGTTTGTTGGCCACGCCGAAGACAATTCCCGTTTTTCCTGCGAGTAATGACATAAATTAGTTTCATAGTATTAAAAAAATGCGCGCCGCGTCCAGCCTCGACTCGCATCCGGCAGGCCGTTAAATTCCGGCCATGGATCTTTACGACGGGCTGATTCAATATTTGATGCTGGTGGCGCTGCTGACGTTCCACGAATTCGCCCACGCGTGGGCGGGCTGGAAATGTGGCGACGACACCGCGCGGCTGCAGGGCCGCCTCTCGCTGAACCCCGTGGTCCACATTGATCCCATTGGCACGGTGCTGCTGCCGCTGCTGATGACTTTCATGCCGGGTGTCGGGCGTTTTCTGATCGGCTGGGCGAAACCGGTGCCGTTCAACTCCCACAATCTCGGCAATCCCCGGCGGGACGAAGTCCTCATCGCCATGGCCGGTCCGGCGATGAATCTGATTCTGGCGGTGGCGCTGGTGGCGTTCGCGCGTGCCGGCTTGATTTTTCATTCCAACGCCGCCGCCGAACTTTTCATGCAGACTGCGTCGTTAAGCTTGATCCTCTGCTTCTTCAATTTAATTCCCATCCCGCCGCTCGACGGTTCGCATGTGCTGCGCAGCGTGACCGGCATGAGCTACGAAGCCTATGCCAGCTTCGCGCGGTTCGGGTTCATCATCGTCATCGTTTTGTTGCAGGTTCCGGTTTTCCGTCAGACGCTCAGCCTCGTCACTTATGGCACGCTGGATTTGCTGGGTCGAAGTTTTGGCGTGTATTGAACGCCGATTTTTGCGGCACCCCGTCATGAACCTGCTCGAAATCAAAAATCTGAAAATGGACTTCGGCAAAAATGCCGACGCCGCGCGCGCCGTGGACGGCGTTTCTTTCAACATCGGTGCGGGCGAAACCGTCTGCCTCGTCGGCGAAAGCGGCTGCGGCAAAACCGTCACCTCATTGTCCATCGCGCGACTCGTGCCGACGCCACCAGCCAATTACGTCGGCGGAGAAATTTTGCTTAACAGCCAGGACACGTTGAAAATGTCCGCGCGCGAGTTGCAGCAAATTCGTGGCGGCGTGGTGAGCTACGTTTTCCAAGACCCCGGTGCGTCGCTGAATCCCGTTTTCCGCATCGGCAATCAGATCAAGGAATCGCTCAAGCTGCATCGTCCGGAAAAGGCGAACGACGCCGAAGTCATCCGCCTGCTGAAACTCGTCGGCATTCCCGCGCCGGAATCGCGCATCAAAAATTATCCGTTCGAAATGTCCGGCGGGATGCAGCAGCGCGTGATGATCGCGATGGCGCTGGCGAGCGAGCCGAAATTGCTCGTCGCCGACGAGCCGACCACCGCGCTGGACGTGACCATCCAGGCGCAGATTCTGGATTTGTTGAGCGAACTCAAGCAGCGGCTCGGCATGGCGATTTTGCTCATCACGCACAACCTCGGCATCGTCGGCGACATGGCCGACCGCGTGGCCGTGATGTATGCCGGGCAGATCGTCGAGCTGTCGCCCGCGCGCGAACTCCTGCGCCGCCCGCTGCATCCCTACACCCGCGCGCTGATGAATTCCGTGCCGAAACTGCGCGGCGCCGCTGACCGCCTCTCGGCCATTCCCGGCAACGTCCCGCGCATCGGCAATTTCCCGCCCGGCTGCCGTTTCGCCCCGCGCTGCCCGATTGCCAGGCCGGAATGTTCCGAAAAAATTCCCGAACTGCTCGAAGTCGAACCCGGACGTTTCGTGAGATGTCCGTTTTGGAAAAATGAATAAATTTTTAACACAAAGACGCAAAGACGCGGAGATTAGGTTGGCGGAAATAATTCAATTTGATAATAATTCCGTATGAACTACTGGCTCGACCTGTTCACTGGAACAACTTGGAATGAGTTCCAGAAATCTGGAGCGTCCATTTCTGGCTTCAGTCATCGAATGCGGAAGTCAGTTCAGAAAATTCAACCAGGCGATATTCTTCTCTGTTATTTAACCGGCGTCATGCGTTGGGTCGGCGCTCTTGAGGTCATCGGGCAGACTGATGATAAAACGCCAATTTGGAAAGACGCTGAATTTCCAGCCCGCCTAAAAGTAAAGCCGTTGTTGATGCTCCTGCCGACCAACGGCATCCCGATGAGCGAGCTTGAAGGAAAGGTTCTTTTCTATCAGACAAAAGCCGACAGCGGAAAATTCAAAGGCTTCGTTCGCGGAAGTCCGGCGGTCTTCAAAGCAAAGGAAGATGGTGATTTGATTCTGCGCTTGCTTCGAAATGCTGAAAAGTCGCCGGTATCTCGGCCTGTGGATGCCAAGAAGCTGGCTCGAAAACCATTCTTCAATGCAGAACGCAAAAAAGGGAAGCAGACAATCGCCACGGTTGTGTCCGTGCCTGAGTCGGAAGAACCCGAAAGTCCTGATCAACCAGAATTACTCAGCAAAGCCGAAGCGAAAACTGCAACCACACGACACACGGAAATCCAATATCAATTGATGACTCTTGGCGCTGAAATGGGTTTTGATATTTGGGTTGCACGCAATGATCGCTCACGGACCTGGAATGGCAAAGTGCTCGGAGAGCTTCCGCAAGTAATTGACGAATTGCCAACGCAATTCAACGAAGCCACAAATCGCACAATAGAATTGATCGACGTTCTTTGGCTGAAAGGAAATTCGATTGCCTCTGCTTTTGAGGTTGAATGCACCACCAGCGTTTATTCTGGCTTGCTTCGCATGAGCGACTTGCTGGCTTTGCAGCCAAACATAGACATTAAACTTTTTCTCGTCGCTCCCGACGAACGCCGTGAAAAAGTGAAACAGGAAATCTTGCGCCCGACTTTTTCGTTGAGAGAAAAGCCGCTCGCAGAAATCTGTGGGTTCATCGGCTTTGGGAAGTTGACTGAAAAGCTGGATGGAATTCGCAAACTTGGTTTGGCTTCTTCGCTGAAAGAGGATTTCCTTTTGAAAACCGCCGAATTTTTCGCCGCTGAAAACGGCGATTAAATCCAGTTTTGCCTCATTGACGCCAAACCGCATTGCGCTTAATTTTCCAGCATGAGCACGGTTGCTGAAATCAAGGCTGCGATTGCCACTCTTACTTTGGAAGAGCGGGCTGATGTTGCGCGCTGCTTGTATGGCTGGGAAGACGACGAATGGGATGAGCAAATGAAACGCGATGCCGCTGCCGGCAAGTTTGACGCCATCAATCGCGAAGCCGATGCCGCCCACGCCGCCGGAAAAACGATTCCCCTAAACGACATCCTCGACGAATCGTGATCATCTCCGGACGCGGAACACCCGAATTCTGGCAGCGGTATCGCGCGCTGCCAGATTAGGTGCGGGCGTTGGCACGAAAGAACTATCGTCTCTGGGCGGCAAATGCGTTGCATCCTTCGCTGCACTTCAAATCCATCAGCAAGCCCAATTGGTCGGTGCGCGTGGGGAGCCACTATCGCGCGGTCGGAAAGTTTGCGGGGAATGTTTTTCTTTGAGAATGGATTGGTTCGCATGAAGAATTCAACAAACGGTTTTGATCCGAATTATCATGCTATTGCTCGAAGTCAAAAATCTGAAGGTGCATTTTCCCGTGAAACACGGGATGTTCAGCCGCGTCCGCGAATCCGTGAAGGCGGTGGACGACGTGAGCTTCAGCATCGCGCCGGGCGAAACGCTCGGCCTCGTCGGCGACATGGCCGACCGCGTGGCCGTGATGTATGCCGGGCAGATTGTCGAGCTGTCGCCCGCGCACGAACTCCTGCGCCGCCCGATGGCCAAACCGGAGTGTTCCAAAAAAATTCCCGAACTGCTCGAAGTCGAACCCGGACGTTTCGTGCGCTGCCCGTTTTGGATAAATGAATGAATTCTTAACGCAGAGAGGCAAAGGCCAATTCCAAGTTCTTTTACAAAGCGTCTTGCCTTTGCCTGTTTTTCGGGTATGGTAAGCGGCTCATTTCGCAAGAAACAAACAGCGACACAATTTTATTTTATGGCAACAGCAAACGACCTCCGCCGCGGCATGGCGATCAATTACAACGGCGACATTTGCGTGGTGCTGGAATTCCAGCACCGCACGCCCGGCAACCTGCGCGCCTTCGTCCAGGCCACGCTCCGCAGCATCCGCACGGGCAAGTCGTCGGACATCCGCCTCAGTTCGACGGAAAAAATCGTGCCCGTGCCAATGATGGCCATCAAAATGGAGTTCAGCTACAAGGACGGCGCGGATTATGTTTTCACCAACCCGGAAAACTACGAAACCGTGACGCTCACGCCTGATCTCGTCGGTGACGCCAAAAATTACCTCGTGGAAAACGGCGAGGTGACCGTGACGTTCGTCGAGGAAAAGGCGGTGACGGTGGAAATCCCCTCCAGCGTCATCCTGACCGTGACCGACGCGCCCGAAGGCATCCGCGGCGATTCCGCGAACAACGTGCAGAAGGCGGTCGTCCTCGAAACCGGCATCACGGTGCAGGTGCCGCTGTTCATCAAGACCGGCGAGAAGATCAAGGTGGACACGCGCACCGGCAAATACATGGAACGCGCCTGACCGCCGGATTTTCGATTTGAGCTTGCACAAGCCCGCCCCGCGCGGGCTTTTTATTTTCCGGAAAAGACGGCTGCGGTTTTCCAGCGGAAATGCTTTTCATCGGGCGGCATCTGGGGTATTTCTCAGGACACGTTCATGTCCGGGCAATTAAAAGGTGAAAAGGTGTATCGCGGCATCGCCGTTTCGGCGGGTGTCTGCCGGGGAAAAGTCGTCGTCCTGCACCGCGCCCGTCATGCCATCGTCAAGCGCGAACTGTCCCCCGACGCCGTCGCGCCGGAAATCAAACGGTTCGAGCAGGCTCTCGTCCGCACCCGTCAGCAGATCACCGAAGTCCAGCGCCGCGTCGCCGAGACGATGAGCTCCACTGAGGCGGACATTTTTGACGCGCACCTGCTGATGCTCGAAGACCGTGTGCTCATCGAGGAAGTCATCAAAATCATCCGCGAACAAAAGGCCAACGCCGACTACGCCTTTCACACCGCGTCCGACCGCTACATCGCCGTGCTGGAGGCGGTCGAGGACGAATATCTCCGCGAGCGCGCCGCCGATCTGCGCGACCTCACCAGCCGCATGCTCGACAACCTGCTCAACGTCAAACAGCAGCTCGACCTGCGGCATCTGACCGAACCGTGCATCCTTGTCGGCCACGATTTAAGCCCGTCCACCACCGCGCAGCTGGACCGGAATTTTGTGCTTGGCTTCGTCACCGACGTCGGCGGCAAGACCTCGCACACCGCGATTCTGGCGCGGTCGCTCGACATCCCGGCCGTGGTCGGCGCGCAGGACATCAGCGAGGAACTGGAGACCGGCGACTACGCCCTGCTCGACGGCTATAACGGCACCGTCATCGTCAACCCCACCGACCAGACGCTCTTTGAATACGGCCAACTCGCCAAGATCAAGGCCTCGCTCGGCGAAAAACTCCGCGAAATCAAGGGCCAGCCCGCCGTCACGCTCGACGGCCAGGTCATTCATCTTTCCGCGAACATCGAGGACCAGAACGACGTGGCCGCCGTCATCGCCCACGGCGCGGAAGGCGTCGGCCTGTTCCGCACGGAATTTCTTTTCATCAACCGCGAGAGCCTGCCGACCGAAGAAGAACAATTAAAAGTCTATCGCGAAGTGGCCGTCGCGCTCAAGCCGCAGCCCGTCATCATCCGCACGCTGGACCTCGGCGGCGACAAATTTTCCTCGCACCTCCAGCTCGCCCGGGAGATGAACCCCTTTCTCGGCTGGCGCGCGATCCGTTTCTGCCTCGCGCAGCCCGAAGTGTTTCGCGCCCAGCTCCGCGCCATCCTCCGCGCCAGCGCCGAAGGCAACGTCAAGATGATGTATCCGATGATCTCGGGCCTGGATGAATTGAACCAGGCCAACACACACGTCGAAAAATGCAAGGCCGAGCTGCGCGCGGAAAAGCTGCCGTTCGATGAAAACCTGGAGATCGGCGCGATGATTGAAATCCCGTCCGCCGCGCTCGTCGCGGATGCGCTCGCCAAAAAGGTGAAATTTTTCAGCGTCGGCTCGAACGACCTCATCCAATACACCCTCGCCGCCGACCGGACGAACGAAAAAGTGGCGCATCTTTACGAGCCGACGCATCCGGCGATCCTGCGGCTCATCAAAATGACCGTGGAGGCCGCGCACGCCAACGGCGGCTGGGCCGGCGTCTGCGGCGAAATTGCGGGCGATCCCGTGCTGGCGCCGCTGCTCGTCGGCCTCGGCGTCAACGAATTGAGCGCCGCGCCCTCGGCCATTGACTCCGTAAAATACATCATCCGCCGTGTCAAAAATGAGGAGGCCCGCAAGCTCGCCGCCTTCGCGCTCCAATGCGAATCGCCTTCCGAAATTTACGCCCGCTGCCAGGAGTTCGCCCGCCAGACCGCGCCCAGCCTGTTTGAAAACCAGGCGTGAAATTCACTTCGCCGTCACGACGACGTAGTTTTTTTTGCCTTTGCGGAGCAGGATGTATTTATCGAAGTGCAAATCGGCGGAAGTTACATCTCGCGTGATGCCATTTGCCCGACTATTATTGATATTCACGCCGCCGCCTTCGATGTCTTTGCGCGCCTGGCCTTTTGATGGCGATAATCCGACCCGAACCAAAAGTTCGACAAGCGGGATACCTTTGCCCTCTAGCTTAAACTTTTCAATTCCATTTGACGGCACTTCACCAATGATGTCGTTGAAGTTGGATTCGGACACGCCGGTTAGTTCACCACCAAATAAAATTTCGCTGGCGCGGATTGCTTCTGCAGTGGCACTTTCGCCGTGAATTAAATCCGTCACGGCTTTCGCCAGCGCCTTGTGCGCGATGCGCGGGCCGGGATTTTCCGCGTGCTGTTTTTCCAGCGACTCGATTTCCGCCTTCGACAAAAACGTAAAGTATTTCAAATAGCGGATGACGTCGCGGTCGTCGGTGTTGATCCAGAACTGGTAAAATTTATAGACGCTCGTTTTCTTCGGATCGAGCCAGATGGCCCCGGCGGCGGTTTTGCCGAACTTCGAGCCGTCGGTGTTGGTGATGAGCGGCAGCGTGAGGCCGAAGACCTGCCGGCCCAGCTTCTTGCGCGCGAGCTCGATGCCGGCGGTGATGTTGCCCCACTGGTCGCTGCCGCCGATCTGCAACTCGCACTGCTGGTCGCGGCACAGCACCATGAAATCAAACGCCTGCAGCAGCATGTAGCTGAACTCGGTGAAGCTGATGCCCGCCTCGCGGTCTTCCATCCGCGCACGGACGGATTCCTTGGCCACCATCTGGTTGACGGAAAAATGCTTGCCAATGTCGCGCAGAAAATCGAGGAACGAAATGCCCGCCGTCCAACTGGCATTGTCCACGAGCCGCGCGGGATTTTGTTTCGTTTCAAAATCGAGCAGCTTGGCGAGCTGCACCTTCACGCTGGCGATGTTGCGGTCGAGAATTTCCTGGGTGAGCAACTGGCGCTCGGCGGTCCTGCCGCTGGGATCGCCGATGGAACCGGTCGCGCCGCCGGCGACGGCGATGGGATGATGACCGAGCAGTTGAAACCGGCGCAGCGCCAGCAGCGGCACAAGATTGCCGACGTGCAGGCTGTCGGCGGTCGGGTCGAAGCCGCAGTAAAGCGTGATGGGCGCGGCGAGTTTCCTTTCCAGTTCCGCCGCGTCCGTGCAGTCGGCGACGAGGCCGCGCCATTTCAGTTCATCAATGATGCTCACGCAGGCAGGTTAAATTGGCGGAGACAAAATGCCAATTTCCAATTGTTACGGGAGATTCTTCCGCCACGATGCCGGGTGGCGATGCAGGTGCATTACGGAAACAACCAGCACCTCGCCATTTTCCACCATGTAAATAATGCCATAAGGAAAACGATGCGTGCGGCAGCGGCGGATTTCTTCATCAAGCGGCTGCCAGGCTTGCGGCCATTGAATGATGCGGAAAATGGTGGCGCGCACTTCTTGAAGAAAGTCATGACCGAGTCCGGGAACTGCTGTTCATAATAACGCGCCGCCAAACGCAGCTCACCGGCAGCGGGCGGCAGCAGACGAAATTTCATTTGCCCAGCTCGGCCGCGATGGAACGGATGGTTTCTTCGCCATCCAGCGCCTTGATGTCACCGGCGCGAAAAGCTTTCAGCCGATCTTGCGATTCGGCAAGCCAGGCACGGTCAATGGATTTCTGCTCCGCCGGGTCGAGACTTTGCCAGAGCGCATCAATGATTTGCGCTTTTTCAACGGCAGAAAGTTTCAAAGCTTCTTTTTCCAGAACGGCACCATTCATGCGGAGACTTTAGCGCGGATTTGGAGCAAAGGCGAAACGAACTTTGGACTTTGGACTTTGGGCTTTGGACTTTAATCTTCGCCGGTGTCAAAAATGTTGAAAGCCTCCGGGGCCATGGCCGCCGCGACCTTGTTGAGCCGCATGCTCGGGATGGTGCGCGAGATCGTTTATGCGAGCTTCATGGGCACAACCTGGGTGGCCAGCGCCTTTCTCCTCGCGTTTCAAATTCCCAACCTGTTCCGGCGGCTGCTCGGCGAAGGCGCGTTGACGGCGGCGTTCATCCCGATCTTCAAGGAAAAAGAAAAGATCCACGGCGAACCGGAAATGTGGCGCGCGGCCAACGCCGTGATTTCCGGCCTCATTGTTGCCACCAGCGCGCTCGTGGTGGTTTTTATTCTGGGCGTGTCGCTGGCGCTGGCGTTTGGAACACCGCATGAATCCGCAACGCCAATGAACGGCCAGGCGCTGCAACTACTTCAGCCGTCCACGACAACCAACCCGGTCCTTTCAGCCGGCGCAACCATTCATTTCTGGACGCCCGGCCAATTTTCGCAAAAGACAATTTTGATGCTGCAACTGCTGCGGGTGATGCTGCCGTATTTGCTGCTGGTCTGCCTCGCGGCGGTCTTCATGGGCATGCTCAACGCGCGCGGCCATTTTTTCATTCCGGCCATGGGTGCGACCATGCTCAACGTGGTGATGATCGCGTCCGTTTATTTTCTCGCGCCGCACCTGGGCCTGGATTTGCCGAAGGAATTCCGGCTGCCGAAACAGATTTTTGCGCTGGCGTTTGGCGTGCTCGCGGCGGGCGTGGCGCAGGCGGCGTTTCAACTGCCAACGCTCGCGCGCGACGGCTTTCGTTACCGCTGGGTTTCACCCTGGCGCGACGAAACAGTTTTGCGCGTCGTCCAACAAATGCTGCCGGCCACCATCGGCGTGGCCGCGTTTCAAATGAACGTCGTCATCACGCAAACCTTGTCGTATTGGGTGGACGATTACGTCGTCTCGTCCTTTCAATACGCTGTGCGCCTGATGGAATTGCCGCAGGGTTTGTTCGGTATTTCGCTGGCGACTTATTTGTTGCCGACGCTTTCCGGTCTGGCGGCGGATAAAAATTACGGCGCGTTTAGAACCGAGCTGCGCCAGGGCCTCAGCTACTTGACGTTCACCAATTTAATCGCCTCGGTTTTGCTGGTCGCGCTGGCCGAGCCGATCATCCGTCTGCTGTTTGAGCGCGGAAAATTCGACGCCGTTTCCACCAGCGAAGCGACTTTGGCGCTGACCTGTCTGGCGCCCGGCCTCGTCGCCTTTTCCATTGTCAATGTGCTGGCGCGCGCCTTTTATGCGCTGGGCGACATCAAAACGCCGATGAAAATCAGCCTGTTTTGCCTGTCTTTTAATTTGCTGCTGGCCGTCGCGCTGGTGTGGCGTTTCAAGCAGGGCGGACTCGGCATCGCCAACACCGCGACCTCGCTTGTCAATGTCAGCCTGCTGCTGTTTGCGCTGCGGAAGAAAATGAAGAAGCTGGAAATGGAATCGCTGCGGAAATCCCTTTTGCCCCTGCTGCTGCTGACGGTTTTTGCCGGCCTGATCGCGTGGCAAAGCTGGCGGCTTTGGGAAGGCCATTTTGGTCACGCCAACCTCGCGTTGAAAATCGGCGCGGTGTTTGTGCCGGCCATCCTCGCCGGGCTGGTTTATCTGCTGGCCGCGCTGCTCTGCAAAATCCCGGCGGCGCAGGAACTGACTGCCTTCGCATTTGCAAAATTCAGGCGCTTCAAATAGCCGCCGTCGCCAGCCAGCCGTGGTCGCCGAACTGCGATTTGAATTTCTCCGCGAGATTTTCCGCCGCCGCGAGATTCTCCGCGATGGCAAACGTCGTCGAGCCGCTGCCGGACATCAGCGAAGCCGGAGCGCCGTTTTCGCGGAGAAAGTCCCGGTAAAGCTCCAGCACGGGAAACTTGTCGAACGCCGGCGCTTCGAGCGAATTGTAAAAACCGGCGGCGGCGGGCAAATCATCCACTTGAAGTTTTGAAATCAATTCCGCCGCCCGGCCCGGCCTGCCGTTCAACGCCTCGGGAAACCGCGCGAGGTTTTGATACGACCAGGGCGTGGAGATGCCGAAGCCGGGATGCGCCAGGAAAAACGCCCTGCCGCGCAGCGCTGGAAAGTTTTCCAGCGACTCAACTTTTTCGCCGCGCCCGGTGGCCAGTGCCGGCCGGTCGTAAAGGAAAAAGGGGACGTCCGAGCCAAGCGCGGCGGCGAGTGCGTGCAATTTTTTCAACGGCAGCGGCGAGCCGAACAGTTCATTCAGCGCGGCGAACGTCACCGCCGCGTTTGCGCTGCCGCCGCCGATGCCGCCGGCGAGCGGCAGATTTTTTTGGAGGTGAATCCGGACGCCGTCGGAAATTTTCGCGGCGGCCAGAAACGCCGCCGCGGCGCGGTGAACGAGATTTTTCGAGTCGGTTGGCAGTTCAGGATGGCTGCACGACAGTTGCAGGGTGGCGCCGGCGCGCTCAAAGGTCATCTCGTCGCAGAGGTTGACCGGCTGCATGACGGTTTCGAGTTCGTGAAAGCCGTCGGGACGCCGGCCGAGGATGTTCAGGATCAGGTTGACCTTGCAGGGCGATTTTTTTTCAAGTCGCATGGCGGTTCACCAAAGCAAAACGCGCCAACAATCAGGTTGGCGCGTCTGCTGCAAAAAATTTCACGGTCAGTTATCGAACACCTGGAACCGGCTGCCGGGAAACCATGGCGCGACATCGCCGCCGCTGAAGCCGGTGTAGGTGTCCGTGTCAAACAGCGCGTCGGAATACAGGCCGGGCATGTAGCTTTCTGGCCCCGCCGGGTCGGGCGAAAATGTTTTTGTGCAGATCGGTTTGTAGGTCGGAACGGGGAAGGTGACCACTTCGTAAAGGCCGAGGCCGGTGCGCGCCAGCGAGCGGTCGAAACCGTGAACGAAACCGTAGTAGCCGACGCCGGGCGTGTCCAGCACGGTGTTCTGCTCGACGGAGCGGCGGAGTTCGCCCCAGCGGACGATTTCGTAGCTGTTGCTCAGGCCGCGCCCAAGTTTTTGTTCAGGGCCGGTGCAGCCGGCGGCGAAGATCGCCGCGAGGACGGCAGCGAGAGGAAAAATTATTTTGCGCATACGGATTTCAGTTTGGTCTGCGGCAATTTACGCTGAATCCCCGGCTTGTAAAGCGCGTTTTCTGGCGGTCAAGCATCTGGCGGTCAGGCTTGCAAATGCCGGCGCAGCAGCGGCCAGCCATATTGGCAGGCGGCCCACAACAACCCCGCGAGCAGCAGCAGAATGCACCCCACCAGCAAAAGCGAGCGGCGGGCTTTGGCCCGGTCCGGCTGGTCCCAATACCAGGCGATCCAGACGGTGATTTCGTAAAGCATGTAAAGCGGTCCCGCCATCAGAATTTGCGTGATGACTTCCGGCGTCGTCAGCAAGGCGCCCAAAACGAGGTTGATGACGATCATGTAGCGCCACATTTTCCGCAACGTGGCGTAGCTCAAGACGTCAATTTTCACGAGCGTCAAAATCACCACCGGCAGTTCAAAGCCCAGCCCCATGCCCAGCATGAATTTGCAGACGAAGCTGATGTATTCCTCCGCCCGCCATTGCAGCGCGCCGAGGCCGAGCCACTGCGAATACATCTGCGACGCCGCCAGCGCCACCGGCATCAGCACAAAATAGCAGAACGAGACGCCCACCATGAACAGCCCGCCGCCGATGAACAGCGCACGGTAAACATATTTGCGCTCCTTCAGCCGCAGCGCCGGGAAGACGAACGACGCGATGAAATACAGCAGGAACGGCGCGGACAGCACCATGCCGCCGTAAAACGCCACCTGAAACGCCACGAAAAATCCGCCCGCCGGCGTCAGGTTCACCAGGTCAACATGCATCCGCTGCATGGCGGCAACGGCGGCGGGATCGTTCGTGACGCGCCAGCCCAGCACTTGATTGGTTCCCAGCAGGAGCGGTTCGACGGTGAGGGCGGCAAAGCGGTTCGTGCCGGTGTTCAGCAACTGCCGCTGTTCCGGCGTGATTTGAAAATTGGCGAGATGGTTGGTGCCGAAGTTGACGCTGACCACCTGGTTCGTCCCCGGATAGCTGACGCTGGCCCGCGTCAACGGCCACTTGATGACGCCGATGACGTAGTTGGCCGCGATGAGGCACACCAGCATCGAGAGGCCGAGCGCGACGGCGCACTTGACGAGCAGCCAGCGGAAATCCTCAAGATGCTCCAGAAAACTTTTAACGGGGCCGCCTTCATCCTCCGGCGGTTCTTGGGGGAATTCGCCCATGAAAATTTCTGCGGCAGAACGGCAAAAACGGCGAATCAGCCCACTTTGGTTTCCGGCGGCGGCACCTGGGCGGTGGTGGTGGCCGGCGGAGTTTTGGGCGTGGTGGAAGGTGTTTCCGTGCCCGCGTTCTGGATTTCATCCGTCACTTCCCGCGTTGCCTTCTTGAATTCCTTGATGCCCGTGCCCAGGCCCTTGGCCAGTTCCGGCAATTTTTTCGCACCGAACAAAATCAGCACCACGGCGAGGATCAAAACGATCTCCCAGCCACCGAAAAATCCTGCGAACATGACATTCATAAAATAGTTGAATCTATTCGGATCATACGCCTGGGCGGCGGGATAGTAAAGCAGCAAAAAGGCCGCGCTTGCGCGCGGCCTTGAGATTTCAATCCGTCTGCCCGGTCATTTCGGATGGAGCAGGATGAATTCGCCGCGGCGGTTCTTGGCCCAGGCGGCCTCGTCATGGCCGGGATCGGCGGGCTTGTCCTTGCCGTAGCTGATGGTTTTGATGCGCATCGCGTCAATGCCGTTTTTCTGCAGCGCCTCGCGCAGCGCCAGCGCGCGGCGTTCGCCGAGCGCGCGGTTGTATTCCTCCGTGCCGCGCTCGTCGCAATGGCCTTCGATGAGCAGCTTCGCGTTCGCATCGGCCGTCAGCGCCTGGCCGACGCTGGTGATGTTCGCCTGCTCCTTGTCCTGCACCACCGCGCTGTCGAATTTGAAATGCACCGTGTAAGCCGCCAGCGCCGCGCGGTCCTGGTTGTAATTGTTCAGGTCAATCTCCGCCGTCGGCGTGGTTCCCGGCGCGATGGGAGTCGTCGTGGGCATGGGTTCCGGAACCATCGGCTGGCTGGCTGGCAGCGTCGGCGGCTGCTGGTCTCCGCCCGGAGTATGGGCATATTCTCCAGGCAGCGGCGTGACCTTGGTAAAGCCTTTTTTGCAGCCGGTGGAGGCCAGCGTCGCGGCCAGCGCGACTACCAGCGGGAAAATCATTTTGTTCATATTCATATATTTTTTCTGTTCGGTTAAGGGATGGTTAAAGTTTTGAAACGAAATCCGAAATTCATCTCGCCCAAGCTGGCTGGGAATTGCTTCCCGTCGCTCGGTGACAATCCTTGTATTGTTTGGTGAAAACGTCAAGCACAGACAGCATCTGCCGTCCGGCGGAACCGCGGTTGAAAATCAGCGTCCGCGAGTTTGGCGCCCACGACGGGTTCTGTCCCGCCACCAGCGCCGTCGGCGCGAGGCTGCCGTCCGCCGGCATCACGCAGATGTCGAAATCGCCCGCCATCCGCGTGAATGCGATCCATTTGCCGTCCGGCGACCAGTCCGGCTCGGTCGGGTTCGCCGCGCCGGTGGTGTTGAGATATTGCACCTCGCCGCCGCCCGTCGGAACTTTTGCCAGCCGGCGGCGCTCGGCCTTTTTCGTCGCGAAACAAATCCAGTCGCCGTTGGGCGACCAGCACGGCGACGAATCCTCGATGCCCGTCGTCAGCCGTTTCAAATTCGTGCCGTCCGCGTTGCAGACCCAGACGTTCGGGCTGCCGGCCTTGCTCAAAATCATCGCCACTTTCGCGCCGTCCGGCGACACCGCCGCGCTCGTGTTCAGGCCGGAATAGCCTGCGACCACGCGCCGCTGGCCGCTCGACAGGCTGTGGTAAAAAATGTCCGGGTTGCCGCGCGCGTAGCTTGTGTAATAAAGCGCCAGCCGGCCCGGCACCCACGCCGGCCTGGCCACAATCGTCGCGTCCGACGTGACCGGCTGCGCGCCGTAGCCGTCGAAATCCGCGACGTAAATCTCGCCGTTGCCGCCCGGCGCCTGCGACTTGAACGCGATCTTCGTCTGGCCGATGCCTTTTTTATTCTGAATCGTCTGCACGATGTCGTCCGCAAACGCGTGCGCCTGCCGCCGCAGACTCGCGCCGTTGTAACTGCGCGACAGGATCATCTTATTGGCGAACTTGTCCGTCACGCTGCCGGTCACGCCGCCCGCGCCGCTGCCATGGATCAAATACTGCGCCGCGTCCGGCGTCACGAAGCTGAAGCCCTGGACGTAAAGGTCAAATTTCAAAACCTCCGCCGCCTCGCCCGTGAAACCGTCCAGCGCGACGGGAATGGGCGGGGTCGTGCCGAGAACCTTAATCTGCTGCTGAATTTGAATTTCGTTCTGCGCGTGGCAAAGATCCAGCGCGGCAGTGGCGAGAGTGATGGTTAAAAGATTGAGAATTAATTTTTTCATCCGAGCATCCGTTTGGCTTTGAGGTTGAAGTTGATGATGTAAGTTCGTTCCTTGTCCGTCGCGCCGTCCGGGAACGGCGCGATTTCAGAGACGCGGTCCAAAGTTTTCTGCACCGAGCGGTCCACGCTGGCGTCGCCCGACGGCCCGACGATGTGCGCAGACATCACCCGGCCGTCGTTGGCGATGGTGACGCTGACCTTCACGTTGGCATCGTCGCTGGCCGTGTCGTTCGGCGGAATCCAGGCCTGCGTGTAAACGCTTTTGACAATGGACGCGTAATTTGCGTAAGCCACGGTGCTGTCGCCGGGCATGTCAACCGACGTGGATGACGAGGCGTTTTCCTTGATGGCGCGCGCCGCGCGTTCAACTGCTCTGATCCGTGCATCACGCGCTTGCTTTGCTTCCTTCGCCGCTTCTTTCGCCGCCTTTTCGGCTTCGGCGGCGGAGTTGTCCGTGACCTTGGGCTTTTCGCGGACGGCTTTCGTCAAATCCGGCTTGATCTCATGCTTCGGCTTCGCCTTTGGCTCCGGAATGTCCGCCGGCTTGGCGTCATCCGGCTGGATTTTTTCCGGCGGCGTGACGGGTTCGACCGGTTTCACCGGTTCGACTGGTTTTGCAGCCGGCTGCGGCGGCTCCGGCGTGGGTGGCTGCGGTTCGGGCGGTTTGACCATCGGTGCCGGTGGCGGCGGCTGCGCATTTTTCACGCCGCTGTTGAACTCCGCGTCAATCAAGTTTGCCGGGATCACGTCGAGCACCTGTGAATCATCCGGCTTTGGTTTCGACGTGATGAAACCAGAGCACAGCAGCGCCACGACCAGCAGCAGATGCGTGCCGGCGGCGGCAATGAGACATTTTTTTCGCAGCCGGTTCATTTGGGCGTCGGGTCGGTGCGGAGTGAATAACGCTTGATGCCGCCTTTCTGGCAGCCGTCAATCAACTGCGCCACCAAATCGTAACGGCTTTCCTTGTCCGCCCGGATATAGACCACCAGATTCTCGTTGCCGCGGTGTTCCTGCGAGAGCTGCCGGATGATTTGCGGCAGCGGCATCTGCCTGGCTTCAAACTTGTAATAGCCCGTGCGGGAAATCTCGACGGTGCGAATGTCATTTTTGTTTAACTTTTTGTCCGTCTGGCCGCCGCGCGGCAGGTTCAGCTCGATGCTTTGCGTCAGCAACGGCGTGGTGATGATGAAAATAATGAGCAGCACGAACGCCAGATCCAGCAGCGGCGTGATGTTGATGTCGCTCAACGTCACCAGCGAATTGCGTTGTGAAAATCGGCGCATGAAAAATTATTCTTCGGCGAGAAATTCCGTCTCCATTTTGGAAACGAGCTCCTGCGCGAAATTGTCCAGCTCCACCGTGAACGCGCGCAGGTTGTGGACCAGCCAGTTGTAGCCGAACATCGAGGGAATCGCCACGAGCAGGCCGGCGACGGTCGTGACCAGCGCGGCGGAAACGCCCGGTGCCATCACCGCCAGCGTCGCGCCCTGCGGCGACTGCGCGATGCCGGCGAACGTGCTCATCACGCCCCAGACCGTGCCGAGCAGGCCCATGAACGGCGCGCCGCTCACCGCGATGGCGAGCAGGATCAGGCCGGATTCCAGCTTGAGCGATTCTTTGGCGACGACATTTTCGATGGCGCGTTTGATGTGCTCCATGTTTTTGAGACTGATTTGCTGCTTGGCGCGTTCACCCGTCGGCCCGCGCAGGCGCGAATCGAGCTGCAAGCAGCCGGACTGGTAAACCGCATACAACGGACAGCCGTCAACCTGCAGTTTGCGGTCGAACATTTCCAGCACGGCCTTCTGCGAGGTGAATTCCTCGCCGAACAAGGCATTTAATTTCCGCGCCCGCCGCATCTGGACGACCTTGAAAATCATCATCCACCAGACCGCGATGGAGCCAAAGAACAGCAGGACGATGATGACCTTGGCTTCCGGTCTCGCCTGATCCCAAACGTAAAGCAGCTCCACCTGCTTGGTGGCCGCCGCGATGAGTGCAAAAGGTAACCCGCTCATAAAATTAAAAACTTGGTGGTGAGGAACCGGTTTTAGGCCAAGTGGCGGAACTCCGAGCTTTTGTCCGCTGGCGCAGATTATCCTTCCGCGCCGCCCAAATTGCAAAATCTTTCTGCGCAAAAATGAATCCGTTTTGCGCCGCGCGCCGAAAGGGAGGCGAAAGTGTTGTGGCCTGGCCGGTTCTGGGGATGATTATTCTCTTTTGCAAACCGGGCCTGGCGATTAGCCTGAAAACATGGTTGCCTTGAAAGCCAAATCCCAAGCTGCTCTTCGCAATGTTTCCGCCAAGCGCGCGGTCGCCCCAGTTTCAACCCGCTCCGTTGTGCCGCTCAAGGAACGCCGCTTGAACTTCGGCGACAAGTGGGATTATGCGCCCGCGCCGGAGGATTCCAAGAATTACGTCATCGCGCCGCGACACGAATTGTTCATCAACGGCAAATTCGTCGCGCCGCACTCGGGCAAGCATTTTGACACCATCAATCCCGCCACCGAGGACAAGATCACCGAAATCGCGCTCGGCGACGCGGAGGACGTGGACATCGCGGTCAAGGCTGCGCGGCGCGCTTACGAAAAAGTCTGGAGCAAAATGCCCGGACGCGAACGCGGCAAGTATCTTTATCGCATCGCCCGCATCATCCAGGAAAAGTCGCGCGAACTCGCCGTGCTCGAAACGATGGACGGCGGCAAGCCCATCAAGGAAACGCGCGACGTGGATTTGCCCATCGTCGCCGCGCACTTTTTTTATCACGCCGGCTGGGCGGACAAATTGCAATACGCCTTTCCCGGCCGCACGCCGCGTCCGCTCGGCGTGGCCGGCCAGATTATTCCGTGGAATTTTCCGCTGCTGATGGCCGCGTGGAAAATTGCGCCGGCGCTCACGTGCGGCAACACCGTCGTCATCAAGCCATCCAAAACCACCAGCCTCACCCTGTTGCGGCTGGCGCAGATTTTTCAAGAGGCGGAATTGCCGGAAGGCGTGGTCAATGTCGTCACCGGCACCGGCGAAACCGGCACGGCCATCGTCAAGCATCCTGACGTGAACAAAATCGCATTCACCGGCTCGACGGAAATCGGCAAGCAGCTCGCGCAGATGATCGTCGGCACGGACAAGCGCATCACGCTCGAACTCGGCGGCAAGGCGGCGAACATCGTGTTCGAGGACGCACCGATTGACCAAGCCATCGAAGGCATCATCGCCGGAATTTATTTCAACATGGGCCACGTCTGCTGCGCCGGCTCGCGGCTGCTCGTGCAGGAAAGCATTTACCCGAAAGTCGTCAAAAAATTGCGCGACCGCATCCAGACATTGCGTATTGGCAATCCGCTCGACAAAAACACCGACATCGGCGCGATCAACAACAAACCCCAGCTCGAAAAAATCCGCGAGCTGGTCCAGAGCGGCGTGGACGAAGGTGCGGAGGTGGTGCAAACCAGTTGCACGCTGCCCGCGCGCGGCTACTGGTATCCGCCGACGTTCCTCACCGGCGTGACGGCGTCGCATCGCGTGGCGCAGGAGGAGATTTTTGGACCGGTATTAAGCGTGATGACCTTCCGCACGCCGGAGGAAGCCGTCGAACGCGCGAACAACACGCCCTACGGCTTGAGCGCCGGCGTGTGGACGGACAAGGGCAGCAAAATTTTCAAGATCGTGAACCAGCTCCGCGCCGGCGTCGTCTGGGCGAACACCTACAACAAGTTCGACCCGACCAGTCCGTTCGGCGGTTACAAGGAAAGCGGGTTTGGCCGCGAAGGCGGCGTGCAGGGGCTGGCGGCGTATTGCCGGCTTGATTAAAAAAATTCGAGAAACAGAATTATGAATCGCCTCGACGTAAAAAAAACTTACAAGCTCTACATCGGCGGAAAATTTCCGCGCAGCGAGAGCGGGCGTTATTTGCCGGCAAAATCTCCGGCGGGTGAACATCTCGATAATTTCGCCCACGCCTCGCGCAAGGATTTCCGCGACGCCGTCGTCGCCGCACGCTCGGCCTTCGGCGGCTGGAGCAAGGCCACGGCTTACAATCGTGGGCAGATTCTTTATCGCGCCGCCGAAATGCTGCAGAACCGCGCGGCGGAACTGGTCGCCGAAATCGCGCGCTCAACCAACGTCAGCGCCGCGAAAGCCAGACGCGAAGTGATGCTGGCGATTGACCGGCTGGTGCATTTCGCGGGCTGGACGGACAAATATCAGCAGGTCTTTGGCAGCGTTAATCCCGTCGCGTCTTCGCACTTCAATTTCACCACGCCGGAGCCGACGGGCGTGGTCGTAGTGCTCGCGCCGGACGAGCCGTCGCTGCTCGCGCTGGTGTCGCTTGTTGCGCCGGTGGTTTTGAGCGGGAACACGGCGATTGTGGTCGCCTCCGAAAAATATCCGCTGCCCGCCGCGACGTTCGCGGAAATTCTGGCCACGAGCGATCTGCCCGGCGGCGTGGTGAACATCCTCACCGGGAAACGCGCTGAACTGGCGCCGCACATCGCCGCGCACATGGATGTGAACGCCATGGTGGACGGGGCGGGTGACGCCGGGCTGGGCGCGAAGCTGCAAGCCGGCGTCGCGACGAATCTCAAGCGCTGCGCAAAGCATGCCGTGGCGGATTGGTTCAGCGCAAAAGTGGAAGACCCGTATTGGATTCTCGACACGGTGGAATTCAAAACCGCGTGGCACCCGATTGGAGTTTGATTTTGCAGCCGCCAAGGTGACGGGGCTCAAACTGTCCTGGTTCGTTTTAATCAGAGCCTCCTCGCGGCGGCGGCGCACAAATCAAACCACTTCCGGCGGAGCTTTTCCGCCGTTCACCAGGAACAGAACCGCCATGCGCACGGCCAGGCCGTTGGTGACCTGCTCCAAGATCACCGAACGTCCGCTGTCGGCGATTTCGCTGTCAATCTCCACCCCGCGGTTGATCGGGCCGGGGTGCATGATGAGCGCATCGGATTTGGTTTTGGCGAGCCGCGCCTTGGTCAGACCGTAAAACTGTGTGTATTCGCCGATGCTCGGAAACAGCGTCTTGCGCTGGCGCTCGTGCTGGATGCGCAAAAGGTTGATGATGTCCGCGTCGCGGATGGCCTCGTCCACGTCGTGCGTCACGCGGCAGCCCATCTGTTCAAAGGTTCTCGGCACCAGCGTGGCCGGCCCGCACAGCGTCACCTGCGCGCCAAGTTTCGTCAGCGCCCAGATGTCCGAGCGCGCGACGCGGCTGTAAAGAATGTCGCCAAGAATCGTCACGTTCAATCCGGCGATGCGGCCTTTTTTCTCGCGGATGGTGAAGGCG
Source organism: uncultured Bifidobacteriaceae bacterium (assembly GCA_964449815.1). Taxonomy (GTDB): domain Bacteria; phylum Verrucomicrobiota; class Verrucomicrobiia; order Limisphaerales; family UBA11358; genus UBA11358. Next base: position 49,978 of record CAYVGC010000010.1, read on the forward strand.
TCCAGCAACGCCTGCGTGGGATGCTCGTGCGCGCCGTCGCCGGCGTTGATGACGTGCGCGTCCAGCACGCGCGAAAGAAAATGCGGCGCGCCGCCCGCGCTGTGGCGGATGATGATGAAATCGGCGTTGAGCGCCTCGAGGTTCAGCGCGGTGTCCTTGAGCGTCTCGCCTTTTTTGAACGACGACGCCTCGGCGGAAAAATTGATGACGTCGGCGCTCAACCGGATGGCCGCCAGTTCAAAGCTGGTGCGCGTCCGCGTGGACGGCTCGACGAACAGGTTCACGACGGTCTTGCCGCGCAACGCAGGGACTTTTTTGATCGCACGTTCCCCCACGGCCTTGAAGCCGCGCGCCGTGTCCAGCACGGTGGTGATTTCCGCCGCCGTGAGCGACTCGATGTCGAGCAGATGTTTTTTGGTCCAGCTCATTGTGTTTGTTCGTCGTGAATGGTTGCATCGTCAAACCGGGTTTCCGGTTCACGGGGCAACGATCAACGCCCTTACTGTTTTTTCAACAAGACCTCGTCCTGCGCCGCGCCGGCTTCGGTGAGCCGCAGGGAGATTTTTTCATCGAGCGACGTCGGCACGTTTTTGCCGACGAAATCGGCCTTGATCGGCAGTTCACGGTGGCCGCGGTCAATCAGCACCGCCAGTTGGATCCGTTTGGGCCGGCCGAAATCGTTCAGCGCGTCCATCGCCGCGCGCGTCGTGCGGCCGCTGAACAGCACATCGTCCACCAGCACGACGGTCTTGCCGTTCACGTCGAAGGGGATGTCCGTCGGATGAAAGGCCGGCGCCACGCGCTGGTCCAGATCGTCGCGGTGCATCGTCACGTCAAGGATGCCGACGGGCACGCGGTGGCTCCAGACTCCGGAAAGAATCTTCGCGAGCCGCGCGGCCAGATGGTCGCCGCCGACCGGAATGCCGATGAGGACGACCTCCGTGCCGTGTTCGTTGCGTTCGGCAATCTCGTGCGCGATGCGCGTGAGCGTGCGCTGGATGGCGGCGGCATCAAGAACGACGGTGGCTTCAGGCATAAAAAAACGCGAATCCGCTCCGCCGGGCGGAGCCGATTCGCGGGATGCGTTTCGTGTTCATATTTTCCTTTGCAGCCTCGCGGGGCGGCGTTAAAGGAACAAATTCTTCAGTTCAACTTCCGTTCAATTCGCGGCGGTGTTCTGGCGGGTTTTGCGCCAGCTGGCCCGGTGCTTGATGATCCAGTCCGTCAACGCCTGCTCGAAACCGATGTCACGCCCGGCCTTTTCCGACTCGATCCATTTATGCCGTAAAATCTCCTCGCGCTCGGCCTGAAATTCGCGGTAGAGCGAGGAGTTTTTCAGCAAATCGTTCGACGACGATGATTCTTTTCCAACATTCGGCATAGGCTAGATTTAATTATCACAGTTAAGTTAAATCCAAGCAACAAATCCCGCAACTGAAATCTAAACCTCGAAAACACTTGAAAACCGGGAGTTGTTGGCGCAGGACGTCCGTGACGCAAAGCTCTTTGGCCGGAGAATGGGCGCTGTTGGCCCGTCATGGGTTCAATTTCTGGCGCAAGGCAGGCGGTGAAAATTCACGTCGGCTTGAAACACGCAATTGATTTCACCGGCATTTGCGGTGATTATGTTTGTGGAAATTGGATTGAATCACGTTTTATGAGTTCCGAACAAAAAGTTTTGACGCGCGATGTGGAGGCCTCCGTGGTTCCCATCGGCACGAAGGTCACGCTCCAAAAAGGCGAGACCGCGCACATCACGCAATCGCTCGGCGGCGCTTACACCGTCATCGTCAACGGCAACATGTTCCGCATTGCCGAAACGGATGCCGACGCCCTCGGCCTCGAAGCGCCGGCGCCCGCCGCGCCCGCCGCGCCCGCCGCGCCCGCCACCGCGCCGGGCAGCCCGCTGACGCAGGAGCAGCTCGAAAAACGGGTCTGGGAATCGCTCAAGACCTGTTATGACCCGGAGATTCCGGTCAACATCGTGGATCTCGGCCTGATTTATGACTGTCACCTGACCCCCGTCGGCACGGACAACTTCAAGGCCGACGTGAAAATGACCCTGACCGCGCCCGGCTGCGGCATGGGGCCGGTGCTCGCGCAGGACGTGCAAAACAAGCTCACCTCGCTGGAACCGATTGACGAGGCCAATGTCGAACTCGTCTGGGATCCGCCGTGGAACCAGAGCATGATGACCGAGGCGGCAAAACTGCAACTGGGACTGCTTTAAGCCGCAGATGGACACAGATGAAACACAGATGGGAAAACTTCCAACAGTTTTTGGAGTTCAATTTTTATCTGTGTTCCATCTGTGTTTCATCTGTGGCTAAAAAATCCGATGAATAAAACCGTTGACTGGTCCGCGCTGCGAAAGGATTTCCCGATCCTCGACCAGCAAGTCCATGGCAGGCCGCTGGTTTATTTCGACAACGCTGCCACCTCGCAAAAACCGCGCGCGGTGGTTGACGCGCTGGTGCATTACTACGAACACGACAACGCCAACGTCCATCGCGGCATCCATGAGTTGAGCAACCGCGCCACGACGGCCTATGAGGCCGCGCGCACCCGCACGGCAAAATTCCTCAACGCCAAAAGCAGCGACGAAATCATCTTCACACGCGGCACGACCGAGGGCATCAATCTCGTCGCCGCCGCCTGGGGCGCGAGAAATCTCAGGCCCGGCGACGGCATCCTGCTCACGGAAATGGAGCATCACAGCAATCTTGTGCCGTGGCAGATGATCGCGCAGCGCACCGGCGCGAAAATTTCCTATGTTCCCGTCACCGGCGACGAAGGCGCTTTGGATTTGTCCAAGCTTGACTCGCTGCTGACGAAACAGGTGAAAATTTTCTCGATGGTTCACATCTCGAACTCGATGGGCACGGCGAATCCGGTGGCTGAACTTTGCGCCCGGGCGCACCAGCTCGGCATCGTCACGCTCGTGGACGGCGCGCAAAGCGCCGGGCACCTGCCGGTGGATGTGCAGGCCGTCGGCTGCGATTTCTTCGCATTTTCCGGCCACAAAATTTGCGGGCCGACCGGCATCGGCGTGTTGTATGGCCGGCAGGAACTGCTTGACGCCATGCCGCCGTATCAGGGCGGCGGCGAAATGATTTTAAGCGTCGGCTACGACAAGACCGAATTCAAGCCCGCGCCGCACCGGTTCGAGGCCGGCACGCCGGACATTTCCGGCCCGATTGGTTTGCACGCCGCGATGGATTATCTTGACGCCATCGGCCGAGAAAACATCTGGCGTCACGATCAGGACCTGGCGAACTACGCTTGTGAAAAACTGGCCGCGCTGAAAAACATCCGCCTCTTCGGCCCGAAACAAAACCGCGCCGGGCTGGTGAGCTTTCTGCTCAAGGACGTTCACGCGCACGACGTGGTGACGCTGGCGGACCAGGCGGGCGTGGCGTTGCGCGGCGGGCATCACTGCACACAGCCGCTCATGCACAAGCTCGGCGTGGAATCCACCGCCCGCGCGAGTTTTTATTTCTACAACACCAGGGCCGAGGTGGACCGGTTTGTGGAAGTGGTGAAGGAGATACAGAAATTTTTCGGGCAATGAATTGAACCGCGAACTACGCGAACGAATTTAACGCGAGGTTTTTTTGACACGAATTTCACCCGCCTGCCGCGACGGGCGCGAGCACGGCGGGTGAAATTCGTGTCAAAGTTTTCTCGTTGAAAGCGTTTGTGTATTTCGCGTAGTTCGCGGTTTGATCTCGACAGTTAAGGCTTCCCCTCCATTTGGGACGCCGACACGGCGTCCCTCCCGGATTGCACGTTGAATTTGGACGGCATTACGCCGCCATTATTCCACCGAATCCAGCCGCAACTGGCACAGGCCGCAATCCACGGTCGCCGCGCCGGGCGTCGGCAGCAGTTGCGCCGGGATCTGGTAAAGATGCGCGTGTCCCTGCACCACCAGTCCGGCAGCGTGGAGTTTGGCCAGATGCTTGGACGCCATGTCCGCGCTGCATCCCACGGCCCGCGCAACTTCGAGGACCATGTGCGGCTGGCCATTGGCCAATTGCTTGAGAATCCGCCAGCGGATGGGATGGCTCAAGGCCGCCGCCAGCTTGTTCAGGTCCGGCAACGTCGTTGTTTTTGAGGTTTCAGCAGGCATAAATCGCGGTTTTATTGGGAAAAATCCGATTTCAACCGAATCATATGTATTGAGAGACTAAACCGATTAATTGTCAACAGAAATAAATGAATTTCAAGACTAGGTAGAATTATTGCGAGTCTAAATTCTATTATGCTAAAATGGAATAGATTTCCACTTAAACTAGATATATTCCCAATTGAACTAAATACATATCAACTTTGAATAAATAAAACCATTCTTGATCTAAACATGTTTCCACTAGGAATAAAATGAACTATGCTAGGTCTAAATGGATTTCCGCTCGCCCTGCATTTATTCCTGCTCGGTTGTCACCGGCTTGGCCTCGCCCTTGAGCGCACCGATCAGCGCGTGCCAGGAAAGAATCGCGCACTTCACGCGCGCCGGGTATTTGTGGACGCCCGCGAACACCGCGAGCTTGCCGACGTCGCCGTTCACCTTGCCGGTCGTGACCATTTCGCGCACGCGTTCAAACAGGGCTTCCGCCTCGGCCTTGGTCTTGCCCTTGACATTGTCCGTCAACAGCGACGCCGACGCCTTGGAGATGCAGCAGCCCGATCCGACGAAGCTCGCGTCCTTGATGACGTCGCCATCCAGCGTGAGGAACAGCTTGAGATTGTCGCCGCACAGCGGGTTGTGGCCCTGCGCCGAGCACGTCGCCGCCGGCAGCTCGTGGAAATTGCGCGGCTGCTTGCAGTGGTCCAGGATGACCTGCTGGTAAAGGTCGTTTAAGTCGTCGAACATATTTGTTTCACCACAGAGAACACAAAGAATTCAAAGATTCAAAACCGAAAATGCTTTGCGCTCTCTGTGGTCGGATTATTTCCCCAGCAGATGCGGGTTCGCTTCGAGGCGGTCCCACACCAGCCGGTCAATCACCGCGCGCGCCGGCTCGCACTTGATGCGCTCGATGATTTCGCCCGCGAAGGCGTGGATCAGCATCTGCCGCGCCATGTCCGTGTCAATGCCGCGCGAACGCAGGTAAAAAATGCTCTCGGCGTTCAACTGGCCGATGGTCGCGCCGTGCGTGCATTTGACGTCGTCGGCGTAAATCTCCAGTTGCGGCTTTGTGTCGGCGGTCGCGCCATCGGAAAGCAGCAGGTTTTTGTTCGTCTGCTTCGCGTCGGTTTTCTGCGCGAGGGGATGAACGTAAATCCGGCCGTGAAAAACGCCCTTCGATTTGTTGTCGAGGATGCCGTTGAAATACTCGTGGCTCGCGCAATGCGGCTGCGCGTGCTCGACGATCATGTGGTGGTCGGCCAGCTGCTCGTCCTTCGTCAGATAAAGTCCGTTCAGAATGCATTCGAGGCCTTCGCCCGCCAGTTTCGCGCGGATGTTGGTGCGCGAGAGCCGGGCGCCGAGCGCGAACGAATGGACGGTCGCATTGCTCGCGCGGCCAAATTCGCCGGCGATGGTCGCGATGTGAAACGCGTCCGCCGCCTCATCCTGCAGCTTGATGTGCTCGACCGCCGCGTGGTCGCCCGCAAGAATTTCCGTCACCGCGTTCGTGAAATACGCGGCGTTGCCGGTGTTGAAATAGCTTTCCACTACCGTCAGCCGGCTGTGCGCCTCCGCGATGATGAGGTTGCGCGGCAGATTCATCTCGCCGTCCTGCTTGGCGGACGAAAGGTGAATCAACTGCACCGGCTCGGCGACGGCGACGCCGGCGGGCACGAAAATAAACGCGCCGTCGGTGAAGAACGCCTGGTTCAGCGCGGCAAACGAGTTGTCCGCCGTGTGCGCGTATTTGCCGAGGTGCTTTTCCAGGAGCGTGGGATCCTCGGCGAGCGCGGCGGAAAGACTTCCAATCCGCACGCCGCCGGCAACCGGCTGGACGCTGGAAAGCTTTGCCGAGAAGAACCCGTTCACGAACACGAGCCGGCGGCCGGGCAGCCTGGTGAACGCCGCTGCGTCCAGCGCCTTGGTCTCCGCGCCGTTGACCGCAATTTCGCGCGCGAGTTGGAATGGCAGATTCGCGATGGGCGCGACGTTGGTGAACCGCCAGTCCTCGTCGCTCAATTTCGGAAAGCCGAGTCCGGCGAAACCGGCCATGCCGGCCTGGCGCAGCGACCGCAGCCATTTCGGCGACGGCGTGGCGGCTTCAAACTGTGAAAACTTTTCAACCAGCAGCTCCGTCCCGTTGTTTGCTTTCGGCGTCATGTTTAGAATGATTCTAATTATAAATCAGACCTTTAATTTCCCATGACGGGGGCTTTTACGCAATTGAAAACCGCCGCGAAAACCGGCGGCCCCGGAGGCGGCGCGAAATATATTTTGCCTTCGTCCGCTAGAATGGCATTTTGTCCGCCTCATGCTTTCGCAAGACGACATCAGGCACGCGCTCGCCGCCGTGAAGTATCCCGGTTTTTCGCGCGACATCGTTTCGTTCGGCCTCGTGAAGGAAATTTCCGCCGCGAACGGTTCGGTGAGCGTGGCGATGCAACTGACCTCGCCGAATCCCGAGGCCGCGCAGCAGATCAAGGCCGGAGCCGAGCGGGTTCTCAAAAATCTGCCGGGCGTGGATCACATTCACGTCGAGGTGCGCCTGCCCGCCACCGGCCAGGCCGCGCCGGGGAATCCGTTCGCCGGTCAAAAAGGCGTTCCCGGTGTCCAACGTGTCATCGCGGTGGCCAGTGGCAAAGGCGGCGTTGGCAAATCCACCTGCTCGGCGAATCTCGCCTGCGCGCTCAAACAGCTCGGCGCAAAAGTCGGCCTGCTGGACTGCGACATTTACGGGCCGAGCATTCCGTTGATGATGGGCGTTCACGAACGTCCGACCGTCAATGCCGCCGAGCGTCTCGTGCCACCGTCCAATCACGGCGTGAAGGTGATGAGCATCGGGCTGCTGCTCGAAGACGACCAGCCGGTGATCTGGCGCGGGCCGATGATCACGAAAACCATCAACCAGTTTTTGATGGCGGTCGAATGGGGCGATCTGGATTTCCTGCTGGTGGATCTGCCGCCGGGCACGGGCGACGCGCAGCTTTCGCTGTGCCAGGCCGTGCCGCTCGACGGCGGCGTCATCATCAGCACGCCGCAGGAGGCGTCGCTCGGCGTCGTGCGCAAAGGCATCGCGATGTTCCGCAAGGTGAACGTGCCGATCCTCGGCATCGTGGAAAACATGAGCTACTTCACCGCGCCGAACGGCGAGCGCGTGGAAATTTTCGGCCACGGCGGAGGCCAGGCGGAGGCCGCCCGGCAGGACGTGCCGTTTCTCGGCGAAGTGCCGGTCTTCACCGAAATCCGCGAAGGCGGCGACCGGGGAACGCCGATTGTGGTCTCCACGCCGGACCACCCGGCGGGCAGGGCGTTCATCCAGATTGCCGAAGCATTGCGGAAGAAACTGGGCTAACTTGCCTCATGCTGGTTGAAACCGAAATTGGCGCGGAGTCGCCGATGCGCGACGTGTTGGGAAAATTTCCCGGTGCGCAGCGGGCGCTGTTTCGGCGGTATTACATCGGCGGCTGCAGCAGTTGCGGTTTTCAGCCGGCGGAGACCTTGGCGGAGGTCTGCGCGCGGAACGGCAATTTGAACGTGGCCGAGGTGCTGGTGCACATCCAGTCCAGCCACGGGCAGGACGCGAAAATTTTGCTTTTGCCGAAGGAGCTTGCCGGGTGGTTGCAAAATGACAAATCGGTGAAGCTGGTGGACGTGCGTTCGCGCGAGGAATTTGAGGCGGTGAATTCGCCGGTTCAGTTTTGCTTTCGCAGGATGTGATGCGGGAAATCATGGCCGCCGGCTCGAACACCAGTCCGATTGTCGTCATTGATCACGCCGGCAAGAACGGCCTCGACGCGGCGGCGTATTTCATGGGCCACGGCTTGCAGAACGTTCGCTGTCTGCGTGGCGGCACTGACGTCTGGGCGCAGGAAATTGATCCGAAAATGCGGCGTTACAAACTCGGCTAAATGTTTTCACCGCCGGGACGCAGAGGCACGGAGAAAAATATTTTCAAGCTCGGCGTCTCGGCGGTTCAAAAACTACACATTGAACTTGAACAGCATTACGTCGCCGTCTTTCACGACGTATTCCCGGCCTTCCATGCGGTAAAGTCCCTTTTCGCGCGCGACGGCGACGGAACCGCATTTCATCAAATCGTCGTAGGCCACGGTCTCGGCCTTGATGAAGCCGCGCTCGAAGTCGGAGTGGATCACGCCCGCCGCCTTGGGCGCGGTGTCGCCGGCGTGAATCGTCCAGGCGCGGACCTCTTTTTCGCCGGCGGTCAGATAAGTTCGCAGGCCGAGCAAATGATAGGTGGCGCGGATGAGGTTGCCGGCGCCGGATTCCTCCACGCCGAGTTCCTTGAGGAATTGCTTCGCCTCGTCCGGCGCGAGGTCGGTGAGGTCGCTCTCGATTTGCGCGCTGATGACGACGGCTTCGCAGGCGAGGTGCGTCTGGACGTATTCGCGCACTTTCAGGACAAATGGATTTTTGTCGGCGGTCGCCAAATCGCCTTCCTTGACGTTGCAGGCGAAAATGGTGGGCTTGTCGGTGAGCAGGAAGAAATTTTTGGCGACGACTTTTTCCTCCGGCGTGAGCTGGACGGCCAGCGCCAGTTTGCCGGAATTGAGCACGGGTTCAAATTTCACGAGCACGGCGTCCTCGGCGACGGCGGCCTTCTCGCCGCGCTTCACGTCCTTGGCCAGTTTTTCGCGGCGCTTCTTGATGTTGTCGAGGTCGGCGATGACGAGTTCGGTGTTGATGATCTCAATGTCGCGCACGGGATCAATCGAGCCGGTGACGTGGTGGATGTCCGGGTCCTCGAAGCAGCGGACGACTTGGACGATGGCGTCCACCTCGCGGATGTGGGAGAGGAATTTGTTGCCAAGGCCCTCGCCGTCGCTCGCGCCCTTGACGAGGCCGGCGATGTCCACGAATTCAACCGCCGCTGGGATGATGACGGTGGTTTTGGCAATTTTGGCGAGCGGTTCGAGGCGCGCGTCCGGCACGGTGACGACACCGACGTTCGGCTCGATGGTGCAAAAGGGATAGTTTGCCGCCTGGGCCTTGCGGGTGCGGGTGACGGCGTTAAACAGGGTTGATTTGCCCACGTTGGGCAGTCCGACGATTCCAGCTTTAAGCATAAATTAATTGTAGATCTGGCCGGGCAGCACGCGTTCCTCCAGTGGCGGGAGTTGCTGATGCCGGTTGTGTTTGGCAAGGTGCCACGCAATGTTGGCGCCCTGGATGATGCCGAAAATGATGAGGCAGATGCCGGAAAAATGCTGGAGGCGCAGCAGCGTCTTCCCGCTGAACCGTCCGTGGCCGCGCGACACGCCGAAGCTCAGGGCGGTGAACCAGGTGTTCGTGCCCAGGGCGACGCTCCCGACGCACGCGGCCTTGGCGGCGAACGAGTCGGCGTCCACCCAGTCGCGCGCCATGAGGTTCGCCGCGAGGACGATCCAGAACAGCAGCACGCCGAGGTTGCCCAGCACGCGCGCGAAGCCGGTCATGAAGGCCGAGTGCGGATGAAATTTCTGCTCGATGCGCGTCTCGATTTTTTCCGAGGCGGTGTCGAGCTTGGTCGGCACGCTGATGGTTTTGGCCAGCAGAAATTTGAAGCCGATGAACAGGATGAAGACGAAGCTGAACACCTGCATGAACGCCTGCACGACGCCGTGGTCAAGCAGCGAGGAGAAGCCGGTGAACGAAAAGGCGCAGTAAATGGTCTCCATCGCCGACGCGCCCAGGCCGATGAGCAGCGCCCAGAGGAAGCCGCGCTGCGTGCCTTCGTTGAGAATGGTCAGGTTGATGGGGCCGACCGGGATCGAGGAAAAAATCAGGCCGCAGAAATAACCCGCCAGCGCGGCCAGCAAAACTGGATGGGTCTCGGCCATGTCAGTTCTCCGCCTCCGGCTCGTCGTCGTCTTCCTCCTCGATTTCCCTGCGCCAGGCGTGCGAGAGGCGCGGCCGCACAAAGCCGTAAAGCAGATACGCCGTGAAAAACAGCGGCAGGACGTAATACAGGATCTTTTCGCGCAAAATCAAGAGGCAGCCGAGGAACAACGCGCCGATCACAATTTTCAGGAACGTGGTCGTGGAGCGCAGCCCCAGCGATTTGAAGCTCGGATACTTCACTTCGCTGACCATCATCGCGGACAAAAACACCAGCACCACCGGCAGCAGGTAGCCCCAGTGGCCGAGATTTTTTTCCTTTTCGTTCAGCTTGATGATGAACAGCGTCAGCGAGGCGACTAGGCCGGCGGCGGAGGGGATCGGAAAGCCGAGAAAATCCTTGCCCGCGCCCGGCGCACTCATGGTGGAGAGACAGTTGAACCGCGCCAGCCGGAACGCGCCGCAAATCAGATAGATCGAGGCGATGAACCAGCCGATTTCGGCGTAGTCGTCGCTGAACACGTCGTGCAGCACCACGCGATGGACCAGAAACGCCGGGGCCGCGCCGAACGAAATCAGGTCCGCCAGCGAATCAAATTCACGTCCGAACGGGCTTTCGTGCCCGCCCATGCGCGCGACGCGGCCGTCGAACAAATCAAAGATGCACGCGAGCAAAATGAAAGCGAGCGCCACTTTGATCTGGCTGTAATCGCCCGCGCCAAGATTCGCCTCGACAATTTTGGTCAGCGCCACGAAGCCGCAGAACAAATTTCCCGCCGTGAACAGGTTCGGCAGAAAATAGATTTTCAGCCGCTCGCCGGCCGGCGGCGCGGATGGGTTGGTTGGCGGCTTGGTTTCCATTGCGTTCAGGTCAGTTCCGCCAGAATGGATTCGCCGCCGACCACGCGGTCTCCGAGCTGGACTTTGATTTTGGCGGTTGGCGGCAGATAAACCTCCACGCGCGAGCCGAATTGAATCAGGCTGATGCGTTCGCCGCGCTGCACGAGGTCGTTTTGCGCGATCCACGGCACGATGCGGCGCGCGATCAGGCCGGCGATGAGGCGCACGCCGATTTTTCCGCCCGCCGGCTCGCCGGACTCGATGCCGATCAAGACATTTTCATTGTATTTCGAGCTGTCGGCGCGCATGGCGTTGAGATACTGGCCGGGCGAGTGTTTGAAATAGGCGATGCGCCCGGCCACCGGCGCGTTCTGGACATGCACGTCAAACACGGAAAGAAAAATGGAGATGCGCCGGCATTCGCCGCCGAGAAAGTCCGGTTCGGTCGTCGTGTCAATCGTGTCCACCTTGCCGTGGCCGGGCGCGAGGACGAGATTTTTCCCGGCCGGCGGATCCGGGTCCGGGTCGCGGAAAAAATAAAACGTGAAGAGGGTGAACAGCACCCACAGCACCAGCAGCACCCCGGCCAGGCCCAGCACAAAGGCGCCGATGACCTTCGCCAGAAAGGCGACGGCCAGCAGCACCAGCACCAACGTGCCGGCCAGGCCGATGAGGGTCAGCGCGGACTGCGCCGCTTTGCCAGAGTGTTTCACGGCGGTAAAATAAAATTTTTCGGCGGCACTTGCAATTCGGCATTTTCAGTGCAAGTTGGCTTTCGTCGCAAAGAAAGGCGACGATGCAGCAGAAAACTCAAATACCATTATGTCATTACACACACCTGACCTCACGAAATTCCCCCCGCGCAGCCCGCGGGTGCGGCTCGGCGGCTATGCGATCCTGCCGCGCATGCTGGACAAGGGCCGCGCCACCATCGCCGGCAAAAACGGCGAGTATCACTACGCCTGCCCGCTGGACCAGCAGTTCCTGACCTTTGCCGGCATTGACCCGGAGGCGTTGAAAAAAGAACTGCCCAAGAGCGACACGGAAGTGCTGGCCTGGATTCAGAAGCATGCCGAGCACCCGCGCACCGCGCCGGAAGTCATCGCGTGGACGCAGTGGCAGGAAAACCGCGCGCCGGACAATCCCGAAGGCCGCGAGTTCCTGAACGAACTGCACAAAAAAGGCGCTCCCAACCGCGAGGACATCGTGACGTGGTTTGACGCGCTGGACATGGACGACTATGTGAGCTTCGGCGGCGAGGCCTGAATCTTCCGTGACAAGCAAGCCGGCACGCGGCGCAAAACCGCGCACCGGTTTGGGCCGGTTGAATAAAAGAGAATGGTGAATGTTTTTTCCCTTGTCACCGACCGGCCATAAATGACCGGTCGCAATTTGCCGTTGACGGAGCTGCCCGGCCGGAGAGACACAATGCCGCGAAACACCAGGGCGTTTCGCAACTTGAAATCCGCGCGGCCGGATAAACAACTTTTCACGCCGGCGCCGGGTGGCCGGCGACTATTCAACTTCCACTGTCACCACACCGAGAATTTTGGCTTCGCGGCGTTGCAGCAGGCGGCCCAGCGGCGTGAGGGCCAGCCAGTAAATCAAAATCAGCACACCGCAGAGCAAGGCGGAGCAGATAAGGTTGACGGGCACGAACGCCGGCAGGCCGGCCCGGTGCCAGAGCCAGGCCAGCAGTGGCGCGGCGAACACGGGAGCCATCGCGACCGGCAGCAGCATTTGGCACAACATCATTACGAACATCGCCAGCCCGGGCATTTTGGTCGGCTTCATGGTGCCGGGCTGGACGCGGAACGGCATCAGGATGGAGAGCAGGTTGCCGCCAAGGCTGGCGATCAACAGCAGGGTCAAGAGCTGGAACAGCGCGGCGACCACCGACAGCGGCGGCAAATGCAGCCACACCGAAACCAGCGCCAGCAGGATCAGGCCAAAGCTGAAGCCGACGGGCAGGATGGCGAGATTTTTTCCGAGCAGGACCAGCCGCCGGTCCGCCGGCGAAAGAACCAGGGAACGGAAGCCGTCGCGGTCGAAACCAAACTGGTTCGCAAAAAACTGAATGAGGAGGAAGGTTGAGAAGGTCACCACGCCGGTGGCAATGAACGGACTGGCCGAGCCGGGCAGTTGCGGCGGCGACCGGAAAAACACCATCGCGCAGACAATCAGCATTGAAAGCACCTGGCCGCCGAGGGCCATTTTTACTTCCGGCGCGCGGAGCAGCGAACGAAACGTGGCGAGCGCCAGCGCGGCCGATTGTTCCGGCACGGCGGGCAGCCGCCATTCCAGAAAGCGGGGTCCGGATTTGACGGGCGCGCGGGGAGTTTTCGCGGCGGTGCCGACGGGCGGGCGGCGCTCCGCGGTTTTGCCGCCGGTCTCGCCGTGATAAAACTTCACCGTGCCGCGATACGCGCGGCGCAGTCCCAGCGCTGCGAAGCCGAGGCAGCCGAGCGTGCCATACAACGCGGGCAGCACCTGTTTCTCGGCCAGTCGCTGTGCGCCGAGTGACACCCACAGCGGCGGGATGAATCCTTGCGCCGCGACCAGCTTGTCGAACAGTTCACCGGTGGCCGCATTGCGGGCGGAATTTTGGCTGGAATCGGAATGACGGCCAAAGACGTTGAAATAAAGATTCGGGCCTTGGGCCAGCAAAATGAACGACAGCGAAATGCACATGATTACCGTGCGCCGGCGGCGCGGGTTGCTCATCATGGACGCCAGCCAGCCGCGCAGACAATACGTCCACGCCGTGATCATCACGACCATGCTCAACGCCAGCGGAATCAGCAGCGCCATCTCCGGCCCGCGCGCAATCACCAGACCGATGGCCAGCCCCAGCATGACGGGAACCATCACGATGATGCTCAAGGTGAAGTGCGAGACCAGGTAATTGACGACGAACAACTGGCCGAGCGCGACCGGCAGATGCATGAGCTTTTGCAAATCAACCGTCTCCGAGCGCTGGAGTTCCGTAAGCAGTCCGATCATCCAAAAAAATAAAAATCCGACCGTGACTCCAAGCCAGACGCCCATGATGACCGGCGGCTTCGCGTCGCCCAGACCGAACGCCGCTCCCAGCACGGCGGCCGTGAAACAGCCCACCGTCAGCACGACCGCGCCGGCGCCGGCCAGCACGGCGAGCAGCTCGCCGAGGCCGCCGCTGCGCGCCCATTGATTGCGCATCAGCCGCCAGCGCAGCCA
>CAYVGC010000011.1:0-60035 GCA_964449815.1 uncultured Bifidobacteriaceae bacterium
TGCCAGACCAAAAAAGATGTGGGTAAGGACAAGCATTAAAATGCCGGGCTATTTTTGATCACCGCCTTTCTCCGGTGTCGGTTCGAGGATCGGTTTCAATTTCATTCGTCATTGACAAGGCCGGATTCAGGCGGAGAATCGGAATCCTATTTGACTATGAAAGCTGTTGCCATCAATGGAAGTCCGCGAAAGGGCGGAAACACTGAAATTCTTTTGAAACAGGTGCTGGCGCCGCTGGCCGCCGCCGGCTGGGAAACCGAGTTCGTCCAGATCGGCGGCGCGAACATCCGCGGCTGCCAGGCCTGTTATTCGTGCTTCAAAAAGAAAAACGTCCAGTGCAGCCAGAAGGACGATGCGTTCAACCCGTGCTTCAAGAAAATGGCCGCGGCGGACGCGATCATCCTCGGCTCGCCAACCTATTTCACGGACGTGAGCGCGGAAATGAAGGCGCTGCTGGATCGCGCCGGGCTGGTGGCGCTGGCCAACGGCGGGTTGTTCCAGGGGAAAATCGGCGCGGCGGTGGTGGCGGTGCGGCGCGGCGGCGGCACGCACGCATTTGACTCGATGAACCACATGTTCCTCATGTCTGGCGCGATTGTGCCGGGGTCAACATATTGGAATCTCGGCTATGGCCGGGAAAAGGGCGAGGTGTCCAAGGACGACGAGGCGGCGCGCAACATGAAGGATCTGGGCCAGACCATCGCCTGGCTCGGCGCGGCGCTCCAACGCGCCGGGAGCCGTCCGGCGGCGGTGCCGGTCCGCGAATAAGCCGCCGCCGGTTTTGCTGGCGCTGCCGCCTTCGCCTTCGCCACCGCCGTGCTGTTTCGGGGAGCATCCGAAACTGGCGTGTCGTTTTTGACGTCGCGACGAAAACCCGTTCCACAAACTTCCCAACATGCTTTCCAAGAATAATGGGTGACGCGAACGCAAGGCAACTGCGCGTTCGTGGCGGGAGGGCGGATGAATTTCAAAACTGAATCGGCTCGTTGAGCTTGCCGCATTGGGCGCAGCGGGAACGGACCACGTTGGCGTCGTCAGTATAAACCAGGCCGCACTTGCGGCAGCGGAACACGCGGTCCTCCGGGTGCGCCGGGCCAAAGTGCCGCCGCCGGAATTCTGATAGTATCCCCACCGCGCACAACGCGCCCAGCGTCAGCACCACATAAATCACGAGCAGATGCGGAATGTTCATCGGAGTGGAAAAAGGTGAGGGCGTTGAATCGCGAACCGCCGCCGCAACGGACCGGACTGGCGGTTAAACGATGGCACGATGCCACGACGGCTCATTTTAGCGGCTGGGTTCATTTGTGCTGGTCACCGGCACGGTGTGCCAGTTGAAAGTGATTTGGCCAAACATCAGCCGGGGCGCGGGCACGAACCGCAAAGTGCGCGCCAGTTGCAAGGCGAGCTGGTCGGCCTCGGCGTCCGTGCTGGAATCAAGCAGCACGGTGGAGGCGACATTGCCCGCCGTGTCCACGAGCGCCTGCACCACGCTCGGCGCAATCACGTCGTTGACGGGTATGAGCGGCGGTTCGATCTGGTTGAACCGCCGGCGCCGGGCGAGGTCGCCGGAAATTTGCATCGTCGTCGCCTGCGGCATCGCTTCGTCGAACACGACGGCCGGTTTGATCAATTTCGGTTCGGGCTTGAAGTTCAACGGCGTTTCCGGCGCCGGGTTCGCCTGCATGAATTCGCAGAAGACCGCGCCAAATTCGTCCGGCGCGGGCGGCAGATAACGCGGGTCTTCCGTCCAACTGAAATGCTGCTGCTTGACGGCCGGCGGGCGCAGCCAGAATTCCGTCACAAAATCCTGCGCATTTGGCCGGGCGAACAAGGTCGGGTCGCCGAGCGCAATCAGCTCGTCGGCGCTGTCCGCGAGCCGCAGATGCGGGACATTGGTCACGGCGCGCGGAACAATTTGTTTTTTGGTTCCAAAAACAATGATCAGCGCGACGTGCAGGACGAGCGCGACGGCGACGAAGAAAACAAATTTGTTCCGCGTCCAGCCTTCGGCTGCCGGCTGCGGCCTGGCCGCCCGGCTTTCGCCGTGGGGTTGCGATGCCGGCGCGGACGGCTCTGCGGGCAGGTCGCTCATCGCCTGGCGGGCGCGGCCTCGACGCGCGGCAGGGTGGCGAGCAAGGCGTTGGTGATGCCGCAGTCACGCGCCAGCAACGACAAATGCGCGATCATTTCGTAGCTCACGGCCTGGTCCGCGTGAATGACGAGCGCCAGCGGCTCGCGGGCGCTCCTCGCGGCGGCGGTCAGGCTGGTTTTCAAAACCCGCTCGGTGACGATTTGATTTTCAAAATACAGCCGTTCCCGCGCGTCCACCGCCATGGCAACCGTGGGCTGGTCTATGCCGGGCAAATTTCCGGCGGCGGGCGGCTGCAGCGATTGCAGCGGAATGCCCGCCGTCGGGATCAGCGCGCCGAGCATCAGAAAAATCACCAGCAGGAACAAAACGGCGGCGAACGGCGCCGCGTCGAAATGGCTGCGCAGAATCTTGGCGTTGCGCGGAAATTTCATTTGCCGTTTTCGGTGACGATGTTGACGATCTCGGCGGCGGCGCGTTCCATGTCGAGGACAATTTTGTTCACGCGGCTGACCAGATAGTTGTAGCCGGCGTGCGCGGGGATGGCGAGCGCGATGCCCGCCGCCGCGCAAACGAGCGATTCCCAGATGCCCGCCGCCAGCGAATTTTGGTCGCCGCTGATGTGCGCGTAAAGCCCGGCGGCCTGTAAATTCATGAACACGCGGATGAAGCCGACAATCGTTCCGAACAAGCCCAGCAGCGGCGCGATCTGCGCGATGGTGGCGAGCAGGCTCAATTTTTCCTCCAGCCGCGGGACTTCGGTGAGGCCGGCCTCCTCGACGGCTTCACGGACGCGGTCGCGGCCCTTGTCGCGGTTGAGGATCGCGGCCTTCACAAGCCGGGCGACCGGGCCGGCGGTGGCGTCGCAGATGGCCACGGCCTCGACCACATTGTCGCGTTTGAGCACGGTGCGGACGCCGTTGAGGAACTCGGCGGAGTTGATCTGCGAGCGGTGGCAGAACAGCGCGCGTTCGACGAACACGACGGCGGCGATGGCGGCGGCGATCAGGATCAACCAGATCACCGGCCCGCCGTAAGCTAGAAGCATAGGCATGGGATTATTAAAGGCGTTTGTGCGCGAAGTTCAAAGCGTAAAAAACGAAAAAACCGCCACGGCGCCAAATTCACCAGGGTAAAAATATGAATTTCAGGCTTGGCGGTCTTGGTGTCTTGATGGTTAAACTTCGGGATGGAAAAACCAGACCAGCTACGCGAACTCTTTCGGATGCAGAAGGCCCTCAACGAACGCATCGGCGTCCAAACCAGCGGCATGAGCGAGGAGGAGAAGATCAGGTGGATTCTCAACTACTGCCGCGCCTTGTCGCAGGAAATGGCCGAGCTTACCGACAGCGTGCCGTGGAAATGGTGGGCCAAGTATCAGAAATTCGACGAGCAGAACGCCCGTGTCGAGGTCGTGGACCTGTTTCATTTTCTCATCAGCCTGGCGCAGGTGCTCGGCATGAGCGCGGACGACGTCTTCGCCGCCTACGTTAAAAAGAATGAAGTGAATTTCAAGCGCCAGGACAGCGGCTACACGAAAAAAGACGAAAACGATTCCAAACATATTTGAACGTGTGAGCGTCAAAGTTAAAACCGCCGTCCCGCCGCGCTGGCGCAAGGAAGTCCAGAGCATTCTCATCACCGACGAGCAGATTGCCCGCCGCGTCAAGACGCTGGCGCGGGAAATTGAGCGCGATTTTGACGGACGCGAAATGGTTGTCATCTCGCTGCTGAACGGCACGGTGATGTTCCTCGCCGATTTGATCCGCCATTTGAACCTGCCGCTGCGGCTGGATTTCATCGGCGTTTCCAGCTACGGCCTCGGCACGGAATCCGGCGATCTGGTGTTCACGAAGGAACTCCGGCTCGACGTGCGCGGGCGCGACGTGCTGCTGGTGGACGACATTCTCGACACGGGCAAAACCATGAGCCGCGTCCTGCCGAAAATCAATGCGCTGAAGCCGCGCCGAATCAAGACCTGCGTGCTGCTGGACAAGCCCGCGCGCCGGACGCATGACGTGGAGGCGGATTTCGTCGGCTTCGAGATACCGGATTTTTTTGTGGTGGGTTACGGACTTGACTTCGCCGAACGTTACCGGAACCTGCCGTTCGTCGGCGTGCTGCATCCGCACATTTACAAGGAAGTCATCCAGCGCGCCATTCAGAAATAAATGAACCACCAAGACCCAAAGGCGCCAAGGGAAAAAACAATCAATTCAGCTTTTAGCTTCTTTCTTGGTGTCTTGGTGTTTTGGTGGTTCATTTAATTTTCAAATGCACCTGCATTTTGCGAACCTGTTCGGCTGGGCGGCGATGCTGCTGCTCGCGTGGGGCATTTCCTACAGCCGCAAAAATTTTCCCTGGCGCACGGTCATCTGGGGTCTCGGCCTGCAGCTCACGCTGGCCATTCTCGTCCTTGATACGCCGTGGGGCGCAAAACTGTTTGAATTCGCCGGCAAGGTCGTGCAAAAGCTCATCCAGTTTTCCACCGACGGAACCAAATTTGTTTTCGGCCCGCTCGCGGACAGCGAGGTGCTCGGCAGATCTTTCGGCGCGGAACACGGCCTGGTTTTTGCCATCCTCGTCACAGGCACCGTCGTCATCGTGGCCGCACTGTCGTCGCTGCTTTATCACTGGGGCATTTTGCAGCGTGTCGTGCGCGCCGTCGCGTGGGTGATGCGCAAGGCGATGGGCACGAGCGGCAGCGAAACGCTTTCCGCCGCCGCGAACATTTTCATGGGCCAGACCGAGGCGCCGCTGGTCATCCGGCCCTACATCCCGCGCATGACGCGGAGCGAACTGATGACCATCATGGTCTGTGGCATGGCGCACATTGCCGGCGGCGTCGCGGCGGTTTATGCCGTGATGGGCATGAATGCCGGCTATCCGAACACCGCCGGACATCTGCTCACCGCGTCGGTGCTGAACTGTCCCGCCGCGCTGCTCATCGCCAAAATCATGCTTCCGGAAACGCAGGTCAGCGAAACCGCCGGCACCTCGCCCGCCACCGTCCCGCGCACCACGGCCAATTCGATTGATGCGATTTGTCGCGGCGCGGGCGACGGTTTTCATCTCGCGCTGAACATCTGTGCCATGCTCATTGCGTTCATCGCCATCATCGCGCTGGCGAATTATATCGTCGGCTATCCGCAGACACATTTTGGCGTGAAAAATCCCGTGACGCTGCAAAACATTTTCGGCTGGGTCAACGCGCCGTTCGCCTGGCTCATGGGCGTGCCCGCAAAGGACTGTCTGAGCATCGGGCAAATCCTCGGCGAACGCATCGTGTTGAACGAATTCGTCGGCTACCTGGACTTGACCGCCAACGCGCAGAAGCTCGCGCTCGATCCGCGCAGCTTCACAATTGCAACCTACGCGCTGTGCGGCTTTGCGAATTTCTCCAGCATCGCCATCCAGGTCGGCGGCATCGGCTCGCTCGCGCCGGAACGCCGCAGCGAAATGGCGCAGCTTGGTTTCCGCGCAATGATCGGCGGCCTGCTCGCCGCCTACATGACCGCGTCGCTCGCGGGCTTACTGTTGTGAACGGCGGCGGTTGGCCTGTCGCAAGCGGAATGTGATCGGAGCGGCAGGATTTGAATCTTTCGCTCCTGCCTGGGGTCACTCCGAAAAAGATTGGGACGTCTTTAGTTGCAGCTCCGCCTGCAACCAATTTTCCTTCTCCTTGCCAGCCGGACGGCCTTGTTTCTCCCAAATGGCATAAGCACGGCGGGCAATGTCCTCGCTCGTGATGACGGGAACGGACTGCGGAGCAGAGCTGCGGGCAGACTTGGAAACGCCCGGCGGGGAAATTGTCGAAGCTGTGCCCCGTTCAGACTGCGTTGCGGTAATTTTGGGCGCCTTGGATTTGGAAGCTTTGGTGGTTTTCATAAATGTAATTTGTTGTGTTTGAATTAACAGGGGGCCGGCCCGGCCATTCACTTTAGCTGAAAAACCGGAACCTACTCCTTGGTTCGGAAATTACGCGATCTTAAACTGCCTGTCCAGCCGGCAATGGCCACCGCAAGCAATCGGCGCGATTCCATCATCAAACTTGGAACGTGTTATGTCCGCAAAAACTCCTGGAAAACTTAAACAGCCTTTGTGACCGACAGCAGCTTTGCCGCGCGCCAGCCCAATGCCGTGGGCCTTGTTCATGGTTTCAAGCAGCTCCTTGAACAGCGCTGGAATGACAGGCGCGATGGCTTCCTCGCGCCCGTCGTTTTTACGCGTTTTCGGATGGCCGCGTTGGGCCATTCACGGATCATTCGGATGGTATGCCTATCGTTCCAGCCAACCGGCCCGGATTAGTCGCCTTGCCAGAGCACGCCGCCTTGACTGGCATTGCCAACATTTTTCCGGTAGCGGGCCAGCCAGCCGGTGAGCTGACGCTTAACCGGCTGGAAAGATTTCTTGCGGTCCTCGAGTTCGGTCTCCGACACACCGATGTCAATGCGACGGTTCGGAAAATCAATCCGCACGCGGTCACCGGCTTTGAGAAGACCGATGGGGCCGCCTTCCGCTGCTTCGGGCGAGACGTGGCCGATGCAGGCGCCAGCAGTGCCGCCGCTGAAACGACCGTCGGTGATGAGCGCGACTTTGTCGCCGAGGCCCATGCCGACAATGTAGCTCGTCGGGGAGAGCATCTCCTGCATTCCCGGACCGCCGCGCGGGCCTTCATTGCGGATGATAACGACGTCGCCTGCCTTCACCTGGCCGGCCAGGATGTGGTCGCAAGCTTCTTCCTGGCTCTCAAAAATCACGCACGGGCCTTCAAACACAAAGCCATCGCCGCAGTTCTTTTTGAACTCGGCGCTGATGCCGGCGGTTTTGACGACGCTGCCTTCGGGCGCGAGCCGTCCGTAAAGAACCGCCAGCCCGCCATCGGGTGAATAAGCGGTGGCCTGGGTGCGGATGCAGTCGTTCGCGTCGAACATGAACGCGGAATCGTATGGCATGAGGCCGGCGGACTGGACCCTGGCCAAAGGCTTCGGATCGGTGCAAAATTCGGCGCGGGTGATGACCCCGTGGCGCACGTTCTTGGCGCGCACCATTGCAAATGGCGCGCGCTTGCCGCCCTTTTCATAACGCCACAGGAGCAACACCGGCAATTTGCGAAACTGACCAAGTTCAGCGCAAACCAAACCTTTGGCTTCCTGAAGCTGTTGTTCGATGGCCGGGCGAAGTTGCTCGTGGCCCTTGAGCACGCCGCTGCCGGGCATCTTCACCACCACCTTGCGGTCATACGACGCCAGTTGCGCCTCGACGTCGCCGGTGTTCCAGGCGGCGGCGGCGCGCCAGAACGCGATGGCCAGCGGATCGGCAGGGAAAAACATCAGCGGCCTGGGCGCGAGATTGCCACTGGCCGTGCGGACGGCGAAACCGAGCTTGTCGTTCGGGTCGAGCACCAGCGCGGATGCGCCGGAGATGCGCACGGCCCCGGCCTGGGGCATGCACTTCTCCGAGCGCACGTCCCACTCGTCAATATTCTCGCCAAGGGTTTTGCCGGTAACGGTTTTGCACGAAAGGGTCAGCACCCCGACGCGCTTCAATTCGCCGAGAATGGTGTGAATGCCGCCGGCGCGATGGATGTCCTGCAAATGGTAGCTCGATGACGGCGAGACTTTGCACAGGCACGGCACGCGCCGGGAAATGGCGTCAATGCGGGCGATGTCGTATTGGATGCCGGCTTCGCGCGCGATGGCCAGCGTGTGGAGAATGGTGTTCGTCGAGCCGCCCATCGCCACGTCGAGGCTGAGGGCGTTGTCGAACGCTTCCAGTGTGGCAATGTCGCGCGGTTTGAGATCGAGTTCGACGAGTTTGAGAATCTGCTGCGCGGCCTGGCGGTAAAGGCTCTCGCGCTCTTTCGAGACGGCGAGAATGGTGCCGTTGCCGGGCAGCGCCATGCCGAGCGCTTCGCTCAGGCAGTTCATGGAATTGGCCGTGAACATGCCGGAGCAGGACCCGCATGTGGGACACGCGGTCTGTTCGAGCTTTTTCAAATCGGCTTCATTGATCTTGCCGGTCTGCAACTGGCCGACGGCCTGAAAAACCGAGATGAGGTCGGACTTCTTCGCCGCAGGCTGGAGATGGGCCGGAAGACCGGCCTGGGTCGTGGTTTGCTCGGCGATGCCCGCCGCCATCGGTCCACCGCTGACAAAGATAGTTGGGATGTTCACCCGCATGGCACCCATTAACATGCCGGGAATGATTTTGTCGCAGTTCGGAATGCAGACCATGCCGTCAAAGCAATGCGCCTTGACCATGGACTCCACGCAGTCGGCGATGAGTTCACGCGAGGGCAGCGAATACTTCATGCCGCCGTGGCCCATGGCGATGCCGTCGTCAATGCCGATGGTGTTGAAGATGAACGGCACGCCGCCCGCCTCGCGCACCAGCCGTTTGACCAGCAGGCCCACTTCGTTCAAGTGCGCGTGGCCGGGGATGCAATCGGTGTAGCTGTTGCAGATGGCGATGAACGGCTTGTTGAAATCGTCATCGGACTCAATGGAGCCGGTGGCGCGAAGCAGACTGCGGTGCGGCGCGCGTTCGGCGCCTTTTTTGATCATGTCAGAGCGCATAAAAGTAGATGGTAAATGTGCAAAGTTTCGTTTGTCCAACGCAATAGCCGGCAAACCGCTTTTCCAAAACACTCAGGCTCATTTGATGTGGGCGGCAGTGTGATGTTTTAATCCAGACGCAATGCCTGATCAATGAGCTGTGAAAGGTGGCTGGTGACGGCGGTTTCACTGACGACGACATTGGCCCCGGCTGCTTGCGCCTCGGCCAGCAGGCCGGGGGTGATGTCCGGCGCAAATCCAATCACTGGCAGATGGGCGGTCGCGGGAGCGGATTTTAACGCGGCGATGGTGCCGCAAACGTCGCCGGGCGTGGTCAGATCAACGAACAGCAGCAACGGGCATTCACGCTGGACGGTCGCAACCAGCCGGGCGGCATGGTTGAGCGCGAGCACCCGGTAATGCAAGTCTTGCAGCCGGTTCACCAACTGGCTGCCGGGCAGGAGTCGTTCGTAACAGACAATTGCGAGCGGTTGCACCATATTTGCCCGCTGGTCAGGGCAAATCCGTTGCGCCCATCAGGTAGCGGTCGCATTCCCGCGCCGCGCCGCGGCCTTCGTTGAACGCCCACACGACGAGGCTCTGGCCGCGCCGGCAGTCGCCGCAGGCAAAGACCTTTTTGACAGCCGTTTGGTATTTTTCAAATTCCGCACTTGCATTGCTCCGATCAGTGATTCCCACGCCGAATTGAACAAGTAGCGGCTGTTCCGGTCCGAGAAAACCCATCGCCAGCAAAACGAGCTGCGCGGGCAGAACTTTTTCCGTGCCGGGAACGTTTTTCGGGACGAACCGGCCGTTGTCATTCTTCGTCCATTCAACTTCCACAATGTGGACGGCCTTGACGTGCCCGTGGGCGTCGCCTTCAAATTTGGTCGCGGTGGTCAGATAGACGCGCGGATCGGCGCCGAATTTAGCGGCGGCCTCCTCCTGGCCGTAATCCAGCTTGTAAACTTTCGGCCACTCCGGCCACGGATTGCCCTTGGCGCGTTCCAGCGGCGGCCTGGGCAGAATTTCCACCTGCACCAGCGATTGGCAGCCGTGACGAAGGGAGGTGCCGACGCAGTCCGTGCCGGTGTCGCCGCCGCCGATGACGACCACCTGTTTGCCGGTGGCGTCAATGAAACTGCCGTTTTTGTGCCCGTCCAAAATGCTCTTTGTATTCGCGGCTAGAAAATCCAGCGCGAAATGGACGCCCTTGAGTTCGCGCCCGGGAATTGGCAGATCACGCGGCTGGGTCGCGCCGGTCGCCAAAATCACGGCGTCGAATTCCCTCAACAATTTTTCCGCCGGCAAGGTTTTCCCGACCTCGGTGTTGCAGACAAATTTGACGCCTTCCTTTTCGAGCAATGCCAGACGGCGCAGCACGACTTCTTGTTTGTCGAGCTTCATGTTTGGAATGCCATACATAAGCAGGCCGCCGGGGCGGTCGGCGCGCTCATAAACGGTGACTGCGTGGCCGGCTCTGTTTAACTGCGCGGCGGCGGAAAGCCCCGCCGGGCCGGAGCCGATGACGGCGACGTTTTTGCCGGTGCGGTTCATCGGCGGTTCGGGTTTGACCCAGCCGTTTTCCCAGCCGTGGTCAATGATTTCGCACTCGATGTTCTTGATGGTGACGGCAGGGTCGCTTTTGCCCAGCACGCACGAGCCTTCGCACGGGGCAGGGCAGACGCGGCCGGTGAACTCGGGAAAATTGTTTGTCTTGTGCAGGCGCTCCAGCGCCTCTTTCCAGAGGCCGCGATAAACCAAATCATTCCATTCGGGAATCAGGTTGTGAATCGGACAGCCGCTGGCCATGCCGCTGACAAGCTGGCCGGTGTGGCAGAACGGAATGCCGCAATCCATGCAGCGCGCGCCTTGTTTTTTCAGGTCGGCTTCGGGCATGTGAATGTGAAATTCCCGCCAGTCGGCGACGCGCGCGAGCGGCGAGCGGTCCTGCGGCACTTCACGTTGGAATTCTAAAAAACCAGTGGGTTTTCCCATTTTGATTTGGTGGTGTGGATTAAATTATGGTTGGTTCAATGGCCGGCCTTCACATTTTCCTCAAACGCAGCCATGACGGCTTCGTCGCCGGTCAGTCCTTGCGACTGCACTTTCTTGAGCAACAGCAAAACGCGCTTGTAATCCTGCGGCAGGACTTTGACGAATTTCGGCACAAAGTTTTTCCAGTCGCCGAGAATTTTCGCAGCGCGTTCGCTCTTCGTGTAAGCCTGATGGCGCTGGATTAATTTCCAAACCAGTTCGATCTCGTCGGTGTCCGCGAGTTTTTCAAGGACGACCAGCTCCAGGTTGCAGCGCGTGGCGAAATCGCCCGTCTCGTCGAGAACGTAAGCGACCCCGCCGCTCATGCCGGCGGCAAAATTGCGGCCCGTCCGGCCGAGAATCACGACGCGCCCGCCGGTCATGTATTCGCAGCCGTGATCGCCGATGGCCTCGACCACCGCGTTGACGCCGGAGTTGCGGACGGCAAAGCGTTCGCCCGCCATGCCATGCACAAAAACCTCGCCGCCTGTCGCGCCGTAAAGCGCCACGTTGCCGACGATGATGTTTTCTTCCGGCACAAAGGTCGAACCCTTCGGCGGATAGACGATCAATTTTCCGCCGCTCAGGCCTTTTCCAAAATAGTCGTTCGCGTCGCCTTCCAGTTCAAGCGTCATGCCTTTCGGCGCAAACGCGCCAAAGCTCTGCCCGGCGCTGCCGTTGAATTTCAGATGCACCGTGTCTTCCGGCAGGCCGTTCGGCCCGTGCCGCTTCGTGATTTCGCTGCCCGTAATCGTGCCGACCACGCGGTTCACGTTTCTGATCGGCAGTTCGGCGCGAACTTTTTCACCGCGTTCAACCGCCGGCCGGCAGAGTTCCAGCAGCTTGGTGATGTCGAGCGATTTTTCCAGGCCGTGATCCTGATCCTGCTGGCGAAAGCGGCCAACTCCCGGGGCAACCTCCGGCTGGTGCAAAATTGGCGTAAGATCGAGGCCGTTGGCTTTCCAGTGCTCGATGGCTTTCCACGGAGACAATTTATCCGTGCGGCCAACCATGTCTTCCAGTTTGCGGAAGCCGAGCCTGGCCATGATCTCTCGCAGCTCCTGCGCGATGAAGCGCATGAAATTTACGACGTGTTCGGGATCGCCGGTGAAGCGCTTGCGCAAACGCGGGTCTTGCGTGGCGATGCCGACCGGACAAGTGTTCAAATGACAGACACGCATCATGATGCAACCCATGACAACGAGCGGCGCGGTGGCAAAACCAAATTCCTCCGCGCCCAGCAGCGCGGCAATCGCCACGTCACGGCCGGTCTTCATCTGGCCGTCCGCCTCGACATAAATGCGGCTGCGCAGATTGTTCAACACGAGCGTCTGGTGGGCTTCGGCCACACCGAGTTCCCACGGGCCGCCGGCATGTTTGATGGAAGACAACGGCGACGCGCCCGTGCCGCCGTCGTGGCCGGAAATCAAAACCACGTCCGCGTGCGCCTTGGCGACGCCGGCCGCAACCGTGCCGACACCGACTTCAGCAACCAGTTTCACGCTGATGCGCGCATTGCGGTTGGCGTTTTTCAGGTCGTGGATCAACTCTGCCAGATCTTCGATGGAGTAGATGTCATGGTGCGGCGGCGGCGAAATCAAACCGACGCCGGCAGTGGTGCCGCGCGTCTTGGCAATGTCCGGAAAAACTTTTTTGCCGGGCAGTTCACCGCCTTCGCCGGGCTTCGCACCCTGCGCCATCTTGATCTGCAGTTCGCGTGCGTTGACGAGATAATAGCTCGTCACGCCGAAACGTCCGCTGGCGACCTGTTTGATCGCGGAATTTTTCGAGTCACCGTTAGCTTCGAGATGGTAGCGCGCCGGGTCTTCGCCGCCTTCGCCGGTGTTGGATTTTCCGCCGAGGCGGTTCATCGCGATGGCAAGGGTTTCATGCGCCTCTTTGGAAATCGAGCCGTAGCTCATCGCGCCGGTCTTGAAGCGCTTCACGATTTCTTCGACCGATTCAACTTCCTCAATCGGCAGCGGCTTCTCCGCAAATTTGAAATCCAGCAATCCGCGCAAGGTGCAAAGGTTCTTCGACTGGTTGTTCACCAGTTCGGCGTATTCGCGGTAAATTTTTTCGCTGCCCAGACGACAGGCGGTTTGCAGCTTGTGAATCGTCTGCGGATTAAACAGGTGAAATTCGCCGCCGTCGCGCCATTGATACTGGCCGCCGGCGTCAAGTTCTGTGACCGACTCGCGCGGAAACGCGCGGCGATGGCGGGCGAGCGCTTCCTCCGCGATGACTTCAAGGCCGACACCTTGAATGCGCGACGGGGTCCAGGTGAAATACTCCTCCACGACTTCGCTGTTGAGGCCGATGGCTTCAAAAATTTGCGCGCCACGATAACTTTGAATTGTCGAGATGCCCATCTTGGCCATCGTTTTCACGACACCCTTGATCGCGGCCTTGATGTATTTTTTGATCGCCGTCTTGTGATCGGTTTTTTCCAGCAGACCTTCGTGAATGAGGTCGTCAATCGTCTCGTAGGCGAGATACGGATTGATGGCGCTGCAGCCGTAGCCGATGAGCAGCGCGAAATGATGCACCTCGCGCGGTTCGCCGGATTCCAGCACCAGGCCGGTGCGGCCGCGCGTGCCGGTGCGGATGAGATGATGATGCAAACCCGCTGTGGCGAGCAGGGCCGGGATGGGCACGAGCTCGGGTGAAACTCCACGGTCAGACAAAATCAAAATGTTCGCGCCGCCCTTGATGGCTTTGTCGGCGGCGGCAAAAAGTTTTTCCAGCGCGGGCTTCAGGCCCTTCGCGCCGTCAGCCGCATGGAACAGAATTGAAAGCGTCTCGGACTTGAAGCCGTTCCGGTGAATGAAACGCAGCTTGTCCAATTCCCCGTTGGTGAGAATGGGCTGTTCCAGCCGGATGACCGAGCAGCTTTCCGCTTTCGGGTCCAGCAGGCCGCTGCGCGAACCGACCATGGTGAAAGTCGAGGTGATGATTTCCTCCCGGATCGGATCAATCGGCGGGTTGGTGACCTGCGCGAACAACTGCTTGAAATAATTGTAAACCAACTGCGGTTTGTTCGACAGCACCGCCAGCGGCGTGTCCGTGCCCATCGAGCCCAGCGGCTGGATGCCGGTGTTCGCCATCGGGCCGATGATGAAACGCAAATCCTCAAACGTGTAGCCGAACGCCTGCTGCTGCTGCAAAATTGTCCGGTGTGCCGGCTCGGTTTGCTGCGCCGGTTCAGGCAGGTTTTCGAGGAGCAAATGATGCTTGTCAAGCCACGCGCGGTAGGGCTGCGCGGAGGCGTATTTTTTCTTCAACTCCTCGTCCGCAATGATTCGGCCCTGCCGGGTGTCCACCAGAAACATTCTGCCCGGCTGCAACCGGCCTTTCACCGCGATGCGCTCGGGCGAGACCGGGAGCACGCCGGCTTCCGACGCCATGATGACCACGTCGTCTTTCGTGACGTAATAGCGCGACGGGCGCAGGCCATTGCGGTCGAGGCACGCGCCGATGCGGATGCCGTCCGTGAACGCCATCGAAGCCGGGCCGTCCCACGGTTCCATGAGACAGGAATTAAATTCGTAGAAGGCGCGGCGCTCGGCGTCCATGCTCTCGTGATTTTCCCACGGCTCGGGAATCATCATCATCATCGCGTGCGGCAGCTCGCGGCCCGCCCGGACGAGCAGTTCGAGGCAGTTGTCAAACTGCGCGGAATCGCTGCCGTCCGCGTTGATGACCGGGAGGACCTTTTTGATGTCGTCGCCGAGCGTTGCCGACCTGAAATTCGCCTGCGCCGCCTTGATCCAGTTCACATTGCCGCGCAGCGTGTTGATTTCGCCGTTGTGCGCGATGAACCGGTTCGGATGCGCGCGGTCCCAGCTAGGAAAGGTGTTCGTGCTGAAACGTGAATGGACCATCGCCATCGCCGTCAGCATCGTCTCGTCGCTCAAATCGGGATAATATTTTTCAACCTGCTCTGACATCAGCATGCCCTTGTAAACGAGCGTCCGCGCCGACAGGCTGGAAACGTAAAACCAGTTTCCGCCGGCAAACGATTTTCCATAACGGATGCGTTGTTCCGCGATTTTGCGGATGACAAAAAGCTTTTGTTCAAACGCCTCGTCGTCCTTGACAGCCGGATTGCGGCCGACAAACATCTGCGCCATGAACGGCTCGGCGGCAACCGCCGTCCGGCCGAGCGAGGAATTATTCGTGGGCACATCGCGCCAGCCGAGCAGCTTCTGGCCTTCGTCGGCAATGATTTTGGCGAGTTCCTGTTTGATCGCCTCGCGCTCGGCGGCAACCTTCGGCAGGAACAACTGGCCGACACCGTATTGGCCGGGCGCGGGAAGCTGGAAACCCAGCCTGGCCGTTTGCGCCGCGAGAAAATCATGCGGCACCTGGAGCAGGATGCCCGCGCCATCGCCGGTGTTTGCTTCGCAGCCGCAGGCACCACGATGATCGAGGCTCACCAGAATCTTCAGCGCGTCGCTCACCATCTGATGGGATTTTTTGCCCTTCATGTTGACGACGAAGCCGAGGCCGCAAGCGTCGTGCTCAAACTGCGGATCGTAAAGTCCCTGTTTCAGCGGCGCGGAAATCAAAGTTTGCGCGTGCCGTTCGTTAGTGTTGTTCGTTGAATTACTGGTCATCTTTCGGCGGTTAAGCCTGCGTTCACTTATTTTTTACTCAAATTCCTTCCGTGCGCAATAAATGTTTTCAAAAATTACGATCCATCGCGATTAGAATTCAATTTTCCCCGGGCGATTGCATAAGCGAAACGGGGGTTCTGCAAATAAACCAGACTGAACCGAGGTTAATCCATTCCGCCGCCGGGTTAAATTGGTTTCGTTCCAGACTCCAATTGGCGTCAGCCACAAACGCGGCGGTAAAGGGCTTCGTAGCACGGCACGACAACCTTCGCGGAAAATTTTTCACGGGCACGCGCCTGGGCGGCGCGGCCAAGGGTCGCGCGCAGCGCTGCATTCTGAATCAAATCTTCGGCGGCACGGGCCAGTTTGTCGCAATCACCAAAGGGCACGAGCCGTCCGGTGATTTTATCCTGAACCACTTCGGGAATTCCGCCGACTTCAGGCGCCACGCTGGGGCAGGCAAAGCACATCGCTTCGAGAATGCTCAAACAAAAGCTTTCGGATTCGGAAGTAAACAATCCCAGGTCGGCCGCCTGCAAATAATCCTCGATGTCCGTGACGTTTTCCCGCACGGTCACGCGGTCTTCCAGCCCCAGCCGGCGCACGTCCGCCGCGAACGGCGCAAAATTCCCGCCGGCAAGAATGACGAGCTTGAACGACTCGCGCGGGCGGATGCGCGCCGCCGTTTCGAGCAGCAAATCAATGCGCTTCACCGGACGCAGGTTCGAGGAATGAAGCACCATCGCCTCGTTGCGCAGTCCCAGTTCGCGGCGGACGTCTTCGCGCGAACGTCGGGGCGGACGCGGTTCAAAAAAATTGTGGATGACTTCCATCGGTCCGTTGAAACCAAGAACACGCTGGGTTTCCTGTTTCAAAAATTTTGAAACCGTCGTGACCGCGTCCGAGCAGGTCAGCGCGTGGTGGATGGCCGGGCCGTAACCCGGATCGCAGCCGAGCAGGGTTGTGTCTGTGCCATGCAACGTGGTGACGACGCGCGGCTGCTGCTCCGGCGGCAGCATAGAACGAGCAAGCACCGCGGCGGTGGCGTGAGGCACCGCGTAATGCACATGCAGAATGTCGAGCTGATGGTCGCGGCTGACTTCCGCCATTTTCACCGAGAGCGGCAGGGTGTAATCGGGATACTTGAACAGCCCGTAATCGTTGATCACCACCGGATGAAAAAAAAGCCGTGGCGCATCCGCCGGCATTCGGAATGGGCGTTCGTAGCTGATGAAATGCACCTCGTGCCCGCGCCGTGCCAGCTCCTCGCCCAGCGCCGAGGCGAGAACACCGCTCCCGCCGACGGAAGGATAACAGGTGATGCCGACTTTCAATGGCCGGTCCATATCAAAATTGTCGCGCGCCGCGCCGCGCCCGGGCGAGCGATTCAAACACGAGCGGGTCATTGGGAAAAAGCGCAATGGCGTGGCCAACCCCCGCCCGCGCGCCGAGCAGACGGGCGCGGGTTAGTTGCAACTCGACGTAGTTGCGGGCGGACGTTTGCGAATTGTGCGCGTTCATCGCGGCCGTCCAGACGGCGATAATTTCCGGCTCAGATACATCAATCAGCACCGGCGCGATGTCGCGCGGCTCCGCTTCCGGCGTCACCGCGTAAAAAAACAATTGCTCGATTTTATGCGGCGGCCGGCGTCGCAGCTCCTTCAGGCCGCCGAACCGGGCCAGCCGGGCGGCGTCGCGCACCAGCTTTCCCAGACGCGCGTGATCAGGATGTTGATTTTCAATCACGCTGGGCGCGAGCACCACACCGGGACGGACACGCCGGATGACTTCCGCCAATTTTATGGCGTGCGCGGCGCGAATTTCCAGATGAGCATCGCCGTCGAGCTGGAGAAATTCAATCGTCGCCCCAAGCAGCGAGGCGGATTTTTTCGCCTCGGCTTCGCGCTGTTTTGGCGTGCCATATGTGCCCGCTTCGCCGTGCGAACAGACAACAAAACAGGCCTTGCGCCCGGCCTGCGTTTCTTGCGCGATGACGCCGCCGCAGCCGAATTCGATGTCGTCGGGATGCGCTCCAAAGGCCAGCAGCGGCGCGGGTTCAGGGAAGTTCGGTGTAGGCTTCATCGGAGCGGTCAATGTCGTCACGGTTGACAAAGGTGATTTCAGGAGTTTGTTCCGGGCGAAGGTAAGCTTTCTCACCCGCACCTGCAATGTAATGTGTGCAATGCACGACCGATTGCATCCAGCGCAGCCGTGAATCGCGCGTCGGACTGATTTGCACTTTGGTGAATGGGATCAACGGCAGCGTCACAAATGAATCTCCGCCTTCGTGCAGCTTCAACGCGCCGTTAATAAAACGCGCACGGACGATTTCACCTTCATGCGGAACGTCGACAAAAAATTCAGAAATGTCGCTGGCTGTGCGGCGAAAATCCGGGTCGCTCGAACGCGCCACGCGGATGTCGTCGAGCAGGCCCATGCGGCGATACATCTCCAGGCAGAAGTCCGCGACGTTGGCGGCGGAAATCTTTTTAAAAACCTCGATCAACGGATGGCCGATGTAATTGGGCAGTTGAAGGGTGGTCCGGCCCTGCCAGTCGGCGGGAATTTCCTTGAGATAAAGCGGCGAGAACTTGCGCTGGATTTTATTTTTGAAGGCAAAGTTGAGGTGTGCCGGTTCATTCGTCTTGCGATGACGCAGGATGGTCTTTGTTTCACGGGGATCGTGATCGCTGTCGTGGCAAAAGAAGACGATTTCGCCTCCGATTTTGCTTTGCAGCCGGCGCGCCGTCTGGACTTTTGCAGCCAGAAAGCGTTTCGGGAAAAACCCGCAAGGCTGCTGGCCGAAACAAATGATGGGAGCCGTCATGTTGCGCGCACTTGATTGGTTTCGTCATCGCCACCCAAAACAGCCTGCAGCATCAAACTGAAAAACACGCACGCCGCGCAGCCGATGAGCGGATACCAGAGATAGGAAATGGTGAGCTTGAAATAAAGAATGAACACCAGCGTTTGCGCCGCCAGCGCCGCCCAGAAAACCGCCGTGCCGCCGACGCGCCGGACGAAAAAGGCCACGACAAAAAGGCCGAGCATCACGCCGTAAAAAATGGAGCCAAGAATGTTCACGGCCTGGATCAAATTCTCCACCAGATGCGCATACAGGGCGAAGCCAATCGCGACCAGCCCCCACAATGCGGTGAACCATTTCGAGGCGGTTACACAGTTGGCGTCGGTTGCGTCGCGGTTGACGAGGTGGCGGTAAAAATCAATGGTGGTGCTGGAACCGAGTGCGTTGAGTTCCGCGGCCTTGGACGAAAGCGCGGCGGCGAAAAAGGCCGCCACGAGCAGGCCGATGACGCCGTGCGGCAGTTGCTGCAGGATGAAGGTGATGAAAACATAGTCGGCGTCATTCGCCGTGGTGTCCAGGTTTGCCGCCAGCAACGACTTCGTGGCTTCCGCCCGGACTTTCTCGCCCTGTTGCTGCGCGGTCGAAGCGGCGGCAAAGGCTGTGGCCGCGGCGGATTGATTTCCGCTGTGCCTCGCCTTCAGCCAGTTTTCAAGCTGCTCGCGCGTTTGGGCGTGGGCCGAATTGAAATCGGCTTCATAGGCGCGCAGCTTTTGGCCGGGGTTGTGTTCCGCAAAGTTTCGACTGGAGGCCGGGTTGAAAAACAGCGGCGGCGGTTCAAATTGATAAAAGACAAAAATCAGCACGCCGAGCAGCAGGATGCAAAACTGCATCGGGATTTTGCACACGGCGTTGAACATCAGGCCGAGCCGGCCTTCGCGCAGCGACGCGCCGGAAAGGTAGCGTTGCACCTGCGACTGGTCGGTGCCGAAATATGACAGCATTAAGAATGTTCCGCCAAGCAAGCCTGACCAAAATGTATAGCGCTGGTGAACATCGGTTGAAAAATTTACTGCGGCAAGTTTTTGAAATCCGCCCGCCAGCGCAAAGGTGTCCGTAAAGCCGAGCCCGGCGGGCAGCTTCGCCACCAGCAGGCAGAACGCGGCAATCATGCCCGCGAAAATGATCCCGATCTGGTATTTTTGCGTGACCGTCACGGCGTCGCTGCCGCCAGCCACGGTGTAAATGATGACCAGCAGTCCGCTGCAAATAATCGTCAAATCCAGCGGCCAGCCGAAAACGGTGGTAAGCACGATGGCGGGCGCGTAAATGGTCAGGCCCGCGCCAAGGCCGCGCTGCACGAGAAACAGCGCCGCGCCCAGCAGCCGCGTCTTGGCGTCGAAACGCCGGCCCAGAAATTCGTAGGCGGTGAAAACATTGAGTCGGCGGAACATCGGCAGGAAAAAAGCCGCGATGATGATCAGCGCCAGCGGCACGCCAAAATAAATTTGCACGAAACCAAGGCCGCCGAGATAGCCCTGGCCGGGCGTCGAGAGAAACGTGATGGCGCTGGCCTGCGTGGCCATGACGGAAAGGCCGATGGCGAACCACGGTGTCTGGCCGTCGCCTTTCAGGTAGGCGTTCAGGTTGCGCCGCCCGCGCGTGTGCCAGACGCCGTAGGCGGCAATGCCGAGCATGGAGCCGATGAGGACGACGAAATCAAGCGCGCTCATGAAAACGTTTTTGTCAACGCGACAAGCAGCACGACCCAAAAAACAAAACTGCCCAGGACAAACAGGTAAACACTTTTCCAGGAGCGAAAAAATGGCGGCCCGGTTTCTTCAATTTTACGCGCGGATGGTTCCGAAGCGGCGGGAGGGTTCATTTGCCGAGGGAAATTAAATTCGCAAAGAGCCGGTAGGCGCCGGGCACGCCGGCGGGCAGCTCCCGGAAAAACACAAGGCCGGTATAGACGAAACAGCCTTTGCCGTATTGCGCGACAAGCAATCCGCCTTTGAGCGGCGGCTCGCCGGGATCGCTGCACGCGAGGATTGGCGTGAAGTGCTCGTCCCACTGGTTTGGAAAATAAATGCCGCGCTCCTGGATCCAGCCGTCAAAATCCGCGCTGGTGATTTTGTTCGGCGTGTTCAACACCGGATGCTGCGGCGCGAGAAAAGTCACCGGCGCAGTTTCGTCGGTCACACGGTCGCCGGAAAGATGCAAGTCGAAGGGCGCGAGTTTGCTCGTTTTCAAACCGTCGGGCCGGTTGTATTGCGCGACGACCGTGCCGCCAGCCTCGACGTAAGCGAAAAGCGCGGGCAGTTGCGGCGCAAGATTGGTGCGGACATTGAACGCGCGTATGCCAGTCACCACGGCGTCAAGGCCGCGCAACTGTTCCGGCGTCAGATCCGCATCGTCAAGCATTTTGACGATGCAGCCCATCTGCTTCAGGGTGTCAGCCACGCTGTCGCCGGCTCCCGGCAGGTAGCCGACGGTGCGGCTGCGGATCGCCAGATCGAGGCTGACGGCCTTGACGCGGGCCGGCGGCTGGAGAAGCTGCTCTGGAATGTGCGGGTAGCGAATTTCGATGCGCTGGCTGTCGAAAGTGGAACTGCCAATTTTCGCGCGGACGGTGATCTCGGCGGTCGCGGCCTGCGACGGTGCGGTGACTTTGAACGAAAAATTTCCACGTTCACCGACCGACGCAAAGTGAAACGGTTGCTTTGCCGGCGTGATTTTCCAGCCCGCAGGCGCGTCCAGTGAAATTTCACCTTCGACATCCGCGCGGGACGCGACAACTTCCACGCCGACCTCATGCGACGAGGCGGGTGCGAAAAGCGCGACTTCGTTTTCGCAATGCAGCGACACTGGCGGGATGACTTTCAAGGTGCGTCGCGCTTCAAACTTGCCGGACTCGGTTCCGGCTTCGACCGGCTCATCGGCAACGACCAGCGTTTGGTCGCCGACTCGGAAAATGTATTCAACCGGAAACGCCGGAGGATTCTCCGGCTGGCCAATCAGCTTGGCGTCGGCCACGCGGAACATTCCGGCCGTCGGGTCTTCGCGCAACCAGTAAGGCTGACTCAGCGGCGTGTCGTCCGGCAGGATTTGCGTGACTTCGTCGAAGTGAAACCGTCCGTGGTTCACTGCGTTGCTCAACGGCGCGTTGTCCGGCAAAGCGGCCTCTTGTTTTGTCGCCGAAAAACGAACCGCCTGCCAATGCACGGGCCAGCTTGACGCGAGGCTCACGGCAAAATTCAAATTCATTTTTTCGCCAGGAACAACTTCGGCTTGCGGCACGGTCGTCACGACCGAAAGACCAAGGCAGGCTTGGAGGATTTTATCCAGCAGTCCGCGTTTTTCCACGACCAGCGGCCCGTTTGGCAGGGCGGCAAGTTTTTTTCGCAGCTCAAGCAGCGTGTTCACGCTCGCCGCCGGATTTTGCGGGTCAAACTTTGCGATGATTTCATCAGCCTGCCTGCCGACTTCCGCGCCGCCGGGCACGCGGTTCCATGTCGTGTCAACGCCGTCCAAAATGTCGTTCGTCGCCGGTTCGCCAGCGAGCAGTTGAAAAGTTTCCGTCCGCGCGCCACCACCGCCGCCGCCACGAAAATTGTCGAAACCTTGAGTCTTGTGCATCGCGCGGCTGCGGGCGGCCAGTTCGTTGAACGAAATGCCCAGCACCGGATCGTCGCCGCTGATTTCCAGGTGAATGTCATTCGTGCTTCCGCCGCGACTGTTCACGAGAATGCGCTTGGGCTGCCACGGAACCAGTTCTTGTTCAGGAAACGCCTGGGGATCGCCGGCGAGCTTGAACGCTTCAAGACCAAGCACCGCCGATGCCGTGTGGTGCCCGTGCGTGCCGCCCGGCTGGGTGGAAAAACGGTTGATGACCACATCCGGCCGGAATTCGCGGATGATCCGCACGATGTCGGACAAGACTTGTTGTTCATCCCAAATTCTCAGCGTCTCGCGATAGTCCTTGGAAAATCCAAAATCCATCGCGCGCGTGAAAAATTGCCGGCCACCGTCAATTCGCCGGGCGGCGAGCAATTCCTGCGTGCGCGCCACGCCGAGCTTCTCGCCGAACTCGGGGCCGAGCACGTTCTGCCCGCCGTCGCCGCGCGTGAGCGAAAGATAGGCGGTGCGATAATTGCGCCCGCGCGCGAGGTAGGCGATGAGCAGCGTGTTTTCGTCGTCAGGATGCGCGGCGATGTAAAGCACGGCGCCCATTTCACGGAAACTTTTCAGTTCCTGAAGAATGGCCGGGGCGGCAACCGGTTCCGGCAGCGCCTGGAGCGGAAAGCCAAGGA
Source organism: uncultured Bifidobacteriaceae bacterium (assembly GCA_964449815.1). GTDB lineage: Bacteria > Verrucomicrobiota > Verrucomicrobiia > Limisphaerales > UBA11358 > UBA11358. Next base: position 22,422 of record CAYVGC010000011.1, read on the forward strand.
CGGCCATTCCGCAAACCAGGCTCGCGAGCAGATGTCGTGGCCGAGGCAGAAACATCATTGCAAACTCGAAATGATGTCCTGATTTATTTTCACGAACGAACTGTTGGCACCTTCGGCCTTGACGGCCAGTTCACTGGACTGCTTGGCGGCGGCAATGGCACCGGCTTTGTCACCCTGCTTGGCAAGAATCTGGGCTTTAAGGTGGAGCATTTCGTAGGCAATCCGGGGATTGTCCGCCAGCCCGGCGTTCACCCAGTCGAGCGCCTTGTGCAAGTCCTGATCATGGTTGTAATAAAATGTCGCAGCCTGAAAATAAAATCCGTCGGACTTTTTATCCGGCGACGCCATCGCCGCCTCGATCTGTGGAATGAGTCTGCTCGTCAGCTCGACTTCGAATTTTATAGGCACGAGGGTTTTGTCCCAAACGAGATTGAGCCGGGCCGTCTCGTCGCGGAGGTCGGTGAATTCAATGGTGAAGGTCTCCATTGATCGGGTCAGCGGCAAAGGGGTGGCCTTGAACCGCGCGACATCGGCCTTCTCGTCATACTGAAAAGCACCCCATTGCGCCGCGCCTTTGTTGATGATGATGGTCCATTCATCTTCGCCGGGAATCGTGAACAGCGCATAAGTGCCGGAAGGAACGTCCGTGCCGTTCAATTTCACCGGCGTGCTGAACGTGATCTTGGTGGCGGCGTTTGCGCCCGTGCGCCAGACTTGGCCGTAGGGAACCAGGCCGCCAAAAATTTCGCGGCCTTTGACGCCGGGCCGGGAATAAACAATCTCGATGTCCGTCAGCCCGACGCGTTGCTTCAAAGTGCAGGCCGGGCTGGCGGCCGGAAAATCAACCTTGGGCGTCTGCGCCGGCAGGCTGAAAGCCAGCAGCCATGCGCCGGCGGACACGCAAAGGAAACGAAGCATTTTTGAGTTCATAAAACCGGCCGGTTAAAATTATTTCTGAACGGTGAACGGCGCGGAAAACTGCGTGTCCTCCCACATGATTTTCAACACGCCGCCGCCGGCGGGATTTTTTGAAATGGCTATCTCCAGTTGATCCAGCGGTTTTTCCAGCGCTTCCTTTTTCATGAAAATACGCGCGAGATCCTGGCTCTCGTCGAATTGCGTGCCCCATTGGCCGAGCTGCTTGTTGATGATCAATTTGGCCTTGCCGTCTTCCAGCGGCAAAGTGTAAAGCGTGTAAGCTCCCGCGGGAACCGTCACCGCCTCGAACACGAGCGGCTTTTGCGTGATGAGCGTCGTGGCTTCGTCCGCGCCGGTGCGCCAGACCTTGCCGTAAGGCACGAGGCCGCCCCAGATTTTGCGCGGCTCGCCGCTGCGCGGGTCTTTGGTGTAAGGCCGGCCATAAACGACCGTGACGCGGCAGCCATCAATGACCGCACTGACGGTTTCGTGGGGGCTGACACGTTTTTGTTGTGCCAGCAGCGGCAAAGCACTGGCGATCATGGCGGCGACAATGAGGGTGGATTTTAATTTTTTCATATAGTTTATCTGGTTGACGTTTTACATAATCCATCAGGCGATCGTGATTGTCTAGCTGGACGTTTTGATTATCGCGAAAGTTACCTCGGTCAGGCTTGAACGCAGGCTTGAAAGCAAAGGCAATAAAATCACCCGGTCCGGCTCCGGCAGCCAGGTGGAGTCGCCTTGGAACCGGAAAGGGGGAACGCCGGTTGCATGGCTGCGAGACCGTGACCACAGGTGTTCCGGGCGGGACATGAACCGAGCTCGATCGGATGGCCGTGCATTCGTAAAGAATTTCACCCTTCTGTCAGCATTGCAAAATTCTTCAGCAGTTGCAGTCCGACCTTCTGGCTTTTCTCCGGATGAAATTGAGTGGCGAAAACATTGTCGCGCCAGACGGACGACGCAAATTTTCCGCCGTAATCCGTGCGCGTGGCAATGATGCTTGCATCCGCCGGCTGCGGATAAAAGCTGTGGACGAAATAGACGTAGCTGCCGCTGGCGATGCCGCGATACAACGGGCAGTCGGCCTGCACAATCTCAAGCTGGTTCCAGCCAATTTGCGGAATTTTCAAGCCGTTCTTTTCCGAGAAGCGCACGACGCTGCCTTGAAAAATTCCCATTCCAACGGCGCAGGAATTGAATTCCTCGCTCTTTTCAAACAGCGCCTGATAGCCGACGCAGATGCCGAGAAAGGGTTTGCCGGTGCAGATGAATTTTCGCGAAGCTTCCAGCAATTCCTGTTTGCGCAGCGCGTTGATGCAATCGTCGAACGCGCCGACACCGGGCAGCACGAGGCCGCGCGCGTCGCCAATTTCTTCGGGCCGCTGCACGAGCCGCACGTCCGCGCCGACTTTGAGCAGGGATTTGTGGACGCTGCGCAAATTGCCGGAGCCGTAGTCGAGTAATGCAATCACGCCACCATTAAAAATCAAAAATCGAAAATGTAAAACGCAGACTACGCCGCCGGCACCTTGCGGACGCGCGCGGCAAAGTCATCAATTTCGTCCACCGACTCGAAGCCGACGTTGAGGATGTGGACGCAACCGAGGCCGAGGACGAACTTCACCGATTCGTCGCGGCGCGCGTCGTCATTGCGCAGCCGGCCTTCGCCGATGATTTTCATGCCGATGACGCCCTTGCCGGCGGCGTGCAGCTTTTGCAAGACCGGCACGACTTTTTCGGGTGAGCCGTCCATGCTCATGCCGTAAGGATTGATGCGCGTGTGGACGGAATCCACCCACGGTTCCGCCGCCGCCGCTTCGAGCGCGGCAATGGAGTGACACGAAACGCCGAGCGCGCGGATTTTTCCCTGCGACTTCAGTTTGGCCAGAATGTCCATCTGCTTGTTCAGTTGCGCCGGCCAGTCCGGAGCGGTGACGCAATGCAGCAGCAGCAAATCAATGTGGTCCGTTTTCAATTCTTTCAGGAAGCGCGTGACCACGACATCGGCGTCAGGCCGCTCCGGTTCGGGAATGCCGCCGCCGCCCCACCAGATTTTCGAGATGAGCGAGTAGCTGTCGCGCGGCAAACCGTCGAGCGCCGCCGCCACGCCCTGATGCGAGCCGTAAAGATCCGCCATGTCGTAAGTCCGCACTCCGCGATCATAGGCGTCGCGCACCAATTTTTGGAAAACGTCGCGGCCTGTGCGCGTCTGATTGGATGAACGGTCGCTGCCGTGGGTGCCGGTGCCCATGCAGACGCGGGTGAATTTCAGATCCGTCTTGCCGAGCTGCACCGGCGCAAACGGGTCGTGAAATTTGGCGGAGGGATTTTCCACCGCGCCGAGCTGCGCGCCCAGCAGGATGCCACCGGCGCCGATGGCGGATTTTTTGATAAACTCACGGCGTTTGATGTTCATGGCATTTTTCCTTTCCAAAAAATTCAGGCGTTGGCCAGTTCGCGCTCGGTTTTCAACCGCAACTGCCCGCACGCGGCGTCAATGTCGTGGCCTTTCTCGCGGCGGAGCGTGGCGGTGACTTTCTGTTTTTCCAGCGCTGCCAGGAATCCTTCGCAAACCTCGTCGCTCGGACGCTGCCACGGCAAATCTTCCACTTTGTTGCAGGGAATCAAGTTCACTTTCGCATAAAGCTTTTTCGCGAGCGTGGCCAGCGGCCGGGTTTGTTCCAGCGAATCATTGATGCCCGCAATCAATATGTATTCCAGCGTGATCATTCGGCCCTTGAGCTTTTGATAAGCCTCGCACGCGGCCGTGAGTTCGGCGAGCGGATATTTTTTATTCACCGGCATAAGGCGGTTGCGCACGGCGTCCGTCGCGCCGTGCAGCGAAATGGCCAGCCGGAACTGCATCGGCTCGACCGCGAGCCTGCGGATCTGCGGCGCGAGGCCGCTCGTTGAAATCGTGATCTTCCGCGCGCCGATGCCGCCGCCCCACGGCGCGTTCAGGATTTTGAACGCCTTGATCAAATTGTCATAATTCGCCAGCGGCTCGCCCATGCCCATGACGACGAGGTTGTCCACAAGCCGGGTTTTCAGTTTCAAGGGTTCAGTGTTCAGTCCGTCAGTGTTTTCCGGCTGAACACTTGAAATTGAGCGCTTCAAACTCGCCGCCGCATGCCACCGTTCCACCGCCAGAATTTGCTCCACGATTTCATGCACGCCGAGATTGCGCTTCCAGCCGTCGAGGCCGCTCGCGCAAAACTTGCAGCCGTAGGCGCAGCCGACCTGTGTGGAAATGCAGAGCGTGCGCCGGTCGCTCGCCTCGCCGTAAAGCGCCGGGTTGGCGGGAATCAAGACGCTCTCGATAAATTGTCCATCCGCCAGCTTCCAGAGAAATTTCTGCGTGGTGTCAGCCGCGCCCTGCTTGCGGGCGGGTTCGATTGTCTGGAGCGAAAATTGTGCGCGTAATTTTTCGCGCAAAGCTTTCGGCAGATTCGTCATCACGTCCCAGCTTGCGGCGCGGCGGACGTAAAGCCAGTCGAGCAGTTGCGCGACGCGATAGGCCGGTTCGCGCCAGGCTTTGAACTGAACTTCCAATTCCTCGCGGGTCAATGATTTGATGTCAGGCGGCACGCGGTCAATTTACGCGGTGCGCGGCTGCAAACCAAGCGGCGATTAGGCTTCAATCCGGGAAGTTTTGGAGGAAGCCGGCTTGCATCCGGTTGTAATCATCCCATTGATTGCCGGCCACGGGCTGTTCTGAACCGCGCGGAACCGTGACCAGCATGGGCACTTTCCATTTCCAATGTTCGACATGGCCATCGGCGAAGGAAAGATCAGAGGCTTGATTGTGACGATTGCCGGGAACGTCCCACCAGTAACCCAGGCTCCACGCATCGGTTTCGACGGGAATGCCGAACTCGGTGTCCATGATTTCATTTTCATTCACATCCAGAAAAATAATCAGCCCCGTCGGCGTCGGGTCTCTAACCTGTGTGAATTTGCTGTAGTGCGGGATTTCGGTCGCAATCTCGCCGTCATAAACCAGGCCGTTGACCGACTGGCTCAGGTTGTAACTGCGCAGCCGCACCGGAGCTAAGACCGTGCCGCCGTGGGTTTGGACGGTGGACGTGTCGGCGGGGCAATGATAAATGGGAACCGAGGCGTTGTATTGAAAAAGCAGGCCGCCGCTGATGCCAAGCGAATTCGTGTCAAAGATGGCGAGATTGGTGCACCACGAAGGGCCGGTGTCCAGCGGCTGGTCGGAAACGATGTCGTAAACAAAATTATTGGGCGGCAGGCTGTCGTTGTTGTCCAAACCGTAAAGGTGGGTGCAGAGTTGCAGTTGTTTGAGGTTGTTCATGCAGCCGATGTTTTTCGCCGTGGCCTTGGCTCTGCTCAAGGCCGGCAGCAGCAGCGCCGCCAGAATGGCGATGATGGTGATGACCACCAGCAGCTCAATCAGCGTGAAGCCGGCGGCACGCTGCTGGCGCGGACATTTACCTGGCGGCAGTTGGCTCATGGCGAATCATGGGAAACGTATTCCAACCCGCCGCCTTCGCAACTGGAATTTAATTGACCAGCAGTTCTAATTCGCGCGTTCCTTTGTCCGTCAACTGCCAGCGGCCGCCGCGCTGCACCACCAGCCGGCGGCACGGATGCGCGTGGTATTCCGCCTCGTTGACCGAGAGCAGTTGAAACTTCGCCGCGCCCTTGATTTCCGACGCGGCACGCGGCAGGAGCGCGAAGGCGACGCCGTTGTAGTTCAAGGCCACTTCGTAGCCGGCCACGCCTTCCTGGTCGGCGCGCGGATTTTTCAGGACGAGCGGCGCATAGCGTTTCAAATACGGAAAACTCGTCGCGCGCACCAGCACGCGGCATAGTTCGGTCTGACCGCGCACGAAATTCAGCAGGCTGAATTTCCCGCTGCGCTCGCCCAGCAGAATGTCGCGCGGATCCAGGCCGTTCAGGTTCTGTCCGTTCCAGATGCCGTGATCATTGCGTTCGCCGGGGAAGTTCTTCCGATACCAGTCTGAAAAATTTTCGTTCACGAACACGTTCAGTTCAAAGTGGCAATGCGCGCGTTCCTTGCCGATGCGTTCGCTGGTGTTGGACGTGCGGCCCATGATGGCGATGACCTCGCCGGCCCTGACCGTTTTGCCGGCGGCGACGCCGGGCTGGACTTCGCTCAAGTGCGCGTAAAGCGAATAAATTTCCAGGCCTTCGACGACATGCCGGATGACGATGTATTTGCCGTAGTTCGACAGCGCCGCCCTGGTGCTGACATAAACGACCGTGCCGTCAGCGGTGGCCATGACGGGATCGGCCGGTTCGCCGTGCCGGTCGGTCTGCAAATGGCGGATGTCAAGGCCCTCGTGCATCTGCCAGCCATCGCTGCGCACGCAGCCGAAGCTGCCGCTGGTCCACGGCTTGTCGGGCGCGGTGGACGCGAAAAATTTCAATTCCTGGCCCGGCTCGTAAAGCGCATGATTCGCCGTGGGAAACTGGAACGGGGTTTGGGCGGACGACGTGACGGCATAAAACACCGCGACCTCGAGGGTGGCGAGCAGGGGACGCTTCATTTCGACTTGTCCTCGGCGTTCTTTTTGGCGTAGGCGTTCAATCCTTTGACGAGTTGCTCGGCCTCGTCACGCGAGGCGTCGGGCGTGAAGGCCAGCGTGCCGCTGGCCATGCGCCGGTTGATGAGGGGCGCGGCCAGCCAGCGTCCGTTCGCCAGCTTGTCGCCCCACTGGCCGAAAAGGACCAGGTGCTTTCCGGGGCTGGCCGCCGAAAATTGTTCCAGCGTCCAACTGCCGGTTTCATCGAACTTCACTTCCACCGCAAATCCGCCCGGCGAGGCCATCAGCCTGGCGGCGGTGATGTTCTCTTCGGTCAAAATTGGTTCGGTCACAATGCTGATCATCACCGGTTCGGACCGCAGCACGGAAACTACCTTGCTGTTGCTGGCCCGGTTTGCGTCGCTTTCAATATGGATGCGCAGGGCCGCCATCTGTTTGTCTTCCTTTTTGCCGGTGGCGCAGCCCGCCGCCAGCACCAGTGCCACGGCCAGCAGCAAATAAAGATTGAATCGTCGTCCGTAAAAATTCATAGTGCGCATACCAAATCGCAACCAGCGAACAAAGTAAAGAAACATATGGGAAGACAATACAACAAAACCGAACACAAAAAACGCCGCAACGCCTACATCAAACGCAAAAAGGCCGTCATCAAGACGAAGAAAGCCGCCGCGGCCACTGCCGCGAAAAAGTAGCCGCCGCGAAAAAACCTCGGGCCGTCCAAGCGGGCGGCCTTTTTTATTTCCGTGGTGATTTCATAAAAGCCGGATTGCGCCGTCCGGATTCATCACGGCGACCGCCTTGAAAATGTCGCGCTGTCCGCAAAACGCCACGTCCGCGCGCAGTTCGGGGATCGCCAGCAGGTGCCGCGCATTTTGCGAGCCGGCCAGCACCGCCGGCAGATCGGCCTTGGCGGCGAGAAAAGTGCGGCTGGCAATTTCCGTGGCGTCCGAAAATTCACCGCCGAGCAGCCCGGCCAGCGCGCCCGCCGCCAGCACATCCTCCAGTGCCACGCCTTCGCCCGTGCCGGCGCAGACGAGCAAGATCTCTTCCGGCACCGACAAGTTCAAAAACTTCGCCGTCGCCGCCAGATTCAAAAAGGACGCCGCCAGAATTATTTTCGCGCCGGCGCCGGCGCGGAGGGCGCGGGTGCCGTTCGTGGTGGTGCTGACAATGGTTTTACCGCGCACTTTTTCCGCGCGGAACTCGCGCGGCGAATTGCCGAAATCAAAATCAATCCCGCCCGACAGCGCGGCGCGGATTTTCACGCCATCGCGCTCGCCGGCGAGCAGCACGTCCGGCGACTGCCGGCGGCGGGCGACGGCCTCGGCAATTTCGCCGACGGGGATGATTTCTCGCGCGCCGTTTTGCAGCGCGGTGACGAAGGTGCTGGTGGCACGCAGGATGTCGAACACGACGCATGCCGTGGCGCGCAAATCGCGGCGGGCGAGCGCGGGCAGTTCCGCCGGCGTCAGGAGAGTGTCAATTTTCATTGGGTGTCGCGCGAATGACGCGAAAGCGGCAAGGGGTTTGTCCCGCCGCAGTGGGCTTATGAAAGCTGAATGCCAATTTTCTGTCCAGCGCACTTTTGATTTCGACTTTAGCACGCCTTAACAGAGGAGGGTTTACAATTTCCACTTGCGCCAGCGCAGTTCGTTGCTAAAGTTCTGCTCCGTTTCCATCCGCCGGTTGCGGCGGTTTTTGTTTTTTAACCCGAAATCATTTTATCTGTGAAAGTATTTTCCGGCACGGCGAACGAGCCTCTGGCCCGCGCCATCTGCAAGTCCATCGGCGTCGAACTGGGCAAATGCACCATTTCACCGTTCCCCGACGGCGAGACGTTCGTGAAGGTCGAGGAGAATGTGCGCGGCGAGGATATTTTCATCATCCAGCCGACCTCGCCACCGACGAACCATAATCTGATGGAGTTGTTCATCATCATTGACGCGCTGCGCCGCGCGAGCGCCGCGCGCATCACCGCCGTCATGCCCTTTTACGGCTACGCGCGCCAGGACCGCAAGGACCAGCCGCGCGTGCCCATCACGGCCAAACTGGTGGCGAACCTGCTCGTGGCTTCCGGCGTGAACCGGATTCTGGCGATGGATCTGCACGCGCAGCAAATCCAGGGTTTTTTCGACATTCCGGTGGATCACCTCTACGCCGCGCCGGTGATGTATGATTATTTGAAGAAAAAAGATTTGTCGAACCTGGTGGTGGTCAGCCCGGATGCGGGCGGCATCAAGATGGCGCACGCTTATTCCCAGACCTTGGAGGCGGAGCTGGCCATCGTCGCCAAGCGCCGCAAGAGCGCGACGGAAGTGGAGAGCATGGCGGTGATCGGCGAGATTGACGGGAAAAATGTTTTGCTGGTGGACGATTTGACGGAAACGGCGGGGACGCTCACGATGGCGGCGGCGGCCTTGAAAGCCAAGGGCGCGAAACGGGTCATGGCCTGTGTTTCGCACGCGCTGCTCAATGACGTGGGCATCGAAAGATTGCGTAAATCTGTTATTGACGAATTGATAACTACTGATACAGTCCAACGCCCTGCGATTGACGGCGTGAAGATCACCACGCTGTCGGTGGCGGGACTTTTAGGCGAAGCCATCAAGCGGATTCATAGCAATTCGTCGGTCAACTCGCTTTTTGAGTTCAAAGGCGGACGCACGAGCTGAGCGCCGCCACAATAAATTTTATAAAATGAAATCTGTAGCATTGAAAGCGTATCCGCGTTCGCAGGTGCAGCGCGCCGAAGTCACCAAGCTCCGCCGCGCCGGCCGCGTGCCCGCGACCATTTACGGCCGCCAGAACCAGCCGCAGAACATCGAAGTGGATTTCGAGGAAATCACCGACCTCCTGCATCATTCCGTCTCGGAAAACGTGCTGGTGGATTTGTCCGTGGAAAACGACGCCCGCGCCAGGCGCCTCGCGCTGGTGCAGGAAGTCCAGCACCATCCGTTGAGCGCCAAGGTGCTGCATGTGGATTTGCACGAAGTCGGCGAGAATGAAAAAATCACGGTTTTAGTCCCGGTGGAAACCACCGGCGAGCCGGCCGGGGTCAAGAACGGCGGCGGCACGCTGGAACACGTCATGTTCAAGCTCAAGGTCCGCTGTCTGCCAAAAGACATGCCGGAGCAGATTTTCATTGACGTAAGTCCGCTGGAAATTGGCAAGTCCATCCACCTGGGTGCGGTCGTGGCGCCGGCAGGCGTGGAAATTTTAGGCGACAAGACCCGCACCGTCGTGGCTGTGGCCGCGCCGCGCGCCGAGGAAGAAGTGCCAGTGACTGCTGCGGCTCCGGCGGCGGGCGACGTGGAAATGACCAAGGAAAAGACGGAAGAAGGCGCCGAAGGCGCTGTGCCGGCCAAAGGCGAGGTGAAGGCCGATGCGAAAGCGGGCGACAAGAAGGCCGAAGCCAAGGGCGGCGACAAAAAAGCCGAGGCCAAGCCCGAAGCCAAACCCGAGGCCAAGCCCGCCAAGCACGAGTCAAAGAAGAAGAAATAATTTTCGCGGCGGCAGCCGCCCCCGCGCATGGAGCCGATGCACCTCATCGTGGGTTTGGGGAATCCGGGCGCGGATTATGCCAAAACCCGCCACAACGCCGGTTTTTTGCTCGTCGAAAAACTGGCCGGGAAGTGGAAGGCGGACTGGTCGAAGGAACGAAAGTTTCAGGCGCGCGTCGCGCGGGCGGAACGCGACGGGGGAAAAGTCCTGCTGGCCGAGCCGCAGACGTTCATGAACTTGAGCGGCGAGTCGGTCGGCGCGCTGGTGCAGTTTTACCAGTTGCCGCTGGAAAAGATTTTGGTGGTCGTGGACGATGCGGATCTGCCGCTGGGCGAAATCCGGCTGCGGCCCGGCGGCGGCAGTGGCGGGCATCACGGGCTGGAATCCGTCATGCAGCATCTCGGCTCGCGGGAATACGCGCGGCTGCGAATCGGGATCGGGCGCAAAGACGCGGCGCGGCAGATCACCGGCCACGTGCTCGGCAAATTCAGCGCCGAAGAATGTGCGCGGCTGGAAAAAGTTTTGGAACGGGCGGCCGGCCAGCTTGAGTGCTGGTTGAGCGCGGGGCTGCAAAAGGCCATGTGCCAATTTAACGGAGTTGTTGACTCCACGAACGAAGAAAAATGAAAAAATACGAAGGTCTGTTCATCCTGAACCTGTCTGGCAAAGAAGAAGGCGTGAAAGACGCCCTCGACAAGATTTCCACCGAGATCACCGCCGCCGGCGGCAAGATTGAGACGGTGCAGAAAATGGAGAAAAAGGCGTTTGCCCGCATTGCGGACAAGCGCCACAGCTCCGGCTTCTACGCCAACGTCATTTTTGAAGGCACGCCGACGATCGTGGCGCAATTGCAGAAAAAATTCTCGTTCAGCGAGGACGTTTTCCGCGTGCTGTTCACGCTGGTGCCGGAGCCGAAACCTGCGAAGTAATTTGCCATTGATTTTATGGCCAGCTTCAACAAAGTCATCCTGGTGGGCAACCTGACGCGCGATCCCGAACTGCGCTACACGCCCAAGGGAACGGCCATCGCCAAGATCGGCCTCGCGGTCAACCGCGTCTGGACGAATGAAGCCGGCGAGAAAAAAGAAGAAGTCACCTTTGTGGACGTGGATGTCTTCGGGCGCACGGCGGAAAACGTCGGGCAGTATATGCGCAAGGGCCGTCCGATTTTGATTGAAGGCCGTCTTCGCCTGGATCAATGGGACGACAAGCAGACCGGCCAGAAAAAAAGCAAGCTCGGGGTCGTGGCGGAAACAGTTCAATTTCTCGGCAGTGCGCCCGGGGCCGGTGAAGGCGGCGCTTCTGCTGCTCCGCGTCCGGCCCGGCCCGCCGCCGCGCCGAGCGCGCCTCCAGCCGAACCCGTCGAAGGCGACGCCGCGCCCGAAAGCGACGACGTCCCGTTCTGATTAACTTTTCAAGAACGCGTCTCTCACCAGCAAAATTCAACCATTTAACCACCAACCAATTTTCGTATGGCAAAAACTGAAGTCATCCTCACGCACAACATCGTCGGCCTCGGCGGTGAATCCGACAATGTCCGCGTCGCCGCCGGCTACGCGCGCAACTATCTTTTCCCGCAGCGCCTCGCCGTGCCGGTCACGTCGGCGAACAAGCGCCAGATCGAGTCGCTCAAACAGCGCCGCGCCGAACGGGAGGCGCATGAGTTCAACGCCATGAGCGAACTTGCCAAGGGCATTTCCAAGCTGATCTGCGTCATCAAAGTCAAGACCGGCGAGGAGGGCAAGCTGTTCGGTGCCGTCACCGCCGGCATGATCGCCGACGAACTCAAACACCAGTTTGACATCACGCTCGACAAGAAGAAAATCCAGCTTGAACACGCCATCCGCGCCACGGGAGAATATGAAATAGCCTTGAATCTCCACGCCGAGGTGAAGAGCACGCTCAAGGTGCATGTTGAAAGCACCACGCCGGCGGCGGCTCCAGCGGAGGCGTCTGCGGAAGAGAAACCTCATTCCGAAAAACGCGGCAAACGTCACGAAGATGAAAAGGCCGGGACGACCGAAGCCAGGCCCAAGGCGGCCAAGGCGGTCAAGGCCGAAAAAGCCGCGAAAGCGCCCAAGGCTGAAAAGAAGATCAAAGCCGATTAAGCAAGATCCTTATTTCCTCCAAGCCGTCTGGCGATTCCAGACGGCTTGTTTGTTTTATCCGGCTGCCAGATTTTTTTTGGGGAAGTGGAATCACTTGCGGTCCGCAGTCCGGTCAGGCATTATCAAACAATTCCAATTAAGCCTGCGTTGGCGTTTTCACAAACCCTTTGCACTTGGGCGCCGTGGAATTAATTATGCAGGCGGCCATCGTATTACTATTATGACTCAAGTTTCTGACAAAACGATTCGTTCGCCGGTCTCGCGTGAACATAAAATGAAGTTTGGCGTCAACACGTTTCTCTTTGCATCGCCGTTCACCAACCGGAGCACCCGGCTGTTCCGGCAGTTCAAGACGTGGGGATTTGACGGAGTGGAAATCGCGGTGGAGAACCCGGCGGACATTGATCCGCTCTTCGTCAAGGCGCAGCTCGACCGCCACGGGCTGGCCTGCACTTCCGTTTGCGCCTGTTTCCCGCCAAGCCGCGATTTGCGCGGAACCAAGGCGCAGCAGCAGGCGACGATCATTTATATGCGGCAGCTCGTGGACATCGCGGACGAGCTGGGCACGGACATCATCATGGGGCCGCTCTATTCGGCGACGGGCCGGTCGGAGGCGGTTCCGGTGCCGGAATACCGGCGGCAATGGCGGACCGTCCGCAATCACCTCAAGACCATCTGCGATCATGCCGGAGCACATGGGAAAGTGATTTGCATGGAGCCATTGAACCGGTTTGAATCGGATTTTTTGAACACGGTGGAGCAGGGGCTGCAGATGATCCGCGAAGTGGACAGCCCCGCGCTGAAGCTTTTGCTCGACACCTTCCACATGAACATCGAGGAGAAGCATCCGGCGGACGCCGTCCGCCGCGCCGGCCGGCATGTCGGCCATGTTCACGCGAGCGCGAGCGACCGCGGCACGCCGGGCAACGACCATGTGGACTGGCCGGGAATTGCCGGCGCGTTGAAGGACATCGGCTATTCCGGCGCGGTGGTGATCGAGTCCTTCACCCAGGATGTGAAGGTGATTGCGCGCGCGGCGGCCATCTGGCGCAAGATTGAACCGAACCGGGATGACATCGCCCGCAAAGGCCTGGCCTTCCTGAAAAAAACGCTGCAATAAAATCCGCAATCCGCCGCCGAAGTTTTCTTCTGTGAAAAATCAGCTTTAACCTTATGAGAACCCTTGCTTCATTGTTGTTGCTGTCGCTGATCGCCTTCGCCCCGGGCGTTGGCCGGTGCGCAGACAAAAGAATCGTCATGATCGCCGGCAAGCCGAGCCACGGCCCCGGCGAACACGAGCATCGCGCCGGCCTGCTGCTCTTCCAGAAATGTCTCGCGGGCTTTCCCGGTATCCAGGTGGAAGTTTATTCCAACGGCTGGCCGGCGGATCCCGCCGTGCTTCAGGGTGCGGCGGCCATCGTGATTTACAGCGACGGCGGGGCCGGGCATCCGGCGTTGCAGGACGATCATTTGCAGCAGCTCGGCGCGCTGCTGAAACAGGGCACCGGCCTGGCCTGCATCCATTACGCCGTCGAGCCGACCATCGAAAAAGGCCAGACCGAATTCATTGACTGGATCGGCGGCTGCTTTGAAATCAACCGCTCGGTCAATCCCGTGTGGGAGGCGGATTTCAAATCCCTGCCGGATCATCCCATCTCGCGCGGCGTGAAGCCGTTCAAGATCAAGGACGAATGGTATTTCAACATGCGCTTCCGCGACGACCTGCAGGGCGTCACGCCGATTCTCGCCGCCGTGCCGGGAGCGGACACGATGAGCCGCGCCGACGGCCCGCACGAGGGCAATCCCGCCGTGCGTGCCGCCGTGAAACGCGGCGATCCGCAAATTGTGGCGTGGGCCGGCGAACGGACGGACGGCGGACGCGGCTTTGGCTTTACCGGCGGGCATTATCATAAGAACTGGGGCAACGAGAACATGCGCAAGCTGGTGCTGAACGCCATTCTCTGGGTGGCCAAAGTCGAAGTGCCGCCGGACGGCGTGCCATCCACCGTCACCGCCGCCGATCTCGCGCAGAATCTCGATCCGAAATGACCGAGCGCGCCTGTTCCGGGCAACGGCCCTGCGGAGGCCCAAGCGTCGGCCCGCTCTTTTTGGCCTTGGAATAAAAGATTTGACTCGCAGACCCGCCGGTCCTATTGCTGGCTGCGGATTTTATGGGTGCCGCTTGTCAGAAGTGGTCTTTTGCCCGCACGCCTCGAGAAAACCTTCGGACGCGACAACAGAGCTTTATCGTTTCCACCCCATTCTGGTTGTCGTTTCACCCCGGCACGGCCGTGGCGATCCGGCAAAAGCGCTTTTTTACCCCAGCCACGGCGGTGGCGCCTCGAAACGACGGTCGTTTCGACCGGACACGGCGGTGGCCGGCCGGCAAAAGCGCTTTTATCGCCCGGACACGGTCGTGGCTGCCCGAAACGACAGTCGTTTTACCCGGCCACGGTCGTGACCGGCCTGCGAAACCGCTTTTATCACCCAGCCACGGCGGTGGCATGCCAAAACGACGGTCGTTTTGCCCGGAAACTGCCGGCGTCCAGTCGGAAATGCTTTATTTACTGATGGTTGCATCAATCCCCTTTTTTCATCCCGGCGTTGCCGGTGGACTGCGGCAACCGGCTGCCGCTTGGGAACGAGGCGTCCCGCCGGCGGGTTGGCCGGGCGTCTCGCCCGGCGATGGAACTGGCAGCGAGACGCCGCCAGCACCCGCAGCCGGGGACGGCTGCGCTACCTCTGAGCCGGTTCAGGGGTTCAACACGCAAAGTCCGGTTTCGGGGAATTCTCACCCCGGCCCTCTCCCCCAACTATCGTTGGCGGAGGGGAGGAACGCGCGCCGCGTTTTTGGCAAAGCCGGCGGCGGGAGGGCGGCGGAACGCGAGTTGTCTCCACTCGCAGCGCTGCGCCAGACTTTGGCGCGCAGAACTTGTCAGCCGCCGCTGCCCGTCCACGGGCTGCGGATGGGGACCATCCGCACTCCGGGAAAAGCGGGTGAGAAACCAAAGGGAACTGACCGTGGCGGAAAGAATTGAACCAATGAAACAAATCGGAATATGAAAACGAACCAAAACCCGATTGGGATCTGCCTGCTGGCCGCCGCGCTGCTGCCTGCCGTGGCCCGGGCGCAATTTGATTATGCCGCTGATAATGGCGCGCTCACGATTACCGGATATCAAGGCCCGGGCGGGACGGTGTCCGTCCCCGGCGTGATCAATGTCAACGGCACCAACCTGCCGGTGGTCAGCATTGGGACCCGGGCCTTTGACGCTTGCACCAACCTCACCAGCGTCATTCTCCCCGACAGCGTCGTCAGCCTCAACTGGGGCGCGTTTCAATACCGATCCAGCCTGACCAATGTGACGTTTGGCAGCGGGCTGGCCAGCATCGGGGGCGATGCCTTCTATTTCTGCACCAGCCTGACCGGCATCGCCATTCCCGGCAGCGTGACCAATATCTGGCCGCAGGCGTTTTACCACTGCACGAACCTGACTGTGGTGACGATCGCCAACGGGGTTGCCGCCGTGGGCGAGTCCGCGTTTGCCTACTGCTCCAGTTTGACGAACGTCACGCTGCCCGGCAGCCTCACCAACCTTGGAACCGGGCCGTTCGCCGGTTGCACCTCGCTGACCAACATCACGGTGGCGGCGACCAATCCCGCCTTTTGCAGCGTGGCCGGAGTTTTATTTGACCGGAGTCAGACCACGCTCATCCAATATCCCGGCGGCCTGGCCGGCAGCTACCAGATTCCAGCCGGCGTCACCAACCTGGCGAGCTCCTCATTTCTGGGCTGCGCGGGTCTGACGGCGGTCAGCTTTCCCGATGGCCTCGTGACCATCGGCGACTACGCGTTCAAATCCTGCTCGGCCCTGAGCAGCGTGGTCCTGCCCGGCAGCGTGACAGATTTCGGGAATGACACGTTTGAATCCTGCACCGCATTGACCAACGTCATCATTCCCGAAAGCGTCACCGGCATCGGGGATTACGCTTTCTCGACCTGCGGCAAGCTGACCAGCGTGACCATTCCCGACAGCATCGCGGCCATCGGGAATTATGCCTTTGCTTACTGCGCCGGTTTGACCAATGTCACGATCCCCGGCAACGTCTCCAGCCTCGGCGAATATGCCTTTGCCGGTTGCGGCAATCTCGAGGGCGCTTTTTTTGAAGGCGACTACCCCCTGAGCCTGGGCCCTTACATTTTCTACGCCGACGACAGTGCGACGGTCTATTATTTGCCGGGCAGCCAAAATTGGTCCGGCGGGTCGTGGTTTGACCACCAGAACAGCCTGCTGGTGGAGTGGAATCCGCAGGCGCAGACGGGCGACGGTGCTTTCGGCGTGCGGAGCGACCAATTCGGTTTCACCATCACCGGCGCCACTAACCTCCCGGTTGTGGTGGAAGCCAGCACCAACGTCAGCGGCGCGTGGAGTGTTCTGCAATCCTTGAGCCTCACGAACGGCGCGTGCTTCTTCAGCGATCCGCAGTGGACGAATTATCCGGGCCGCTTCTACCGGCTCCGTTCGCCGTGAGCTCTCACCCGCCATTCATTATGAACAGACCTAGATCCCCGTTTCATATTTGCCTGCTGGGGGCGATGCTGCTGCTGCCCGCCGTGGTGCAGGCGCAATTCACGTTCACCACCAACAACGGCGCACTCGCCATCACGGGCTACACGGGACCCGGCGGGACCGTGGTGATCCCGGAAACAACCAATGGCTATCCAATTACCGCCATCGGCGACCTTGCGTTTTTTTACTGTGGAAGCCTTACCAACGTCGTGATCCCCCAAAGCATCACGAACATCGGAATCGAGGCGTTCGACAACTGCAGCAGCCTGACCGGCTTCACAGTTGACGCCCTGAACTCCTTTTACAGCAGTGTGGACGGGGCCTTGTTTGACAAGCAGCAAACCACGCTTATCCAATTTCCTGAAGCGATTGCCGGTGGCTACGCCATTCCCGGCACGGTCACCAACATCGCGGACTTTGCGTTCGATTACTGCACCGGCCTGACCCTCGTGACCATCCCCGACAGCGTCCTGCGCATTGGCAACGTGGCGTTCGATTCCTGTGACAGCCTGACCAATGTCACGATCGGCAACAACGTCACCTATATCGGCGGCAACGCATTTTCCTTCTGCACCCGCCTGCCAAACGTCACCGTGCCCGACAGCGTCACCACCCTCGACAGCGCGGCATTCGAAGATTGCGCCAGTCTGACTGGACTGAAGATCGGCAACCAAGTCCGCAGCCTGGGAAACGGGGCCTTCAGTTCATGCGCCAGTCTGACGAACGTCACCATGCCCGTTAGCGTCAAGGCCATTGGCGACTACGCATTTGCCTGGTGCACCAACCTGACCCGGGTTTATTTCCAAGGCGACGCCCCAGTTGTCGGCTTTGGGGTATTCAGCCGGGACACGCTGCAGGTCTATGCCTTGCCCGGAACCACCGGCTGGGCGGCGTTCACCGCCAACACCGGTCTTTCGACGATTCCCTGGCTGCTGACAAAACCGACAATCCTTGATTTTGAGCCGAACTTTGGCGTTCAGACCAACCGGTTTGGTTTCACCATCTCTTGGGCAACCAACCCCTCTATTGTCGTGGAAGCCTGCACGAATCTGGCCGATCCCGCTTGGCAGTCGGTGCAGACCAACACGCTCACCGAAGGGACGGCCTATTTCAATGATCCGCAGTGGACGAATTATCCCGGCCGCTTCTACCGCCTCCGCTCTCCTTAAACTCTCACCGCGCATTTGAATATGAAAACAAAACAAAACCTGCTCGGAATCTGCCTGCTGGCCGCCGTGCTGCTGCCCACTGTAGTGCAAGCGGACTGCCTTTCTTATCCTTTTTACTACACAGTGAACAACAACAGCGCCACCATCACCGGATACGTTGGATTGCCCGGGGCGGTCAACATCCCAAGCGCAATCAGTTCCTACACAGTCACCGGCATTTCAGCAAATATATTCAATCAGCTTAATCCGGGCTATCAGAACCAAGTGAGCAGCATCAGCATTCCGGACACAGTTACGAACATTGACCCCTATACTTTCGCCAATTGCTATGTGTTGACCACGATAACCGTCAATGCCACCAATCCTGCTTACAGTAGCGTTGGCGGTGTCTGATTCGATAAAACTCAAACGGCGTTGTTGCAATATCCGCGGGCCAGGACGGGCTCCGCCTACACCGTTCCCGCCACCGTGACCAACATTGGCCCCGGGGCGTTTTTTGCCTGCGGTTTAAGCAGTGTTTTAATTCCTGCGGCCGTCACGGCCATTGCCTTCGATGCACTGAACGGATGCGGCAGTCTCACGAACATCGCTGTGGACTTGGGCAATTCGGCTTATAGCAGCGTGGCAGGGATACTTTTTGACCGGAATCAAACTTCAATCATCGCTTTCCCAGCAGGTCTTGGGGGCGCTTATTTGGTTCCCGCCTTGGTTACCAATATCGCAACCGATGCCTTCGCAAGTTGCACCCGTCTGACGAAGGTAATAATTTCCCCTGGTCTGGCCAGCGTCGGGAATTGGGCGTTTCAAGAATGCTCACATCTTACCAATTGCACTCTGCCCGGCGTCGTCGTCAGCATTGGCGACGGCGCATTCGCCAATTGTCAGGTGCTTTCGAACCTGAGTTTGCCAGACAGTATTACCAACCTTGGCCAGTGGGCGTTCAAAGAATGTCCGGCCTTGACGCGCATGACAATCGGAAACAATGTCAGTTGTATTTCCACCGGGGCTTTTTATTTTTGCACGGGCCTGACCAATGTCACGATAAGTGCCAGCGTCACGAATATTCAACCGCAGGCTTTCCTCAATTGTTCAAGCCTGACCAGCATTTATTGTCTTGGAAACGCCCCGATGACCAATGCCACTCCCATGTTTTACAGCGCGACCAATACAATCGTCTATTACTTGCCCGGAACAGTGGGTTGGGGCGCAATGTATAACGGTTGTCCAACCATGTTGTGGAATCCGCAGGCGCAAACCGGCGATGGCAATTTCGGCGTGCAGACGAATCGCTTCGGCTTCAACATCACCGGCACAACGAACATTCCCATCGTGGTGGAAGCTTGCACCAACTTCGTTGGTGCGTGGGCGGCGTTGCAATCCGTGAGCCTCACAAACGGTTCGTGCTATTTCAGTGACCCGCAGTGGACGAATTATCCCGGCCGCTTCTACCACATTCGCTCCCCGTGAGAGATGCGGATTGGTTCTGGTGGCTGCAAATATGCCAGCCTTGACGGGCTTTTGGAAAACCGGCCTTCGATCACTTTGCCGCGTAGCCGGGCTTGGGCTTGCCGTCGGCATCAAGCTTGTCGCAGGCCCAGAGCAAACCGCGCGTCACGAGATCCAGATAGCGCGCGTCCGCCACGGTTTCGTTGTTGTGGCCGATGGTGGTGGAAAAAACACGTGTCTTGCCTTTGTAAATGTTCACCCAGGCGACGACAAAGTCATTCGTCCGCTGCGGTTCGCCGGCCTGGGTTTTGATCACTTGCGTTCCGTGCGCCAGCGCGTGCGCGGTGTCCCACACTTTGATGTTGTTGTAATGCTCTTCGTGAATCGTCGTCCAATCCGCGAGGCCGGTGGTGATGGGATGGGTCGTGTCGGTGAATTTGATGGCAATCGGCTCCTGCGGGCCGTGGCCGCTGGACTGGAGGCCGAGGTATTCATACCAATGGGCGTTCGGCGCGGCGGCGGGCAATGGCTTGCTGAAATCGCCGAAGCGGTAGCAGTGCATGGCGCAATGCAAGTTCACGCCGGGAATGCCGTCCTGGTGCGGCGCGAGCACGCCTTGAATGACCGCCGGGTCGTTGATGTCCGCCGCACATTCGTCGTGGATGACGACGTCATAGCCTTTGGCGTAATCCGGGTGGCCGTAGATCGGCAGCGCGGGGCGTGTGCTGTCGTCGTCGACGTAGATGATGTCCACGGTGACGTTCGCCCGCGCCTCGAGGCCCTGCTTGAGGATGTCTTTCTGATGGGCGTAATCGTGGCAGCAGCCGCCGGTGATCAGCAGCGCCTTGAGGGGTTTGACGGCCTCCTGGGCGCGCATCTCCGGCGACAGCGCGAGGGTGCAGCCCAAAACCACGAGATGAATCAATTTGAGCGGGGAATTTTTTTGCATGGCTGTTACTAGCACGGAGAAAGGATTTGAACAAGTCTGAAAGTCGTTGTGCTTGACATGGCATGGCGAAAGATGTTTTTTTACCGGCGCATTCACAACTCCGTCTAAAAATTGAAACAAAAATTCATATGACCAACTCCCTGATCATGCCCCGTCGCAACTTCATCAAAAACGTCGCCGCCGCCAGCGCGGTGGTTTCGGCCCTGCCGCTGTTTAATCTCCGCGCGCAAAACGCCGGCCGGAAATTCAAGATCGGCCTGGTGGGCTGCGGCGGGCGCGGCAACGGCGCCGTGGAAAACATGCTCGAAGCCGCCAAGACGCTGGGCTATGAGGTTGAGGTTTATACCGTGGCCGATTTTTTTTCCGACCGGGCCAATGACACGGCCAAGAAATATAATATTCCTGCGGACCGGGTGTTTACCGGCGCGACGGGTTATCGGCAGTTGGTGGAGCAGCCGATTGAGATCGTGCTGCTGGCGACGCCGCCGGCTTTTCGTCCGACGCATCTTGAAGCCGCTTTGAACGCGGGCAAACACCTTTTTATTGAAAAACCGGTGGCCGTGGATCCCGTGGGCGCGCGCAAGGTGATGGAACTTGGCGAAGTTGCGAAGAAGAAAGGCCTGGCCGTGGTTGCGGGCACGCAGCGGCGGCACCAAAGCAGTTATCTGCGCAACCAATATGCCGTGGCCAACGGGGCGATCGGCAAGATTGTCGGCGGCACGCTCAGTTGGTGCGGCGGCGCGCTCTGGTTCAAAGAACGCGAAAACGGCGAGAGTGACGCCAGCTATCTGGTGCGCAACTGGACCAGCTTCTCCGAAATGTCCGGCGATCACATCGTCGAGCAGCACGTTCACAACCTTGATGTGGCGAACTGGTTCATCGGTCATCCGCCGCAATCAGCCCTGGGTTTTGGCGGACGCGCCCGCCGGAAGACGGGCGACCAGTTTGATTTCTTCAGCATTGATTTGAACTACGGCGACGACTGCCACATCCACAGCATGTGCCGCCAGATCAATGGCACCTATGGCGGCGTGGATGAATTTTTCAACGGCACAGAAGGCACGACTTACGGCGGCGGGAAAATGCAGTCGGCCAAGCTCGACCAGCTCAACGTGCCGGAATTCAAGACGCATGACAACCCGTATGTTGAGGAACACATTGCCCTGCTGCAAAGCATTGTCAAAGAACAGCCGCTCAACGCCGCCCGGACGGTGGCCGAGTCCACCTTGACCGCGATCATGGGCCGCATTTCCTGCTATACCGGCCAGTTGGTGCGCTGGTCCGACTTGACGACCAATGCTCAATCGCCCTGGTATAATCTGTCGCTCTCACCTTCCCCGGCTGATTTTGAAAGTGAAAAAGTGATTGCCCCCAAAGACAATGTTTATCCGATTCCCGGCGAAGCGTGATTTGCCGGCGAATTTTTTGCAATCGTTATCGAGTGGCCGAGTAATGCGCTGGGCATGCTAGGAAAATGCCTTGTCCTTCAGCGATGCACAAAAGGCGGCCACCAGGTGCAGGAATTGCACAAACGCGCCAGCCGGCAGCTTTCGCACGGCGTCGAAAATCTCTCATTCTGATTTGAAATAAGGCGATTCGGATAGTTTTGTTTTGCGCGTTAGGATTGGCACATTGATTGCGTTGTTGTAGGCGGTTGGCTAGAAACAACCAT
The DNA here is from genome assembly GCA_964449815.1 of uncultured Bifidobacteriaceae bacterium. GTDB lineage: Bacteria > Verrucomicrobiota > Verrucomicrobiia > Limisphaerales > UBA11358 > UBA11358. Next base: position 44,296 of record CAYVGC010000011.1, read on the forward strand.
AAAATAAACTATTATGAGCGAATCAAACGTCTCCAAGACAACAACCGCGCAAAATACGGTCGCGCCTGCTTACGTTCCAAAATCTCCCGCGAACTCCCCGGCCCCGGCAGCAAATGCTAACGGCACATCGCCTACGTCGCCAAAATCTGCGCGCCGCCAGATGCGCAAGCAGCGTTAAACCAAATTTAAGTTGCAAAGAAGTGCAGCTTTGTCGCAGAAACCGGTGTTAAGGCGGAGGAACCGGCGCTGGTTTTCTGTGAGATTGGTTTCGCAGGGCATGAGCGCCAGCGGTTGGTAGCCCATCAGATGGTTCGGGCATCCTGATAGTCGGGAAAAGCCTGTTGGAGCCGGTGCTTTGTGCATTAAAATCACTCGTTGACGTTCTTGAGCATGTCCTTTGAACTTTCACATGTCGAACCACAGGCATCCATCGCGGATTATACGCGACCAGAGTTGATTATTCCACGCTTGTGTGGGGCTGATCCGGCGGGGATCGTGGAAGAATTAAGTCATAAGTTGCACGCGTTTGAGATCATTGGTGACAAGCTTTCATTTTATCACGCTGTTCTCAACCATGACATGCTTACCAATTCAGCCCTGCCGACGGGCATTGCCATCCCCCACGCGCGCGGCGCACAGGTCCGTCGGCTGGCGCTAGCTGTCGGACGCACCAGCAGGCCGGTCGTGTGGGGAATAAAGGGGTCATGGTTGGTGGATCATGTGTTTTTGATCGCAGTTCCGGCGACTGACGCATTGGAATACCTCGCTTTGCTTTCAAGCATCGCAAACTTTGGCCGCCAAACCGGATTGCTCGCCAAACTCCGTTCAGCCGCCGACGCCGGAAGCATTTTTGAACTGTTAAAACAAATCCAAGCCCGTCCGGGGTTGGATGGAATATCCACCGGCAGGTTGCCAGCCAAATGATTTTAAGTTGTGACGACACAATGGGATCCAGTCAGTCGTTTGATTGATTTCCTTGGATACCAAACCACTCAAATAGCATGAAAGATTCATTTCAAATTTTATATGAATTGGGAGTTGCGGCTTGCGTTGTAATTGTAGCAACGATCGCGTTCTTCCTGATGGTCAGCCACGCCATCTGGAAGAGCATTGCCAGCGAATCTACGTAGAATTCACAACCTGAATTGAGGTGAATCAAGCGTTCTGCTTCCAAGCCGGCAACGTCTGTTTTGCAAAATCCTTAAGGGAATATTCTGTAAAAACCAATGCATTCATTATGAAAAAATTATCGCTGATGTTGATTCTTTTAATCATTCCTCTTTTATTTGATGGATGTAAAACAAGTCAGAGCGGAGAAACCAGTCCATTGTCAAAAAACATTTACATATACGACGGACAAGTAATTGAGTTGCCGACTTATTAAAAATGGAAAACTGGCTCAAACCCTGGAGCGTGCCCATGCTCGGCAAATTTGCAAATTCCGCCGTTCAGCTTGTTGAAAAAAACGATTTTGGCCTGGTCGGGTTTGTCTATAAGATTTTATCGTGTGAGAAATCAACAGCTTGCACGAACGAGCCATTTGACAAAGTCAGGGCTGCACTCCTGTGCGGGCCGTTTGCTTGAAAATATTTCCTATACGATGCACAAATGGCCTTGCCTCTGCCAAGGGAAGCTTGTCACTTCGCCTTCAGCTCCAAAATGGAAATGGAACAGGGCGGGAACGTGCGCGTGAAGTTGGTGCCAAGACCCCTGGTTTTTTGGAAAAGAGGAACAATCTTTTTTGGCTCTTGGATCGAATTGGTGTCGTCCGGCCGGTTTGCTTTCAACACGATGGTAGAACCTTTGGATTCAATGCCGGTGACACCGCTGATTTCAATTTTCACCGGCTGCGGTGTGGCGGCGCGGTTCACAACTTTGAGATAAATTGTTCCGCTGGCGCTGGCGCGTGTGGCATCGAAAAAGAGCGACGGCACTTGCTGCGGGGCTTGGCGCGGCTGTTCGGTGCCGTTGCGTCGGCGCGCGACCGGCTGCCAGGTGTAGGTTGGAATATTTTGTGAATCGGTTGCCAGCACGTTGTCGCCGTGGTGCGTGCTGAATATGACTTGTGCGTAATACGACGGCGAGCCGTAGCTGGTGAGCGCGTCGTAGCCGATGAGGTCGCTTGGCCATTGCATTGAGCCGCCATGCTTGAGATCGCTCACATTGACGAACAGTGGCGCGTAGCTTTCCATGACGACAAGGTCGGAATTGCGTTCCAGACAGCACATCCAAGCGGCGTCGCCGAGCGCGCCGGCCATGTTTGGCGTGGGCGAACCGACGCGCGTGGCCCATTCGCCGACGAAGACCTTGGTTTTACCGCCGCGTTTGCGCATGTCATACATGTGCGACTGCGATTCCATTTCCTCTTGCGAACGATAATAATGTTCATCAATCAAGTCCGGCACGCTGCTTTTGACGTCGGCCGTGGCAATGACTTGCAGTTGCGGATACTTCGCCTTGATGGCGTTGAAAAATTGTGCAAACCGTCCGTCGTAACTGCCGGAGCGGTCAAACCAGTCTTCATTGCCGACCTCGATGTAATGCAGCGGGAACGGCGCGGGATGGCCGTCTTTCGCGCGTTGCGCGCCCCACCTGGTCGTCGCGGCGTCGCCGGTGATGTATTCAATTTCATCAAGCGCGTCCTGAACATAAGGTTCAAGGTCAGGACCTGGCTTGATGTAATCGTGCCGCAGCGCATAGCCGGCAAACACCGCGAGCAGCGGTTCCATGTGCAGGTCTTCGCACCATTCCAGATATTCCATCAGGCCAAAACCGTCCGTGGACCAATAGTTCCAAGGGCTGCGGTGGCCAGGCCGCTGCGATGTGTCGCCAATGGTTTTCTTCCAGTCAAACCGCTCGTTGATGTAATCGCCTTCCAGATAATTTCCGCCGGGCAGCCGCAGAAATTTCGGCTGCATGTCCGCGAGCAATTGCATGATGTCCGGCCGGTTGCCGTTCGTGCGGTGGTTGAACGTTGGCGGAAACAACGAGACTTGCTGAAACCAGATCGTGCCGGGCGAGGTCGTGGTGATTTTGCAAATATTGTCCTTCGACGGTCTCACGCTTTTCGTTTTCAAATCAACCTCGAATTTTTTCCAGTCGCCGGTCAGGCCGGAAATCTCCGCGCTAGCGAATGTTTTGCCGTTGGTGCTGGCCAGGCTCACGGTCAGCGGGCCGTCAAAGCCATCGGCGGCTTTCGCAAAAAAAGAAACATGATAGGTTGTTTTCGGTTTCACGGGAATGCCCCAGTAACCGCCGTTGGCGATGCCCGCTGGAGAGTTTTTCGTGGCGCCGGCCGCGTCCAGTTTCAAACTCAGATTTAGCGCGTCATTCAGCGGCACGGTTGTGTCCAGCGTCATGGTCGCGCCGCCGACCGTGCTCCAAAATTTTACCTCGCTGGCGTCGGTCTTGAACGCGCGATTGCGGATGAGTTCGCCGTAAAGCCCGCCTTCGTAGGAAAAATTAATTTCCTCGGTCATCAGACCGTAAAGCATCGGGCTGACTTTCGTGGTCACTTGGTCGGCCTTGATCTGCAGGATCGGAACTGGCGTGTTCGTTTCTGCCTGGGTGAGCATCACGGCCGCGCCGGTAAAAACGGACAGCAGCATTGCGCGCCTTGAAGCCGAAAACTCCCGCGTCAGCCATTCAATCAGGTTCATAAGGAAATTATTTAATTTGAGGTTGTGAAAAGTCCACTTTAATCGGCACCAAAATTGGCGGGCGAGCGTGAGTTTGATTTCGACTCTGTCCGTCATTTCCGATATTCTAAATTGGCATGTCCACCATCATTTCCGCCTCCGACGTCACCGTGCGCTATAACGAGAATACGGTGCTCAACGATATTACCCTCGGCATCCAGGACGGCGACCGCATCGGCCTCGTCGGCCGCAACGGCTGCGGCAAGACGACGTTCCTGAAAATTCTCGCCGGCTTGCAGGCGCCGGACAGCGGCGAAATTTCACGGCAGCGTGATCTGGTCGCCAGCTATCTGCCGCAGGATTTCATGCTTGATGCCACGAAGACTGTTCAAGAAAACGTCCGCGACGGCGCGCAGCATGTTTTGGATTTGATCGCGGAATTTGAATCGCTGCCGCACGACTCGAAGCGTCACGAGGAGTTGGAGTATCGGATCACGGCGCTCGAAGGTTGGACGTTGGACCGGCGCATTGAAGTGGCGATGGCGCATCTGAACTGTCCCGATGGCGGGCGGAAAATTGAATCACTGTCCGGCGGCGAGAAGCGGCGCGTGGCCATGTGCCGCGCCATTGTTTCACGCCCGGATTTTCTGATGCTTGACGAGCCGACAAACCATTTGGACCCGGAATCCATCGAGTGGGTTGCGGAGTTTCTGGAAAATTTCGGCGGCACCTTTCTCGTCGTCACGCACGACCGCTACTTTTTGAACCGCGTCGCCTCCAGCATTCTTGAACTCTGCGCCGGCAAGTTTTTTTCACACGCCGGCAATTACACTGATTACCTGCTCGACAAGGCCGAGCGCCAGTCCGCCGACGCGGTGATCGAGCACAAGCGCCAGATGTTTCTGAAAAAGGAGCTCGCGTGGGTGCGTCAGGGCCCGCGCGCCCAGCGCAGCAAACAGAAAGACCGTTTCGAGCGCTATTACAACGAGGCGGCCAAGGACGGGCCGGTGGTCGAGGAAGATGTTGAACTGGTCATTCCACCGCCGCCGCAGCTTGGCAACCGCACCGTGGAAGTCAGCAATCTCGGCATGGAAATCGCCGGGAAGAAATTGTTTTCCGGTTTTAATTTCACGTTTGAGAACGGCCGGCGCGTCGGCGTGTGCGGACGAAACGGCCTCGGCAAGACCACGTTGTTAAAAATCCTCATCGGCCAGCTTGCGCCCACCGAAGGCACGGTGAAAACCGGCCAGCTTACGAAGTTTAATTATGTTGACCAGGGCCGGCTGCAGTTGAACGAGGAGCGCACGGTGCTGGATGAAGTTTCCGACGGCACGGAGTTTGTGCAATGGGGCGAGACGAAAATTTCCGTGCGCTCGTATCTGAAACGGTTTCTGTTCGCGGATGACCGAATCCTGACGCAGGTGAAAAAGCTTTCCGGCGGCGAACGCAGCCGGCTGCTGCTCGCGCGCATTTTGAAAAGCGGCGGGAATTTTCTGATCCTCGACGAGCCGACCAACGACCTCGACCTGCCGACGTTGCGCGTTTTGGAGGAGGCGTTGACCGCGTTTCCCGGCGTGACCTGCGTTGTGAGCCACGACCGCTATTTTCTCAACCGCGTCTGCACGGACATTCTGGCGTTTGAAGGCGACGGCAAAATTCATCACAGCGTCGGCGACTACGATTATTATCTGGAGAAGAAGCAAAAGGCGGCCGTGGCGGCGGCCCGGCAGAGCGCCGCCATTCTTGCGACGAACAAATCAGCCGCACGCTCCCGGAATGCCGCCACAAAACCGGCGAAACCGCGCAAACTGTCATTCAAGGAGCAGCGTGAACTGGAGGGCATGGAGGCGCAGATTCGCGCCGTCGAGGCGGAAGTGGCGCGCATCGAAGGCTTGTTCGCCAATCCTGATTTTTTCCGCAGGCACGCGACGCAAGTGAACCAGCTAACGGCTGAACTGGATGCCGCGAAGGGAAAGGTCGCGCAGCTTTATTCCCGCTGGGAGGAACTGGAAGCCATCCGGGTGGCGAACGCTTAGAGCCTGTCTGAAAACAGGAGCGCGGCTGGTCGAGTGACGCCGGAGCGCCGGTCTGTGACCGGCTTTGAACCCCCGCCTGGCGGCTTGCGTTGATGATCACGTTCGTTTTGGCGGTTTTGGACGGTTCACGGTTTAAGCCGGCTGCAAGCCGGCGCTCCGGCCCGTGTTGCTTATGTTGGCGCCGCCGAAGTAATTTAAAGCCCAGCCGTCCAGCCTGGCAGTCGCCGGGGCGACGAGGCGCTGGTTCATTTCTGCATTCTGCTTTCCGATTTTGAAATTTAAGCGCGTGGCTTTTGGGCGACGGGAAAAGCCGCCCCGGTTGCCTGGAGCGGGCTGGGTTGGCCTGCGCCCATTTCGTTTATTGCGCCACCGCCCTGGAACTTAAACTTGATGACACAGCTTCTCGCGCACGTTTGCCTCACGAAATCGGCAGACGACGGACGCGGACGTGAAAATCATTCACCGAAACCATCGCGCCGGATTCCAAATCATCCGCGCATTGAGTCAAAACCTTTTGGAGCAATCCGCTGAACGCCTCCGCGCGCAAGCCTTCAATGCGGATGCGGATTACCGACGGCTTGCGCGCCTGCGCCAGGGCCAGATGCGCGTGGAAATCGGCATCCAGCGTCACCACCACGCGATCTTCCGCGGCAGCCCGGCGGATAATTTCCGCATCTTCCGCCCCGGCCAGCCCGGTTTCGCCCGTGTGAACCGCATCAAAACCCGCCTGGCGAAGCAAACTGGCCGCCGAATGCGGTGTGCCTTGGTCGAGCAGGAGTTTCATCCCGCTGTGGCCAGTTCAATCACCTTGTCGTCCAGATTGGCCGCCGCGTAGGCGAGCGCCTCGCGGATGTCTTCCGCCTCCAGTTCGGGAAACTCGCGCTGCAAATCCCGGCGGTCGGGATACAGGGCGACGGCCTCCACCACCCGCCGCACCGTCAAACGAAGCTGGCGGATGCACGGCTGGCCGTTCATCCGTTTGGGATCGCAAGTAATGCGTTTGAAAGTCATGGGGCTACTCTGCACGAAAACAAGGGGAAATGCAAATGGCGTCAGGCCGCGCAAAGGGAATTCCATTTTTTAACGCCCAGCCGTCAAGCCGCCCAGCCTGGCGGCCGCCGGGGTGACGAGGCGCTGGTCCATTTCTGCTTTCCGATTTTGAAATTTGAGCGCATGGCCCTTTGGGCAGCGGCAAAAGCCGCCCCGGTTGCCCGCAGCGGCCTGGTGTTCTTCCCGCCAATTGTATTACCGCACCACGGCGCGGAAGTATTGTTCAAGGCTTGGGATTGAATCCGTCATGGCTTCATAAACCAAGCAGGCGTTTCAACACGGACTCAATTTCCGATATTTTATCGGTGGGAAAGGCCGCAATCCGCCGCTCGATTTTTGAATTGTCCACACCGGCGATGCCCAGCACGTTCACCACCGACTCCTGTCGCAGCCACGGTGGTTTGGGAAAACTGATTTCACATTCGCCGCCGCGAATTTCCGTCGTCATTGGCACCACCACACACATATTGCGCTGACGGTCGGGGTTGCTGACAGAAACCACCACGCAAGGTCGGACCCTGGCCGCCATGCCCAAATCCACCACGACCACGTCGCCGCGATTAAAGGCGGTCATAATCCAGTTCCGGGGCCGGCCCCAGATTTTCCCAGGTGTCCGCCACCAGGTTTTCCAGGGACGCATCCGCCGCGCGTTGGCGTTTCAGAAAATCGAGGTAAAGCCGGAGTTCCCGCAACACCGGCTCCGGCTGATGTTTGATTTCCTCAAGCAAAATTTCCTGCGTGCTCATGGTGCCAGATTAAACTGCCATTCCATGCCGCGCAACCCTGAAACCTCTCCCGTGTCTCGTAGCTTCAGAGCCGAAGTTTAACGCCAAGGCGCAAAGCCACGAAGTTTGTAGCCGCCAAGGTGACGAGGCGTTGATCCATTTCTGCTTTCCGATTTTGAAATTTGAGCGCATGGCCCTTTGGGCAGCGGCAAAAAACCGCCCCGGTTTCCCGAGGCGGCCTGGCTGGCATTCTGAATTGTTTTCTGCATCACGGCGCGGAGGCATTGTTCAACGCTTGGACCCCTTTACGAAATTAACGCAAAGACTTGAATCAAAAACTGATAACGGGCTGCGTGCTTATTTTCCCGATTTCTTTGTCACCTTCCCAAACCTGATAGGCAGTCTTGGTGTCGTTTAATGAGAGCTGAAAAGTGTATGTCGTCAGGCTTCTGTTGCCACCCCGATCAATGGTTTCAATAATCTTTCCAGAGAGCGTGAAGTCCGCCAGTCGCGTGGTGTTTGTGTCAGCCACGAAATCTATTTCGTTATGTAAACCTATGGCAGCCGGGTCTGTGCTGGTGGTCAGGGTTTTACCACTTTGGTTCAGGGCTCTGGTGATTTTCTTGGCGAGCAGGTCGGTATTAATTTGCTGGCCAGTATTGTTGACGATGCGGCTGACAAAAATTACTGCGGGCGGATTGGATACTTTGCCGAGCACATCGGATGCAAGCAGTTCATTTACTGCGTCATTGGCGGCGGTGGTGTAATCTTGAATGTTAATTCCAGTGGTGACAATTGGGGATTCATTTGGCTTCTGATATACTACGGGAGGGGGGGTGGCACAGCCATTGAAGAGGAGCGGAATGGCGGCAATGATCGGGCAGATGATTTTGCTTTTCATATATTTAGTTTAGTTAGGCGTAATAAATTTAACACGGAAATCCTTGCAGTTTGGCTTTGGCGCAACACTGGAAATAAACTTGTCCTCCTGGGCTTCAATCTGGTCAGTGATGGGCGCGGTGATAACGTTGTTAATTTCCATCCCATACGCATCGAACCACTCGAAACGATATATGAACTCTTGCAATGAGGTTGTGCGGTTTTGTAGTTCGACTTGAACCTTCAGCAAACCTCCGGGCGTCATGGACGTCTTGACGCCCATGATGGAAACCATGCTATTCAGGCTTGCATCAGTGCTGACGCGCGGGTCGGCGACTGTGATGCGCTGGTCTACCAGCGGGGGAGCTTGCAAAATTTTAGCAGTCGTGCAGCCGGACAGCGCAGCCATGCCAGCGGCCAAACCAAGCGGCAGAAGAATTCGTGTTTTCATTTCAGCTTCATTTGTGTCACCAGCAACGGCGTGCCGGGACTTATGGATTTGACGTAAATGATGTTAATCGTTCCGTCGCAGACTGTCACCGGGATTTTTTGAGAGCCATCGGGCGTGGCCAGTTCAATTTTGCGGTCCGGCGGCGTGGCCACGCGGCAGAATCGAAATTCCTTCGGCAGCGTGGTCCAAGTGCGCTCATCGGCAATGTTGACGGCCGCCTGATAAATCGTCGTGCCGAATTTCGTAATCAAGACGGCGATGTCGCTTCCCTGGCTGGCGGCGTTGTTAACGGCGTAGGCAGCCACGGCTTTGGTGACGGTAGCGACAATGGTTTTGGTGGTGATGATCGGCAACTCATTTTTGAAATCGAGACCGATGACGCTGTCCATGCTGGCCAGCAGCGTCGTCGTCACATTTGTGCCGTTGGCAGCCACCGTCAGGCTCGGCACATAGTTGTTCTGCATCTGGAGCGTGGGAAATGCGGCACCGACGTAGGAAACCTTTGAGACAATGATGGGAATATCTATGCGGATTTGCCCGCGTTCCGGCGCGCTGCCGGTTTCAAAAATTACATAGGTCGTCGGCGTGAGGTGCTTGGCGTTCATCAAATCGTCCACGGCCGCCAAGTCCTGCTTGATGTAATCATTATCGCCGATGAATCCCTGAACGCGCTCAAACGATTTGTGCGCGCGTTCCAAGTCCGAAGTGTCCGCTGCATTGGCCATGAAAAACAATCCGTCAAGATAAACGGTGAATGGATTGACATAGTTGGCATAGGGTTTGAGAGTATCGAGATAGGTGTAGTTGCTTTTTATTGCGGCCTGAAATTTGGGGTCTTTTTGCGCCTTTTCGACCGCAACTGAAGTTTGATTGGTGGTGGCAGTGGTGTTGGCAGCGGCGTCGGAATTGGTGATGGCAGTGGTTCCAGCGCGGGCGACTTCGGCTTGAGCAGTTGCAATCCGCCGCTTGTTTTCTTCCACGGCATCCTGCTGCCGTTGGTAGGCTCGGATGAGTTCCGGGCGTGCTTTGTCGGGTTCGCCCAATGCGAGATAATTGAGCGCCTCGTAAGTGTTGAGCATGATGCCGTCATACGCACGGCCTTCGTAAGGAAGATTGGCTTGATTGGACAGCAGAGCGCCGGCTTCATGGCTAATGCTCACTTTGGCTTTTTGCGCGTAATCGTCAATTTTCTCCTGCGCTATATCGAACGCCTTGTTGCTGTCGTCGTATTGGCCATTGACACGCAGAGTGGCAGCCTCTTCCAATCGCCAGATGATCGCGTTTTTGCCATTAGCGTTTTCATCAGCTTTTTTAGTGACTTCAACAATGGCATTCGTCAAATTGCCTTGCTGCAAATTATTGGCAATGCCGCGATTTTGTTGTTGGTAAGTGGCGCAGCCGGTCACAAACAAACCGATAACTGCTGTGATTATCAGCGATGAACTGAACTTTTGCATGACTTGGATTGGGGTTTTCAATTGGACTCCTTCTGATTAACGGTTCCCTGTGGTTTGCGCAGGATCGCGCCATTTGTTATACCAGTGTCTTCCAGAATTTGCGCTTTTGAAAATTTGGGGTCAACCTCGGTGATCTTTACCTTTCCAACTTTCACCTCCTCGCGGCCCAGCGATTCTTTAGTGTCTGGATCGAACATCTCCTCGCCCACGGCATAGACATTGAATGTGTCACCCACCGCCACGCCCACGCCTTCGCCACGATTGATGGTTACTTCCGTGTCGTGCTTGAAGAGAACTTTGGCGGGGAAAATCACGTCCACGATATGGGTGGCGATTTGCTCCGCCAGCGTCCGCGCAACCGCCACCATCATTTCATCGCTCAACTCGCCATCCTTTACCACATAATTGCGATCCTCTTGGATTTGCTTGAACTCATTGTTGCCGGTTTGGAAATTGGCTGATGCAACCAGCTTGCCGGATTGGGTTTCATAGATTTTTGCCACGATGGAAAACCGGAACACGCGCTTGGTTGCCGTGCGTCCCGTGCCTTCAAATGTGGCATGTTCGACATAATCCTGAAAATCGTCCACCGTCGCCGTAAGGATATTCGTTGCGCCGGTCAATTTGCCGATCGCGGCAGCAGTTTTGGGGTCAACATTGCCTGAAGCATCAAAATCGTGTTCTTTGATAACTTCGTCCAAATCGCTGCGGCTGACGATTTGAAACTTGCGTGTGGCGTTAACGCGGTCAATGAGTTGTCCATCCATGGATTCGATGATGCGGTTTAATTCGAGCGTCTTATCTGGAGACTTGATTGAAGCCAACAATGAGGGTATCGGCTTAATGGATAGAATGGCTAATGTCTTTTTGCCAGATTCTACTGGCGCGGCTACCGGCTGAGACAATGTAGCTTGTGCCAAAAGTGGCTGGGGGACTCCGCCTGCAACGCCTTGGGCAACATTGTCTTTGGGTTGATTCCTTTCAGATTGATCTTTGATGGGCGCGGATTGTGATTCCACAAGTTTGGAGACTGGAACTGAAGAAGCATTCGCTGACGACTCGATCTTGTCTGGCATGACAGTGGATGATGTTCCCGCAAGTTCCGCCTGTGCATTTTGCGCCAGTAGAACTGGTGGTGGTGAATTCGACCATTTCCAGTGACCGGTTGCCATTCTGCCGATCAACAGGACGAAGACAACGATCACTAAAACCGCGCTTAAGGTAATTAGCGTTTTAGGAGATACAATCAAAGCTTTCATAGACAATTAGGCTGTTAGTTTCCTCCAGATGAGGGAGTGGATTTGTTTTTTTCAATTGCTGCGACCACCTGACTTGCCGCGTCGTCTAGCAACTGGTTGATCAACTCGGTGGTATCCGTCTGCAAGCCACTGGTTTGCCGGATCATTTTGCTAGCAATGGCCGTTCCTCCCGTTATGGCACCACCTTCACCAGCCTCAATCAGCCGGTAAGCGACGCGCAACATGTATGTATAATTATCGGTGGTTATACCGTTACCAGTATATGATTTCTTTTCATTGCCGAAGCTGCTTATGGAAACATAAATGATGAAGTCCGCACCAATATCGTGAGCCATAGTTCCAAGCTGCTGGCTGGTCGTATCGAGAGTCTCCGCTTGCGCCCCGGCATTTGACAAGGCTGTTTCAGCGCGTGCAACAGCCGCGCGCGACATTATAGAAAACCCCTTTCCTGCAAGACTGCTGTTCAACTTATCCTCAAGCACAGAAACTTTGTCAGCCATATCATTTCCGGCCCGATTTTCAACTAAAATGGCGGCTTTGTAAGAAACATCAGCACTCATGCTGTTCGCCAAGTTGGTGGCTTTTGCATGAAGTTCCTGCGCCCGTGCAAGCGATTCTTCACGTTGCTTTTCCTGATCGCGCTCCTGTTGCAAATTCAGGGCCGCTTGATTGGCATCAGCCGTTAATTTGGCCGCAAGGGCAGCCTGAATCGCTTTATCCGCCAAGTATTTTTGGTGGAGAGTTACTGCGCCTATGATTGCTAATGCCAATACAATCGAAGCCACAATTCCCATCAGAAAGGACATGCGGGCAGAATGCTGGCGGCGGAGATAACTGGCCAGTTCGTTTTTACCCTTGTCCGCCAGCGCGCGAACGTCGGCGTCTGCCTTATAGGCATTCTCAGCTACTCGCAAGTTTTGTTCGAGCGCAAGCTTGGCCCGCTCGGGCGATTTGCCTGGATTGCCAAACACATTCACAGCTTTGATTGCCAGATAGCCCAAACCTACAGTTGGCAAAACGATCAGGCCAGTCAAGAACGCAGCCAAGCGCGATGGGGGCAGGCGGGTTGCCAGCAACGCCAGATCGTCTTGAATGTTAGCGCACACCTTGGACGCGCTGGGAAGTGGAGAAGCCCCGGAGGCACTTTGCGCTGTTGCGGAAGCTTCAGAGGGAATTTCACTGCCGCAGGCTTCACAGATTCGGGTTAAAGTTTTTAGAACGGCTCCGCATTGGGGACATTTATTCATAGGTTTCTTTTAATTGGTCAATGGTTTGCCGCACTGGCTGCAAAACTTGTCGTTTGCCCGGACGGGGGTTTTGCATCCAGGACATTCCGTTATCTTGGCCAGCGGAGAGCCGCAGTTTCGGCAAAAGTTAGCTGTCGGAACATTTAGCGCATGGCATTGGCCACATTGAATCTGGTTGGAATGTTTCGCGGCGGATTCTGTGCTGCCCGGTGTAGGATAGCTTTCCACCATCTGTTTGGTGGCGCTGGTCAGAGCGGTTCCGGCAAGGTTTTGTTGTGTGGAATCAAGCAATTGCTCCAGTGACTCAAGCGGCTTATTAGGAGGATTATTTGCCATAAATTTAGATGTTAAAGTGGTGGTGGCGTGTCTGACGGAATGTCTGGCGGAAAAATCACGCCGGGAATTGCCGGCAACGGCTGCCATTGAGCCTGGCCAAGATACCAACCCAAATCAGTGCGAATGAACTCTCCCAAACCTATTTTGCGATTAACTTCATCCAGAGAAAAGATTCCCTGCGGTTGTTTGCCACGCGCAACATGAATTTGCAGATTCGCCGAGGGAGCGGGTGCAGGTGTAGGTGCCGGCGTGGGTGTCGGAACGAATGTAGCACCACAGTTGACACAAAACTTCGCCCCGGATTGAAATGGGGTGTTGCAATGCGGGCAAGTTCCGGCGGTTCCGCCTAAAATTGGCCCGCCGGTTTTTTGGATGCCGCTGACAATTTGCTGACCAAAAGCCGCGCCCACCGGCAATCCCATCCCCATCGTTATTGCGGCTGCGCCAAGACCCCCAAAAACACCGCCGCCGCCACCATCTCCACCGCCACCGCCACTGCTGCCAATCTCGCCAAGACTTTGTGCGGCTCGATAGGCAACATCTGCTTGAAGGTTGACCTGATGCGTGGGCAGAAAATCACTTTCTGTTTGAAGTTTTTGCCGTTTTTCCAGTTGTTCCCGCTGAATGGCTAAACTTTCTTCAACATGTTCAGCGTTGATTCGCTGACTGGCCTTCATGTTTTCGCGTCCCATTTCGCCTTGGGTTTTGATATTGCCGACGGCTTGATCGCGGGTGATTTCCATCAATAAAGCAAAACCGGTTTTTATGTCTTTTCCATCGCTGTCTTTTCCGAGGCTTAATGTTTTGTTGACTTCAACCCCTTCGACTACAAAATTTCTCAAGGCGACGCCGTAACCTTCCAAAACCTTGGCGGCTGTGGGTTGCAAAATGATACTCAAATCCTCAACCCTGCCGCCGATTTGAACCAACGGAATGCCTCTGGCGGTTGCCAGATTGACAATGTTGCTTTTGATGACCGTGCGGAGTTGTGGAAGGATTTGCTCCCGCAACTTAGCCGGGTCAAAGTTTTCCAATCGTTGCACCTCCACAAATCGCTTCACATCCGCAATGCTGAACGTGATGGTTCCATTGGCGGCAACCGGCACCGGCAAATCTGGGAAACGATGATCAAAAGCGTCAAAATATGGCACCCCCCATTTTAATTGTGTCGCCTGCCCCTTGTTTATGAAATAAATCTCGGCCTGAAACGGTGAGTCACCTCCGTATGCCAACCCGATAATGCTGGCAAGGATGGGAAGGTTTTTTGTTTCCAACAAGAGGTCGGCGGGACCTTCAATATAATCAATTGGTGAGGCTCCACCGCCGGTTGCATAAAAAAAGACCGCTACTTCTCCAGCGCGCACACGGAGACTGCTGCCAAGGCGAATTTGATTTTGTCGCGACGGCGAACCTTGTTCCGGCTGCCACTTCCAGACTAGATAATCTTTTTGCGGTAGATCACAGCGAATTACATTTAACACGCTCATAGGTTTTTGTTTTTCACGGCACGACGATCGTCCCCGTCTCGCTTGGCGCGGCCTGGCCGGCGTCGTTGGCGGCGATGATGTAAAGTTTCAGCGTCTTGCCGCTCGGCTGGCCGGTCAGCGTGGCGTCGCTGTCGCTGACAGTGGTGAGGTTGACGGGGATCGGGTCCACGTCTTCGACTTGCTTATACACGCGGTAGCGGGTGGCGCGGGAGGCGTTGCTCCAATGCGCCAACACGGTGCCGGCGGCACCGGCGGTCAGCACCAGGCCATCCACCGAATCGGGCAGGTTGGTCGCGCCCGGTTCATTCAGGCCGAAGGCCAGCCACAGCGGGTCGGTGTCGTCAAGCAGGTGGCCGAGTTCGGCAATCAGGCCGCTCAGGCGGTTGCGCAACGCCTGTTCGGCGGCCTCGCGCAGCACCTTTTTCTTGCCGGCATCCGTGTTGCCGTCCGCCGCGGCGACGCGGGCGGTGGACAGCGCGGTGAACAGCACGCCCGCCTGCGCAGAGGTGACCACGAGCTTGGGCGTGTTGACTTCGTAGCCGGGGTTGGCGGCGAAAAAGTTCTTGAGCGACAGCAGCAGCGCCTGGCGCTTGAACTGCGTGACGGGCACGGCGGTGGAATGGTCGGAAAAGCCGGTGGCAACCCAGGCCTGGCTCCAGGTTTCGCCGAGATTGCTGGCCAGCACGCGGCGGGCGGAACTGATGAAGGCCTTGCCGTTGGAATCGGCCACGGTCACGGCGGTGCTGAAACCGGTCTTGGCGCTCAAGGCGTCCTGGTAGTTCTCCTGCGCGGTGACAGCGGCGTCCAGGTCGGCGCGCACGTCCGCTTCCAGGTTTTGCTTGAGGCCGATGGCGGTCTGGTGGTTGTGGCAGCCGTCAGCCATGTCTTCAGCGAGGGTGAAGAGATCGTCCAGCGGATCAGGGAGTGCATTTGAGGCCATAGTTTTTTAGGAGTGGGGAGTTAGGAACTGGGAGCAGGGAGCTGGGGAAATGGGGGAACAGTTGCATCCCACAGGAAATGAATGATTTCCGACAGGACGGCGGCATTTTTCGGGCAAAACCGACCGTCGTTTTGGCAGGCCGCCGGCTCGGCCGGGTGAAAAAAGCGCTTTTACCGCCCTGCCGCCGTGGTGGCCGGGCAAAACGACAGTCGTTTCGGGCAGCCGCCGGCTCGGC
>CAYVGC010000012.1:0-59067 GCA_964449815.1 uncultured Bifidobacteriaceae bacterium
CGCGTCACCTGCGGCCAGGCGGTGGATTCCTCGGCGATGGTCATCACGCCGGGAAACTCCGTCTGCGTGATGTGGTTGAATTTTTTCAGGAAGTCAATCGCCTCGAGATTTTCGCGGCCGCCGAACTGGTTCGGAATCCATTCGCCGGGCTTGCGCGAATAATCAAGATAAAGCATCGAGGCCACGGCGTCCACGCGCAGGCCGTCAATGTGAAAACGCTCGCACCAGTAGAGCGCGTTGGCGACGAGAAAATTCACCACCTCATAACGGCCAAAATTGAAAATCAAAGTGCCCCAGTCCTGATGCGCGCCCTTGCGCGGATCTTCGTGCTCGAAGAGCGCGGTGCCGTCAAACTTCGCGAGCGCCCATTCGTCGCGCGGAAAATGCGCGGGCACCCAGTCCACGATCACGCCGATGCCGGCCTCGTGCAGCGCGTTGACAAGGAATTGAAAATCGTCCGGCGTGCCAAAGCGGCTGGTCGGCGCGTAAAAGCCGGTAACTTGATAACCCCACGACGGATAATAGGCGTGTTCCGCCACCGGCAGAAATTCGACGTGCGTGAAGCCGAGGCGCGTGACGTATTCGACGAGCGGCTTCGCCAGTTCGCGGTAGCTCCACGATTCCGTCGCGGTCTTCTTCTGCCACGAGCCGACGTGGACTTCATAGACGCTCATCGGCGAGCGCAGCGGGGCGCGTTCGCGGCGCCGCTTCAGCCACGCATCGTCGTTCCATTGAAATTTTTTGGTCTCCCAGACGATTGCGGCCTGCTTGGGCGCGACCTCGAAGAAAAATCCGAACGGGTCGGTGTTTAATTTAATGTTGCCGTGCACGTCGCGGATCTCGAATTTGTAATGCGCGCCCTGCCCCGCGCCCGGAATGAAAATTTCCCAGACGCCGGAAGCGCCAAGCAGGCGCATGGGATGGAAGCGCCCGTCCCAGTGGTTGAAGTCGCCGACGACGCTGACGCGCTGCGCGTTCGGCGCCCAGACGGCGAAGCTCGCGCCGGGAACGCCGTCAATCACGCGGAGCTGCGCGCCGAGCTTGTCGTAAATTTTCCGCTCGTCACCTTTGCCGAACAAATACAAATCAGCGTCACCGAGCGTCGGCAAAAACGAATACGCGTCCCGCGTGCGCCGCACCCGGCCTGATGGATTTGTGATGACGAGATCGTAGGCATAGACGGCATTTGCCAGCGGGGTGACGCCTTCAAAAACATCGGTCTTGGGAATCCGCTTCAGCTCAAACCCGGGCTTGTCCTTTTCATGCACGGGCCGGACCTCGACTTTTTTGGCGTCGGGCAGCAGCGCCCGGACGACAATCCCGGACTGGTCGCCGAGCGGGTGCATTCCAAGAAGCGTGTGCGGCGACTGATGAGTCAGGTCAACGAGGCTGCGCAGTTCATCTTTGGAGAGCAACATAACAGTTAGCGATTAACAGAGTCTTTTCCGCAAGGCGCGGCAAAGCAATGCCAAAGCGCAAAATTCATACATTCCCGGTGGCAACAACCTGGCTTTCATGCAGACACCAATGTTTTGATCGGGTTTGATTCACTTTGATTTGCCCGGATGGTTTGGCAACAGGTTTCAAATCTTCCGTCATCAGTTTTTCCCTTGTGGCATGTATTCGCAAAAACGGGCCGTTCAAGACCGGATCATCGTGAGCATCATTTTGAACCGGCTGACGGCTTTGAGCGCGTGCGGCTGGCCGGCGGGCAGGAGAATCATCCCGCCGCCCGGCACGCGATGCGGCTGACCGGAGATGATGATTTCCGCCTCGCCTTCCAACACCTGCACCAGCGCATCAAACGGCGCGCTGTGCTCGCTCAACCCCTCGCCGGCATCAAAGGCAAACAGCGTCACGCTGCCGGCGGCCTTTTTGAGAAGCTCCCGGCTGACGACCGCGCCGTCCTGATAACTCACGAATTCAGCGGTCTTGGCCGCCTGCGCGACGGGAAGTCCTTTGGGTTTGGCTGGCATGATATTTATTTACTGATGCGCGAAGTGACGGGGGAAGGCAAATTTATTTTCCGGCCCGCCACCAGGAACACGCCTTCCCCCTGATGATGAATTGTCCGGGGCCGTTTCCGCGCCGGGTCAATCCACGCCCGGACAACTTCCAGGACAAAGAAGTTGTATTTCAAAACCAACTGTTCATCAATGACCCTGCATTCCAGGCTGGCGTAACACTCGGCGATGAGCGGAGCCTGGACCAGCGCGGCGGCCACGGGCGTGAGGCCAAAGGCCTTGAACTTGTCCACCTGCCGCCCGGAGGCGTTCCCGCAAGCCACCACCGTTTCCGCCAATTCCACCGTGGGAATATTGATCACGCATTCCCGGGTCGCCTGCAAGGCTACAAAGGAATGGTTCTGGTTACTGACCACGCAGCCCACGAGCGGCGGCACGAACTCCATCATCGTGTGCCACGACATGGGCATGACATTCGCCCGGCCGGCGCGGGCCGTGGTGACCAGCACCACCGGGCCGGGTTCGAGCAGCCGGTAAACTTCGGATAGGGGATGGTTTTTTTTCTTCATGGTGACTCCTTGCCGCCGGCTGCCAAACTACAGCTCCGCGATGAACCAGTCTTCCACCCGCTTGCGCGCCCAGGGTGTCTTGCGGAGGAAGGTCAGACTGGACTTCACGGACGGATTGAATTGGAAACAACGGATGGGAATGCGCCGCCCCATTTCGCTCCAGCCATGCCGCTGGACCAGTTGGTTGAGAATGTTTTCCAGCGTGATGCCGTGCAACGGATCGCGGGGATGGGCGGCGGGGGTTGAGGCGGGGGTGATCATGTTTCTGGCTGGAGGCAATCTTCCGTCACCAGTTTTTGGAGGCGGGATAATAATGAGATGGCACACCGGTGGCGGTGACGAGTTTCCAGACGCAATCGGCGAACGCGGTGCCGCCGCCATGCCTGCGGGCTTTGCGGATGCGAAATTTTGCATGCCGTCCACCTTGAGACCGCCGGGCTGGCCGAAGGCCTGCAAGAGGCGCTCCCAAAAAAATTGAGCCCGGCCCTTTTCGTCGCCGGCGAGGTTCTTCCGGCACCCTGCGACGAATTCAGAAAATTTCATCCCGTCCGGCATGGCGGGGAGTGTGCGCGCAAAAATGGCCGGGGTCAATTTGACATTTTTCCGCCGCCCGGCCGGAGCGGGGGCAACCGCGTCCGGCCCACCCGGCCTTTGATTTTGCCGCGCGGGATCATCCCCGTTCGGGATCCAGCCGGTTAATCCGCACCGGAATCCAAGCGGATTGGAAAGTGTTTTGACGCGGGCGAAGCCGGCGTTGTGCGCGCGGCGAGGGGCCGGAAAAATCGTGGAAATGACAATACCGGGCGAGTTCGTTGACCTCGGTTCCGTGGTTGAGATGGGAACCGAGTGTGTTTTCCGCGGTGAAACACGGCAACAAGACAAAAATTGCGAACACGAGAAATTCCCCTTGAGCCGCGTTGGCAAGCAAGTATATTGCCCTTGTTTTATGATTCCCGTTTTTAATCTCCTAAAGGGGCAGCCGGTGTTTGACAAAGCCAAGACCGGCTTTTCATCCGCCAATTTTCTCTGTGCCACCGTCCTATTATTCAATCTTGCCGTTGAACCCGGTCGAGCTGCGGGAACGGTGGTCGCCTGGGGCGACAATGATTCTTTCCAGTGCAGCGGCCACCCCGCGCTGAGAAACATCACCGCTGTCGCCGGCGGCGCGGCTCACAGCCTGGCACTGGGCAACGCCGGCGCAGTGCTCGGCTGGGGCGACAACACCTATGGGGAAACCACTTCTCCGGCCAATTTATCAAACGTCGTGGCGATTGCCGCCGGCGACGGGTTCAGCCTGGCGCTGCAAAGCAACGGCGGCGTGGCCGCTTGGGGAAGCCGGTCCACTGTGCCGGCCAGACTGACCAACGCGGTGGTCATTGCCGCCTCGTTGGACAACCTCATGGCCCTCACCAGCGATGGCCAGGTGGTTTCCTGGGGCGTCGTGCCGCCGCCACCCGCCACGGCCACCAATGTCGTGGCGATTGGGGCCGGCAACCAGCACAGTCTGGCGCTGAAAGGCGATGGCACCGTGATTGCCTGGGGCGACAACTCCCGGGGACAAACCGCCATTCCGGCCGGCCTGACCAACGTGGTGGCGCTGGCGGCGGGGGCATCCAACAGTCTGGCGCTGCAAGCCGATGGCACCGTGGTGGCCTGGGGCGACAACATCTGGGGCCAAAGCACCGTGCCCGCCGGCCTGGCCAATGTGGTTGCGATCGCGGCGGGCGCCCGGCACAGTCTGGCGCTGGAGCAGAACGGCACCGTGGTGGCCTGGGGCGACAACACTTATTCCCAGACCAATGTTCCCGCCGGCCTGGCCAATGCGGTCGGGATTGCCGCCGGCAGTTATCACAACCTGGCGATCATCGGCGACGGTTCGCCGGTGATCACGGTGCCACCAGTGAGCCAGTTCACTGCCGGCACTGGCAACGCATTCTTTTGCGTGATGGCAGCGGGGCTGGCTCCGTTAAGCTATCAATGGCAGCAGGACGGCACCAACATCGCCGACGCGACCAATTCGGTGCTTGTGCTGACGGACCTGGCAACGTCCGCAGCGGGCACCTACTCGGTGACGGTCAGCAATTCACTGGGAACCGTCACCAGCGCCAGTGTGGAATTGCCGCCGGCCTGGCACCGGCCAGTCTTTTTAGTCCAGCCGCAGAATCAAACCGCCCAGTGCGGCGATTCCGCAACGTTCCAGGCCTCGGCCAATGGCACCATGCCGTTGAACTATCAATGGCAAGTAGCGGGCACAAACATCCCGGGGGCCACGAATCTTGTGCTGACCCTGGCCAGCGTCACCGGCGACGATGCCGGCGAATACACCGTCGTCATGACCAATGCCAGCGGTTCGGCGACCAGTCAGACGGCCGTCCTGACGGTGGTCGGCCAACCGCCGCTGATCACCAGTTCTTTGACTGCCGCCGGCAAACAGGGAGCATCGTTCACCTACGCCATCACCGGCCTGCATAATCCGACTTCATTCCTGGCTGACGGTCTGCCGGACGGGCTGGTTTTGAACATCACGAACGGCCTCATTCAAGGCATGCCGCTGGAAAGCGGCATTTTCAACGTGACGCTGGCCACGGCCAACCTGTGCGCCTCGACCCAAACCAACCTTGTGCTGGCCATCGCTTCTTCCGTGCCCGTCATCACCAGCGCCCTGACCGCTCCCGGCACTGAACAGGCCGCTTTCAATTATCGCATCCAGGCCACGGATTCGCCTACGGGCTTTGGCGCGGAAAATCTTCCGCAAGGGTTGAACGTGGATCCGGTCACGGGGACCATTTCCGGGAACCCATTGTATGCCGGGAATTATCAGGTGACAATTTCCGCCAGCAACACCTGGGGCGTCGGATCGGCGAGCTTGCAACTGGCCATTACCAACGAGCCTGTGACCGGGCTGGCGATTGCCAATCTGATCACCAACTACTCCTCGCCCTATCTGCTGAATTTCCAGTTCTCGCTGCGGGACAACAGCGATCCCACGCTGGGCAACGCCGTGGTGGCAGACCCGCAACTCTTTTCGGTGACCGCGTTTGAAGATGGCGTGCCCGTCAGCCCCACAGAGACTTCGGTCATCCTCCAAGGCGTCGCCCAAGGCGTCGCCGCCAAAGTGCTCAAAGCCTATCTGGTGCTGGACTTCAGCGAGAGCATCGCTTCGCTCGCCAACGGCGACACCAACAACAACGGCATTTCCGACGCCGTGGACACCGAGGTGGGCGCCGCTCAGTCATTCGTCAATCAACAGCCCGCCGACGCTCAAATCGGCGTCTATGAATTCCATCGGGACGACAAGCCTCCGCAACAAGTGCAGTCGCTCACGACGGACAAGACGCTGCTGGACAACGACATTGCCGGCATCTGGACCAACTACGTCCAGAACTTTCCCGCCGGCTCACGTTGCTGGGACGCCCTGGTCGCGGCAATTCAATCCTTGGGGACGAACAATGCCGATGAGGATCATGTGGTCATCTTTTGTTCCGATGGCAACGACACGTCCAGCACGAACACTTTCCAAAACGTCATCAATGCCGCCGGCAACGCAAACGTGCAGGTGTATTGCGTTGGTTTCGGCGATGAAATTGACACCGCCACACTGCAGTCCATCACCTCCCAGACTCAAGGCCGTTACTACGAGGCAACCAACCTGACGGCTTTGGCGGCAGATTTCGCCCAGATTGGCAAGGATCTCAGCGGTCAATATTTTTTGCGCTGGGCCACGCTCAATCGCTCCGCCACCGCCTTCGTGCCGTCTTTCCAGATCACTTATCAGGGATTCACTGCCGCCTCGCCAGCCAATCCGCCGCCCTTCGTTTCCGGCACCAACACAACCTATGTGACGAACAGTGATAATTCAATCACGACCAACGACACGCCGATTTATACGACCAACTATATCATTTCACCCTACCTGCCCACCGCCCTGGCCGGCAACGTCACCGCCGGCTCGCTGCGGCTGGTGGCGGACGCGGACGTGCAACCATCGGCCATCACCATGCGGGCGACCTACGTCCCCCGTTACATCCGCCAGATTCGCCTGCACTACCGGGCAAACTGGCCCTGCACCGCCAGTCTGGAAGCCACCAACCCCGGGGAAATGCTTTATGGCTGGAGCCTGACGCAGACCAACGACGGCGCGGGCGGACAATGGGCGCTGCTCACCAGTTCCAACCAGCAGAGCCTGGCCTCGAGCATCCCGTTCGCCGGCTTCGGGCCGCTGCTCAACTTTGCCTTCCAGGACGTGCTGAACGCCAGCAACGCCTTCAGCATTTTTTACCTGGACAACACCATTTATACCAACACCGGCAACCAAAGCCTCGGATTTGAAAACACCAACGCCTTCATCACTCCTTATCCCGCGCTGCCCCATGGCACGCCCGTGCCGTGGCTGATCCAATACGGGTTCACGAATGCCAGCGCCTGGGCCGGTGACGAAACGAATGATCTGAATGGCAACGGCCTGATGATCTGGCAGGACTATGTGGCCGGGCTGAACCCGACCAACGCCAGTTCAGTGTTCACCGTGCGAGATCTGTCGCCCACCGGCTCGCCGGGCCACTATCAGATCACCTTCAGCACCGCCGTGAATCGAACCTACCGCGTGGACACCTCCAGCGATCTCCTGTCCTGGCAGACATTGCAGGACGGCATTGCGGGAACCGGCGGCGATGTGACCGTCCCCGACACCCGAAACTTGTCCGGGGCAGCCCGCGCGTATTACCGCGTGGCCGTTTATTGAACTTGCAAGCCGGCGTTGCGAGGCACGCGCAGCGGTGACGCCTTGAAAAGCCCGGCCATAATGCGTCCAACCTGCTGGCGGTGGACGGCCGGCGAGCCTTCCGTCCAGACAACAAAATGAGCGCGGGCGATCTTCTTGGCAACGGACAGTTGCGCGGCAATGCGCTGCCGGATTTGATCCGCGTTCCAGCCCCGGGCCAACAGGCGTTCCCGTTGCGCGGCGGGCGAACAAGCGACACAGATGATTTTATCGAAATGAGCTTCGGCGGCGGTTTCAAAAAGCAGCGGAATGACCACCAGCGCCAGCGGACAGTTTTCTTGCCGCCACAGTTCCACCTGCGCCTGCCAGCATTCGCGGATGCGCGGGTGCAAAATGGCCTCCAGTTTCCTGCGCGCACCGGCGTCGGCAAAGACCAGCCGGGCGAGTTCGCTCCGTTTCAACCGGCCATCGGCGGCAATGACGTCCCTTCCAAATTCATGCCGGATTTCAGCCAGCGCCGGCCGGCCGGGCACAACCAGTTCGCGGGCCAGTTCATCGGTGTCCACCACCCGCGCGCCAAGCTGCAAAAAAAATCCGGCGGCGGTGGATTTGCCCATCCCCACGCCGCCGGTCAAGCCACAAAGTTTCATGCGTCACGGACCCACCACGGCGCGGTAGAATCGCAACTGATAACTCGTGGTGTCGTCATTGGTGAAGGTGAATGGCGGGATGTTGGTATAAACCGGAATCCAGTTGACTAAATTCGTTGAAGCCTGAATGACGGTGCTGGCAGCCGCACCGCTTACGGCAAGCTGGAATCCGCCGCCGCCAAAGGCGAATTGCGGTGTTATTACCGGCGGTGTCGTCACGATAACATTGGCGATGACCCCCACGGAATTATCATCCGTATTCGGATCCTGGGTGCTGGCAATCACCGTGGCACCGTTGGTATAGATGCCGGTGGCATTGGCCAGAAACTTCAAGGTCAGGGTGCCGCCGGCGTTGACCGCCAAGTTGCCCACATTCCAAGTCAACGTCGGACCAAAGGCGGTGATGGACGAACCCAAAATTGACGAGTTGGATGAAACCAAGGTGACGCCGGTGACGCCGGGAGGGACCGGCAATTTATCCGTGACGACGACGTTGGTGGAGGACGACGGACCATAGTTGGTGACGGCCAGGGTTGTGATCCATTGCGAACCCAGAGTGACCGGGACGTTGGTCGCATTGCCATAAGGCTGATTATTAACGGTCGTATTGACATACAACTGATTGTCGCCGGCGAACCCGACCGGATTGGCCGTGGTCAAATTGAGAGCCCAGCCGTTGTAATTGGTCCCGCTGTTTGCCGGGGTGTCGTCCTGAATGAAAAGAAACCACAGACCGTTCGGGTTGGCCCCGTCCATCACGCCAAGAGTGTTGCCCCAAGGTTGCTTCGGCGCATTAAAGACCGGCACATAAAGATAAGGCACGCCGGATGTTTGGGTGAGAGTGTTGATGAAATTAGTGCCGTTCGGCGTGCCTAGACCGGTGCAGAGGTCGTAGCCGGGAACCGCAAAAAAGTTGGTCGGGCTTTGATCCCAAGTGTTGTCGCCCGCCGTGGTGTCATGAAAACAGTTTGCATAGTTGGTGGTTTTGGCAAGGGTGTAAACCGCCGGAGCCAGAAAACCAATTGTGGGTTTGCCGTTGGCCACGGCCTGCTGGTTGACCAAGGCCATGAAGCCGGCCCAGAGCGGCGAGGCGGCACTGGTGCCGCCAACTATCCCTTGCGAGCCACCACTGGAGACCACAAAGACATTGTCGGCAGTAAGTGCGACATCGGGCACATTCCGGAAGGTGGTAGAACCTTGGTTGGTAACCATATTAAAACCATTCTGCCAGACCGGTATGCTGACGTCTGTGCTGATGCCGCCGCTAGTCCCCGCATAACCATCCGGATTCCAACCATAATCGCCGACATTCCCCCAATTCCAAGCCTGCTCCGAAGCATAAGCAGCGCCTACGCCGTTCATTGTCAGCGTGGTTCCACCGACAATCGTTATATTGGGATCTTCGCAAGAACCATAGGGGATCGGTCCAAGCCAGGCATCGCCATCGCCGGATGCATTGAAGAAAGTCTGCCCTTGCAAGGCAAACTGCTGATAGATCTGCTCCGTGGTTGCGTCAATGGAATATCCCCAGGAAGCACTCAACTGCTTGATCTGACTGTTGGCCGCCATGCTGTTCAATACGTCATCAGGGTTGCCATAAGGCCCCGCTTCAAAAAGCACCACTTGAGCCAAGGCGGGGGCCATTGAAATTGACATTTCGATGTCGAGACAAACTTCGTCGTTACCAGCCCCGGGCTGCCCGTTGAATCCATCCAACAGCACATTCTGCAACGGCACATTAGTCAAACCCGCCAATGACTCATATTCAGCAATATCGCTGGCATAATAACCATCAAACTGGAGCAGGCCGACGATTTGCCCGGAACCATTCAAAGGACTTCCCGGCAGATAAGCATTCCGAAAATCCTGCCCCATAAATCCACCAAACGGCCCCGAACCAATGGACGGCTTGGAAATCGAAGCCGGCCTTTTAAGCAGCATAGAATGCGGCAGCACATAGTTATTCATTCCTTGCACCGCCAGCATGGGCAGGCTGGCGTCCACTGTAGGCTCGGTGTCAGGCGCAAAAAAATCGCGCGCCGCGATCGGATGATGATATTTCAGCATGTTCACATGAAAGGCACGCTCCACATCAGAAACTTTTCCAATCACATCCACCAGCACCCGGTTGCCGTGCGTCTTCGCCACCGTCAACCCGTTCGTGCCGGCAAAGTTGAGGACGGCCTGATAATCCGCCAGCGTGGGTCCGAACTGGGCAGTAAACTCATCCGGCGTCAGGTAATGCTGGTAATTCGTGCTGGCAGGGTCATAGATCTGGTGCAGCAGATTGGTCAGCGCCTCCCGGTTCCGCAATGGCAGGCCAATGCTCAGATACAAGTTGGTGGCCGCCGGAACGCGGCCGATGGAGGTCAACTGCGATACCACCGGCGGCACATGTCCGGGCAACTTGACCATTCCGGGCATCGCCGCGCTCACCGGCCACGCCGCACAGGCTGTTGCCAGCAGGCCGAGGCCAATCTTGAAAATCATCTTGCTCATAAAACCTCTATTAAAAATTTTGACATCACGGGAAATTCTTCACCGGATAATATTGCGTCGGCTTGTTGGTGCCCGTCACGATCTGGCCGTTCTGCGGCAGGCTGTTGGTCGCCGCGTCGTCAAACGTCAGCGTGACGTGCTTGATGATGTTCGCGCCGCCGGCGTGCGCCATGATCAGCGTGTTGGTCGTCGGCGAAACCACCAGCGCGTCTATGTCCGACGGCTTGGTGTGCGTCACGTTGGTCATGGTGACCGTGGCCTTGATCAGGGTGTTGCCCAGGCCACTGACGTTGATGACCGACGGATAGGGCGAGGCGGCCGCGTTGTCATTGATGATGATCGGATTGGTGTTCGCGAACGTGGTCGTCCAGGTGCCCATGGTATAGGTGAAGGTCGCCGGGCCGATGAATTTGCCGTTGTCGTAAAGCTGGAAGGTTGGCGCGATGGGCAGCGTGTTGGTGCCATGCGCGGTGAACGAGAACGGTCTGGAAACCGAGTGCCCATACACGGTCAACGGCCCGTAGGTTTGCGAGGCCGGGCTGGGTGCCGCGACACCATTGGTCGCCAGCAGGTAAGCCACCAGGTTGGTCACATTCAGGCCGGCGGCATCACGAAAGGCGAAGAGCACCGTCACCGTGTCGTTGGAGCCGATGACGTCGCTGGCCATATCAAACGGCGAGGAGTTGGCGAGCAGCAGCGAACCGGCCGGGATGACATAGCCGCCGCCGGTCTCCACAATCGTCAGCGTCGCGGCCCCGGGATCCACCACCTGCGCATTGGTCGGATTGCTCAACAGGAGCAAAGCGAACAGATTCCCCTGCACTTGGCTGTTGGCAATGATCGGGACATTGAAAGACTGGCTGGTCACGCCGTTGGTGAACACCAGCGTGCCGTTGGTCGGATAGAAATTCTGGCCGGCCAGCGCCGTGCCGTTGGTGGCCAGATAATCCACGGACACCACGCTGTCAGTATAACCCGTGCGATAAACATTGATCAGGGCGCTGACGCCGTTCTTGAAGACGCTGTAGCCGGCCTGTGAGAAGCTCAAACCCGCATTGCTTTCGGCGATGACCACCGACTCCGCGCCATAAGGCGTGATCCGGCCCGGCGCGGTCACATTGGTCAACGCCACGGTGAAGGTCAGGTTGCTTGACACCAAATTATTGTTAAAAATCGGCACCACGAAGGTATTCGTCCCATTGCCATTGGTGAACACGAGGGTGCCGCTGACGGGCTGATAATTGATGCCGGCCCGGGCCGTGCCGTCCACGGTGGTATATTTCACCTGCAATGGAACGGTGTTGCTGTTCACCACGACCGGCTCGACGCGCGGATTGGAGCAAACCACAGTAATGAGCGCACTGCCGGCATTCTTAAAGACGCTCATCGTGTTGGTGTTAAAACTCACCCCGGCGGCAGCCGCCTGGAGGATGACCACGGTGTTGCTCGGGGCGATCAACTGGGCATTGACCGGGCTGGACAGGTTCACGCTGAACGCCAGGTCGGTGACATTGGATTGGACGATCAACGGGATGGCGATGGATTTCAACGATTCGCCCAGACCAAAGGTCAGCGTGCCGAAGGTGTTGGAATAATTGACCCCCGCCATCGCAGTGCCGTTGGTGGTGGCGTAATACACAGTGGAAACAATGTTGGTGTTGTTGAAACGCTGCACCACGATGCTGGCCGGACCTGCGGTTTCCGGCACGTTATTGGTGGCCAGCGTGAAGCCGACCACAGCATTGGTCTTATAGATGGTCACCGTCGTGTTGGTGGGCGCGACCAGGCCCGCTCCACCCGTCGGATTGGACAAGCTGACCGACAAACTCACTGGCCCCTGCGCGAGCAAGTTATTAATCAGCGGGAAAGTGCAGGTCTTTTTCGTCTCGCCATCGTTGAAGGTCACCGTATTGGTGGTGGCCACATAGTTGAAGCCTGGGAGCGCCGTTCCCGGCACCGTGGCATAGGTCGCGGAAACCGAGCCGGAGGCGCCGTTGGTGCGCAGCACGGTCAAAGTGGCGACGCCGTCGCTCGAATTGGCGGCAAAGTTGGTCGCCGCAAAGAACAACTGGCCGGGCGCCTGAACCGTGTCAATGATGGTCAGCACGGCATTGGAAGGCGATGACAAGAACACATCCTTGGCACTGTTCAACGCATTGGTCAGCGCCATCGTCACGGTGCGGTTGCCTTCCGGCAGGGGGTTGTTGATGACCGGAATCTGGATGGAATTGGTCGTATCTCCAGGATTGAAGGTAATCAACAGATTGGTCGGATAATAGTCAGTGCCGATCACGGCGGTGCCGTTGGTGCCGGTGGCAAAATCCACGGTGCAACTGCCGCTGGTGCTGCCCAGGCGGATGATGTCAATCGTCGCCACGCCATTCACCGTGTCCTTCGGCACCGTGTAGGTTGCCGACAGGAATTGCAACACGCTGTCATCATTGATGATGGTGAGCACGGCGTTGGCCTGGTTGCCAAGCCCGGTGCCGGGCGTTGGATTGGACAGCTGCAAGTTCACCGTCAAGTTCGTGGTGATGACCATGTCGTCCATCACCGGCACATAGACGGTTTGGAGCACTTCACCGACCGGGAAATTCAGGACAAAATTGTTGACCGCCGAATAATTGGTTCCCGCCACCGCCGTGCCGTCGGTGGTGTCAAAGGTCACCTGCACGACGCCGGAGCCATCGGCATTGGTGCCGCTGGTGCCGCCGGTGCGTTCGACGAGGACCGTGGCAAAACCGCCCGTCTCATCAATCTGGTAGCTGGCCGAGGAGAACTGGAACGCGCCGGAACCGGCCATTGAGCCGCCGTAAATCCGGGCGATGTGATCGCGCGGCTGGTCATTGTATTGCGTGAAATCACCGCCTATAACCATCAAGCCATCCGCCGGCTGGATGACCAGCGCGTTGACGGCCCCGTTGGCACCATCGCCAAAGTTGATGGTCGGATCAACCGCGCCCGTGGGCAGCAAACGGGTGAGGTTGTGGCGGGTCACGCCATTGGCAGAAGTAAACTGGCCGGCCACCATGATGCGGTTGTCAGCCTGCACCTCAATGGTGTTGACCGTGCCATTGACGCCCGAAGTGACGGCGGCGCTGAAGGCCGTGTCCAGCGTGCCATCGTTATTCAGCCGCGCGATATGGCTTGCCGCCACACCGTTGACATTGGTGAAATCACCGCCGATGAGCACGCCCCCGTCCAACTGGATCGCAATCGCGCGCACCGCATTGTTGGCGGAGACATTCTGGCTGAAGCTCGCATCCAAGGAGCCATCCGGATTCAAGCGCGCCAGATTCCCCACGGCGGATCCGTTGAAGTTGGTGAACAGACCGCCAACCAAAACCTTGCCGGCGTTGTAAACCGAATTGGTCGGATAAGCCGCCACAGCATACACGGTGCCGTTGGCCCCCTGGCCGGTGGCAAAAGTGCCGTCCACGGACCCGTCATTGTTCAACCGGACAATGCCTGGAGAAGAGACGCCGTTGAACGTGCTGAACGCGCCGCCAACATATAACCCGCGCGCCCCATTGACAAAAGTTTCGGCCAGCGCAAAAACCGTGCTGTCGGCACCGGAACTGGGATTGAAACTCGTATCCAGGCTGCCATCGGTCATCAACCGGGCAATCCGCTGGCGGACAATGCTGTCAATGTTGGCAAAAGAACCGCCAACCACAATGCGGTCATCCGTCTGGCTGACCACGGCATTGACCGACCCGTCCGCGCCCGCAAGTCCGTTCAGGAACGCGGCATCCAAAGTGCCGTCCGTATTCAGCCGCGCGATCCGGTTCATGCTCGCGCCGTTGACCACCTTGAAGCTGCCACCCGCCACAATCTGTCCGTTTGACTGAAGCGCCAGGCCCAGCACACTGGCATTCATGCCCGCCGATGGATCGAAGGATGTGTCAAGCGAACCGGGCGGTTCGTTGTAAGATTCCGCATCCACCATATGCACCAGCGAGTTCGTGGGCGAACCCAAAGACGAGCCGGCGGACGGGCTGGACAACGCCACCGCGAAATAGAAACTGGCCGGCGGCGGATTGGTCTTGCCATCGTCCAGCAACCCGACGTTGAAACTCTGGCTGACCTGGCCGGGCAGGAACGACAGCGTGCCATTGGTGGCCACATAGTTGGTGCCGGCGAACGCCGTGCCGTCGGCCGTGGCATAACTGACCGCCGCCGTGCCCAGGGCGGAGCCGCTGCGCGTGACGTTAATGGTGGCATACCCGCCATTTTCATTGACCTGATAGCCCGGCGAACTGAACTGGAAGGTGCCATAACTGTTGTCATTGACGATGGCCATGACCGCATTCGTGATTGAACCCAGCAACGACGGCAGGTTCGTGCCATTCAAGGCCGCATTGAAGATATTGACGGCGAACTGCTTGTTCGGCCCGACCAGATTGTTGTTAATCAACGGAATGGCGACGGTGCGCGGGGAAACATCACCACTGTTCCACGTCAGGGAGTTGGTGGCGCCGAGGTAATCCACACCGTTGAGCGCCGTGCCGTTGGCGGTGCCGTATTGCAACGTCAACGTTCCCTGGCCGCCGACCGTCCGCGTCACTGTGAATTTGATCGCTCCGGCGCTTAACTTCGCATAGTAAGCATTGGTGCTGAGATTCAAATAACCCTGATAGTTGGGGTTGATGATGCGCACCACTGCATTGGTCAATCCAAGCGACGCATTGCCGCTGCTCAAGTCCTGGACATTATACAACTGGACGTTAACTGTCTTTTCCAAGCTGCTGATATAGCTGTTGTTCAGGATGGTCACCGGGAAGGCGTTGGAAGTCTGGCCGGGAGTGAACGTGACCACGCCGTTGGTGGCACGATAGTCCGCGTTCAACACCGCGGTGCTGCCGTTGGTGGTGGTTTGATAATTCATCTGCACCGTGCCAAAGGTGCCGTTCGTGCGGGTTAGGACCACCGAGACGATGGCATTGGTTGCCACATAGCTGGGCGAGGCAAAACCAAACACCCCGTCCTGATGCAAGTTGTCCACCACGGTGAGCGGGGCCACGGATTCGCCAAGCGCGACGCCCATGGGAATGAGCTGGCCACCAAGATAGAACATGTCGGCACCCGGGTTGGCCATCACGAATTGCGCGCTAAGATTGCCGGAGGACGAAGTGTCATTGATGATGCTCACGTTAACGGCCGCCGGTCCGGTGAAGCCATATTTCTCAAACCTGTCATAATTGTCGGTCATCAGGCCGTTCGCACCATACAAGCCGTCACTGTGCAGGCGAGTCGGTCCGGAGTATTCCCATTCGATAGGATAAAACGGGGCGGCACCATTGTAGGCGTAATCCAAGCCATTTTGCGCCAGCCCCGGCAGCACGGAGAAATTGGCCGTGGCATATCCAAGGTTGCCGTTGGTCCGGACCAGGGTCACCGCCTCATAAGACTGGGTCTTGTTGGCGGCATAACTCGTGGCAGCCATGCCAACATTTCCCGGCCCCGGTGTGGCACCGCCAACCAGACGGGCGATATTGCCGCGGTTGCGAACACCATCGCGCACTTTCGGCTCCGGCCAGACATTCACATTAAGATTCGTGTTAAAATCGGGATCAATTGCCGGATAGCCAGTTGCCGGGTTGATTACAGAATAATCACTGGGGCGGACGTTTGCATCAAACTGGCCGCCACCCACCTGTGCGAAACTGCCGCCAATGATCACGTTGCCGTCGCTTTGGAGGCCCGATGAATAAACCGTGCCCGGCGGATCAATGAAACGAATCCGGGGCAAACCGGCCAACTGGTTGTAAGCCGTATCCAAGAACGAAGTGTCCACCGTGCCGTCCGCATTCAAACGGGCAAACCCGAGGCGGTGAGTGCCATTCATCGAGGTGAACGACCCGCCGACATAAATGAGTCCCGAGACCGGCTGCAGGGTGAGGGAATTGACCGCGTTGTCCGATCCCGTGCCAATATAGAAATTGGCGTCAATCGAGCCGTCGGCATTCAGCCGGGTGAGGTTGTTGAACCCGACGCCGCTGACATTCTTGAACAAACCGCCGGCAACGATCCGGTTGTCCGGCTGCCAGGCCAGGGACAGCACTGAGCCGTCCGGGCCGGTGCTCGGGCTGAAGGACGGGTTCAGTGAGCCGTCCGGATTCAGAAGGGCGATGTTCGCATAGCTCTGCCCGGCCACGTTGAAATGACCGCCAATCATCAGGCCGTTCTGGCCGGGAATAAATACGTTGTAAGACCACAACACCGGGATGGCATTGGTCGTGCCGCCCGGATTCATGACAATGGTGATAATGTTGGTGGCAAAGCCGTTGGTCGGCCCAAAAGGCAGGGCGAAGAATCCGGTTCCAAGGTTGGTAACGCTGCCGGTGTCATACAGCAGCACGCCGGTCCCCGCCGCCACATTGGTGTTGCCGTAATAGATCTGCATGTCGTCCGGCACGCTTATCAGGTTGTAATTGACAAACATGATACCGGCCGTCCGCAAATCCAGATTGAGAACCTGGTCATCTTCGTTGGTGGTGCCGCTGGAGGCATGACTGAAGCTGAATGGCGGCAGCCCTGGCAGCGTCATTGCATAAACCGGACCCGTGATGATATTGCTGGGATTGAACGTGGTGTCCAATGAACCATCAGTATTCAGCCGGGCTATATGATTGGCAACCGCACTGTTATAGGTGGTGAACTCGCCACCGATCAGCACTTTGCCATCGGTTTGCACGAGAACGCTCCAGACCGCGCCGTTAGCGCCTGCGCCCGTGGCGAAAGTGGTGTCGAGCGAACCGTTCGCATTCACCCGCGCCACGCAGTTGCGCTGGATGCCGTTGTAGGAGCTGAAATCGCCGCCAATGACGATCTGGCTTCCAGACAAGGCGACCGACCGGATAAGCTCGCCTCCGGGAAAGACATTGATGCCGGAGCCGGAGTTAAAGGTGGTGTCCAACGAACCGTCGGTATTCAAACGGGCCAGGCCATTCACCGTGTGGGTGTTGTTGCCGTCGGTATAAGTTGAGAAAGCACCGCCAATTACAGTCTGGTTGTTGGTGGTGACCGCCACACTATAAACTTCACTCAAAGCCTCGGTGCCCGGATGTGCTATGGCCGACCCCAAGGTGTTGGTCGCGAGCGCCAGATCCACGCCAAAATCCGCGTTGTAATATTCATCCACCGAACCGGCCGGAGGAGCGGCATCGTCAAACAGGATGGTCAAATCCGCTTCCGCCACCATGCCGTCCTGGATAGGATTGCCATTGCTGTCCAATTGATAAAGGCCAACATGGATGTCCTTGTTGAATTCCGTCAGGCGGTTGTTAAAGATGGTAAAATGAATCGGCTGCGGAATGAACGCGTCATTGCCCGACGGGAACGTCAACGTGCCGCTCTCACCATCAATGCCTTGGAAATCGAAGTTGGTCGGACCAAAAACAGCCCCATCCTTCGGCGGATTGGCGGCAAAAGGCACGGCGTAGTCAGAACCGGCCTTCAGCGGAAACTCATTGTTAAAATCATCAATTGAATACTTATCCAGCGCTTCATTGTCTATCCGGTAGGCCAGCGTAACCCCCGCCGTGTTGGTCCCCATGCGGTCAACATAAATCGTGACCGGGACACCGCCCCAATACGCCGTTTGCGCATCCCGGCCAACGCGATAACTTTTCTTCGGGAAGTTGAAGATCGGATTGGTCGGTATCAGGGTGATGACCGTATTGGTCACGGAACCAAACAGGGAGTTGGTCATGATGACTTCCGATGAAGTGGGGCCTTTGGGATCTATGTCAACATCCAGAATCCGGCACATGGCCTGGCCGAATTGCGGATCCACGCGCGGGGCCGACACGCTGGCCGATTCCGTCGGATCCACCCGGGGATTGGACAAGACCACGGTAAAATCACGATTCGGACGGGCAAGGCCGCCATCGTCCGTAATCGGGATCAGGATGGTCTTGCTCATTTCGTAATCATCAAAGACCAGCGTGCCGCTGACCGGAGTATAATCTGATGAAATGGAGGTGTTGGTATAAAAGTTGTTCGGTCCGAACTGGTATATTTGAGTGTTCGTGTAGGTTCCGCCGGCCGGGATGTCGCCGTTGGCAATCAAATTCGTGTTGCCGTCCACCGTCGTGTAGTCCACGGCGATACGACCAGATGAACCGCCCACGCGCGTGACCGTCACCAGCAGGCCGGGCGCGTCATAGTCATAGTAGCTGTGAATGGTGGTATCATATTGATCCGCGTTGACCGAGCCTTGCGGTCTGTCATACCCCCTGTAGGC
Source organism: uncultured Bifidobacteriaceae bacterium (assembly GCA_964449815.1). Classification (GTDB taxonomy): domain Bacteria; phylum Verrucomicrobiota; class Verrucomicrobiia; order Limisphaerales; family UBA11358; genus UBA11358. The sequence goes on from CAYVGC010000012.1 coordinate 18,651, forward strand.
GTAGGCTTCGGTTTCGGCGCATTCATAAAGGATCATGGGGCTGCCATCGGCATTGGTCATGTTTCCGGTCAGGTCAATTTTTTCCGTCGCAAAGCGCAGCACACCGGACGGATGATACGCCCAGCTCAAGGAAATCGGCCCCGTGGTAGGAATGATTGGCTTGGTTGAACCGCCATTGATGCCGCCCAGCATGGACGAATAGAGAGAATAGGGAGTGGCCTTGGTGTCCGCTTCAATGTAGTAGGTTGTGTGGGCCTTGGCGTTAAACCGCAAGCCGCTCGGCCCGCCATAAGGCTGGAAGTATTCCTGCTCCACATAGGAGACCGAGCCAGAGCCAAAACCGAAAAAGTTGTTGAATCCGGAACTGTTGGTGTTGAAGACATTCTGCGCGTCAATATTATATTGACCGTAAACTGCACCCTCCAAAATTATGGGGTAAATTTCATCGTTGGCCGCCACCTGGCCCAACGCGGAGAGGTTGTTGCCGGTATAGACCGCCAGCAGCGTGTCCAGCGGCGTCCCGTTGGTGTTATGACTGCCGATCGTATCCAGCGAGACCTCGCCATCGGCGGGTGCCGTCCATTGGAACCAGACGGGCGAAAACGCCGGCTCTCCGGCGATGGCCGGATCGCCAATTTCCGGTCCGCCACCGGTATTATCCACATTGGTCGAACCCCATTCGCCGTTGAGGACAACCGGGGTGAGGAAACTCAGGCCGAAAGGCGTGTTGGTTCCGACAATGGTCACGGTTTCCGTCGAGGGCGGCTGCAGCACGCCAGGCACCGTCGGACTGGACAAGGTCACGTTAAAGAAGCGGTTGCTCTGCGCCTGATTGTTCGGCGGGATCAACACATAAAAATAGTTGACCGCAATCCCGTTCGTAAAGGCCAGCGTGCCGCTCGTAGCCGTGTAATCCGTGCCCGGCAACGCCGTGCCGCCGCCGGTCGAATAATTCACCGACAACGGCTCGGCATTGGTGTTGGAACAGACGACCGGGATGATCACATAGCCGGCATTTCGATAAACGCTCGTCGCATTGGTGATGAAACTTATACCGGCGTCGGCATCATGATCCGTCACGACCGTGTAACTTGGCGAGGTCAGTTGCGCCGAGCCGCTGGGACTGGCCAGGCCGACGGTGAAGAACAAGTCACCCGTCACCCGCGGATCGTGGAGCGTCGAGATAACAATGGATTCCACCGAGTCACCCGGATTAAAGGTCAGGACAGCATTGGTCACACCGATATAGTTGGTGCCGGCCATGGCGGTGCCGTTGGTGGTGGAGTAACTTACCGTGGTCGTGCCGCTGGTGTTGTTAAAGCGAATCACATTCAACACCACGCTGCCAGGCACAAAGCCCGAAGGCTCGGTAAACGCATTCGCCGCCGAGACAAACGCAATGCCGGTGTTGGTGTTCAGAATGGTCAGGGTCGTGCTGGCCGGGACGGCCAGCGTGGCCCCGCCGGTTGGATTGGACAACACAACAGACAGGCTTTCGGGACCCTCCGCCGTGGGCGTGTTGATCACCGGCACAAAAAAGGTCTTGCTGGTCTCGCCATCACCAAAGGTCAGCACGCCGCTGGTGGCGATGTATTTGGTGCCGGCCATGGCCGTGCCATCCTGCGTGTTGAAATTGACCGAGACCGTGCCGGAAGAACCATTGGCGCGGATGACCGTTATGTAAGCGTTGGTATAACCCACGCCGCCGCCTTCCGTGATGGTGTAGCCGGGTGCGGCAAAGGTCAGCTGGCCTGGCGCGTTGACCGTGTCAACAATGGTCAGGGTCGCGTTGGTCGGACTGGCCGGGGTGGTGCCGTTCGCATTGGCCAACTGCATCGTCACAGTGCGGTTGCCTTCCGGAAGGCCATTGTTATTGATGGGAATATACACGGTGACATTCGAGATGCCCGGATTGAAAATGACCGTCTGGCTTACCGGCGTGTAATCCGCTACGGGCACCGCCGTGCCGCTGGTGGTCGTGGTAAAATTGACTGTGGCCGTGCCGATCGTGCTGCCTTGGCGGACAATGTTGATGGCCGCCGTGCCGCTGACGATGTTCTTGGGCACGGAGTAGGTTGCCGAAGAAAAGCTGACCGTCGTGTCAACATTGATGATCGTCAGCACCGCCGTGGGCTGGTTGCCGATCTGCGCCGGCGGCGTCGGGCTGGAAATCGCCAGGTTAACAGTCAGGTTGGTCGTCACGACCTGGTCGTCAATCACCGGAATGGTGAAAGTCTTGAGAACTTCACCAAGTGGAAAATCAAGGGGGGCAACCACATTGCTGTAATTGATGCCAGCCACCGCCGAGCCGTCGCTGGTGGCGGCGGTCACAAAAATATCGCCCGCCGCAGGCGCATTGGCGGTGCCGCCGGTGCGCAGCACCGTGATGACCACGTTGGTGCCATTCTCGTCAACCTGATAATTGGCCGAGGAAAACTGGAACGCCCCGGAACCGCCAATGGAGCCGCCGAAAATGCGCACCACATGCGGCTCCGGCTGATTGTCATATTGGGTGAAACCGCCGCCGATGATGATCTTTTCATCGGGAATGTTCGCCGGGTAGCCCGCAATGGTGTCATCCTGAATGACGGTGGCCGCGACGAAATCATTCGCCCCCGTGCCAAAGTTGATGGTGGGATCCACCGTGCCATCGGGATTCAGGCGCGTGATCCGGTTGCGGGTGACTCCGCTGCAGGTTGTGAATTCGCCGCCGAGCACAATCCGGTTGTCGCTCTGGAGACTGATGCTGAACACGGCATCATTGGCGCCCAGTCCCGGATTAAAGCTGGCATCCACCGAACCGTCGGCGTTCAGCCGGGCGACGTGATTCAGCGCGACGCCGTTGACATTGGTGAACACGCCGCCAATCAGTATCCGGCCATCCAACTGCAAGGCGATGGCGCGAACCGAGTCACTGGCCCCGCTGGCGGCGGCATTGAAGCTGGTGTCCGCAGAACCATCCACATTCAAGCGGGCGATGTGATTGAAGCTGGCCACCCCGTTGACCGCCGTGAAATTGCCGCCGATGACAATCTTGCCATCGCTCTGCACGGCGAGCGCATAGACCGTGGCGTTTGCGCCCAACCCGCCAAGGTTAAACGTGCTGTCCGGCGTGCCATCGGCATTGAGCCGGGCTATGCCGTTGAAAGTGGTGCCGCTGATGGTGGCAAACGCGCCGCCGAGCAGCACCTTGCTCTGGCCGCCCACAGAAGTCTGGGTCAGCGCATAAACCGGGTTGTCCGCGCCGGAACCAGGATTGAACAAATTGTCCAGCGTGCCATCCGGATTAATCCGGGCAATATGGCCCCGCGCCACGCTGTTGATATTGGTAAAGAAGCCGCCAATCAGTATCCGGCCATCCGCCTGCACGGCAATGGTCCGCACCGAGCCGTCGGCTCCCATGGCTGACGAGGGCAAGGAAAAACCGGCGTCCAGCGTGCCATCCGCGTTCAGACGGGCAATGCGGTTGCGGGTGACACCGTCGGCCATGGTAAAATCACCACCGACCAGCAACTGGTTGTTAGTCTGCAGCGCCAGCGCATACACCGTGTTGTTGAAGCCAAACGCGCCAAAAGTCGGGTCGGGAGATCCGGGCGGTTCATTGACCGAGTCGCTGTCAATGATGTTCAGCACGGCATTGCTGATGGCTCCCAGCGCATTGGCCGGGAACGCGCCATACAAAATCAAATTCAAGGCCAGCGGCCCGTTGCTCTGGTTGTTTTCAATGATCGGCACGGTGATAAACTTGCTCACTTCACCGGTGGCGAAGCTGAGGGTTCCATTGGTGCCCGTGTAATTCACCCCGTCAGCGGCGGTTCCGTCCATCGTGGTATAGTCAACCGTCACGGGCCCGATGCTGCCGTTGACGCGCGTCACCGGAATGAGCGCAAAGCCACCATATTTCTTGACGGAATAAACCGGGGAACTGAACTGGACGCTGCCCGCTGAATCAACATTGACGATGGTCAGGGTGGCATTGGTCGGGCTGGCCAGGCTGCCAAAAGACAACGGCCCCGGATTGTTGGTGCCATTGACCTGCGAGTTGGTCAATTGCAAATAGACCACCAAGTTTGGTGTCACCACCCCGTCATCCTTCACTGGAACGGAAACCGTCCTGGTGGTTGCATCCCCGCTGGCCCAGTAGAGCACGTTGGTGGCCCCGAGGTAATTGACGCCGTTGACCGCCGATCCGCCGCTGGTGAGCAAGGTCACCCCCATCGTGCCGGTGCTGCCACCCAGACGATTGACCGTGATGATGGCCGATCCGGCATTTTCGTTGACTGAATAGTTGGCCAGGGAAAAGCTGGCATGCCCGGGCGCGTAATTAGGATTGATCAGAGTCAGCACGGCATTGGTCTGCCCCAAGGTTGCGCCACCGCTCGGCGTAAAGAGGCGCAGGTTCACGGTCTTGTCCGGCTGGATGGAGGTGTAATGACTGCGGGTCGGAACGGTAAACGTCGCATTGGTCACACCGACGCCCAAAACAACCTGATTCGTGGCCCCGGTATAGTCTATGCCATTGGTGGCCGTGCCGTTGCTGGTGGCATACCAAACCGACACAATGCCATCGGTGCCGTTGGTGCGGGTCAGCGTAATGGTGGCCGATCCACCATTTTCAATCACAGAATAAACCGGCGCACTGAAACTCAAGACCCCGGGCTTGATGTTGCTGTCTATGATGGTCAGCGGGGCGGCGGCACGGGCGCCCAGCGCCGCACCCAGGGCAATATATTCACCACCCAAACTGAAATTTCCGGAGGGATTGGACAACGCAAAGTTGGCGCTCAAATTGCCGCTTATGTTACCAGGATTGAAGACGTTGACATACACGTCGGCGGACGTCGAGCGCGGGGTGAGCGCCGGAACTGAATTATAATTCGGTCCATATTCCGCCACTTCATACATCCAGGCTTGCTGCGTCCAGGCCGAGACCCAAGTCGGGTTGGTATAAATCGGGCTCAAGGAAAAATCAGCACCGCTGGCGATGCCTGGTCCCGGCGCGGCGGTGTTGGTGGAGAAGGTGACGGAAACCGGTCCTAAATTACCATTGGTGCGAACCAGTGAAACGTAAAGCTGGCCGTCACTGTTGTTGACCGAGTAATTGCTGTAAGAAAACTCGAGGTTGCCAGGTCCGGGCGTAGCCCCGCCGATCAGACGGGCCACGTTGCTCCGGAAATGGATATCATCGCGGGTGTAGCCGCCACCAACCAACGGGAAGGTTCCGCCAATAATCACATTCCCGCCGGATTCCAACGCCAGAGCATAGATGACATTACGAGTGTTGACAAAGGGATAAGTGATCCCCACGGCATCTTGATTTAAATACTGGGTGGGCACGCCGGCAAACTGGTTATAGGCCGTGTCCATGAAGCTGGTGTCCACCGTGCCATCCTGGAACAAGCGGGCCACCCCGATGCGGCGGGTTTGATTATAGGCGGTCAGGTCGCCGCCAATAAGAATATTCCCGTCCGGCTGGAGCAAGATGCTGTAAATCGTGTCCGCCACCCCCGTGACCGGATTCAAGGTGCCGGTGCCGGGCTGGAAGGATAAATCCACAGTGCCGTCCTGGCTCAATCGGGCGAGGCCATTATAGTTGACCAAATCGAGATAAGAGAAAGAGCCGCCGATCAGTATCTTCCCGTCAGGCTGCACCGCCACGGCCTTGACCGGGTCGGTGGTCAAAGTCTCCGGATTGAATGTTCCAATGCCGGGCGCGAACGCGGTGTCGAGCGAGCCATCCACATTCAACCGCGCCACACCACCGCTGCTGACGCCGGAGACATTGGCAAACCCACCACCAATAATCACGCGGCCGCTGGCGTCCACCGCCACGGCGTCCACAATGCCGTCGGGGCCGGCACCGGGATTAAAAGTCGTGTCCAGCGAACCATCGGCATTCAATCGCGCCACCTCATTGACGTTGGTTCCATTATAAGTGGTGAACTCGCCGCCGATGATGATCTGGCCACTGGACTCCAGGACAACCGACCAGACCTTGCCGTTCGCACCCAGACCGGGATTGAAGGAAGTGTCCAAGGAACCATCGGGGTTCAAACGCGCGATGTAATGGCGGTCAAAACCGTTGAACGCGGTGAAATTGCCGCCGATGATGATCTGGCCGTTCGGTTGCAACGCCAGCGCGGCGATGAAGTCATTCGCCCCGCTGTTCGGTGCGACCAGAAACGTGGGATCCTGAAAACCGTTGGTCATCACCCGCACAATCCGGTTATACGGATTGGAGTCAAATGATATGAAACTGCCGGCGATGATGGCGCTGCCGTCAGGCTGCTCGGCCACGGCATAAACCGTGCCGCCGCCGCCCGCCGTGCCGGGATAAGGCAGATATGGCGGAATGGAGCCACTGACATTGTCTTGATTCCAAGTGCGGTCCAGCGCGCCGGCGGGTTGCTGACCGCCGTCCGTGTCGTCAAACAAAATCGTCAAATTGGCCGCGTTGATCTGGCCCAGTTCCATCCCCGGATCGGACGTGGTGGGCACCGGCAGCGGATTGTATAACTGGATCAACAGATCCATGTTATTCTCCACCAGACCGTTGTTAATGATGGGAATCGTGATGGTTTTGGGCGCGCCATCGTAAGCACCCCAATTCAGCGTGCCAGTCACCGGCGTGTAATCGCTGCTGGGCGTGGCGTAATCCGAACCGGCCTGCAGCGGGAAAGTGTCGGCTGGAATGTAGCCGTTAGCATAGGTTGGCGGCGGAGCAGCACCGCCATAGTTGGGCGCCAAATCACCCGGCGTCGGGTCTATAAAATACTGCACCGATACGGCTTCCGTGAAATTACCACCGGAGCGATACACACTGATCACCGCATTGCTTCCGCTCACGTCCTTATCCACGCGGAAGGTGGAGCGTTCAAGATTGAAGACGCCCGACCCGGTTGTAAAGGTAGGGTTTAATGCACTGATGAACGACACGCTATTAACCGGATCCAGCTTAGGTGCAATGAGCAGATTGGCGTTCTCCTGCGGATCAAGTCGCGGATTGGAGAGCGTAAGCGCCGCATAACTTGGAATCCCCGACACCATCGGAGAATCGGGACCTACGCTTTGATTCACCGGGACAATAATGTCCTGGCTCATTTGAAAATTGTCAAATATCAGGGTCTGTGAATTGGTCCTGATCCCGGAGACCGACGTGACAAGCTGGGTCACCACCGCCGACGGAAGTTGGAAAAAATTTGAAATGGTAATACTTATCGAGCCGTCGGCATTAACCACGGTGTTGGAAAAGCCGCCCGGAAAGTAAACAAGGTTGGTCGTATAGTTCAGCGGCGGTGCGTCGGTAGGAACAACGTCGGGGGCGCTAAAATGGACTACTTCGGTTCCGTTATCAAATTCGGTATAATTGGTTGTTGCCAAGGTAAATGGAACATACTGATAGCCTGAGTTGTAATATTGATAGGAGTTTGAAGTAACCACCGTCCCATAAATATAATTGGTCACAAACAGGTTCTGGTTGGTATCTTCATATCCATATGTAATGCTGATTCCGTAGTAGTTGGTTGACAAAAAGTTCGTGTAAGTCAAGTCCGACACCTGGTAATCCACCAAAACGCGACCGTAGGCCGGTGCCGGGCGGGTAACCGTGACGCGTGCCCCGATCACGCTGGGATTAACCGTGGTGCCGTCCAAAACATTCGGCCCGCTGGAGTCATTCTCGCTCACGAGATACAATTTCGAAGTGAACTTTAACTGCCCGGTGGGAATGGTGGGAATAGTGGCATTCCAATTCAGCACATAGGCACCCGCGTTGTCAAACGGTGCGGATCCGTCGTCCCAACTGTTCACCGAAATGTAATAAGTCTTGCCAGCCGCCACCGGAAAATCCACCTGGCTGAAAGTCCCCTGCCCGTCATCATCCGAAATGAGGTTCGTCAAGCTGGAATCACAAAGGCCGCTGGCGGTCGTCCACACCGCCAGAACCGTTTCAAAGGCGCTGCCGTCCGTGTCCAATTGCAAAAAGCCGGTGCCCGGAGCGGTCCAAGCAAACCAGACGGAGTTGGTGATGTAATCACCGGGGAAAAGACTGGTGCTGACCGCATTGGTCTCGCACGGCTCCAGAGTCGCCAGCGCATTGTCGCCGTTGGTGCTGCCGGAAATTCCCCGGATGACAAAGGCGCTGGCAAAATTGTCATTGGCCGGCTGCGCCCCGGCAAGGCCGGCGGCCAGACCCAGGGCAAGGACCAGCGCCGGTTTCAACCAGCGAACGGCACGCCCGCGGCGAACCGTCATCAGACTTGCAAGTGTTTCTCGAATCTTTTTCACAACATTTCTCCATTCGTCCCGCGCGGACTGGCCGCGCGGATTTAATCTCAAAAAAATCATCCGCCGCTTCAGTATGGATAATTCAACCACGGCCAGATCACCACTTTGTAATAATGCGGGACGCCGGTGATCGCGTCAAACACCCAGACGTTCGTCATCTGGGAATTGTCCGGCGGCGAAAACTGGGTGCTGACATACGTCTGCGGCGAATGAAACCCGTTGCCGTGGCCCGCGTTGGTGACCGCCACGTTGTCGCCGTAATAAAAATTCTTAAAATTGGTGAACGCGAGCCAGTTGGTCGCCAGCAGGTTGGTCGTGTAATAAATGAAATTGGTCGCGTTGGGAATCGTTGTCCACTCCACCTTCGCTAACTGGTCGGTGGTCGTGGTCAGGGTGAAGCTGACCTCCGACGGCACCAGGAACGGCGTTGGATCCACGTTATTTATAATGCCATCACCGTCGGAATCAATCACCGAGCTTTGCGCCAGCGCCGCATTCACTGTGTTGGTGACGCCGTTGGGATAAACGCTGTTGGTGTAAACCAAGTTGGTGGAACTGAAATAGCCGGCGTAGGAATATATCCACCGGAGGCGGCCGCCGTTCCACCCTGCCCGGCTGGCATTGTCAATCGCCTCCGCCACCGAATGGCCGCTCCCATCAATGGCCTGGGCATAGTAAATCATCATGTTGGTGGCAATTTTCAACCACAGGAAATTTTCAGAGTTGCCGGTGCCGACATTCGCGTAATCCTGCAGCACCAATTTATCCACATACAGGGCGTTGCTGGTCCCCGCGCCATTGAAATAGAAGAATGAAGCTGAACCCTGCGCATCCAGAATCAACTGGCCGAGCGCCAGGTTGTTGGTGTAGCCTTGGCTGGAAATCCCGTAGTCGTTGCCGGACCAAAAATTGTAAATTTTCATGTTCGGCGGGGCGATGTTGGTGACGGTCGTGCCCAGGAGATCACCAACGGACGGTTTTACTGGAATATTAAATCCGCTGTCGTTGGCACCAAGGTTGGGCGAACCGGAAATTCCATTGAAACCCACCACCCAGACGTTGCCGTTGGTCACGCCAGTATCCGTGAGATTGGTTGACCAGAGCGTCAGCATGCGACCGGCTTGAATCACATGGTTGCTGATGATTAGGCTGTTGCCGCCCAATCCGGAATTATTGGTGGCAATCAACTTCACGTCGGCACCGGCGTAAATCAAACCGTTGGTCAACAAGGCTGTGCTGGATTGCAAGACGAATGAACCGGGGCCGTTGGAAATTGACCCGCTGTTAATAAAATTGGTGGCCCAGACCGTTGTTCCCTGATCGGCAATCAGGCCGTTGTTGATAAATCCGCCGTAGACGGTGGCGGCACCGCCAAAGTTGACGGTGTTTAACGCCCGGATGGCCCCGCTGTTGGTGAGGTTAAGCAAGTTGGGCAACTGCTGCGCGCCGCTCCCGGAGTTGGCGTTAAAAACGACCGGGTTCAGCCAGGTCAGCTCCCCGTCCAGCGAAGTCGCGCCGACGCCCAAGAGATTGGTGTTCAGTGTCAGGGTCCGGGCATCACTATAAAATGAGCCATAAACATTCAGATGATCGCTGATGACCAGGGTGTTTGTGCCATGCAGATACAGGTTTTGAATCCACGGCACCGTGGTGGGCTGCAACTGGCTGAAGACCAGCATGACCTTGTATTCATTGGTCACGCCAGAAGCGTCCACCGCAAACCAGTCGGAACTCCAGCCTTGAATGGTGCCGCTCCAGTTGGGCAGCGCGGCCAGCAGCAAATTGCTCACAGTCATGAAGCCGTTCGTGACACCAAGGAAAATGTCCGAATACGGCGCGGCAATGGAAGCCCCCGGACTGCCGTCAAATTGATTCGTGCAGTTCAGTGACAGGTAATTCGGCCCGACAATCGAGGTGAACGCCATGTTCAATTCGTTGCTGGCCGTAATATAAATCTTGCCCGGCAGGTTGGTGATAGTGCCGTGTGGATTGGTGGCTGAAACATTGGTTGACGCTGTGGCGGCGGTCAAATTCCCAAAAAAACAGGAGTAGTTGTTGCTTTGGTAGGCGTCCGGCAAGTTCGTAAAACCAATGGGCGTCGGATTGAAAAGCAGTTCATTGGGCCAGGTGACAAAGGTGAAGTTTTCGGGCACGCCGTTAATGATGAGTATGTTAGTATTGGCCCCCAGCGAATAATCATCCGTCAAATAGAGGTAGTTGTTGACCACCCCGCCGCTGGCCGGGTCCGTATAGGAAGCATTCCACTCCACATGCGCCGCCCCGGGTTCAAAGCCAAGGGTTTGCGTGTTCGGATCATCAATATAGACCTTATATGGAATGTCGGGGCTGTTGTTCTCGACAAAAACGTAGCGGTAAATGTTGTAGTTGGTGGCGGGCGACCGGACATCCAAATAAGACTGCGAATTGGTCAGTTCCAAGAAATACGGCGGGATGGGAACAAACGACGAAAACGCGTCGAATGGCGTCAGATCCAAACCGGCGTTCCAATCCCCATTGGTGTCCACGCCCACGGAACCGATGCTGTTGAGGCTCACTCCATAAAGCGTGCCGAAAATATTCAATTGTGGTTCCACAATGAACTGGCCGCCTGTCACATCCACGTTCCTGCCGTTGAACTTGATCAACCCGTCCACGCTGACGTCCACAATCCCGGGATCAATGATATTCGTGGCCGAAACCAGCGCTTCGCCGTAACTGGACAGTTGATAGAGTTCCGAATATTGTGACCCGAATATTGTCCCTTCAAATTCAAGATTGTTCCCATCAATCGTGGACACGCAACGGATGGTTCCCGGATTATAAAACGTGTCCGCCCATTGGTGGTTTGCATTCTGCAGGTCAAAATTGTAGCCGCAGGCAAAATTCTGATAGCCAAAACCAAGCAGCAGCAGGCTGGTCGTAGTCAAACCTGGGCTGTTGGCAACCATCGTCCCGGAATTGGTGTAAAACAGCGTGTCCATCGTCTCATAAAACGGCGTTCCAGGATTAATGGTTTCGTAATTGATCGTGAACGTGCTTTCGTTGTCAAAAGCCGTGGCGTCAATCTGCGGCGGCGGGGTGCCGGGAATCGTGTAATTCAGAACATCATTGTTTTGATAGAGCGGAATCTGCGCCAAAGCCACATGGGCAAAGAATACGCCCGCAAGCGCGGAGAGCAGCTTCCACTTCATAATACGGTTGGCCGGGCGACGTAAAGATTTCATGCCTGTCAATTAATTGTGATTGAAAATGTCCACTGCACAGTGCGCGCCAAAGCATCGGTCATTTGCAGGATAAAATCAAATGTGCCGGAACTGGTCGGCGTGCCGGAAAGGATGCCGGCGGATGAAAGCGACAGGCCGGGCGGCAGGCCGCTGCCAACCACTCCGGAAATGCCCGAAGCCGTCCAGGTCGGCGCGGGCGAGTAGTCAAACGCGCCGCCGGTGGCGCTGAACTGGACGCTGTAAGGCGTGCCGTTGGTGCCAACCAGCGGACCGCTCGGCGTGGTGGTCAGTTGAATCAGCATCTGGCTCTCCAGATTCTGGACGCTGGTGCCGTTGGGATAAACGACCGGATCATTGGTGGTGCCGTCAAAAGACGCCCATTGCAGCAGTGGTAATTGCGTCGTTTCATTGACCTCATTGGGGTTTATAAATGAATTAGCATCCAGGAACGGACCATTTTCAAAAATAGGACCCACTTTGTTGTAAATGAAAGTCGAGGTTATATCTATGATTCCGGGACCACGCAAACCAGCAATCTCCTGGGACGAATTGAAATTAATATTCCGCTCGACCGTATTGTTAAAAGGAATGTCAGCCGGTCCCAAAGCGCTGTCGGCGGCGGTCAGCAAGATGTCCGGAGCTGTAACAACCCGCACCAGATGCTGCAATTGCAACTGGCTGTTGGTCACCGCCAACATCGTGTAGTAGTTGGTGACCGGCTGAAAATACTGGCCCAGTTCCGAATCATAATCCGCGCGCACAAACTTGACGCCGCCAATGCCCTGATACAAGTTGGGAGCATTGGTCACTTCCGCACAATTCACCGGGTGTGTCACCCAGGTATAATTGGTGAAATAGTTGATTTGCGACAGCGTGCTGGAGTAGCTGCTCGTGTTGGTGGAACCGCTCGTATTGGTGGAGGCCACAACATTGGTGCTGGCTGCCGTCAGAAAATTGGTAATGGCCAGGACATTGGTCAGCCCGGTATAAAGAAAATCCAGCGGGCAGACATTGGTATGAAACATCGAGAGCAGGAAAAAGTCGCCCGACGGTGCGTTGGTATACACGATGGTCTGGGTTGTGACATTGGTGACCGGCGGAGACCCATACGGGGCTTTAATGTTGGGCACCACTGAAATGGTCTGCAAATAGGCGATTGTGTTTGAATAGAAGTGATTGGGGAATACGTTTGCAAACAGCGTCACATACTTCTGCAGCAAAAAGGGCGTGTAGTTGGTCACGGTCACCAGTTGCAACGGCGGCGGATAGGTCGTGCCGTAGCCCGAATTGGTGAAATACTGGGTATAGGTGACGTTGCTGGACAAGACAAAATAGTTGGACGAACTGGCGATCACCAGACCAGGATACATCGTCTGCAACACAGCCGGACTGTTGGTCTGGGAGGTTGCGACCAGCCAGCCATAATCGCCATAGCCGTAAGTGCCGTCGTAAAAATAAAAGCCCGCGTTCGTGCCGGCATTGTTGGTTCCGTTGCCATTGGGAAACAACTGTTGCAGACTAAAGTTGGTGTTGACATTGAACAACAGGCTGGTCGCAGGAATCGGCTCCAGGTTGATATTATTTGTGCTGAAAAGATAACGCAAACCAGCCACGTCATCCCGGGTCAACCCCGAATAATAACCCCCAATTTGCAAACCATAAATAGTGGGCAGGTGCCATTCAATACTGGTGTCATCCTCCTCTAATTGTTGAGCATTATTGGCAGCCACCGGTGCAAAATCCGCTCCAGATGGATCGGTCATAAAAGGCACGGTGGTGGCGAGCGCCGGCGGCGGACCGGTGCAATGTTCTGTAATGTAATAAGACAATAATTCGTCGTTGACATACGGCGAGTATGCCAGCGTCTGGAGGTCCGGTTCGGAAGTGCCGTCAAAGTTCCGCTGCACCACAAGATAAAACGTGCCAACCGGACAAGGAACAGGAGATTGATAGCGGGTGTGCAAGGTCCAGGAATATCGGGCTGGATCGGCCAGGCCCAATTGCTCCACTAGCAGATGCAGGGTTGTGGATTTCAGGTCCGTCAAATACAACGACTGGGCCGTATAATTGTAATGCTGTGAACTCAACGGAAATTCCGAAAGATCCAAGCTGTAATTATCCACGTTGGTCAGGCTGTTCATGATGGCAAAGGCGCTGTCTATGGCCGCCGTGCCGTTGGTTCCGAAATAGTTCCCGTCCAAAAAACTGGGGTCATAACTGTAGTAAAGCACCGGAGCATTGCGCCGGTATTCTTCGCCAATGTTGTGCGGACCACCAATGTCCCCCAGCCAGACCAGTCCGCCAGGATATCCGCTCAGGTAATAGGGTTGAGCGTAACCGATGGTGTCCACCTGCCATGGCTCACCACCGGCGTCCGGCGGCAGCGGCCCCAACAGCGAAAAGCCCCAGGAAACCCGGCTCATCGCCACCAGCAAAAACAAGGCAAAATATCGCTTCATTATTCTCTGTATATAAGTTTTCATCAACGCAGCAGCACGACCCGGTAATAGCCAGCGGAACCGCCGCCGAGCGGGAGTGAATCCGTCGCGCCCGCCGCGAACCGGGGCGAGCCGAGATTGCTCCAAGTGGTGAAATTAGTCGTGACCTGAACCTGATAGGTCGCGCCCGGCTGCGTGTTCCAGTTGAGGAACATTCCATTCGCCGTTTTGGTGAGCTGCTGCCGCAGCCAGGTGGTTGCATCCAGCGGGTCGCCGCCGCTCAGGAACACCTGGGCCAGACTCGGTCCGCCGGGAACCAGGGGGGCATTCACGTTGGCCGGCCAGCCCGTAAAGTTAAGCCCATAATTTGCCTCCATCCATTCAAAGGGCAGGCCGTAGTAATTGGCTCCGCTCCAAGTCACGCCGCTGGCCGAAGGCGAAATCGGCGAGCGTCGGCCGTCGGTCGTGACATAATCCACTTGAAAGGAATGCGCGCTGTTCGCGGTCAGTCCGTCCGCCGCCGTCATCGTCCACTGGTTGCTCGTCACCATGACGGCCGGGACACTGGCACCATCCACATAAACCTCGAAATTGGAGACGGACAAGCCCAGCAGCGTCGCCCATGAAACCACCAGACGCGGCTGATAGACATTGTTGCTCAACGTGAACGGCACCCAGACGAACGGCGCGGACATGGGCTGCAAAATCGCGGCCACGTTGACGAACCGTTGCGCGAACAAATCGAAATTGTTTGGCGCACCGGTGAAACTGGTCCAGACGGCCAGAAACTCACCCACGCCGTCCGACGCCACAGCCGGCTGCATCTGCTGCCCGATGGTCGTCGTGTTCACGCGAAACTCGCCGCCAACCAAGGTTCCGTCGTTATGAATGAACCGGGCAAAGACGCCTTCGCGCGAACCGTCCTGTCCCAGGCTCGTCCAGGCCACCAAATAATCCAGCCCGATGCAACTGAGGTGTGGAACATATTGGTCGCCGTAAGTATAGGAATTAACCAGCGTCACCGGCCCGCCGACCCCTGAGCTGGTAAATGGCCGCGCATAAATATCCCAACTGTTGGTCGGATTCGTGCGGTCCTTCTCGCCCCACGCCAACATGAAACTTCCGTCCTTCGCCGCCGCCACCACCGGGTTGGCACTGGGATTGACGTTGGTATTCACCAAAAACTCACCGGCGACTGCCGAGCCATCAGGATTGAAGATTCGCGCATAAACGTCCACGCTGGGCACCGGTGCCGCTGCGGCCGCAGTGTAAGCCGTGTTGGTTCCCAAATTCGGCGCGACTAGGCGCTCCTGTTCGGAAACCCAGCCGACCACAAAACCGCCGTTCAGCAAGCCTGCCACCGTGGGCGTGCGCTGGTTGAAACTGATGAACTGGTTGACGAGAAATTCGCCGCCAACTGCGACACCGGTCGGCGACAAGATCTGGCCATAAACATCCTGCATGGAATTGGAACCGGCCTCGTCGTAACTCGCCCACACCACCACCATGTTTCCATTGGTCAGGACGGCCAGCGATGGATTCACCTGAAAATGATTGGTGAAGGTGTTCACCAAGATGTCATTGGTGGAGGAAAAAATGTTGCTGGCCGTCAGGAAGCGCGCATAGATATGTTGAAAACCCGGCTGGCCGCCCTGCCAGACAAAGGCCGCGCCGCCGTTTTTGAGCAGGGCCACGCGCGAATTTTCCTGATTGCCGGCACCAGTCGCATTCACGCGAAAGGGGCTCAAGGTTCCCGAAAGAGTTGCATCGAGCCGCCGCGCGCTGATGCCCCAGCCGTCGCCATCGGTGATGTTGTCCTGCCAGACCACAAAGCCGTTGGTCGGGGAAATGGCGGCGTCGGGAAACACTTGATCACCGGGCAGCGAGCCGACGACGGCATACTCACTGCCGTTGGCGGAATAATAATTAGTCTGCGCGGAAACGGTTGACACCAGCGTGAAAACCACCGCCCAAGCGAGGGCGGCGGCGACACTTCTGGCGCGGACGGACAATGGCATCATGCGGCGCGCGAAACATAAGCCGCCACGAAGGATTTGTCGAAAAAATCCCGCCTCTGCCGCCCGGCGTTTGACCGCGTCGGCAACTTTATTGAACCAGCTTTGCAAATTCATTTTCAAATCAACTCCGCCTGTTGTCCGGACATCGTCCGGTCCAGAGCTTCGATCATTCCCTTGAAACCCCAGCGCCGGAACAATTCCCGCAATTGTTCCCGATCCGCCGGCCTCACCGCCAGTTGCGCCGGCTCAAATTTGCACGGCACTTCTTGCAACTGCACCAGTTTCAAATTCCGCCGAACGGCATCCGCCGAAACCTGCAAGGCGACCCGCAACTTCTCCGACTTCACCTCGGCCAGCCGGCTGAACAACGCCGTCACCGAACCAAATTGCTTCAGCAAATCAGCGGCGGTCTTCGGCCCGACCCCCGGCACGCCGGGAATGTTGTCCACCGCATCACCCATGAGCGCCAGCCAGTCAGCCACCTGCTCCGGTTCCACCCCGGCCCTGGCACGAACCTGTTCGTGCGTCCAAATCGTCCCGCTCTTGTCGTTCGGGTTCAACAGCCCGATCCGCGCCGAAACCAACTGCATAAAATCTTTGTCGGAACTGGCAATCACCACGTTCCAGCCCGCGTCCGCCGCCTGCCGCGCCAGGCAGGCGATGTAATCATCGGCCTCGACCCCGTCGCCGCGAAAACTGGCCACGCCCGCCGCCGCCAGATAACTTGTAATCTCGTCCAGTTGCGGCCGCAAGGCTTCCGGCATCTCCGGGCGTTGCGCCTTGTATTCCGGCAAAGCTGCCATTCGCCCGGCGCTCAGGCCGCCATCCCACACCACCATCAAATGCGCCGGCTCAAGGGCTGAACGCATTTTTTCCAGCATCTTGACAAAACCATAGATGGCGTTGGTTGGCCGGCCTTCGGGCCCGCGCAAATCGCGGATGGCGTGAAATGCCCGATACGCATAGGCATGGCCGTCAACAATCAGCAGCCGGTTCACTGGTTCTGTCCCGGCATCCCGGCAACTTTCTGAACCGTTTCGACCGGCTGCGTGTTGCCGGTCTGCGCCGGCACTGCATTCTGCGCAAAGGGCAGTTCGTCATCGGAATGAACGCGGTTGCCCGCCGGGTCAACCACGGTCGCGGTCACAAAAATCATCAGGTTGTCTTTGACGGTCGCCTTGCTCTCGCTCTGGAAAAGGCGCCCCAGCAATGGGATGTCACCAATGACCGGCACCGAGTTCTTGGTGCTTTGCACTGACGAGGTAATCAAACCGCCAAGCACCACCGTCTGATTGTCCCAGACATTCACGGTGGCGACGACCTGGCGGACGGTGAAGGTCGGCAGCACGGTCGGAATCTGAACAACATTCAAGTTGCCGGTGACCTGCGGGATGGCCGGCGTCGGGGCATAGCCGGTAAATTCCGTATCGGACGGGATGAGCGCCAGATTGATGGTATAGCCGTCGGACAGGACATAAGGCACCACGTCCAGAATCGGCCCGGTTTCGACCGACTGGGTGATGGGAGTAATGGCCGAGGTTCCGGGCGAGAACGTATTGTTTTGAGCGCTGGCCAGGGGCGCACCTGACAAGCCGGCGACCGCGATGGTCAGCGGAGCCAGTTTGATTGACAAATTATTGAATGTTTTTTTCATTTTCACCTCATTGACTTGGGTTATGGAACAGCGCTACCGCTAGCACCGGTAGTCGTCGTGGCTGATGTGCCTTGCTGATAGCCCAAACCGATGACCACCGTTTGCACCGAGGTGGCCCGCATCTGGGTCTGGCGCCCGCTGATGGTGGTGGCTTCAGGTTCGCCCAAAGTTTCACTGCCGGTGCGGGATTGGAGCGCGTGCAGAACGACCTGGAAATTTGGATTGGTCAAGATGCCCGTCATGGTGGCAGTGGTGGAGCCGGCCGTGCCGGAACTCAAGCCGCTGCTAAACAATTGCTGACCGGAATCGGCAATGGTGTTGGCAGTCGTGGCGCCAGGAAAAGCGCCGATGGGATTGGCCGTCGAAGTCGGCACCGTGAGCGACCCCGGATTGCCGGCCTGTGCAACGGCCTGATTCCCCAGGTTGAACTGGCCGAGATACCAGTCAAAACCCAGTTGCTTGTTGTCGGACTGTTGAACTTCAATGAACCGGGCTTTGATGTGGACCTGCGGCGGAACCTGGTTGAGCACCTGGATGGCGCGCTCAATCGTGTCCAAGTCCGATTCAGTGGCCTTGACAAAGAGATAACCCAGACGGTCGTTAAAGAACACCGACTTGCCGGGCGGCGCCTGCAAATTCACACCTAATGTGGTAAAGAAGGCTCTGGCCAGTTCACTTGGATTGGCAGCCGGAGTCTGTTGCGTGATGTAGCTCAATCCACCTTGATTAAGCCCCCCTTGACCACCACCACCGCCGCCACCACCGCCAGGAGCGCCACCGACGCCAGTGCCGGTCAGCAGGCTTCCCGACCCGCCCTGTGAGCCACCGCCACCACCGCCACCACCGCCACCACTGCCACCTTGGCCATAGTTGCGAAGGCCACCAGCACCGGCAAAAGCGTTGACAATGCCGACAACCGCACCATTGTTTTGTTGTTGACCACCACCACCGCCGCCACCACCGCCGCCGCTGCCACCAGAACTGCCGTTATTTTGAACAGAACCGAAGCTTTGGGCGCTGACGCTTTCCAAACCGGAATAGAAAGTGTTTGGATCCACGCGGAATGTCCGCATAAACAACTGAGGGGTTTCCGGGCCTTTGGCGGAAAACACAACGGCAAAATCCTGGATGGAATATTTTATCGGATGATCGGTCACCAAAACGATTGCATCAAGCACATCCGCCAGCCGGACATCCGTCAAACTCGGTATCTTTACAGTGAATGAGCCGACATCCACCGACTCACCCGTTGTCACTGTGGTGTTGTCCGCCGCCGGAGCCGCCGGGAGTCCCGCGTTGGGGTCAAGGGCAGGAGCCACGCCGCGCGGGTTGGCGCCGCCAAAGCCGCCAACCCCCAGCGCTACCGGCCCGGCCACGGGCGTGCCCGAAAGGTCGGGATTATTGTTGATTAGAAAATTGATGCCTTTGCGTTCAGGATCACGCAGCCTGGTTTGCTCGGATAATTGCCGGAGCACCTCGCTCAACGGCAGGCCGTCATAGGTGACATTGTCCAGGTGGATCCGGTCCAGCTTGGCCATGATCGCCTGCCGTCCGGGTCCGGTGTAAACGAGCGTGTTGGTTGCGTAAGCATTGGGAACGGGCAGCATTACACTGCTCTGGGGGAGGATCCATTGTTTTTCCACATGCTCCATGCGTTCCTGGGTGTCCGTGTTATGCTCCATGCTGGCACGGGCGTATTTGGCCTGCTTGATCAGGTTCAAATAGTAAAATGCCGCAGTATTGTCCGGGTCCAGCTTGATGGCTTCGGTCAGCTTGACTTCGGCGTCGCTAAATTGGCCCATTTCATAAAGCAGTTTTCCATCCTGCATGAGCGTGGCGGAGGCGACTTTTTGCGAGGCAATTGGACCGTTTGGAGCCGCTTTCTCCAGCGTGGCGGCATCCGGCATCCGGCCTTTCATATCCGCAAGTATTTGGTCATTTTTCTGCTTGAAGGCGATGGCCGCGCCATTTTTGGGATCCGCTTTCAAAACCTGCAGCACCTGCGCCCCGGCTTCGCGCAAATCACCGCGGCTTTGTGCATCCCGCGCCAAGGCCATCCGCGTGGCCACCAGCCCGGCCACGGCCTGCTGCCGCTCGGCTGCAATGCCGGAGCCGATCTGCTCCGCCAAGGTCAGTGATTCCTGGTAAAGTTTGGCGGCATTGACAATGTCGCCCCGTTGCGCGACGGCTTTGGCATCCGACAGTTTCTGGCGGAGCACAATGGTGTTGGCCTGACGCAACACCGCTTCATTCACGGCGAGGTTGGCGGGATTGTCCTGCGCGGGCACCGTGGCGGGAAACACCACCAGCGCGGCAAGTCCAAGGAAAATTAGGGCGGCTTTGGTCATGGCAAAATCAGGTTCGTCTCAAGTCGGAGCGTTGCAAGGTTAAAACTTATCAGTCAGGGGACAAATGGCAATGAGGTTTTTTTTTGGTTGGACTGATCGGACAAAATTAATTCGTTTTGATTGACTTCAACAACTACATAGTTCACACCGCCGAAGGAAAGTTTATCACCTATCCGCTGGCCTCGAAAGACTTTTCTCTCCGGGTCATAACGAAAATCCGCGGCATAACCTTCCACCCGGCGATAAGGTTTGCCATGTGAGATTGTCACCACGTCGCCGGAGTCCACCAGCTTAAGGACCAACGCATCCGGATTCTCCGGCGGGCCTTTCACTTGCAGCAGCTCAAAGGTTTCGTTGGCCTTGTCGCCCACGGAGACAAAGTGCGAAATCGGATGCCGCTTGGCCGCTGCGGCCCCCTGCCGTTCCACGCTGATGTTGTAGCGCGCGCCCAGTTCGTTCGTGGTGCTGGAGACGTTTGAAATCACGAGAAACAGCGGCGTGATGCTGGTGACCACCGCCACCTGCAGCCCGGTTTTTCTGGCGGCGGGAATCAGGTTGCCATCCAGACCCTTTTGCCATTCCATCGGGTTGAGCAGCTTGTTGGTCGTTTCCAGATCCAGGTTGTAGGGCGACTGCAGCCGCAACATCGAGCTGTCTTGCACGGACGTGTCCAGACCCGGCAGCTCCTTGACCTTCGGATTGGTCAGGGAAGTCCTTTTGTTCTCCATGTCCGTTTTGTCGGTGGTGATGTAAAAGATCATGAACACCAGCACACCGACGAGCCCGGCCAGCATCAGACCCAGCAAAACTTTTTCGTAATGTTTTTTAAGGAAGTCCATTTTAGCTCTTGGGCAGCAGTTTCACGATTTCAACCTCCAGCGTGACGTGGAGCAACTGCTCCTTCAAAACCGTTTGCAAGCCGCCCCGGCCGGGCGCCGGCGACTGCTGCTCCGGAGCCACCGTTGGCGGGCGCATGTAACCTCGATAACGGCGATCCAACATGGCGCCGCCCGGGCCATAAGGATTGGACGCAGCCTCACCGGAAACTTCAGCCGTGGTTCCGGTCCCCGTCGCCGGCTGGACCGTGATTGACTTGACAATGAATGGATTGGGCGAGTTCGCAAAGCCGCTGACGACCCGCGCCAGCTCCGGCGTGAAACCTCGGAACGTGATCACATAAGGCGTGAAGACCGCCAGATCGTTGGTGATTGGAGTTTCATTGACATAGTCTGCCTGCAAGCCGGCGGCGTCATCCTCCGAAACGCGGATTCGCTGGATGCCGTCCAAGGCATTGACGCGCGCCGCGAACAGGATTTCCGAGATGGCTTTGACCTCGCCAAGCTGCACGGCGAGCGGCTCCAGGCTGCCGGCGGCAAATTCGACCCGCGACAGTTGCACGGCAAAGGAAAAATCATATTTGGGCGGCAACGTCACCCCCGCGCTTTCCGCCTGATGCTTCAAGCCGTCTATGGTCTGGCGCAAGGCCTCCGCATAAGCCGCGCTGGTGACGGGCACGCCTGCCGGAATGGCTGGAATGCCTTGAAAATATTTGCCCGCTGCGCTGATCCAGTCAAGCTCCTGCTTGTCCTGATCCTTGGCGATCTGCGTGTTGTTGATTTTCTTGTTGCCCGGAGCCGGCTGCTGCTGGGCAATTTCCTGCAGCTTGCCGTAAAGCTCATTCAGCTTCGCCGACTTTCCGGTGTTGAGCGCCCAGCCCGTGTAGATGAAAAAACCCGCCCCGCCCAGCATTCCCAAGGCGAGGATGCCGCCGGCCACAAAAAACAAATTTCGTTTGATCCAGCCCATATCAAAATTTCAGCGGGTTGAGCAGCGTCACGTTGACGGTGAATGAGAAGGTGCCGTTGGGGTCATCCGGCGATATGTTCGGCGAAAGCTGCGTGGCCTTCGGGTCCACCAGCGGCGAATTTTTGATTTCGTTCTCCACCGCGTAGGCGATGGACGGGTTGGCCGAGGAATCCACGCTGGTCAGGCTGACCGCGCGGCAGACCAGCGTGATGGAATTTGTATTGGCGCTGCCCGGCCCGGCCGGCTGCGCCTGATCCGGCTGCGGAGCCGGCTGTGGCGGCGGCATGGCCTGCCCCCCCCGGCGCCTCGCATAGCCGTAAACAGTCATCGCCTGCGGCATGGCCTGGGGCGTTTCCATTCCCGGCGCTCCATTCGCCGCATTCAACGCGTCCGCCGTGGTTATTTGCTCAATCCAAACGCCCACCTCGACGCCCGGCTTTTGCGCGGACAGTTTTTTCCTGACGTCATCCTCGGAGCGGATCAAGGCCTGGCGCATTTCGCCCAGAAAATCCGCCCAATAATAACGCTGCTGAATCAAGGTCGCGATTTGCGTCGCCTGCGTCTGCGTCTTTTGCAGCTTGGCATAAGCGGCCTTGAACCGGTCGGATTTGCTGCTCAATTCCGTGACTTGCGGGTCCAGCCGGGCGATTTCCGCATCCTTGTTCTCCGCCAGTTTGTGGAACAACAACCCGACCGCAAACGTGACCAGCACCATGCTGACGACCGTGGCGACAAAATAGGGCTTCTTCTGGTTGAGCGACTGCCAGCGCAGGGTGCTGTCCGGCATCAAATTCATTTCCACCGGGCAGGTGGCCAGATTGCGCAGGCCGAGACCGACGACTTCGCCGAGCGAATGCGCCACGCGCGACAATTCTTCCAGGTTCACCGCCGGCGAAATCTGCAGGTTGCGGAACGGGTTGAAATACTCGACCGGCACGTTCAGCTTCTCCGCAAAAAACTGCGCCGTGTAGGGCATGATCGAAGCGCCGCCGGACAGAAACAATCTTTGCGGGGCCGCGCCGCCCTGCTGCCCGCGGTAAAACTGGAGCGTCTGGTTGACCTGGATGTGCAGCTTGGTCATGAACTGGCGCGCGATCTTGGAAATCTGCATCTGGTGCGGATTGTCCGGCTCTTCATACGCGCCGCCAAGGCTGACAAAGCCTTCGGCAATCTTGATTTTTTCGGCGTCGTTAAATTTCAGTTTCGCCTCGTTCGCAAAATCCTGCGTGATGGAGTTCGCGCCCAGATTGATGCTGCGCGAAAAGACCTTGCCCTTTTCAAAAAACAGCAGATTGCTCGTCTTGGCGCCGATGTCGAGCAGCATGGTGCAATCTTCCAGATCGCTGTAATTATAGCGGAACGCGTTGCAGAGCGCCGCCGGCGAGGCGTCGCAAAGCTGGAGGTTCAGCTTGGCCTCGGCCGCCACCCGGAACAAACCCTCGACAATTTCCGACTTGATGGCCACCAGCAGGACTTCCAGTTCGCCGCTCGCTGCCGAGCCGAGGATTTGGTAGTCCCACACCACTTCGGACAGCGGAAACGGCACGTTCTGTTGCGCCTCGTATTGGATGATTTGATCCACCTTGCCGGAGTCCACCGGCGGCAGCTTGACAAATTTGGAAAAGACATGGAAGCCGGGCGCGCAGACGTTCACGTTCTTGGCCTTGATCCCCTGCTCGGCGATAATCGCCTGCAGGGTGGACAGGATCAGTTTTTCCCGCGTGGCTTCCTGCGTGCCTTCGAGGCCGAGCGGCTTGATCACGAAATTGTCCAGCCGCAAGCCGCCTGATTCATTGATTTCAAACTCCGCGAGCTTGAGGCTTCCGGCCCCGAAATCAACGGTCAAAAATGACTTGGTGTTCAGCATGCTGTTTACGTCTTTGCCGTCACCGCTTCAGTTTCTTAAAAAGGTGTGATGGGCAGGCAGTTGATTAGGGTAAATTGTCGCACGGGTCAAACTAAAATCAAAAAAATTTGCAGCACGCGCTGAAAAATGTTGCATCCCGGCCCCGCCTTTGGCTTTATCCTGCCTGTGTCGCAACCTGCCGCCAGCCCTTCCCGCCGCCGGATGACCGTGTTTTTCTCCGGCCAGGTGCAAGGGGTCGGCTTCCGCTACACCGCCAGGACCGTTGCCGCCGGATTTGAAATCACCGGCACCATCCGCAATCTGCCTGACGGCCGCGTGGAATTGATTGCCGAGGGCACCCGCGGCGAGCTTGATGCCTTCCGCGCCGCCCTGCATGATGCAGGTCTTGCTGGATTTATCCGCGATGAGCAGGTAAGTTGGGCCGACGCAAAAAACGAAGTTCGTGGTTTTGAAATTATTCGCTAGGAAATGAAATACGCCATCATCGCAGACATCCATGGCAACCTGGACGCCTTCCAGGTTGTGCTGGAGGATATTCGCACGCAGAAGGCCGACCACATCGTCTGCCTCGGCGACGTCGTCGGCTACAACGCCCAGCCCAAGGAATGCCTCCGGATCGTCCGCGACATGAACATCCCCTGCGTCAAGGGCAACCACGACGAATACTGCTCCACCGAAAACCATCTCGACGGCTTCAATCCGCACGCCGCCGAAGCCGTCCACTGGACGCGCGCCCAGCTTTCCAACGACGACAAACAATGGCTGCGAGATTTGAAATATTCCCGCATGGCCGCGAACTTCACAATGGTTCACGCCACGCTCGACGCGCCCGACCGCTGGGGCTACGTCTTTGACAAGCTCGCCGCCGCCGCCAGTTTCCCGTATCAGAACACCCAGATGTGTTTCTTCGGTCACACACATGTTCCCGTCGCCTTCATGCGCGACACCGTGGTGCGCGGCGGCACCTATTCCAAATTTAAGGTTGATCAGTCGAAAAAATATTTCATCAACGTCGGCGCCGTCGGCCAGCCCCGCGACAACAACCCCAAATCCGCCTATGTCATTTACGACATGGACGCACAAACGATTGAACTGCGCCGCCTGGAATACGACATCGCCGCCGCCCAGAAAAAAATCCGCGCCGCCGGCCTGCCCGAACGCCTCGCCGAACGGCTCGCCTTTGGAAGGTAGAAGCGTGAATGACGAAGGATGAAAATTCCTTTGCGCGGCATCGTTCGCGAACGGGATTTTTCATCATTCACGCTTCAAGCGGTGTCTTTTTGCCTTGAAAATTCTCATTCTCAAACCCAGTTCGCTCGGCGACGTCATCCAGGCTTTGCCCGTCCTGCGTTTGTTGAAACTGCATTTCCGCGACGCGGAAATTTTCTGGTGGATTGACTCCGCGCTCGCGCCGCTGCTCGAAGGCGATCCGGATCTGGCGGGCGTCGTCCGCTTCGAACGCAAACGCTGGGCGCACCCGCAACACTGGCCGGAAATGTTCCGCAGCCTCCGCTGGCTGCGCGGCCAAAACTTCGATCTCGTGATTGATTTGCAATGCCTCGCGCGCAGCGGCGCGTTCGCGTGGCTCGCGCGGGGAAAATTTCTCATTGGCCTGGATGAAGTCCGCGAAGGCGCGCGCGGCTTTTATGACGTCGCGGTGCCGCGCAAAAGTTTTCACACGCACGCCGCGGACTGGTATTTGGCGGTGCTGCCGGAACTCGGCGTGCCGGTTCACAAAAACTTTTCCTGGCTGCCCGAACGGCCGGAAACCGCCGCCGCCCTGAAGGCAAAATGGGAAATTGACGGCACCCGCTGGATCGCGCTTCAGCCCGGCGCCCGCTGGCAAAACAAACGCTGGCCGGCCAGGTATTTTGCCGAGCTGGTCCGCCCGCTCGCACAGGAATTTCCGGCGGCGCGCTTCGCCATTCTCGGCGGCAGGGACGACCAGCCGCTCGGCGAAATCATTTGCCGGGCCGCGCCGGAACGGTGCCTGAATTTGTGCGGCGCGACTTCGCTGCCGGAAATGGTCGAGTGGATCCGCCTTTGCGATTTGCTGGTCACGAATGACACCGGTCCGATGCACGCCGCCGCCGCGCTCGGCAAACCGCTCGTCGCCTTGTTCGGCCCGACGGAACCGCGCCGCACCGGTCCTTACGGCCAGCTCGAAAATGTGCTGCGCCTGGACCTGCCCTGCTCGCCCTGCCTCAAGGCGGTCTGTCATTTTGAAAAACCGGAAGAATGCCTGCGCGCAATTTCCCCGGCGCGGGTGCTGGCGCGGGTTCAACAAAAATTGTCTTGAGCCGCCGGTTTTTCCGCGGCCGAAGCCGGCCAGCTTCCCGGCGTCAGCAGCATTCAATCGCCGGCGATGGCCGCGCCGGTTTTTGAAATCTGGCGTGCAAAATTGACCGCTGCCAGCGGCTGAATCCGCTTGCCAAAAAAAACTCCCCGCCGCAGCTTGCAGGCATGAAACTCATCGTCGCCGTCATTGGCCTGGCTGGGGCATTGTTGGCAAATGGGGCCGCGCAGGACGCGGTTCCAATTTATCCGCCGCCGCAAAGCCGTGAAAACGAAGTTTCGCTGTTCAACGGCCGGGATTTTTCCGGGTTCACCTTTTGCATGAAGGACAACGCCGATCCGCTGAAGACCTGGAGCGTCACCAACGGCGTCATTCATTGCACCGGCAAACCCATCGGCTATTTGCGGACGACACAAAGTTACAGCAATTACGTCGTCACCGTCGAATGGCGCTTCGTGAAAATCGCGCCCAAGGCCGACAACTCCGGCGTGCTCGTCCACATGCAATTGCCGGACAAGGTCTGGCCGATGTGCGTTCAGAATCAGGGCAAGTCGGGACGGCAGGGCGATTTGTTCGTGATGGCTGGCGCGGAGTGCCTTCAGCATCAAGGCATGGATGCCAATACACCTGTCCCGCTACGCGGCACTCCGAATGAAAATCCTATCGGCGAGTGGAACACCAACCAGACCGTTTGCATCGGCAACACCATCTTCGCCAGAATCAACGGCAAAGTGCTGAACGATATTTCCGGATGCACGATTTCCTCCGGCTTCATCGGCATCCAAAGCGAAGGCGGCGACATTGAAATTCGAAGAATTTCGCTTCAGCCGATTCGCGAGGCAGATCACCACCTCCCGCTGATCGCACACTGATTTTCGTCCACTGTTCCGGTTCCGCCGGATTGACAAATCGCGCGGCGGGTGAAAAATTGTCCGAGGCATTTCCGCCGGTTTGGGCTAATGCCGGGTGAACACCAACATTGAACCCGATATGATTACAAAAACCAAACTGCCATTTCAAACTGCCGCGGCCCTTTTGTTGCTCGTCGTCTCCGTGGCCGCCGCGTCCGCCCAACCCGCGTCGCCCAGCAATCCGCCCAGCCCGCCCAGCCAGCCAGCGGTCAATCCCGCCACCGGCCTGCCGGAGGCGGCTCCCGCGCCAGCCGCGCCGCAATGGATTGATTCAAACTGGCGGGACCCCAGCACCGTTCTGACTAATCTGTCTTACGATAACCTGCCGGCGAGCGAGGTGGCAAAAGACTTGCGCGAAAAGTTCAAGAATGATTTCGACATCCTGCCGATGCCTTCGACTTATGGCCAAGACTGGGGAAGCCAAATCTCCATCCAGTTGCAGTTGAGGAATGTCAAGGCCAGCGAAATCTTCAACGCCATGAACCTGGTTTTTGAAAATGATCGGACGCCCGTGCGATGGGAATTGAAATGGACTGGAGGACGCCCAATTGTCCAGTTGCGCGTGCTGCCCGAAGCCGCGCCCCAACCGGAACCGCCGCAGCCCAAACGGGCGGAAACCCACCGCCAGGTTTTTTTTGTCGGCCACTTGGTTGGCGATGAAAAGACCGGCGGCATGACGATGGAACAAATCGTCAAGACCATCGAAGAGGTCTGGCCGGCGGATTTCGGCAAGCCGGAAGGCGTCATTCAATTTCACAAGGACGCGCAGTTGCTCGTGGCCAACGGCACGCGCGAACAGCTTGAATTCATCAATCAAACTCTGGCCGCGCTGGGACAGAAAACGGTGGTGGATACTGACAAGCGAATTTCCGCCGACTTGCAATCGCGACTGGACGGGGCTAAAAATCAGAAAACCAACAGCCCTGACGCCAAATGAAATTGCCCTGAACGAATGACCGTTTCCGCCACCACGATGCCCCTGCTTGTCGAGGCCCGAACCCCACGCTCCACCGTGGAAACCGCCAGCCCGCAATCCAGTCACGCCGATGCCAACGCCGATGCGCGGCGGCTCGCGGCCGCCGTGGCGCGCGGCGACGAAGCGGCCTTCCGCGAATTTTACGAGCGCTATCAGCGGCGGCTGTTCCGGTTCGCGCTGGTGCTCGGTCGCGGCGACGAAACACTGGCGCACGACGCGGTGCAAGCGGCGTTCGTCACGGCGGCAAAAAAACTGCGCGGCGCGGAGAGCGAGGCACATTTGTGGAACTGGCTCGCGCGCGTCGCACGGCAGCAGCTCGCCAAAGCCTGGCGGCAACGCCGGCGGGATTCCCCCGTCATCGGTATGGCGGAGCCGCCGGATTTTGCCGATGTCGAACCCGATTTATTTTTGGAAGAAAGCCTCGACGCGGCGTTGCTGGCGATGGACGCGGACGAGCGCGAACTGGTGGAATGGTTTTATTTCGACAAGCTGACCCACAAGGAAATTGCCGAACGGCTCGACGCCACGCCCAAGTCGGTGTCGAGCCGCTTGGAAAGAGCGCGGGCGAAACTGCGCGCGGCGATGGCGCGAAAATTGTCCCATGAAACCTGAAAAGCAAGAATTGATTCACGATTTGCTCGGCGATGAAAGCCGGCGGGAAACCACTTTGCTCGCGGCCACACAAATTCTCCGCCGCCGCCGGCACTGGCGCGTCGCGTGGCGGGCCTTTGCTTTGATCATGCTGGCGTCGGCAACCGTTCTGCTGGTGGAACAAAACCGGCAGCGACCGACACTTGTTAAAATTTCGCCGCCGGAAACAAAATCTTCCGCACCGTTGCAAACACAGTCCTTGACCGACGACCAATTGCTGTCGCTGTTTCCAAACACGCCGGTCGGCCTAGCCACGCTGCCCAACGGCAAAAAACGTTTGATCTTCCCGCACCCCGGCGACGAGGCCAAATTCGTCACGCGTCTTTGACCGCCGGGCGCAACTTTACCAGCGTCGCGCCCCAGCCGCCGAACTGCGGATGATCCAGCGTGAAGGAAACCACCTCCGGCTGCCGCTGCAAAATCGCATGCACCGTCCGGCGCAGATTGCCGATGCCCTTGCCGTGAATGATCCGCACCAGCAGAATGCCGCGCGCCTGGCACGCCGCCAGATAATCCGGCACGAGATTCTTCACCTCGCGCGGAGCGAACGTGTGCAAGTCCAGCACGCCGTCAATCGGCAGTTCAATCGGTTCGTCAGCCATGCAGCCGTTTTTTCCTCACCCATGCCTGCGCCGCTTCGGGCGTTTTCAACTCGTCCGCCAGTTGCCGCTCGCGGATTTCCGCCAGCAGCGCGCCGAGTTCCCTGCCCGGCTTCAGGCCGAGCTTGATCAAATCATTTCCCGTCAGCAGCGGCGGGCGGAGCGCCGGCAGTTGCTTCAACTCCGCCGCCTGCGCCAGCAAAAAATGATAGTGCTCCAAATCGCCGAAGGAGCCGAGGCAGTCCAGCCGGTGCAGCTCCAGTTCCAGCGGAAACGTCTCGCGCATCAGCAACCGCCGGAGCGTGGCCTTGCGCATCTGTTTCACGTCCTTGAACTGCATGTGATTTCGGACGCACGCGACAATCCCGGTGATTTGCTTTTTGGAAAAGCGCAGCCGCTCCAGCAGTTTCTCCGCCATCATCGCCCCCACGCTGTCGTGGTGGTAAAAATGAATCGCGCCCGTCTGCGGATCTGTTTTGGCCGTCACCGGCTTGGCAATGTCGTGAAACAAGACCGCCCACGGCAACAGCTCGTGCGCATCAGCCGGCAGCAGTTCCAGCATCAGCCGGATGTGCTCGAACACGCTGCCTTCAGGATGATAAAGCGGCGACTGCTCGCAGGCAGCCGTCGCGGCAAGCCGGGGCAAAATCTGCTCCAGCAGCCCGCTGTCGCGCAGCAGGACCAGACCGCGCGCGGCGTGCGGCGGACGGAACAATTTCAGCAGCTCATCGCGGGTGCGCTCGGCGCTGATGAGCTTGATTTTCGGCGCGAGCAGTTGGATGGCCGCAAACGTCTGCGGCTCGATTTCAAAATTCAACTGCGCGGCAAAGCGCACCGCGCGCAGCAGCCGCAGATGATCCTCGCCAAAGCGCTCCGCCGGCACGCCGATGGTGCGGATGATTTTGGCGCGCAGATCTTTTTCGCCGCCGACCCAGTCGTGGATGGTTTCCGTGAGCGGATCGTAAAACAATCCGTTCACCGTGAAGTCACGCCGCAACGCGTCGGCCTCCGCGCTGGCGAAAACCACCTTCTCCGGCCGCCGGCCGTCGCGGTATTCCGCCTCGGCGCGGAACGTGGCCACCTGAAACTGCTGGCCGCCTTCCACGACAATCATCACGCCGAACTTTTTGCCGACGGGAATGGTTTTGTGAAACAGCCGTTCAACCTGCTCCGGCCGGGCGTCCGTGGCGAGGTCGAAATCCTGCGGCGGGCGGCCGAGCAGGAAATCGCGCACGCAGCCGCCGACCCAGAATCCGGCGAAGCCCGCCGCTTGCAGGCGGGCCGCGATCTCCCCGGCGATGGTTCTGGGCGAATCCGGCTTCATGTGCGGCTTACGATTCACGATTTCCGCGCGAATGGCGAGACAACTCCGCTGCCGAAGCCCCGCCGGCCGCTGGAACCGGCGGTCAAAACCGGACAATATCCGGTCGGAAAATGACCAGATACGGCTTGCTTCTGGCCCTGACCTTGACGAAGCTCTTCCCAAACTTGGGATGAAAATTTTGGCAATTATTTTCAACCGCGCCACGGCGCCACCGCGCAGAGCGGCAGATTGTCCGCACATCCAGACGCGCTTCCCGGCACGGTCAGGTCATTCTCCCGCACGGCAGCTTCCGGCAACCGCAGGGCGGGATCTTTTGCCGCACGGCAGCAACCCGCTGCCGCACGGCAGACCGTTCCGACCGCGTGGCCACGCCCGGCTACACCGACACGCAGCCCTTCCCCGCCGCCCCCGCCACCTGGACCTACCGCGCCATCTACCGCGTGGGCGACAACCAGGTGGGCGTCTGGAGCAACCCGGTGAGCGTCACCGTGCCGGCGTAATTTTTTGATTGGAATGGAACGCCGCCCGCCCTCGCCCCGCCCGCTCCCCCGGGGGGCGGGCGATCAAATTCCCGTCGCCTTGGGCAGGACCATTGACCGCGGCGGGAAAACTTGAACCTTGGAAAGAAATCGACTATGTCGTCACCAATGACTCCGGCAGTGTGACCAGCAGCCTCGTGGCATTGAGGCCATTTCTTCCGCCGCAAAACTTCACGGCCCAAAATCTGGGAACCGGCCTGCAACTGCAATAGCAACCAATCTGACGCCACCGACAACCTGGCAGTCCATCGTCACCAGCGTGGCTGACGTGAACGGCAACTGGCAGTTTACAGACACCAACCTGAATGGCGGCCAAAAGTTTTACCGCGCCCTGGGCAATTGAGGCGGGGGCGTAAAATTACGGCCACGGAAAAATTTCACCCCTCGCCCCAGATGCTTTTCACATGGGCGATGCCGCGTCTGGCGTCTTCCACGGGCACGCGGGGACTCAGTTCAAAGACCTTGATGTGCTCCGGCCTCACAAAGGGCTTTAGGGCGGCGTAGTCAATCATGCCGCTGCCGGGCGGGCAGTGGTCGCGCGCGGGAAACTGCACGTCGTGGATGTGGAACCCGGCCAGCCGGCAGGCCAGCGGATCAAGATGCTCCGTGACGCGGATGAAGCCGAGGTTCTCCTTGATCTGGCCGTGGCCGCAGTCGTGCCAGTAGGCAATGTTGGGGCTGTCAAAGTCGCGCAGGAAATTCTCAAAGTCCGGTTCAATCGGAATTTCCTCGACAGCCTCCCGGTTTTCGCAGCCGAGGATGAGTCCGCGCTTTTCGGCTTCGGGCAGGAGGATTTTCAGCGTGGCGTAAAGGCGGTCCATCGCGCCTTTTTTGCGGGCGTCGCGCTTGGCGATGGCTTCGGCGAGCAGCTTTTCATAGGGGGGCGAATGACGTTCGTTGCGTTCCAGCATTTCCTCCAGTTTGCCGCCGTAGTCCTTCAACTCCATGCTGCCGAGATGCAGCACCACCAGCGGGGCCTTGACGCGCACCGCAAAATCAAACGTCCGGAGCGTGTGCTTGATGGCGAGTTCGCGGTCGCGGCTGCGTTCGGCGGAAAATTCGTAAAGGTTCGGCGCGGGCGTCTCGACGCCCAGCGGCAGCGGACAGAAATTGTGCAGGCTGGAAATCCTGATCTCGCCGGCCGCCACGGCCTCCAGAACGCCGGGAACCAGCGCCATGCGGACGCCGTGGCTCAGCTCGGCGTAGTCAAACCCGAGTTCGCGGATTTCGCGCAGCATCGCGCGCCCGTCAGTGTGCCGGTGGGAATTCCAGCAGGTCGAAAGCGAATACATAAAAAACCGGACGCATCCTAGCGGACACGCCCGGCGGGGGAAATGCAAATCGCGGCCTAATCGTCGGCGTGGCGCGCGGCGAGCATGGCGGAGAAACGGGCGACTTTTTCCTTGCGGCGGCGGACGGCGCTCGGCTTTTCAAATTGCCGGCGGCTGCGCACGACTTTGAGCGTGCCTTCGCGGTCAACTTTTTTCTTCAGCCGACGCAAAGCACGTTCCACAGGTTCGCCTTTTTTCAGTTTAATCTCTGTCATTGCACTCACTTCCTTCCGGGGGCGGGTGACCGGCTGCCACGGGCAGCCTCCCGCATAAATTTAGGAACGCGAAGTATGGATTTCTTGTGCTGGAAGTCAATGAATTTAACCGCCAGACTTGACACCAGAAAGCCGCCGTGTTCTTTTATGTAAAATCATGAGCGATTCTACATACACCGTTTCCCAAGCGCAGGCGCGACTTCCACGGCTGCTCAAAGAGGACAGCTTTGCCATATCGGTTCACGGCAAGGTGAAAGGTTTTTACCTGTCCAAAGAACGGCTGGAGGCAATGATTGAAACAATGGAACTTTTGGGCAACCCGGACTTCATGGCGGCGCTCCAAGAATACAAGTCCGGCAAAATGAAGTTTTATACGGTTGAAGAATTAGACGAGGAATTTTCCGCATGAATCCACGCGTGGCGGTCGGCGCGCTTGTCCGTGAATTTATATCTTCGCTTGCGCCCGAACCACGCCGCAAGCTTTGGCGCGGCATCAAGGGTTTGCAGGCTGAACGCGGCGACATCAAGCAACTGGACGGCAAACTTTATCCCTGCTGGCGACTGCGAGTGAATAACGTGCGCGTGATTTATGTTCAAAAATCCGTGCGCGGCGAACGGGTGCTGTTCTGTTTCTTCGCCGACTATCGCGCCACGGTCTATAAAGTCGTCGAGCAAATCATCGCCAGCGGACTGATTGACGAATTGAAAAACTGAAAACGCGGGTTTGATTCTTCATCCTCATTTCATCATTCTTCCCGAAATGAGCCTTTCCGAACATCGTCAGGCGATTGACCAGTTGGACACGCAGATCGTCAGGCTGCTGAACGACCGCACCCGCCATGTGCTCGCCATCGGCGAAATCAAGCTGGCCGCCGGCGAGGAAATTTACGCGCCGCACCGCGAACGCGCCGTGTTCGACCGCGTCTGCGCGCAAAACGCCGGGCCGCTCACCGAGGAGCAGTTGCGCGCCATCTACCGCGAAATCATGTCCAGCGCGCTCGCGTTGGAAAAAAGCATGGTCGTCGCGTATTTCGGGCCGGAGGCGACGTTCACGCACCAGGCCGCGATCCAAAAATTCGGCGCGAGCCTGGATTATTCCGCGCAGAAAACCATCGGCGACGTGTTCATGGAGGTGAGCAAGCGCACGGCGGATTACGGCGTGGTGCCGGTGGAAAATTCCACCGAAGGCGTCGTCACGCACACCCTCGACATGTTCGCGGACAGCG
Source organism: uncultured Bifidobacteriaceae bacterium (assembly GCA_964449815.1). Taxonomy (GTDB): domain Bacteria; phylum Verrucomicrobiota; class Verrucomicrobiia; order Limisphaerales; family UBA11358; genus UBA11358. The sequence goes on from CAYVGC010000012.1 coordinate 52,360, forward strand.
ATTTGAAAGTCGTCTCGCAAATCGTGCTGCGCATCCAGCAATGCCTGATGAGCAACAGCCGGCTGGCGCAGATCAAAAAACTTTACGTCCATCCGCAGTCGCTCGCGCAGTGCCGCGGCTGGCTGGCGAAAAATCTGCCGCGCGTGGAAATCATCGAAACCTCGTCCAACGCGCGCTCGGCGGAGCTGGCGGCGGACGAAAAATTCTCCGCCGCGCTGGGCGGCGCGCTGGCGGCGGAGAAATACGGCCTGAAAATTCTGGCGCAGGACATCCAGGACAACACCGTCAACGTCACCCGCTTCATCGTCCTCGGCCGCCAGTGCAGCCCGCCCACCGGCGACGACCGCACCAGCCTGATGATCAGCGTGGCCGACCGTGCCGGCGCGCTGCACGAGGCCATCGCCGTGTTCCGCAAATTCAAAATCAACATGACCAAAATCGAGTCGCGACCGAGCAAGCGCAAGGCCTGGGAATATTTTTTCTTCGTGGATTGCGCCGGGCATTTTCAAGACGCGAAAGTGGCCAGGGCCATTCACAGCCTTGGCAGGCACTGTAATTTTGTGAAAATCCTCGGCTCGTATCCGAATGTGGATTGACTTTTTTATTGTCAAGTCAGGCTAATACAATGTATAAAATCAACTATGGAGTCGCAAGCGTCCGGAAACACATATTTTGTTTGGGGAGTGGACGACTCCCCTTACGGCCCGGTCGGACTGCCGGTCTTGATTGACTGGATCATGGATGAACGTGTCGTGCCCGACACCTGGATTTTTGCGCGCAATGCCGGCAACTGGCGGCGCGCGGCGGAAATTCACGAGCTGAAAAATCATTTCACCTTGAAACTCACCGCCGGGCCCGGCGCCACTTCTCACATCGGCATCAAGCCGGGTGCGCTGCGGCGCATAAAAATTCTGGCCGACCTGAAGGACGCGCAGCTCGCGCAGCTGGCGGAATACATGGAACTGCAAGAAGTCGCCCAATGGTCGGTGCTGTTCAGCCAGGGCGACGCCGGCGACTCGATGTTTCTCGTTTTGGCCGGCGAATTGCGCGCCCGCACGATGGTCAGCGGCCGGGAAACCATTCTCGCGACGTTTGGTCCCGGCGATTTTTTCGGCGACATGGCGTTGTTCGACCACGGCCCGCGCTCGGCGGATGTTGTTGCCAACGCGGACAGCACGCTGCTCAAAATCACCGCGGTTTTGTTCGACCGGCTCACGCGCGAGGCGCCCGCGCTGGCCACGCCGTTTTTGCAGGCTGCCGCGCGCACGCTCTCCGCACGCATCCGCGCCGACAACAAACGCCTGACGCATGTCACCCAGCAATACACGGCGAGCAACGAAATCCGCTGAAATTCTTCGCGGTTGAAATCCGTTTCTTTTACGGGCAAGCTTCCGGTGGTGACACACATTGCCCAGGCCCGAAAAGTTTTTGACATCGAACTCGCCGCGCTCAAAGCCGTCCGCGCGCAACTGGATTCGGCGTTCGCTGGCGCGGTTAAAACGGTCGTCGAAACGCTGGCGCGGCGCGGCAAAATCGTCGTCGTCGGCATCGGCAAGTCCGGCAATGTCGGCGCCAAAATCGCCGCCACGCTCACCAGCACCGGCTCCACCGCCGTCGTGCTGAACAGCGTGGACGCGCTGCACGGCGACCTGGGCATCATCAATGACGGCGATGTGATTCTCGCCTTGAGCTATTCCGGCGAATCGGAAGAATTGTTGAATTTGCTGCCCGCGCTCAAGAGATTTTCCGTCAAAATCATTACCTTCACCGGAAACATAAAATCATCGCTCGCCAGGCACAGCGACATTTCGCTCAACGTCAAGGTGCCGAAGGAGGCCTGTCCGTTCAACCTCGCGCCGACGAGCAGCACGACGGCAATGCTCGTGATGGGCGACGCGCTGGCGATGGTCGTGCTGGAGGCGCGCGGTTTCACGCGGAAAGATTTTGCGAAATATCATCCGAGCGGCGCGATTGGCCGGGCCATGCTGCTCCAAGTCGGCGACATCATGCGCAGCGGCGAACGCAACGCGGTGGCGGATGAAAACCTGCCGGTCAAGGAAGCGCTGCTCGTGATGACCCACGCCAAGTCCGGCAGCCTGGCGGTCGTGACCGCCGGCGGCAAGCTGACGGGCGTTTTCACGGACGGCGATTTCCGCCGCCACATGGCCGGCGATGACAACCTGCTTTCGCAGCCGCTGAAAAAAGTCATGACCCGGAACCCCATCTGCATCCGCGCCGCCGCGCTCGCCGCCGAGGCGCTGAAAATTTTCAACGAGCGGAACATTGACGATTTGATTGTCGTGAACACGAAGAATGAACCCGTGGGCCTCGTGGATTCACAGGATCTCCCGAAACTGAAAATCATGTGACGCATGAAAAAATTCAATGCTCTTTTGCTGCTGCCGCTGCTGCTCGGCCTTGCCGCCTGCACCAGCCTGAAACCATCCACCGCCATGAAACCCGGCCAGACCGCCCAGGAATTCCACCTCGAACGCAAACAGGTTCTGACCGCCGACTATCTGTTGTTTCTGCCGCACGGCTACGATGCCAGTTCCAAAAAGCGCTGGCCGCTGATTTTGTTTCTGCACGGCGCGGGCGAGCGCGGCACGAACATCTGGCTGGTCGCCAAGCACGGCCCGCCGAAAGTTGACACTGCGGCGGCCAATTTCCCCTTCATCGTCGTTTCGCCACAATGTCCCGAAGGCAGAATCTGGTCGAATGACCTGCTGCTCGCGCTGCTCGACGGCATCGAGAAAAAATATCCCGTGGATCTGCATCGCGTTTATCTGACCGGCTTGAGCCTGGGCGGATTCGGCACCTGGAGCCTCGGCTTGAGCCATCCCGAACGGTTCGCCGCCATCGCGCCCATCTGCGGCGGCGGCGATTTGATCACACCGCTGCTCGCGGACAAATCAACGCTCACCACCCTGCCCGTCTGGGCGTTCCATGGCGGCAAAGATCCGGTCGTTCCGCCAGAAGAATCGGAGCGCATGGTCAACTACCTGAAAAAACTGGGCGTGCAAGAGGTGAAATTGACCATTTATCCTGAAGCCCAGCATGACTGCTGGACGGAAACCTACGCCAACCCGGAATTATTCGATTGGTTCCTGCGACATTCGCGTTGAAATCACGGCGCGGACAAATTCAGGTTTTTGCCGGTGCAATTGCAGATTCAACCCGCCCGGCACTTTTCGGCAACAAAAACGCCAGCGCGGCGGCGACCAACATGCCAATTCCCAGCGCGGTGAACGGAATGGCGACGCTGCGGTATTCCGACTTGAGCCAGCCGACGATGTAAGGTCCGGCAAACCCGCCGGTGTTGCCGAGCGCGTTGACCAGGCCGATGACCGGGCCGAAAACATTGCGCGGCAGAGTTTCGGTCGGAATCGCCCAGAACGGCGCAAGCGCGGCAAACGGCCCGGGGATCGCGAGGCACATGAAGACGTAGGCCGGCCAGAAATGATCCTTCGCCAGCACGCTTAAAATCAAACTCACGCCGCTCAACGCATAAACCAGCGCGACGTGGCCGCGCCGTTCGCGGGTTTTGTCCGAGTGCCACGAATTGAGCACCATGATGACGGCCGTGACGGCATACGGCGCGGCGAACAAAAAGCCATATTGCACCGGGCTGAAATTTTTCGCCTTCAAACCGTCCGTGAAAAACGTCATGCAGCCGTAAGCCGCCGAGTTGTGCAGAAAATTCATGACGATCATCACGAAGATTTCCCGCCGGGCGAGCCGCCTCCAGAATGAAATTCCATTCACCGGCTCCAGTTGCGCCGCCTCCTCGTGCAGCGTGGTTTCCAGGAAGTTTTTTTCCGCCGGCGAAATCCACTTGGCATCACGCGGATGGTCGCGGATGAAAATCCACCAGACCGGCAGCCAGAGGAACGGCAGCGCGCCCTCCAAAATCAGCATCGTCTGCCAGCCATACGCGCCGAGCAGCCAGCCGGTGAACGGCGCGGCGGCGACCACGGCGAACGGCTGGCACAGGTTCCAAAAGGCGTTGGCCCGTGCGCGTTCGGTGCGGGGGAACCAGTGCGCCAGCAGCACGAGGGTCGCGGGAAACACGCAGCTTTCCGAAACGCCCAGCAGAAAGCGGGCGATTTCAAACTGGTGGAAGGTTTTCGCCAGGCCGCAGCCCACGGCGCACGCGCCCCAAAAAACCAGGCACAGGCTGACCAGTTTTTTGGCGCTCCATTTTCCGGCCAGATGGCCGCCGGCCATTTGCAGCAGAACGTAGCCGAGAAAGAAAATTCCCGCCGCCTGGCCTTTCATCCGGTCGTCCATCAGCAGGTCGTGCATCATGGACGAAATGTTCGGATCCAGCGCCAGTGAGATGTTCGTCCGGTCCACATACGAAATCGTATACATGACCAGCGCGACCGGGATGATGCGGAGCCACCGTTGTGGGATCATGCGCGGATGGTGTCGGAAGACGCAGCGGCGCGCAAAGTTTAAGTCGTGAATTTCAGGTAAACCACCTTCAAATACTCGGCTTCCTTGAAGCCGACCGGATGATCCGGCGGATGCCGCAATGTTTTCAGCTCGGCAAATTTCCGGCCGGATTTCATCGCCGCGCGCCGCACCGCGTCAAAAAATTCCGCCGCGGAAACGTGGGCGGAACAGGAACCAGCCACGAGAATCCCGTCGCGCGCAAGTTTTTGAATGCCCAGCGAATTCAGCCGTTCGTAGGCGTGAATCGCGCCTTCGCGTTCCGCCGCGCGCCTGGCCAGCGACGGCGGATCAAGCACGATCAAATCAAATTTTTCCGTGGTTTTTTCAATCCATTCAAATGCGTCCGCCTGCACGATTTCGTGCCGGCACGCCGCCACACCGGAAAAGTTTTTGTTCCGCGCGAAATTCCGTTTCGCCGATTCCAAGGCGTGCGCGCTGATGTCGAGGTCGGTCACGGATTTCGCGCCGCCACGCGCTGCATAAACCGAGAAACCGCCGGAAAAACTGAACGCATTCAACACCCGCCGGCCGCGCGCCAGCGCTTCCACCTCGCGGCGGTTCTCGCGCTGATCCAGGAAAAATCCGGTTTTCTGACCGCGCAAGACATCCGTTTCAAAGCGCACGCCGTTCTCGGAAAAAATCACCGGGCCGGCCGGCATTGAGCCAAAAAGGATTTGCCCGTCGCGCCGCTGGAATTGTTTTCCCGCCAGCGCCTGGATGTTCCGGCTCAAACGCAGGACGATGCGTTCGCACGGAATTTTTTCTTTGAACAGCGCGAGAATTTCATCCAGCCGCGGCAGCCAGGCGGCGGTGTAAAGTTTCAGCACGAGCGTCGTGTCATAGCGGTCCAAGACGAGGCCGGGCCAGCCGTCGCTTTCGCCGTGGATGAGCCGGCAGCCGGTGGTCTGGGCGGCCAACAAATCGCGGCGACGCGCGAGCGCCTGCTCCAGCCGCGCCTGCCACCACGCGGCGTCAATCGTCTGCGGCTTGCCGGCGTGCAGAATGCGGACGCGGATGGGCGAATCAGGATCAAACAGACCGACGGCGAGAAATTTGTCTTTGCGGTCGAAGATCACCGCCAGCTCGCCAAGCTGGCCGGCGCGGTTTGATTCCAGAACGCTGTCGGAGAAAACCCACGGATGGCCGGAGCGCACCGCCGTTTCCGCCGCCGGCGTGACGCGCAAACGCAGGCGGGCGGCCGTCGCGCTTTTACTCATAAAAGCTCACGCCAAGACGCGGAGACACAAAATCATTTTTAATTTCATTTTTGAACCTTTGCGGCTTTGCGTGAGCTTATTCCAGCCCGCTCGCCTGGCGGGCGCGTTTCAAGACTTGCTGCGCCAGCGCGCGCGCTTTCGTCGCGCCGACGGCGAGGACGCTGTTGACGTAATCCAGATTGGCGGCGAGCTCGGCGCGTTTCTTCCGCGCCCCGGCGAAATGGTTCCAGTAATTCTCAAACAGCGCCTTTTTCAAGTCGCCGTAGCCGAGGCCGCCGGCGCGCAGGCGGTTTTCAAAGTGCTTCCCGACCTCAGCCGGCGCGACAAGCTGGAGGAGCTGCACGGCGAGATTCTTGTCCGCGTCCGGCTTCGGCTCGGCGGGCGGGCGCGAATCCATCTTGATGCCCATGATCTTTTTGCGAATCACCTTTTCGTCGCCGAAAATGTCAATCGCGTTGCCGTAGCTCTTGCTCATCTTCTGGCCGTCGGTGCCGGGGACGACGGCGACGTCGCCGCGGATCTGCGGTTCGGGAATCACAAAGGTCCGGCCGTATTGCTCGTTGAACTTGATGGCGATGTCGCGCGTGACTTCGACGTGTTGCTTCTGGTCGCGCCCGACGGGCACGAGGTTTGAGTCATAAAGCAAAATGTCCGCCGCCATCAGCACCGGATAGGCGAACAGGCCGTGGTTGACGGGAATGCCCTTGGCGGACTTGTCTTTGAACGAGTGGCATTTTTCGAGCAGGCTCATCGGCGTGACCGTGGACAGCAGCCAAGCCAGTTCCGTGACTTCCGGCACGTCCGACTGTTTGAAGAAGACGGACTTTTTCGGGTCGAGGCCGCAGGCGAGAAAGTCCAGCGCGACGTTCAAGGAATTTTCCCGGCGCTGTTTCGCGTTGAACAGCGCGGTCATTGAATGATAATTCGCGATGAAATAAAACGCCTCGCCTTTGTCCTGAAGTTCGATGGCGGGCCGCATCATCCCGAAATAATTTCCGAGGTGCAGCGTGCCGCTGGGCTGGATGCCTGACAA
>CAYVGC010000013.1:0-58773 GCA_964449815.1 uncultured Bifidobacteriaceae bacterium
CAGGCGCGAGGAACTCATCATTTTTTACTTCGCGCGCATCCCACTGACGGTTGGTGACTTCAAATACCGCTCCGAGCAGATTTGAAAGCGTCTCGTCGGGACCGAAGACGCGGAAGTTCTTTTCGTTCAGTTTCTCGACATCGCGCAGAAATTTGCCCAACACCATTGTGTCCTGACCTTCAATCGCACCTGGCGATGGCACCGTCACCGCATGGTCATGAAAATCCGGCATGACCAGGTCGCGTAATAAAAGTCCGCCATTGGCATGTGGATTGGAACCCATCCGCTTATTTCCCGTGGGTGCCAGCTCTTGCAGTTCCGGTTTAAGCCGGCCATTGGCATCAAATAATTCTTCGGCCTTGTAACTCTTCATCCAGCTTTCCAATTGCTTCACATGTTCCGGATGATTGGCATCGACGAGCAGCGGCACCTGGTGCGCGCGAAAGGTGCCTTCGACTTTCAGGCCATCCACTTCTTTTGGCCCGGTCCAGCCTTTCGGCGACTTGAGCACAATCATCGGCCAGCGGGGACGGGTCGTGTCGTTTTTGTTCCGCGCATTGGTTTGGATTCGCCGAATATCCTCAATGACTTTCTCCATCGTGGCAGCCATTAGTTCGTGCATTTTCTCAGGTTCGTCACCTTCCACAAAATACGGCGTCCAGCCGCAGCCACGGAAAAACTGTTCCAATTCATCCGGTTCGATGCGCGCCAGAATGGTTGGGTTGCTGATCTTGAACCCATTGAGGTGCAGAATCGGCAGCACAGCGCCGTCAGTAATCGGATCGAGAAATTTGTTGGACTGCCATGAAGTCGCCAATGGGCCAGTTTCAGCTTCACCGTCGCCGACGACGCACGCGACAATCAAATCAGGATTGTCAAATGCCGCGCCGAAAGCGTGCGAAAGTGAATAGCCCAGTTCGCCGCCTTCGTGAATCGAACCCGGCGTTGTCGGCGCCACATGGCTAGAGATGCCGCCGGGAAATGAGAACTGGGTGAACAATTTTTTTAACCCGGCTTCGTCTTGCGTTATGTTCGGATAAACTTCGCTCCAAGTGCCTTCGAGATAGACATTGCCCACCAGCGCAGGGCCACCGTGGCCGGGACCGGCGACGTAGAACATGTTCAAGTCATACTTTTTGATGACCCGGTTCAGATGCACATAAATAAAATTCTGTCCCGGCGTCGTGCCCCAATGTCCGACCACGAGCGGCTTCACGTCGGAGAGTTTCAGCGGACGTTTCAGCAGCGGATTGTCGTAAAGATAAATCTGGCCGACCGACAGATAATTGGCCGCGCGCCAGTAGGCATTGATTTTTTGGAGCAAGTCTGGTGTAAGAGTATTCATTTCAATCTAAACGCTTATATAGCCAGGCCTTTATAGCGAAACGCCAGGCTACATTATTTGTGGTTAGCGACTTGAGTTAATTGGCCGGATAGTTAGCTGTTTACTAACTCATCAACCCAATACCCTTTACGATTGTAATGCCCATAAAGGCTGTTCTCATAATCACGGTCAACGAGCGACTTGTCGGTGAATTCCGGTGAGCGTTTGATGGCTTGTCTGGTAAGATCGATCACGACCTTGCGTTCACTCCAACTCACGCGCTCAATCCAAAGTGGCGAAATGAGAACTTTTTTGCCGGCCCACCAGTTGCTTGTGTTGACGACGAGATAGCGAATCTCCCAAGTTTCGTCGTCAATGATAAAATCTTCCACATGGCCAATTTCGCCGTCTTCGGACTGGATGTTGTAGCCCGTCACTTCGTGACAGCTCCGCAGATGATGACCCCACGCTTTCTCCTTCTGGTTGAATTGTCCCCATTTTGTTCGGTCTCGCTCAAGGTAAGGATAATATCCCCAACTGTAGGGTCCATACCAATACGTCGGCCAGCCATAATAGCCGTAGTAATCGGACTCGAATTGCTGTGAAACCGGTTTGTCACTATCCAGCGAGGGACTATCCTCGATTTGTTTTTTGGTCAGATCAGCAACGATGTTTTCGTGATCGGAATTCACCGTCACGAGCGCATACGGAGAGAGCAATACCTTGCGACCCGTTAGCCAATTCCCGGTGTTGGCGACGAGATAGCGGACGGTCCAATGCCGGTCATCAAAATAAATATCTTTGACCTTGCCGATGGTTTCATCCTTTGTGTTCTGGATCGAATAACCGTTTAGAATTTTAACTTTGCATAACATATTTGTCCTTTTTGTTTTGATTGAAATTAATTGGTTTTCATAGGCACGATTGCCATTATTCAGATTGCACGTGTTGGTTTGGCTTTGCCATGGGGTAAAACCCTACCACCAGTCCAAGACTAGCTGTTCACCAGTTCATCGATCCAATATCCTTTGCGACTGTAATGGCCATGCAGTCCAATCTCATAATCCCGTGTGATCAAAGATGCCTCAGTGTATTCCGGTGACTCCTTGATTGTTTTGCGATCAAGGTTGACGAAGACTTTCGACTCGTTCCAGCTAACGCGTTCAATCCATTGAGGTGAAACCAACACCTTTTTACCTGGCCACAAAGTGCCGGTATCGACGATGAGATAGCGAATCGCCCACGTTTCGTCATCAATGACAAAATCCACAACATCCCCAATATCGCCGTCCAAGGCTTGAATTTTATAGCCGCTCACTGCGTGAGTGCTCCGGAGGTGGAGATCCCATGTTTTGTTTTCACCAGGGGAAATCTCCTTCCATTTCTCCCGGTCATGCACAATGTAAGAATTGGATCCCCAGCTATATGGACCGCCCCAATACATCGGCCAGCCATAATACCCATAGTAATTCTCCTCAAATTGGCGGGAGACGGGTTCGTGGCTGTTCAAGGACGGGCTGTTTTCAATCTGTTTTTTTGTCAAATTGATGGCGATTGATTGCTTTCCATCGGAAATGGCAACCAGTGCATACGGGGAGATCAGCACCTGCCTTCCAGTAAGCCAGTTTCCGGTGTTTGCGACCAGATAGCGAATGGTCCAATGCAGATCATCAAAATAAAACTCTTTAACCCTCCCGATTTCCCCGTCCAGGCTGTTTAATTTGTATCCCTTCAGGGTTTTGACTTTGCTTAACATAATGATTCTTTCGTTTTTTGTGATTTGTTGTTGTTGGTGTCGATCACATCTGAGCGCAAATCGCTTTCAAAGCGAGCGGCCCGGATTTCGTAAACACTGTTGCAACCGTGGAAACTTCCGAGTGAACTGTCATAAAATCTCACGGATGGAGAGGGAGGGAATGCTTCCCGCTTCGCAATCAATTCCAGTCAACCAGCAATTCATTATCGACTGCCCAAACGCCTGGGGCATTCCAGGCAATCCGTCCCGCTTCGTTTTTTTCATACAATGAATCAACCGTGCCCGTCAGGGTTGCTCGATGACCTGAAACCTGCACCCGAATATCACTGTCATAAAAAGCCCAATTACGTTTGAGCGCACTTTCGATGCCGGCTTTTTCAGCTGCCTCCTTTGATTCTGATTTGATCATGATGTTGTTGGTCACACCTTTTACACCCATCAGGCTTTCAATCGCGTCTTCTGCGGCTTCCCTTTGAAAATTCCAACCGACATTACCGGTTAAAGTAATCCATCCGCTTTCAACCTTTACCTTTACCTTGTCGCTGGGAACGTCCCAACGCGCCTTCAACGCCGTTAGCACTTCGGTGGCAATTTCAGCGTCGGTTTTGCTGTAGGTGCTGGGATACTTGACCTCAATCTTTTCTACGAGGGCAGTTACGCCGGCGACATTTTTTGCCGCATCCTCTGCCTGGGTTTTCTTGGCATAGCAGTCAACCACCCCGGTCAGTGACACAACCCCATCTTTGGCCGTAACCCCAATTTCAGCTGCGTTCAATAATGGCTGCCATTTGATCGCATCCTGAACGTCTTGTTGTAATTCCGTATTGCTTTTCATTTTTGCCTTTTGGTTAATTTTGACAATTCATTTGCCGTCATGGAGTGATTCTGGTCGCCTTGACCTGTCCTGCCTATGGGGTGTTACCCCACCCACGATGACGAGCCATGCCAGAACAGTTCCGATAATGAGTTTTATTTCGTTTGTTTTAATTTGCGATAGCGTCGGATGAGGTTGTTCGTAGAACTGTCGTGTTTGAATTTAGGTGCGGTTTTGCTTTCCAATTCGGGAATAATCCGCTGGGCGAGCACCTTACCCAACTCGACGCCCCATTGATCAAATGAATCAATGTTCCAAATCGAACCCTGCGTAAAAACGCATTGCTCATATAGCGCGACGAGCTTGCCAAGCATTGAGGGCGTGAGCCGGTCGGCGAGAATCACATTGGACGGACGGTTGCCTTCGAAAACCCGATGCGGCACCAGCCAGTCTGGCGTGCCTTCCGCTTTTACTTCCTCGGCGGTTTTGCCGAAAGCCAGCGCCTCAGCCTGCGCGAAAACATTGGCCAGAAGAATGTCATGGTGACGTCCCAACCGCGTCAGCGAATGGCCGAACGCGATGAAATCACAAGGAATCAAACGCGTGCCTTGATGAATCAATTGGTAAAAAGAATGTTGTCCGTTGGTGCCGGGTTCGCCCCAATAAATCGGTCCAGTCTGGTAGTTCACGCTTTTGCCGGCCAGAGTGACGTGCTTTCCATTGCTCTCCATCGTCAATTGTTGCAGATAAGCGGGAAAGCGTTTCAGGTATTGTTCGTAAGGCAATACCGCCACCGTATTCGCGCCGAGAAAATCCGTGTTCCACACCGATAGCAATGCGAGCAGCACCGGAAGATTTCGAGCAAAGGGGGTTCTGCGAAAATGTTCATCCATTTCGCGAAAGCCGGCGAGCATGGCGCGGAAGTTTTCCGGTCCCACAGCCAGCATCGTCGAAAGACCGATGGCTGAATCCATCGAATAGCGGCCGCCGACCCAGTCCCAGAAGCCGAACATGTTTGCCGGATCAATGCCGAACGCCGACACCTTTTCGGCATTCGTTGAAACGGCCACAAAATGTTTGGCTACGGCTTTTGGATTTCCCCGGAAACTGTGGAGTAGCCAGTCACGCGCACTTTGCGCGTTGGTCATGGTTTCAAGCGTCGTGAAGGTTTTGGATGAAATGATGAAAAGCGTTTCCGCCGGATCGAGACCGTGCGTTGCCTCCACGAAATCAATGCCGTCCACGTTGGACACAAAGCGGAAAGCAAGGCTACGGTCGCTGTAATGTTTCAAAGCTTCGTAGGCCATAACCGGGCCGAGGTCAGAGCCGCCGATGCCGATGTTGACAATGTTTTTTATCCGTTTGCCGGTAAAACCCTTCCACGCGCCGTTGCGGACACGTCTTGAAAATGCATCCATCTTGTCCAGCACGCCATGGACTTCCGGCACGACATTTTTCCCATCCACCAAAATGACTGCGTCTTTTGGCGCACGCAGCGCGACGTGCAGCACCGCCCGATTTTCTGTGGTGTTGATCTTTTCGCCACTGAACATCGCTTTTATTTTGGACCGCAAGCCTGATTCCTCCGCCAACATCAGCAACAGCTTGAGCGTTTCGTTTGTGATACGGTTCTTCGAGTAATCAAGAAAAAGTCCGGCGGCCTCAACGGTCATACGCTCGCCACGCGTGGAATCAGCGGCAAACAGTTTGCGCAGAGACAGCCCTTTGATTTTTCTGTGATGTGCTGCGAGGTCTTTCCACGCTGCACGTTGAGTCAGTGGTTTAATCGTTGCTTTCATGCTTCTTTTTTCTTCGGTTTATTGCCGGCAGCAACTTGGGTTACTTCGCTTCTTTCTCGCCGGGACATGTTATGGGTCAAATTCGGCTGGATTCCGGCCCTCTGCCACAAGCGAAACCCGCCGCGAAACGCATTGGCGTTGTCGCCCACCCGGCAACCGATTGGCAGAGCTTTCAGGTTGTTGACGTTGCCTCCGCCGAGCACCACATCATCGGGTTGAAGGGCAGCAACCAATCGCGCCACGACGTCCGCGACAAAATTCCGCCATCTTGCTTTTCCATACTTTTCCAAACCACGAATCCCGATATAATCCTCGAAAATTGATTTTTTGTAAGGCAGGTGGCCTAATTCCATCGGTTCAACGAGACCATCCACAACCATGGCCGAGCCAAGGCCTGTGCCCAATCCTAGAAACAGCATCCGTCCCCGCCTGTAGCTCCCCAAAGCTTGCATGGCGGCGTCATTGATGATTTTCACCGGTCGCTTGAACGCTGCATGATAATCAAACGCCATCCAACCTGTCCCCAAGTTATGCGGTTCGGCAATTGGCCGGTTATGCCAAACGGGGCCAGGGTAGCCGATGGAAACTGCGTCATATTTCCAATCCGGCAGCAGATTTTTTACGCCCGCCACCATCGCGGCGGGAGTCAGCTTGGGACCGGACACGAATTGCCGATGTTCCTTCTGACCCGTCATCAAAATCTTGACGTGAGTTCCGCCAATATCAATAGCCAGCACATTCATGATTTCATAATTTCAATTTGCCATCATGCCGGACAGAATCGCAAAACGGAGCGCGCTATCATCAGTTCTTCGTCCGTGCGGATAACACGAACGGTAACACGGCTGGTGTTGTTGGAAATCACCGGCGCAGCCTCCGCATTGCGAGATTCGTCCAATTCGATGCCGAGAAAGTCCAAACCCTCGCAAATGCGTGCGCGGACGGGCAACGCATTTTCGCCGATGCCGCCGGAGAAAACGACCGTGTCCAGACCACCGAGCGCAGCGGCGAACGAGCCGATCCACTTTTTCGCCTGGTAGCAGAACAATGTCACGGCTTCCGCAGCGCGCTCGTCCGTTTTTTCATGATCGAGCAAATCCCGCATATCAGAACTGGTCTCTGAAACGCCGAGCAACCCAGACTGGTGGTTGACCATGTCGTAAAATTGCTGGGTGGTCATCTGCTCGGTGCGCGCCAAATACGGTGCGAGGCCGGGATCCAAATCGCCGGAACGTGTGCTCATCACCAAGCCCGCCGTCGGCGTGAAGCCCATGCTGGTATCTATGCTTTTGCCGTCGCGCACGGCGGCCAAACTTGCGCCGTTCCCGAGGTGGGCGAGGATTACACGCCCCTTCGTTGCCGCCGGATCGCCAAGACGCGCGAGTTCTTCCATCAAATAGGCATAAGACAAGCCGTGGAAGCCGTAGCGTTGAATTCCCTTGGCAGCGAAGCGTCGTGGAATCGGCAGCAGCTTGGCCACGCGCGGCATGGTCTGGTGGAACGCCGTGTCAAAGCACGCCAACTGTAGTAACTTTGGGTGACGCTGGCGGAACGCTTCGATCAGTTCAATCTCGCGGGGCAGATGATCTGGGTCGTAAGGGCTGATGCGATGCAGTTCGGCCAATAATTCCGGGGTGACAATCTCCGGCTCGGTATGCTTCATGCCGTGAACCACGCGATGGCCGACGGCTTCGACCGATGCAAAATCCGGCTCGGTTTCTAGCCAGTCCAACATAGAGTTCGCGGCTGATTTGTGATCAACGGCAATGAGTTTGCGACTGGCCTCTGGTTTGCCATCGGCATAGTGAAATGTCAGGTTGGTTCCGTTCAAGCCGATGCGGTCAACGGTTCCATATAGCCCGCGTTTCAGCGGTTTGACCGCCGCATACAGCGCGAACTTGATGCTCGATGATCCGCCGTTAATGGTCAGGATTTGCGGTTCACCGGGTTTCATTAATGACTCCGGGGTGTAATCCGAATGCGGCCAGCTTTTCACAAGTTGATTTGTAATCCTTGTGCAGAATACTCCGAATCCCAAAACTCCCCGCGATTTGAACAAACAGCGGCGTGTTTTCTATATAAACAACCTGGCGGGCGGGCACCTGCGCGACGTCCAGCGCCAGTCGGAAAATGTCCGCGTCAGGTTTGCGAAGGCGGACAAAGCACGAGGAAATAAACGCATCTACAAACCCGTCCAGCTTGAACTGGCGTATCCGATACGCATTCACTTCGCGCGCCTCGTTGCTGACCACAAAAACTTTCAATTTGTATTTGGCTTTCAGATTGCGCACCAGTTCAATCATCTCGGTGAAAGGTCTCGACTGGGCAAACATGAACTGACGAAATTCAGCCCGCTTGAATGGGCGCTTTTGCCAGAAGACCACCCGGTCTAAATATTCTTGGAATGTGATTTTATCCTCCTCTTGGATTTCAAAATTCAGCTCATGCCTTTCCTGCATCTCGGCCCAGTTCAGTTTGAAATGCTTTGCCGCCCGACGACGGGCATGATGATCCCAGCCATTCGTGAGCAGGACGCCGCCGACATCCAGAAACAAAGTTGTGATCGCGTTGTTTTTTTTCATGTGGTCGGTGGTTGGGAAATCTGGTGGAATTGTTTTGTCATCGCTTGATACATCATTTCCTCGCTCAGGAATGGTGCGCCCAGCAGTTCGTAACTGTCGCTTAGTTTTTCGTTCACTTTTCGAGCCAGCTCGTCATGGGTTGCGGCGTCGGCGTGAAAAGGGACCGCGACGATGATATATTCGATCGGAGTTTTCATATTGCTAGAGTTACGATTTCTTTACCTTGTTCTTGCCGGCGGCTACCAATTCGGTTGGCAGCGGCCAGCGATGGCCCGGAGCCAGCAGGCCTTGCGTATTCTCCGGCCCCCAAGTGCCAGCGGCGTAATCAGGAAAATCGCTCGGTGCCGTGGCCTGCCACGCTTCGAGCACCGGCATCAACAGTTGCCAGGCAGCCTCCACTTGATCGGCGCGCATGAAAAGTGTTGCGTCCTTCTTCATCACGTCCCACAAGACTGTTTCATAGGCATCCGGTGAAGGCGCGGCAAAACTCTTGTGATAACTGAACCTCATGTCCACCGGCCGCAGTTGCATTTTGGGTCCCGGATACTTGGCCTGAAAGCCTAGCACGATGCCTTCGACGGGTTGGATGGCCAATACAAGCCGGGACGGCAGCCAGCCAAGGGAGGCTTCGGGCGGAAAGGACTGATGCGGCACGGCGCGAAATTGGATGGAAACCTCCGACGCCTGTTTCGGCAGGCGCTTGCCAGTGCGAAGATAAAACGGAACGTCTTGCCAGCGCCAGTTGTCAATAAACAGCTTCAACGCGGCGAACGTCTCCGTCTGGGAATCCAATGCCACACCATCTTCCTCGCGATAGCCGGGCATTTTTTTTCCAGCAAAGTTGCCGGAACCATATTGCCCGCGCACGGCATATTGCGGAACCTCGTCGCGGTGTATCGGGCGCGCGGCGTGAAGCACATCCACCTTCTTATTGCGAATCTCGTCTGCCTCGAAGGAGACCATCGGTTCCATGGCCACCAGACAAAGCAATTGCATCAGATGATTCTGCACCATGTCACGCAGTGCGCCGGCATGTTCGTAATATCCACCACGATGTTCCACGCCCACGGTTTCGGCGACGGTGATGGTCACATAGTCAATGTAGCGGCGGTTCCAGAGCGGCTCGAAGACCGGATTGGCAAAGCGAAAAGCCAGAATGTTCTGCACCGTTTCCTTGCCGAGGTAGTGATCAATGCGGAAAATCTGGGACTCGTTAAAACTGGCGGCAAGAACGGCGTTCAAGGCGCGGGCTGATGCCAAGTCGTAACCGATCGGTTTCTCAATGACGATCCGTGACCATTCCCGATCCCGCGCGAGGCCAGCCTTGCCAAGATATTTTGGAATCTCGCCGAACATGACCGGCGGCGTGGCCATGTAGAAGATGCGGTGAGCTTTGGTTCCCCATTCCCTTTCCAACTTGGTGCATTGCTGGCCTAATTTCGCATAAGTTTGCAGCTTCTTGAAATCACCCTGTTGATAATGGATGTGGGGCGAAAACTGATTCCAGACGGAAACCTTGGATTTTCCGAACCGGGAGAATTTATTGACGCCGTCGTGCAATCGGCGACGGAGCGCGGCATCGCCGAGCTTGATGCGGTCCACCACGATGATGGCGAACTGTGCGGGCAGACTTCGATCCTGTGAGAGGTCGAACAAAGCCGGCACAAGTTTCCGCCAGGTCAGGTCACCGGCTCCCCCAAAAATGACGAACACGGTCGGTTCAAGTTGATCATTCGTTTGCATATTGTCCCCGCTTTTTCCATTCGATTTAGAACGCGCCCTCGGCATGCCGATCTCGACTTTTGAGGAATTATTATTTGTCATGGGTTGATCCTCCCTCTTCGTTTATTTCCCGTTCGGCCTGGAGCCAATCCTGATTTGGTTGCCCGCTCTTGCAACCTCTTTGCTCATATAATTCGTAGGCTCTCCTTGCGATCTGCGGCGTCAAGTCCTCTTCTGGAAAACTTGCCGCCGAAACCTGCTTATCATCCAGTAGTCTCCCATATTCCACGGTCAAGCTTCGCAGCCTGTGCGAAAGTTTCTCGGTCAGCACACCAGCCTGTAGTCGCCAACCCCAATTTCCTTGCGCAATTCCGGGCAAATTCATTCGCCCGTCCGACCCCAGCTCCAAAATGTCTTGCGCGGGAACAATGGCGGTGTTGGCCGGTGATGCCATTGCTGCTCGGATCATGGCCCAGACAATTTCCCCGTCCTTGGCTCCCAGCATTTGTTGCAACAATTCACGCTGCGTGATGGACAAATTCTTATACCAGCCAGCGGTGGTATCGTTATCATGGGTTCCGGTATAAACCACGGTTTCCAGCGGGTGTGGCGCGGGTGGATTGGAATTATTTTCGAGCTGTGAACCAAACTCGAATTGGAGCACGCGGGTGCCGGGGATCTGAAATTGATCCAACAAAGCGACTACTTCGGGTGTTGTATCTCCGAGATCATCCGCAATGAATGGCAACGACCCAAGGGCTTCGCGGATGGCTTTGAAAAAGGCCGCGCCGCTACCGGGCAGATACTTTCCCTTCAAAGCCGTTTTAGCTTGGGCTGACACCTCATAGGTTCGGACAAAGCCGATGAAATGATCCAGCCGATTGACATCGAAACGGCTAAAAGCCATTCGCAGGCGTTCAATCCACCAGCAGTATTTCTCTGCTTGTAGCGCTTCCCAGTGATACACTGGCAGACCCCAAAGCTGTCCAGTTTTTGAGAAATAATCGGGCGGGACGCCGGCAACCACCATCGGATTTCCTGCTGCGTTCAGTTTGAAAAGTTCGGGATGCGCCCAAACATCAGCGCTATGATGAGCCACGAACAGGGGAATATCTCCGATCAGCCGGATTCCTTTGGTTGCGCAATAAGCCTTCAACTCTTTCCATTGCACGGAAAACTGCCACTGGACAAATTCATGATATCGGATGTCATCCGCAAAGCGTCTTTGCGCGCGAAGCACGGCATCTGGCTGGCGGGTTCGCAGGTCTAGTTGCCAACGGGTCCAATCCGCCGTGTTTTTACTTTCCTGAATCGCCGAAAACAATGAAAAATCTTCAAGCCAGTATGATTCCTCTCTTGAAAAGGTGTCGAACTCCGATTGTCTGCCAACGTGCTTTTGCTCTCCAAAATGCTCAAACGCCTTTTTCAACAAGGCCGTTTTCCAGCGGGCGGCTCCAGTAAAATTTACGCTCCCAACTTCGTCAGAAATTGGCGGGCTGATTTCCTCCCGGCTGAGCAGTCCTTGCTCCATCAAGCGATCAGGACTCAATAACAGCGGATTTCCCGCAAATGCGGAAGGCGATTGGTAAGGTGAATTATCTCCTCCCGTTGGTCCTATAGGCAGCATCTGCCACCGACGCTGTCCGCTGTTAAATAGGAAATCCACAAACGCGTTTGCTGATGGCCCTAAGTCGCCAATCGGGTAAACATTGAACAGGGAACTTGGATGGAGAAGTATTCCAGAAGATCGTTGATTCATTTGGAACTCCCTTCTCTGGCGTATTCAGGCTTGCGTGCCAGCAAGATTGCACTCGAACGGGGTTTCAGCAGATAGGTCTGTGGATATTTCAAAAGAGGCTCCCCGCCGGGGGCGGACAAATCGAGCGGCGTTTCCACAAAGGTGTCAACCGCCAGACGCCATTGGGCTTCGGGCGGTGGCGGCGGCAAATGGAAATCAACCGCATCGGTCCCGGCATTGAACATCAGGAACAATGCTCGCTGCGGATCTTCATGAATTAAACCGGCAAAATATTTTTCTGCCGGGTCGGTCCATTTGGGCAAGCCGCCTTGCGGATGAAACCATTGGATCTCGGTGTTCGTGTAGAATTGTTCATCACTTAAAATGGGATGTGCCAGCCGGAAGGTAATCATGCCTTGGGCAAACCGGTAAATTTCGTGATGTTGTTCAAGGTTGTTCCAGTCAATCCAACTAGTTTCATTATCCTGACAGTAGGCGTTATTATTGCCACCTTGTGTGCGACGGAATTCATCTCCGGCCAACAGCATCGGCACGCCGCGCGAAACCAGCAGGGTCAATAGGAAATTCTTGATCTGGCGTTTTCGGACGGACTCGATAGCAACATTTTTCGTCGGGCCTTCGATTCCATAATTCCCGCTTAAATTTTCGTTGGCCCCATCGCGGTCATTTTCTGCGTTGGCTTCATTGTGTTTGAACTTGTAACTAACGAGGTCGTTCAGAGTGAAACCATCGTGGCAGGTGACAAAGTTGATGCTGCTTCCGGGGCCTTTTCCGGACTGGCGATAGATGTCGGCGCTGCCACAAAGGCGGCTCGCAAACAAACCCATCACCCCCTCATCACCACGCCAGAAACGCCGGACATCATCCCGAAAACGCCCGTTCCACTCCGCCCAACGACGATCGGAAAAACTTCCCACCTCATAAGCGCCGGCAGCGTCCCACGCCTCGGCGATGATTTTCACATTCCTCAAGATCGGATCCTCGGCAATTCGCTCAAGCAGCGGAGCCTTGATCAAAAGTTTGCCGGTGCCATCCCGGCCGAGAGCCGACGCCAAGTCAAATCGGAATCCATCAACGTGCATCTCGATTGCCCAATAACGGAGTGCCGCCAAAATGTGATCCCGCACCACCGGATGATTGGCGTTAACGGTGTTGCCGGTTCCAGTGTAGTCCTGGTAGTAGCGCTGGTCTTTTGCCAGCGTGTAAAAGATCGCATTGTCCAGCCCGCGAAAACAGAGTGTCGGACCCAGTTCGTCGCCCTCGGCCGTGTGATTGAAAACCACGTCCAGAATTACTTCGATGCCAGCCTTGTGAAAAGCCCGGATCATTTCCTGGAACTCGACTTTCTGCTGGCCCAAACCTCCAGAACTACAAAACGAAGCTTTAGGCGCAAAAAATGCCACTGAGTCATAGCCCCAGTAATTCTTGAGCAGTTGTTTGGTTAGCGGATTCCGGCGCGTGATCGAATTTTCGTTGAACTCCTGGATTGGCATCAGTTCCACTACGGTCACTCCCAAGGATTGTAGATAGGGAATCTTTTCGATCATGCCCCGATAGGTTCCCGGTTGATTCACGCCTGATTTGGGATGGATGGTAAATCCGCGCAGATGCAATTCGTAAATGACGGATTTGGACCAGGGATGCCGGAGTGGTTGATCGCCGGCCCAGTCAAAGGACTCATTGACATGGACGCATTTCGGCATTGACTTGGAATTATCAAGATTCGAGATGGTCAGGTCATGCTGCGGTGACGACGGGTCGTAGCCGCATGCCGATGGAAAATCCCATTTGGGCGGCTTCGAAATCGCGGCGGCACAGGGATCAAGCAGCAGCTTTCTGAAGTTGAAACGATGGCCTTCGCTGGGTTGGTAAGGGCCATCCGCCCGGTATGCATACAATTGGCCGGGGGCAATCCCTTTCACCCAAACGTGCCAGACATCGCCGGTGCGATTACGTGATGAATCAAAATCGATGAACCGGATGGGCGCGGCGTCTTCGGCATGGCTGAAAAGTTCCAAGCGAACCCGGCTGGCATTGCGGCTGAAAATGGCAAAATTGACTCCACCGCCGCTTTCCTGGGTCCCCAATGGCAGCGGAGAGCCGGCGCGAACTTCGGCGCTTTCCGAGGTGTCCGAAAGGTATTCGAGCAAATCGCGTTGCGGCGGATTTATCAATGCTGCCATAGAATTCTCGAATCTTCCAAAGGGATGGCGATGCCCTCGTAGTGCGGCAGCACTCGCGCCGTATAGTCCGCTGACTGGCGGGTTGAAGACACCGTTGCGCTGTAAATATAGCTGCCGGCTTCGTCCGCCAGCGGGTGAAGCAGCGTCATTTCCTGTCGCACAGCAGAACTGCTTTTATTGCCGTTGGCATACAGCTCGACCCGCACTGTCTTTGGGTCGAGGCCGTGGAGGCAGATCTGAACCTCAAAAATGTCTTGGTCCCCTTTGGTTTCCACTTTCACCTGACCGAAATGCAGCGTGGCCCATTTCCGATCCAGATTATGCCGCCAATCCACCATTTGCTTGCCAGTGGCACCTTTGTTGGCCACGCGTGATTGGCAGCTGACTGCCGCCGGAAGATAATGTTGTTCCGTGTATTCGCGCACGGTGCGGTCGGCAGCGAAGTGCGGTGTCAAACGTGCCATGCTTTCACGCATCCGGCTGACCCAAGCCGTGGGAATACCTTTCTCGTTGCGGGTATAAAATTCAGGAATGACCTCGCGTTCGAGGCGTTCGTAAAGCGCCTCGGCCTCGGCCGCGTCCCAAGCGGAATCATTGCCATGTTCCTGTCCGTCGCCGATCGCCCAACCCAAATCGGGAACGTAAGCCTCGGCCCACCAGCCATCCAATTCCGAAAGATTTAGGCCGCCATTCACCAGCACCTTCATGCCGCTTGTGCCACAGGCTTCCCACGGACGCCGGGGTGTGTTGAGCCAGACGTCCACCCCTTGCGCCAAGCGCTCGGTCAATTGCATGTCGTAATCGCTGAGAAAAATCGCATGCGGGCGAACCTCGGGCCGGCGAATGAACTGAATCCATTCTTTGATCAGCGCCTGTCCTTCTTTGTCCGCCGGATGAGCCTTGCCTGCAATCATGAGTTGCACCGGTCGCTGTGGATTGGACAGCAGTCTCAGCAGGCGCTCGGGATCGTGCAAAAGCAAATTCGGTCTCTTGTAGGTGGCGAAACGACGTGCAAAACCGAGGGTCAATATTTTGGGATCAAAGAGATGGTTTGCCTCCGCAATGGTTTCGGCGGAAGCTCCGGCGGAGGCATAGTGCCGGGCCAGACGTTCGCGCGCGTAATCAACGAGGCACTCTGTGGAAACGGTGCGTAATTGCCAGAGGTCTTCGTCCGGCACGCTACGAATCCCTTGCTGCTCCAAATTTTCCTTCATGCCCAGCCAGCGGTCTTTGCCGCAGGCCCTTGTCCAAAGCTCATCGGCGGCGGCGGAATCCCAGGTCGGGTGATGGACGCCGTTGGTGACGTAGCCGACGGGGACTTCGTCCACCGGCCATTGCGGAAAGAGCGGCGAAAATAATTGCCGGCTGACTTGACCATGCAACCGGCTCACGCCATTCACCGAACCGCTGCCGCGAATGGCGAGATAGGCCATGTTGAAGCTCTCCGACGGGTCGTTCGGATTTTGACGACCCAAAGCCAGTAAATCATGGAGCGAAATTCCAAGTTTGTCGGTGGCGTAATGTCCAAGGTATTGTTCGATCAGCGCCGGAGTAAAACGGTCAAAGCCAGCCGCCACAGCTGTGTGCGTCGTAAAAAGATTTCCGGCGCGCGTGGCGGCCAGCGCCACTTCAAAAGGCAGCCCGCTCGCTTCCATAAAATTACGGGCGCGCTCCAACACGGCAAAAGCCGCATGTCCTTCATTCAAGTGACAGACATCGGGTTGAATGCCGAGTGCCGTGAGCAATCGCCAGCCGCCGATGCCCAGCAGCATTTCTTGCTTCAGGCGCAACTCTGGTCCGCCGCCATATAACTCGCTGGTGATACCGCGATGCGCCGGGAAGTTCGCCGCGTCATTGCTGTCCAGCAGATAAAGCTTTACCCGGCCCACTTGCACTTGCCATGCGCGCAACCAGACTGAATAACCAGGCAGGATGATCTCTAAACGCAACCACTCGCCATTTGGCTGGCGCAGCGGCGTAATCGGCAATTGTCCCGGATCGTTATACGGATAAAGCGCTTGTTGCGCTCCGTCTTTGTCAATCACTTGACGAAAGTAACCTTGCTGGTAGAGAAGACCCACACCCACAACTGGCACACCGAGATCGCTCGCGGCCTTCAGCTGATCGCCGGCCACATTGCCCAGCCCGCCGGAGTAAATCGGCAGCGCCTCGCTCAACATATATTCCATGCTGAAATACGCGACGCACTTCAGCACCGACTGCGGATGATTTTTTTGAAACCACGCTGGTGCCTCCGCCGCGCGGCGCTTGGCTTGCAACTGGTCATCTACTTGCTTGCGAAAGGTTGGATCGGCCAGCACGATCTTGAGTTTGTCTTTGGAAACCGTTTGCAAGACAACCCAGGGATTTTGTGTGAACTCCCAGAGTGCAGAATCAAGCTGCCGCCACACTTCGTCCGTGGAATGGTTCCATGACCAGTGCAAATCCAAGGCCAGTTCCGCCAGGGAATCGAAACCTTCGACGCCCTCATGTGGAGAATTGTAGATTGGTTTGCTGACGGGTGCTGGTTCGCTCATAGTTTTTTGATTTGTTTTAGATCGCGGTTTCGCAAGTATCAGTTTGGATCGCCCTCATTGCGCCACACCGCCACCGCTTCCCGAACCGTCCTCTGATGCGGTGGCAATGGTTGGCAATATTGATCCTCTATGGGTTGAGCCCCCAAGGCATCACTCACAATCGTCTGGGCTTCATTCAAGATGCGGCGCAGATGATCCGCGCCTTGAAAACTCTCGGCATATATTTTGTAAATGTTTTCGGTGCCGGATGGACGCGCCGCGAACCAGCCGCTTTTGGTAATGACTTTCAATCCACCAATGGGCGCATCATTGCCCGGTGCCTGTGTAAGCATGGTCAGAATTTTTTCACCGGCCAGTTCGGTCTGCCTGATTTGCCCGGGTAAGAGATTTGCCAAAGATTTTTTTTGTTCCGGCGTGGCCGGGGAATCCACGCGTTCGTAGAACGACTCACCAAACTCACCTTTGAATGTGCGATAGATGTTGGCGGGATCGCAACCCGTTCGCGCGGTCATTTCGGCGGCCAATAAACACGGGACAATGCCATCTTTGTCCGTCGTCCAAGCAGTGCCGTCCAGCCGCAGGAATACCGAACCCGCGCTTTCCTCGCCGGCAAATCCCAGCGAACCGTCAAGCAGGCCAGCCACGAACCATTTGAAACCCACCGGCACCTCGAAAAGTTTTCGACCAAGTTTGGCAGTGATCCGGTCAATCATCTGGCTGCTTACGATGGTTTTTCCGACCGCCGCCGCCGGGGACCATCTTGGCCGGTTTTGAAATAGATAGAAGGTGGCTGCACAGAGGTCGTGATTAGGTGGCAACAAGCCCTCGCTCTTGGTGACAATCCCATGCCGGTCATGGTCCGTGTCGCAGGCGAACGAAAGATCAAATTGATCTTTCATGCCAATCAGTCGTTGCATCGCATAAGGCGAAGAAGGATCCATGCGAATCTGACCGTCCCCATCCACCGTCATGAAGCTGAAAGTGGGATCAACCACATCGCTGACAACCGTCAATCCCAACTCATGCCGCTCCGCAATCCGCTCCCAGTAGTGGACGCCGGCACCGCCCAGGGGATCAACGCCAAGATGAAGTTTTGCGCCGCGAATAATATCCATGTCAACCACGTTGCCAAGGTCGTTGACGTAGGCCGTGATGTAGTCGTGCCGATGTGTCGTCGTAATGCGCAGCGCTTGTGCGTAAGGAATGCGTTTCACACCGGAAAGCCGCGCTTCCAACAGTTCATTCGCTTTTGCCTCGATCCAACCGGTGACAACCGTGTCCGCCGGTCCGCCGTTTGGCGGATTGTATTTGAAACCGCCATCATGCGGTGGATTATGCGAAGGCGTGATGACAATTCCGTCGGCCAGTCCCGTGGTGCGACCGAGATTGTAATGCAAGATCGCATGGGAAATCACCGGCGTCGGTGTATATTCATCGCCTTCGGCGAGCATCACTTCAACTCCGTTTGCCGCCAAAACCTCCAGCGCGGTGGCGCAAGCCGGAACCGAAAGCGCGTGCGTGTCTGTGCCAAGATATAGCGGGCCGACGATGTTCTTCGACTTGCGGTAAAGGCAAATCGCCTGCGTGATCGCGAGAATGTGCCATTCGTTGAAAGCCAGATTGAACGACGAGCCGCGATGGCCGGAAGTGCCAAACGCAACACGCTGTGCCGGGACCTTTGGATCAGGCACACCGGTGTAATAAGCCGTCACGAGCTTCGGCACATTGACTAGGATTTCGGGTGGCGCCAGTTTTCCGGCCAGCGGACTTATCTTCATGGTGTTTTTATTGGGGTTGAACTTTCGAGCTGCGCGACTTTTTCCAGTCGGCGACGGAATCGTTCCGCACCTTTGAATCGCGCGGCGAGAAACGTCTGCGTCAATTCCCAAGCGAGGGCGTGACCGACCAGCAGGCCGCCAAAACAGATCATGTTCAAATCGTCATCTTCGACGCCTTGATGCGCGGAAAAGTTTTCATCAATCAACCCCGCCCGAACGCCCGCTACCTTGTTCGCGGCGATGGATGCGCCGACACCGCTGCCGCAGATGCCCACGCCGCGATCCACCGTTCCGGCGGCGACCGCCTTTGCCAGGGGAATGATAAAATCCGGATAATCATCATCTGATGAGAGTTTGGCATCACCGAAATCGGTGATTTCAAAACCAGCGGCGCGCAATTTTACGGCCAGAAATTCCTTTAATTCAAACCCACCGTGGTCGGCGGCGATGCCAATGCGTTTCAAGGTCTGCGGCGAAATGGGTTTGGTTTGAGTCTCCATATTTTGTCTTGGAGACATTGTTCCTTTTGATCTTCGCAAACAATGGGGTGAACACCCCATGGCAAAGGCTCCGCGACAAACTAAAGTGTCATCTGCGTTAACAACCAAAACCAAAATTGAAAGAACAACCAGTATGACCAAGAACAATTCCGTCGTGGCGATTTACAAATCGCACATCGAAGCCGAAACTGCCGTCAAGGAACTCCAGCAGGCGGGCTTTGACATGAAAAAACTCTCCATCGTCGGCCGTGACTATCACACGGATGAAAACGTAGTCGGCTACTATAACACCGGCGACCGCATGAAATACTGGGGCAAGTTGGGCGCGTTCTGGGGCGGCTTCTGGGGTTTGTTGTTCGGCTCCGCGTTCTTTTTAGTTCCCGGCGTTGGCCCGTTGCTATTTGCAGGTCCCATTGTCAGTTATATCGTCGGCGCTTTGGAAGGCGCGGTTATCGTGGGCGGGTTAAGCGCGCTGGGTGCCGGGCTTTACGGCATGGGCATTCCCAAGGACAGCATTCTGCAATACGAAACGGCGGTGAAGAGCGGCAAGTATGTCTTGATTGCCCACGGCTCCGATGTGGAAACCGTTCATGCGCGCGAAATCATCAGTCACACCAACCCGGAAGCGATGCAGGAACATCAGGCTTGTTCCACCAAAGAGGCGTGCGCGGTTGGGGCGTAAAATTCGGGAGTAGTTTTGAAATTCACCGGTGCGCGGCTGTCTCACAGGCAGTCGTGCTTTTGATTAAACGGTATCCATTTTGATAATTCCTACATTGATTTCTTTGCACCAACATGAATCATAAAACAACCATGCAGCTTGGGATGATTGGCTTGGGTCGAATGGGCGCCAACATGGTGCGACGGTTGATCAAAGACGGGCATCGGTGCGTCGTCTTTGACCGTTCGCCGGAAGTGGTCAAGGATTTTACCAAGGACAACGCTGTTGCTGCCGCCTCGCTGGCCGACTTGGTCAAACAGCTCGAAAAACCTCGCGCCATCTGGTTGATGGTGCCGGCAGCAGCGGTGGATCAAACCATAGCCGACCTCGCGCATTTCCTAGAAGCAGGTGACACGATCATTGATGGCGGCAATTCGTATTACATTGATGACATCCGGCGCGCGAAAGAACTCGCGCCGAAAGGAATTCATTATGTGGATGTCGGAACCAGCGGCGGCGTGTGGGGTTTTGAACGCGGCTATTGCATGATGATTGGCGGCGATCCAAATGTGGTTGAGCGACTTGATCCCATCTTCGCCACGTTGGCACCGGGCATCGGCAACGTCGCGCGCACGCCGGGACGCGAAAAGCTCGGCGGAACCTGCGAGCGCGGATACCTGTATTGCGGCGCAAGCGGTGCCGGGCATTTTGTTAAGATGGTTCACAACGGCATCGAATACGGCATGATGGCCGCGTATGCCGAGGGGTTGGGCATTTTGCGTGGCGCGAACATCGGCAAACAACAGGGAGAAATGAATGCCGAGACCACGCCATTGCGGGAGCCAGAACACTATCAATTCGAACTCAACCTTGCCGACATCACGGAAGTCTGGCGGCGCGGCAGCGTGATCGCCTCGTGGTTGCTCGACTTGACGGCTGATGCTTTAGCAAAGGATCCAGCCCTCGCCGGATTTGCCGGACGAGTTTCTGATTCCGGTGAAGGTCGCTGGACGATCAAGGCGGCTATTGATGAGGGCGTGCCCGCACCGGTGCTGACCACGGCGCTCTATGCGCGTTTTAGTTCGCGCGGCGACGCTGACTTTCAAGACAAACTGCTTTCGGCCATGCGTTTTGGATTCGGCGGGCACCTGGAAAAACACGTCAAATAAAGACTGATGATGCTCTGGACTGACTTAAGCCAACTCGCCGGAGCGATCCTAATGATGGTCGGCGCCTTGCTGCCCGTGGTGAATCCGCTGGGAGATGCGCCGATTTTTCTGGCCATGACTCCGGGCTGTGATGAATTAACGCGCTCCGACTTGGCCAAACGCATTGCCATTTATTCCTTTTTTCTTTTACTCGGAGCAATGTTGCTTGGCTCGTTCGTTCTCCTGATGTTCGGCCTTTCGATTCCCCTAGTGCAGGTGGCAGGTGGGGCCGTGGTCTGTGCTTTGGGTTGGAAACTCCTGACGGATAACCCCAAACCAGCCGAATTGGCCTTGGACGCGATTCACGCGAATGCCATCGTGTTGGGTCGGGCATTCGCCCCGTTGACCATGCCGCTGACAATTGATGCCGGGGTAATTTCGGTGGCCATTACCGTCGGGGCCAATCATGCGCATACGTTCAAACACGCGCTGATCCAGGTGCTCGCCTCCGGCATTGGAGCCGGCCTCATCGCGCTGTCAATTTTGCTGGCCTATCGCTACGCCCAGCGGGGTGGCAAGCGGATCGGGCACACGGGCATGATGGTGGTGGTGCGGCTTTCGGCGTTCATCATGGTATGCATCGGAGTGGGCATCAGTTGGAACGGCGTCAAGGCGCTGCTGGCAGAAGTGGGCATTGCAGCTCACTGAATCAAAAATCCCACCAGCCTGACCGCCGACTAAATCAGGCTCCCAAACATTTACGATCCGAGCGCGCCGGAAAATTTCTGGCGCGTTCTTTTATTTCCCGCCGAGTGAAGTTTTTGGTGAAGGTAGATAGAGTGTCCGGCCGGCGACCATGAATTCGCCTTCGCCTTGATGATGAATCGTTCGGGGCCTTTTCCGCACGGGGTCAACCCATGCCTGAACCACCTTCAAAATGAAGAAGTTATATTTTGTCACCAGCTTCATATCCACGACCTTGCATTCCAAGCTGGCGTAACATTCGGCGATAATCGGAGCTTTAACAAATTTAGCAGCCACGGGTGTGAGCCTAAATTTTTCAAACTTGTTCACATCGCTGCCTGAAGTGTTCCCGCAAGCCACAACGGTCTTCGCCAACCCCACGGTGGGAATGTTAATGACGCATTCCTTGGTTTGCTTCAAAGTTGCAAACGAGTAATCACCATTGCTGACCACGCAGCCTATCAGCGGCGGAATGAACTCCATCATCAAATGCCACGACATGGGCATGGCGTTCGCCCGCCCGGCGCGAATGGTGGTGAGCAGCACGACCGGGCCAGGTTCGAGCAGCCGATAGACTTCGGACAACGGAAAAGAAATTTTCTTACCTGAATATTTCTTCATTTATGGCAGTCAGATCAAGGCAGCTTCACCACCATTTTGCCAATGTTATTTCCGGTGAAGAGGCCGATGAAAGCACTTTCGGCCTGGTCGAGGCCTTCGACAACCGTTTCTTTATTTTTCAATTTCCCCGATTGTAAATAACCGCCCACTTCTTTTTCAAATTCGCCCTGACGATCCAGCCAGTCGCGAACAATCAGCCCTTTCATCGTTAATCGTTTGGTTGTGATATTAAAAAGATTGGAAGGGCCGGGCCGTGGCTTTTCCTCGTTGTAACCGGATATGCCGCCACAGGCGATAATCCGGCCATGCACGCGCAACATCGAAAGCGCGGCTTCCAGCGCTTCGCCGCCAACATTGTCGAAATACACATCAATGCCGTCTGGCGCTTCAACCTTCAATTGTTCAACCACCGGGCCGGTCTTGTAATCGAAGGCGATGTCAAAGCCGCATTCCTCGCGCAGAAATTTTACCTTCTCCATGGACCCGGTGGAGCCGATGACTTTGCAGCCGCGTATTTTCGCCAGTTGGCCGGCTACATTGCCGACGGCACCGGCGGCACCGGAAATATAAATGACGTCACCCGCTTCGACTTTCACCAGATGCAATCCGGCCCAGGCGGTCATGCCCGTCATGCCAAGCGCGCCGAGATATACCGAGAGCGGCTGAACCGCGCGGCTGACCGGATGCAGGTCTTTAGGTGAGGCGATGAAATATTCCCGCCAGCCGAAATTGGAGACGACGGCATCGCCGGCTTTGAATTCTTTGGCACGCGACTCGACCACTTCGCCGACGGCGCCACCCTCCAGCACTTTGCCAATCTCGAACGGCGGCACATACGACTTTCGGTCATTCATCCGCCCGCGCATATATGGATCAACCGACATGAACAGATTCCGAACCAGCACCTGCTGGCGTTGAAGCGGCTTTAGTTCGATCTGCGCTCGCGCAAAGTTGGCGGCGGTGGGTATCCCGCTGGGGCGGGAAGCCAGGCGGATTTCTCGGCTCTCAATTTTCGACATAATGTTAATCTGGTTTGCCAAATTCACTAAGGTTGAGTGCAATGCGTTCCAAATTGATGCCAGTCTGTTTCCTTAATCTTAATAGCAAAATGGCTGGCGGCTTTTTGAAAATTGACAAACGCCAGGTCTCGTTCAGCGTCCGTGACATCTCTGACCTGATTGAACCGCGCCATCGCGTCGCGCACATGCGCCGCATTGGTCATTGGCTCTTTGCGGGCGCGGGGAAAGGCGAAGGCAGTAGCCGGCAGCGTAGCTTTGTCCGCCGTTGAAAGACGGCCATGCGTTGCCGGGTTACACAGTTTCCAAGTTGCTTCGGGCATGGCTTTATCTTTCATAGCGGTTTTCATTTCATAAATGCCGCTGTCCTCATGGTTGTTCGGGAATATTCTTATCAATGTATTGCATTAAGCGACGTTGGGTGGCCCCGAGAGATTGAGTTGCCACTTCGGCGATCCGCTTCATGATTTGATAGCCCAGTTCGTGGTCTTGTTCGCACTGTTCACGCAGCCGTGTCCCATAGAAAAATATCGTGGTGGTCGGCTCCAAGGCGCGCGCCGTGAAATGCATGGAATAGGGGGGAAACAGCCAGGACCAGCCCAAGTCGTCACCCGGCCCGAGGGTTTGAACGGAAATCACGTTCCGGTCTTCCATTTCCGCTGCGAGCTCTACCCGGCCAGTCAATATGAGATAAAACCGGTTGGCCGGACTTCCTTCCTCGAAGATCGTCGCCCCGGTTTCAAATTTCATTTCCAAGGCCGAACCTGCGAGCAGTTGAAGCTGCTGGGAATTTAATCCCTTAAAAAACGGCTGTTTGGCGATGAGTGTATAAAGCGACAAAGCCAAGGCGTCGCTCGAATCGAGCACGGCAGAACCCGGTGTGACTGGCTGCGGGTCGCTGACCACCGGTGGATTCATAAATCCTTCTTAGCCGCAGCTTTCGTGGTTTGAAAATTTTGCTCGATCTCGGCCTCAGCGACGCCGCCTTCTACGAGTCGTTCATTATCGCTGCGACCTTCTTCGTCTTCATCTTCGCTTGGTGCAACTCGCGCTTTATTTCCGGTCGATCCGGGCAACGGATCCCAGCGTTCGGATTCGGGCGCGGATTCGAGAATCGCATCTTTCGGATCCATATCCGGCACGCCGGTAAGCTCCCGCTCGGCCTGTGCAAAATGGGATGCAGTCGCATCATGCGACAAATGACCGTCAATAATTGCCAGTTCCGCCGCCCGCGCCTGCACCATCTGGCGTGTCACCGTCCCAACGCCGGCGGAATTTTCCGAGATAACTCCATCTTTCAGTGGATTTTTCTTCATAGGTCACAAATTACCGAGCGTGATTGGTTTGGTCGTTATGTGAGGTTTTCATTTCCCGTGTGCCGCGATCCTCATGCACGTCGCGGGATTTGGAAAAAATGTTGTCACGTTTTTTAGATTTTGGATGGGGCAAGACTTTCTCTTGATTGGGTCGAATCTCGTGCATGGTTTGCGGAAAAACCGGCGTTTGTGGTTTGGCTGCAAGTTGGTTGGTGTGGTCTTTCATAAAATACGTTTTCTTGGTTGAATGGAGTCGGTTGAAGGAGAGAAATTACTCCGTCGCACTGCGAAAACTGAAACGATCATCCGCTTCCAGCCATTCAAAAGTGGTGGTTTTATCCGGGTTCAGTCCAAGCCGGTGACAGCTCTCAATAAAATGATCGCGCTTCTCAGGATTTTTCATCGGGCTGCCGGCTTCCTGATCATCCGACCAGTCCTCGATCTCCGGCGCAGTCTTCGCCGTGCCATTAGCCAGCAGCCAGGTGCCGACTTCGTCATAATTTTTCGCGACCTTTACGGCGGCTGTAAATTGGTCGCTGGTGATGCCCTTGAAACTGAAAAGCTGTTTGTCCAGCGGACAGTCGTAGTGGTATTCACCGAGCGTGCCCGCCAGGCTGGCGCGGCATTTGTCCACGGCCCGGCAGGCGATGGCGAATCCGCCGATGCGTTCGCGCGGACTGTGCGGTGCCTGCTCGGATAAATCCAAATTGATGATGGGAGTGTTCATGTTTTTTAGCGGTAAGAAGATTTCATGTCTGGTTATGAAAACCGTGAACGCGAGTCAGATTTCTTTCCGCGATCAGATCTGCCTCCGCCTTCAACCAGTGCTGCACCTCGTGACCGGGTTGCGAACCGTGATTCTCATAGGCGAAGTAAGCTTTCCGGGCCACTTCGTCCGTTGAGGGCGTAAAGTTAATTTCATTTTGGTCTGTGCCCGCTGCTGACGTTGGCCGGGGTGCAATGACCGCTTGTTGGGTTTTGGATAATTTGTGGTGCTTCATGGAACGATGGTTGTTTAATGTTCAGTTATGAAAAGTGATGACCCCGGACGCATTTGGGATTCGCGTTCGACCCCTCCGAATAATTGCGCCTCAGCCTCCAGCCAGTGTTTCACCTCATGTCCAGGCTGTGAACCTTGCTTCTCGTAAATGGCGTAGGCCCGGCGAGCCACCGCCTCCGGCGACGGGACAAATGCCGTTTTGCTTTGAATTAAGTCCGCGCCCTTAGTTGGTTTTTTTGATTTGGTTGATTTCTGGTTTGCGTCCAGAGAAAACGAGTTTGGTTTCATGCCTAGAACATGGCTGGAAAACCAACTGCTGACCATGGGGTGTTCACCCCACCACGACCTGTGAAATTTTCGGTCCGGTTCGGAATCCGTTCCAATCAGGTGCGGGCAAAATCGATGAAGCCGCGCTGAACGTCCGTGTGGATGAGTTTGACACGAACGTGGTCGCCCACCTTGAGCCCTTGAGTGCCCTGCATGAGCCGTCCTTCGGTCGGTGGCAGGATAAGCCGAACCCAAGTGCCCTTGTCTGCCGCACCGGTGACGATGGCGTCGAATTGCTGGCCGATTTTTCCAGAAAGCAAGAGCGCTGTAGCGGACTTGTTGACCTGACGCTCAACCTTGGTGGCAGCGTCTTCTTGGTCGGTGCAGTGCTTGGCGAGGTCCGTCAGTTCCGGGATGGTGTAGGGCAATGGCGCACCGGCCAGCGCGGCTTTCAAGAGCCGCTGTGTGATGAGGTCAGGAAAACGCCGGTTCGGCGCGGTGGAATGCGTGTAATCTTTCACCGCCAGCGCGAAATGTCCCGGCGCCTCGCCGCCGGGAAGATCGAGCGCATATTCCCCGCGCCCAATGAGCTTGATGACGGACAGGGAAAGGTCGGCGAACTTTTCCGGTGCGGCTGCGCGACGTCGTGTCAAAAAATTTTCGAGCGCGATGGCATCCGGTGCAGCGGGGAGCGGTTCCTTGAGTTCAGCCGCGAGCTGGACGATGCGCGCCCAGCGTTCGGGATCGCGCAGGACGCGGCGTAAGGATGGAAATTTTTTACCCGCCAGATAAATCGCGCTCACAGCATTTGCGGCCACCATGAATTCCTCAATCAACTGGGTCGCCCGGTTGGTTTGATCCAGTTCCAACGACGAAAGCGCATCACCGGAAAAAGTCGCCTGCGATTCCAGCGATTCCAGAGTTAGCGCGCCGTGATGATGGCGCAACCCGGTAAGTTTTTGCGCGACGCGATCCTGAAGCCGTAGATTTTCGTCGAGTCCAGGAACTTCAGTGATTCGTTTGGGAGCCGCGCCTGTGCCGGTCAGCCATGCGGCGACGCTGTTGTAAGCCAGCTTGGCGCAGTTGTGAACCTGCGCGCGGTAAAGTTCCGACGAGACGAGCGAACCGTCTTCCTTGAAAACCATGTCCGCCACGATGGCGAGACGGTCCTGATCTTCATTTAACGAGGTCAGGTTGGTGGAGAGCCCCTCCGGCAGCATGGGAAAAATCGCGGCTGGCGTATAAACGGAAGTGGTGTTGCGCGCCGCATGGGCGTCGAGCGCCGAACCTTTGCGCACCAAAGCGTCCACGTCCGCGACCGCCACAAGAATTCTGACCTGACCACCGGCAAGCGATTCGGCGACGGTGAGTTGATCCAAGTCACGAGAGTCGTCGTTATCAATGGAAGCCCAAAGCAGATTGCGCAAGTCGCGGACATTGTCTGTCTTTTTGGCTGGTCCGCCGATGGCGGCCAACTCTTTTTGTGCCGCCAAAGGGAAGTCAGGTTCCAGTCCGCGCTCAATCATGGCCTCATGTGCAATGGCAGCAAGGGTGGCGCGGTCGGTGGCTTGGCCACCGGGAACAGGTTTTGGTTCATTGCGCACGGAGGCGGGAGCGGCAAGGATGGGGTTCATATGCGGTTGGGCTATCATATAGCGACACCAAATAAAAGCTACTAGACGATTGGGATGCCTAGTTTTTTGGCTGCCGCTTCAATAATCAAATCCTTTTGATTTTCCGGGGAGTTGGCTTCTTGCCTCGTAGCAGCAAATTCACGGGCCAATATAGATTCAGCCTTGGTTAGCAGATCCTCAATTAAACTGGCGAGGCCCTCAGGATTGACGGAATTAATAAGCCCACCCGTATGCATAATGAGACCGGAATTCTCCAGTTTTGAAAAGGCGATGTTTTTCAATCTTGGGTCACGGGATGCTTGCCGTTGGAAATGATCAAAGACAGCCTGGTCCAGTTTTGGTTCGGTGTTGAGTTCCAAATTATATTCATCCGATTCTTTTCGATTGATTGAGGTAATTTTCATAATCGAATTTCAGTTCCCCCCGTTCAACTTGAACAATGGTGACGTGCAGATTTGGCGAACGATCGGGGCATTGGCAGTGGTTTCCCATCAGGTTTTCGTGCGGAATCCACCCGCGAAATAGAAGATAAGACCAGCCATCAGAATGATGCAGATTGCGCCCCCGCTCAACATCGGGCTGCCAAGGTAAAAGACTCCTGCAACAAACAAAAGAGTCACTGTCAGCCAAAATGTCGGTATTTTCATGGACTATGCCGGCTGATGTTCATCCACAACTTCGGCGTCAATGACCGGTTCTTCATCTTTCTTGGCCTCATCATGATTGTGCTCCGTTTCCGGCGGCCTTCCAGATTGGTCACCGCCGGAACCTTTGCCCGCACGGTTCTTTTCTGCCGCCTTGTAAAGTTCTGTCGAAACTGCCTGCCAGGTTTCGTTGAGTTTTTCACTGGCTGACTTGATGGCAGCGGAGTCCGTGCCTTTGAGCGCTGCCTTCACAGCGTTGGCGGCGGCTTCAAGCTTGCCTTTGTCTTCTGTGGAAATCTTATCCGCGTTTTCCTTCATCATTTTTTCTGTGCGATACACCGCGCTGTCGGCCTCGTTGCGCGTTTCAAGTTCTTCCTTGTTCTTCCGATCCTCGTCGGCATGGAGTTCGCCATCTTTGCGCATCTTTTCGATTTCGTCCTTGGACAGTCCGCTGCTGGCCGTGATGGTGATTTTCTGCTCCTTGCCGGTGCCGAGGTTTTTGGCGCTGACGTGCAGGATGCCGTTGGCATCAATGTCAAAACTTACTTCGATTTGCGGCACGCCGCGCGCTGCGGGCGGAATGTCATCGAGATTGAATTTGCCGATGGTCTTGCTGTCTTTGGCGAACTGCCGTTCGCCCTGCAAGACATGAATTTCCACGCCGGGCTGATTGTCCGCCGCCGTGGAAAAGGTCTGCGCCTTGCGGGTCGGGATCGTGGTATTGCGCTCGATCACCTTCGTGAACACCCCGCCGAGTGTCTCAATGCCGAGCGACAACGGCGTCACATCGAGCAACACCACGCCCTTGACGTCGCCTTTAAGCACGCCGGCCTGGATGGCAGCGCCAATCGCAACCACTTCATCGGGATTCACGCCTTGATGCGGAGCCTTGTTGACGAGCGTATGTGCGGTTTCAACCACGCGCGGCATGCGGGTCATGCCACCGACGAGCACGAGTTCATCAATCTTCGAGGCTTCGATGCCAGCGTCCTTCAAACATGCCTTTACCGGCGCAATGGTGCGTTCAAAAAGCTTGTCGGTGAGCTGCTCCATCTTGGCGCGCGTCAAAGTTTTCTGGATATGCTTCGGACCGCTCGCGTCCGCCGTGACGAACGGCAGGTTGATGTCGTAGGTCGTCGCGCTGGACAAAGCGATTTTTGCCTTTTCCGCTTCTTCCTTGATGCGCTGAAGCGCGTCCGGTTGCTTGCGGAGATCCATGCCGGACTCTTTTTTGAATTCGTCCAAAATCCAGTCCATGAGCAAATTGTCCCAGTCGTCGCCGCCTAGGTGCGTGTCGCCATTCGTGGCCTTCACTTCAAACACGCCGTCGCCAATTTCCAAAACGGAAATATCAAACGTGCCGCCACCCAAATCATACACGGCGATTTTTTCATCCTTCTTTTTGTCGAGGCCATAAGCAAGCGACGCTGCCGTCGGTTCATTGATGATACGGAGCACTTCTAATCCGGCGATCTTGCCGGCGTCTTTCGTGGCCTGGCGCTGCGAGTCGTTGAAATAGGCGGGCACGGTAATGACGGCCTGTGTGATTTT
Organism: uncultured Bifidobacteriaceae bacterium; assembly: GCA_964449815.1. Classification (GTDB taxonomy): domain Bacteria; phylum Verrucomicrobiota; class Verrucomicrobiia; order Limisphaerales; family UBA11358; genus UBA11358. Next base: position 29,357 of record CAYVGC010000013.1, read on the forward strand.
TTCGCCGAGACGCGTTTCGGCGTCGGCTTTGAGCTTGGAAAGTATCATCGCGGAAATTTCCGGCGGCGAGAATTGCTTCGGCTTGCCATTTACTTCCACTTCAATGGCGGCGTCGCCGTTGCTGGCCTTCACAACTTTGTAAGGCACGCGTTTGATTTCTTCGCCGACTTCACTGAACTTGCGTCCCATGAAACGCTTCACGGAATAAACCGTGTTGCGCGAATTGGTCACAGCCTGCCGCTTCGCCGCGTCGCCCACAAGCCGGTCGCCAGATTTGGTAAACGCCACCACTGACGGCGTGGTGCGTTTGCCCTCGGAGTTTTCCAGCACCAAAGGCTCTCCGCCTTCAATGACAGCCATGCAAGAGTTCGTGGTTCCTAAATCGATGCCGAGTATTTTTGCCATAAAAGTATTTATCTTTTGAATTTTAAGTTTTCTAACGGGCTTGACCGTTTCTCTGGACTCAAACTACGTAGTGGAATGGTTTCTGCCTATGGGGTGAAACCCTATGTGGGTCTTTTGAATTTTGCTGATCAAATTTGTCCGAACCGGAACCGAATTAACGCTGCGCTTGAACCGGAACGGGAACAACCGGCTGCAAATGGGTGGAAACAGCCAACCTTCGGGCAATGCTGGCAGTCAAAAAATGCTGCACGCGCGGATCGGAGCTGCGCTTGATTTCGTCGGGCGTTCCGATGGCGACGATGTGGCCTTCATCAAGCATCGCGATGCGGTGGGCAATCCCAAACGCCAGATCGCGGTCATGCGATACCACCAGGGTCGTGGCATGAATCCGCTGGTTAAGTTTTACGATGTCTTCGGCGATGCTCACCGCTGACACCGGATCAAGTTCGCTGGTCGGTTCGTCATAGAGAATCAACTGCGGTTCGACGGCCAGTGCCCGCGCGATGGCCACGCGTTTCCTCATGCCGCCGGAGAGTTCGTCGGGCATTTTATTTTCCGTGCCTTTCAAGCCGACCTGTTCGAGGTCTTTGGAAACAATTTCTGCGATTTCGCCGGGCGATTTCAAATGATGTTCGGTCAGATAAAAGCCGACGTTTTCTCCAACGGTCATCGAAGTCAGGAGTGCGCCAGACTGAAAAACCATGGCCACCCGGTATTGGCTTGGGATGTCGGGCGATTGAATTGGCTGGCCTTCGATTAGCACTTTCCCCTGATCCGGTTCTTCCAGGCCAATGAGTTGCCGGAGCAGCACCGATTTGCCGCTGCCACTCGGCCCCATGATGACAAATATTTCTCCGGGGTTGACGTCGAAATCTATGCCCTTGAGCACTTCGATCCCGTTGTAGCTCTTGCGCAACCCGCTGACTGAAAGACTGACACCTTCCTGCTTTGGGGAATTGGTGTTGAGGATTCCACTTCCATCACTAGCCGTAACGCTCCGGCTGGTTTCTGACTTTGATTTTAGAGGATTCATTCTGTTTCTTGCCGAGAGCCTGACGGCGTTATATTGCGTCTGCAATTTGCTTCAAATTGCACAACGAAGTCTTTGCCGGATTCAATCGTTGATCCCGCCGTGACAGTAACCCGGAATCTCCCTTAAAATTGGGGTCACAAGCGTGGCCCGAATTGTGAGCGATTCCGTCCTCAAGCCCAATGAATACCCATCATTGGCGACCGAAGACTTTTCGGCCAGCAGCAGTCGAGACGAAAAAATCAAGGCCAACGGCAATGCTTGCAGGGTTGGACTGACAGTGTGAAGGTTCGTTTGAATCATAGACTTTTAATTGGTTTTTACCATTTAAGGGTGATGAATCATCAGGTGGTCCGACGTGGCAGGCATCAAAGTGGCGGTTCGAGCAGCGACATTGACTGGAAAATTATCGCCGACAACGACGGTCTGGTTCAGAACGTTTTTCACCATGCTCAACAATTTCTCGAATGAATAAGGTTTGAGCAGCATCTTCACAGGTTGCAGCCAAGTGTGCAAAGCGAATTCCCAGGTCGGCAAATATCCGGTGGCCATGATCACCGGTAACGTCATGTGCGCAGCGTGGATTTTCTTGAGCAATTCGACGCCGGACAGCTTCGGCATGAATTGGTCGGTGATCAGCAGATCGTATTGGGCGAGTTGCAGCGCGTCCCAGGCGGCCGCGCCATTTTCGGCGACATCAACCTGGTAGCCGGCGTCAATTAACACCTCGGCGGTAATCTGGCGGAGGTCCCGCTCGTCTTCCACCACGAGAATCCGGTGGCGAGAATTGGTGTGGGCTTGAAGCGGTTCGCATCCTGACTCATTGAAATGTGAGATATACTTGGCGGTCATTGAAGACACTGTAGCCGGATGTTTGGCGGGTGCTATGGGGTGTTCACCCCACATGGCTTTCCATTTGATGATTATTTCATTGATTTTTGTGAGCGAATATCATCCACTATTCATTTGATGAAAAAGTTGGAGTTTTTCGAACTGAAAAGGGACTATGCGGTGCTTGCACCCGTTGGTGAATTTTCATTTGACGAGATAACTCACCTGTTGAGCCGCGCGGTGGTTTTTTGCCGCCGCCAAAAGATCGGAAAACTATTGTTTATTTCAACCGGGTCGTCCGGATTTCACTCGTCCGAATTGCCGAACAATATGGTTATTTAGAACAGATTGCTTCTGACGCGGCATCGTTGGTCAAGATTGCACATGTGGCGAGTGCAGAGTGGGTTCGTTCGCGGGAATTTAGAATTCTGATGGCCGCGAATCGGGGACTTGAATTGGGAAACTTTCAGGCCGAGTCAGCCGCTGTCAGATGGCTGCTCCAACCGGACAGAAAATCGAGCGACAAATTGAATAAGCCGGCACCTGAATCAAGCAGACGTTCTCGGATTGAAGGCTGATTCAGCCGCCAAATCTTTCCACAAACGCTCTGCCTCTTTGCTGACATGTGAGGGAACTTGAATGGAAGCCTCGACGTAAAGATCGCCGCGTTTCGCGGCACCAGCGGGCAATCCTTTGCCTCGGACACGCAATTTTTGCCCCTGTTGAAAGCCAGCGGGGACTTTGACGGAAACGCTGCCTTCCAATGTTCGCACTGGAACTGTCGCTCCCAAGACCGCTTCCCACGGAGCCAATTCCAGATGTCCCATCAGATCGGAACCGCGCACTTGCCAATCCGGATGCTGAGCATAGCGCACCCGCAAATAAATGTCGCCGGCACTGCCGCCGTTCGATCCCTCGCCGCCTTTGCCGGTCACCCGTATGGACTGGCCGGCCTGAACGCCTTTCGGAATTCGCACCTGGTAAGTTTCTGTTTCTTCCCGACCAGTGCGCGCGTTGGTGCGCCGCACCGAAATGGCGCGCATGGCACCTTTGAGCACCTCATCGAGCGTGATGAGAATGTCGCCTTGAATGTCCTGACCACGCGCTGCCTCTCGTTCCTCGTGGCTGTTGGCAAATTCCTGCGAGTCGAATGGCGAACCTCCGCGCGGTCGGCCAGCACGTCCACCAAAAAACTGTTCAAAGAAATCACTGAAGCCTGTGCCCTCAAATTGGAATTCATCTTCTCCGCCACGCGTTGCACGTCCTGTTGATCGGCCTCCGCCTTGACTCGGTTGTTGCCGCGCCTGCGCGCCTGTTTTCCAATCGGCGCCGAGCTGATCGAATTTCCGGCGGCTCTCCGGATTGCTCAAGACCTCGTTGGCCTCGTTGATCTCCTTGAATTTTTCCTCCGCCGATTTTTTATCCTTGGCAACATCGGGATGATACTTGCGCGCAAGCGAGCGGAAGGCTTTCTTGATTTCGTCCTCCGTCGCCTTGGGCGTCACGCCGAGAACCTGATAGTAATCTTTGAATTCAACGGCCATGGCGGGCGGGCTTGGCAGCCGTCAGATCATTCACCACCACTTTAGCCGGGCGAACCACCTTCGCACCTTTTCGATAGCCGCGCTGAATCACTTCCAGGATGGCATGCTCGGGTTTTGCCGGATCATGACCTTGTGAAAGCGCTTCATGCTGGTGCGGGTCGAACGGCTTGCCGACAATCTCCTCACTCTCGACGCCGTGCTGACGGAGCAACTGTTGCAGTTGCTTCAATGTCATCTCCACGCCCTGATGAAATTGGGCGGAGTCCCGCGAAGCGCCGGCGGCTAACGCCCGTTCGAGGTTGTCAATGACCGGCAGCAGTTCAACGATGAACGATTCCTTTTGCGCCACCGCGCGAACTTCGCTTTCCTGCCGGCTCCGCTTTTTGAAATTATCAAAATCGGCGGCCAAGCGCAGGTGCAAATCTTTTTGTTCGGCGAGATCCTTGAGGAGTGCCTCCGATTCGGTGGCAGCAGTCTCATCGGCGGCATCGGAATCAAGTGCAGTTGCCGGCGGATTTTGGGATTGGTTATTCATGGACTGGCATTATTTTAATTCGTGATTCTTCCTGCCAGAACCGCTCTTTTTTCCGCCACCGGAAAGTTTGTTCACAGTGGCCCAAGCCCGCGCCTCCGCAGTTTTCAAGCTGGCACCGCGTTGCTCGTAGCCGGCTTCAATGTGCGCCGCCTGTCGTTTCTGTTTGCCGGTGTAGCTGGATTTATCGCCTTGGGGCATGGTCGTGATTTAAGTTTTGCGATTGCCCGGCGGTTTATTCATTTACGGCGAAGCCAATTTTGACCGTCACCTGCCAGTGATGCACTTTTCCCTTTTCAATATTGCCGCGCGTCTCGATAACCTGGAACCAGCGCAAATTCTTGATGGTTTTATGTGCGCGGTTAATCGCCTTACCCACCGCGTCTTCAATGGAAGTGGTGGAGGTGCCGGTAAGTTCGATGATTTTATAGACTGGGTCTTTCATATTGAGCGCTTCTGGTATTCGTGGGTTATCGCGTCGGAAATAGCTGCTTACTTGCAGCCGCAGGCGGCGGAGTATTCCTTGATTGTGTTTTCGACCACCTCACGGGTTTCGCCAGTAAGCTTTTGAATACGACCGACCAGTTCTTCCTGCTGGCCTTCAGTGTAGCGGAGGTCGTTGTCCGTGAGCTTGGCCCATTTCTGTTTTAATTTGCCTTTGGTGATATTCCAATCGCCTTTGATTTCAAGTGTGGTCATATAATTTGTTAGTTTTTGTTTTATTTTTTCAGCCGTCAACATGACGGGAAAGTGCTTTGATTTTATTTACGAGCCAGGCACAGCCACAGCGTATGCCCCACCATCAACGTGAGCGCAGTGATCGTCCCCACCAAAATGCAAGCCGCAACCTCAATTTCCACAAGCCAAGTTTTAATGTCCATGACGAGAAGCATCATCTGACAATCTTGTTGACGCTATGGGGTGAAACCCGACCGTGATTAAAGAGCCAAAAACTGCCGCGCTCATGGAACGAGAACCGCCGCGCCTTCAAACCGACCGGCGCGAAGATCGGCAAGTGCTTGATTGGCTTGATTCAGCGGATAGATCGTGGTTTTCGTGACGATCTTCATCTGCGGCACCAATTGCAAAAAATCGATTCCGTCCTGTCGCGTGAGATTCGCGACCGAAACCAGTTGCCGCTCTTCCCAAAGTAATTGATACTGAAAGCTGGGGATGTCGCTCATGTGGATGCCTGCGCAAACAACGCGGCCACCTTTGCGAACCGTCTTCAAAGCAAGCGGCACAAGATCCCCCACGGTTGCAAAAATAATCGCTGCATCGAGCGGCTCCGGCGGCATTTCGTTTGAACCTCCCGCCCAGCTCGCGCCGAGGCTTCGAGCGAAGGCTTGGGTGGACAGATCTCCAGTTCGCGTGAAGGCAAAAACGGATCGACCCTGCCACTTTGCTACCTGCGCCACGATGTGGGCCGCAGCGCCAAAGCCATAGAGGCCAATCTTTTTCCCTTCACCAGCGATGACGAGCGAACGCCAGCCAATCAGTCCAGCGCAAAGCAGAGGAGCGAGCGACACGTCGCTGCCAGTTTCGCCGAGCGGAAAGGCGAAGCGCGCATCGGCAATGACCATCGTCGCGAAACCGCCATTGCGGGTGAAGCCGGTGAAGAGCGGATGGTCGCAAAGATTTTCGCGGTGCTCCAAACAATATGGGCAGACACCGCAGGTATGACCGAGCCAAGGGATGCCGACGCGCTCGCCAATTTTCAACCCTTTGACATCAGCCCCAAGCAAGTCAATCCGGCCAACAATTTCGTGCCCTGGAATGATTGGCACTTTTGGGTCAGGCAACTCGCCATCCACGACATGCAGATCCGTGCGGCACACACCGCAGGCAGCCACCTTCACGCGAATTTCGCCCGGTCCCGGTTGCGGATCGGGGATTTCGGTCCATTCAAGGGCAGTCCCAATTTTCTTTAGCACCATCGCATTCATAATATTTTTCGGTTGCGAGAAAGTTCAAGGCTTCACGCCAAGCAAGCGGGAAACTGTCCGCCGCTAATCATTTCTGTTCGTAGAGGCGACGAAAAACAACTGGCAGCAAATCTGGCAGATCTTCGGCAAGCAAGCCGGGGCCGAATTCAGTTGCTGCCGCCCCATGCAGCCACACAGCAGCAGAGGCGGCGAGGAACGGCTCCATGCCTTGTGCCAGGAGTCCCAGCACGATTCCACTCAAGACGTCACCCGATCCTGCTGTCGCCAGTGTCGGCGGCGCATTGCTGTTGATAACCGACCGGCCATCCGGAGCTGTGATTACCGTGTCGCTGCCCTTGAGAATAATAATGGCTCCGCTGCGACGCGCTGCGACACGCGTGCGAGTTAGCTTGTCGCCGCTCGGGTCAAATAGGCGATGGAACTCACCATCATGCGGCGTTAGCACGCAGGGACCGGTGATTGCTTGATCGAGCGTCAACGGATCGTCCGCGAAGGTCGTGAGCGCATCGGCGTCGAGCACGGTGGAGCGGCCGGTCGCCAACATGGCGAGCACCCGGGCACGGGTTTCCTCGCCGGCTCCCGCACCAGGACCGATGAGGAATGCCTTGTAATGAATATCGTCCAGCAGACATTCGAAATCTTCCGGCACCGCCAGTGGTTGAACCATGATGCTGGTCAACGCCGCCGCATAGACAGGCAGGGCGACTGAGGAAACCGCGATGGTCGTGAGTCCCGCACCTGCGCGAGCCGCAGCGCGGGCTGCCATCCGGGCAGCACCAGTCATCGGGTAACCGCCGGAAATGAGCGCGTGACCCCGGCTATATTTATTGCACCCGTCTTGAAGTCGCGGGAGATTCCCAATCCAGAGGCACGGATCATTCTCGAAAGTGTTTGGGGAAATTTGCTCAAGCACAGAAGATGGGATGCCAATGTCGGCGACGACAACTTCGCCGCACAGCAGCCGGCCCGGCAACAAAAGATGCCCCGGCTTTTTGCGAAAGAAAGTAACCGTCAGGACGGAGGCAACCGCACCCAACGCGTCGCCGGTATCGCCCAGCAGGCCGCTGGGAACATCAATCGCAATAATTGGTAATTTCCGGCCGCTGGCGGCAGCCAAGGTTTCCAAAGCGGATCCCTCAAGCGCGCGACTAAGGCCGGCACCGAAGATCGCATCCACCACCAATTCCGCTCCGTCGAGCGCGTCCGGAACCAATTGCAGAACTTCGCCGCGCCACAAATCCGCATGATGCCGCGCCGCACCGGTAAGACGATCCAGCGAACCGAGCAAGGCGACGCGAACAGACCAGCCCTTTGCGGAGAGATGCCGGGCCGTGACAAAACCGTCGCCGCCATTGTTGCCGGGTCCGCACAACACGATTACAGGACGCGCAGACCAGTGTTTCTCAATTTCGTGGGCGACAGCACTGCCGGCATTTTCCATCAATTCGATAACCGTTTTGCCGGAGGCCACAGTCAGCCGGTCGGCTTCGCCCATCTGACGAACGTCTAGTAATGCAGTTTGAAAGTTCATCTCCATCAGCTCACGGAAACGCCGAGGATTCGACCGATTACGGCAGTTACGGTCATGGCCAGGGCACCACCGATGGTGACTCGTAACGCGGCCCGACCAAGCGGCGCGCCACCGAGGTGACCGCCAAACGCCCCCAGCGCCGCGAGACTTACCAGAGATAAGGCGGCGATCATTGGAATACGCCAAGCCGCCGGCGCGACGAGTAGAGCCACGATTGGCACAATGGCAAAGGATGCAAAGCTGGCCGCCGAGATCCATGCCGCTTGCAACGGACGTGCAAGTGATGTTTGGTCAATTCCAAGTTCGTCGCGCATGTGTGCGCCAAGCCGGTCATGGGCGCTGAGTTGTTCTGCGACTTTCATTGCAAGCTCATGCTCAAGTCCGCGCTTAACATAGATCATCGCCAACTCCTGCAATTCAGCCTGCGGCTCGGTTGCCAGTTCTTGTTTTTCCAGCCCGATGTCCGCCTGCTCCGCGTCGCGTTGGGAGTTGACTGAAACATATTCTCCCACGGCCATGGACATCGCTCCGGCAACCAACCCCGCAATACCGGCGACCAGAATGGCCACCTTCGGAGCGGAGGAAGCCGCGACACCGATCATGAGGCTCGCAGTAGAAACGATGGCGTCGTCCGATCCAAGCACGGCAGCACGCAACCAACCCACCCGCCCGCTTCTGTGCATTTCCGCTTGGCTGGTTACAACGAGGGGCTTCGTCTTCATATTTTAACCAGCGCGTTATTGCAACCAAATGAGGAATCTTTAACCTCAATTATTTCAGCGATTTTATGGTTTTAAGTCGGCTTCAACATTGATGAGCACATCCACGCTGTTGCCGATTAAACCTTGGTCGGCGGCGATGTCGAAATCACGCCGATCCAGCGTCAGCGAGGCTTCCCAACCGGAAATGGCGGCACCCTTCATACCCGGACCAAAGCCCAGCGCCGTGACCTTGAGCACAACTTCCTTGGCGACATTCTTCATCGTCAACGTGCCGGTGACAGCATAGGTGTTGTCGCCGGTGCTTTTCCATGACTCGCTCTTGAAGGTCATGGACGGAAACTCGGTCGCAGCAAAAAAATTGGTCGAGCGCAAATCGTCGTCGCGCATTTTCGTGTTGGTCGTGATGCTGGCCACTTCGATGACGGCTTCGACCGTGCTGTTTTCTAAGTGGTCACGATCCACGACGATGGTTCCTTTCACCTTGCTAAAATAGCCAGGCACCTTGGTGAAAAAATGGGCGATGGAGAAGCCGACCCAGGTATGCACGGGGTCAATGTTGTAGGTTTCGACGGCCGCTTTGGCTGAGGCAAGTGAGCCGAGCGCAAGCGCGGCGGTGACAAGTGATAATAGGGAACGTTTCATGGTTTTGAATTGATTTTTGTTGGTTGGATTATTTTGCTTTTATGGATTCAGCTTTCGGGAAGTCAGCTCCGCGCGCAATCGTTTCCACCGCAGAAAAATCTTTGCGCAACTCGTCGAGCTTGGCCATGGCCCCTTCGTAGGAATCATTGCCCAACAAAAGATGGCGCGGCGGTTTGGACGATTCCACCGCAGCGATGAGGGCTTTAACGGCGCGCACTGGATCGCCGGGTTGCTTGCCCGAATCGGCGCGAATTTCTTTGCGCCACGCTCCTGCCGTTTTCGCGTAGTCGACAATTTGCTTTTTACTTTCATTCGCCGACCGTCCGGCCCAATCGGTGCGAAAGCCGCTCGGTTCAACGACGATTACTTTGATCCCCAGCGGTTCAACTTCCTGCAAAAGCGCACCGGACAAACCTTCGACGGCAAATTTGGTCGCGTTGTAAAATCCCAGCGCTGGCGCAGAACGCAGTCCCGCGAGTGAAGAGATATTGACGATGCAGCCTTTGCGCCGCTGACGCATGCCAGGCAGCACCGCTTGAATCATGCGGCTCAGGCCGAAAAGATTGATCTCAAACATTCGGCGCACTTCGGTCTCTTCGCCTTCTTCGATCGCCGCGAAATAGCCGATGCCCGCGTTGTTCACGAGCACGTCAATGCCACCAAACTTTTCCTCGGCCACTTTGACGGCCGCGTCAATCTGGCTTTGATCCGTGACATCAAGCTTGAGCACCAACGACTCGCCCTTGGCCGCCAACGCTTCCACCTGCTCGGGTTTGCGGGCCGTCACCACCACGCGGAATCCGCGCGATAGAGCCTGAGTTGCCAGTTCACGTCCGAAGCCGGTGGAGCAGCCGGTGATGAACCAAACGGGTTTATCGGTTTTCGCGGAATTTTTATTTTTTGTAGTCATGAGAATATTTTTCAAAGGCTTGGAGAAATAGCTTTCACGCGGGCGCGTCAATGGAACTAACACGCACCAGTTTTTTATTCACGAATTCCTGGATACCGAGACTCGAAAGTTCGCGGCCATAGCCGGAATTTTTGATGCCGCCGAACGGCAATTCCGCAGAAGTCCATGTTGGGTGATTGATGAAGACCATGCCGGTGTCAATGCGGCTGGCCACGCGTTTACCGCGCGCGACATCCGCCGTGAACACCGAACCGCCCAGGCCGAACTCCGAGTCATTCGCCAGCGCCACGGCTTCATCCTCGTCCTTGACGCGGAAGAACAGCGCGACCGGGCCGAAAAATTCTTCGTGGTAGGCGGGATTGTTCGGCTTGATATTTGTGAGAATCGTCGGCTCCATATAAGATCCGGGGCGATCAATCCGTTTGCCGCCCATCACAAGTTTTGCGCCTTTGGCAACCGCACGTTTGATTTGACCGAGCAGTTGCACCAGGGCCGCTTCAGTGGACAGCGGGCCAAGTGTCGTGGCCCAATCCATCGGGTCGCCCGGCTTGAAGACCGCGAGCGCGGTTTGAAATTTTTCGAGAAACCTGTCGGCCACGGATTCGACAACGATGAACCGCTTGCCGGCAACACAGCACTGGCCCATGTTGTTCATCTTCGCCCACACCGCCCACTTGACCGTTTTCTCCAAATCCGCATCCTCCAGCACGATGAACGCATCGCTGCCGCCAAGTTCCATCGTGGTTTTTTTTAGATTTTGTCCGGCCCGTGCCGCGACGTTTTTCCCGGCATCCACACTGCCAGTCAACGCCACGCCCTCGATCCGCGAATCGTCAATCACACGGTTCACCTGCTCGTAAGAAATGAGCAAGTTGGTGTATGCCCCCGCAGGCGCACCCGCCTCCAGCCAAAGTTTTTCAAATGCGATGGCGCATTGAGGCACGCAGCCCGCGTGTTTCACCATCACCACATTGCCAGCCATCAGATTCGGAGCGGCAAAACGCGCAAGCTGGTAATAGGGAAAATTCCAAGGCTGCACGCCGAAGAGCACGCCGAAAGGTGCCATTTCAATCACGGCTTCGCCTGAACTCGGCTTGAGCGTTTGCGGCGCGAGAAAGCTCTCCGCGTTCTTGGCGTAGTAGTCGAGAATGTCCGCGCTCAACTCCACTTCACCACGCGACTCGGCGATGAGCTTGCCCATTTCCAGCGTCACCGGCTTGGCGAATTCATCCACGCGTGCCCGCAAAATAGCGGCCGCTTTGGCGACCACCACGGCGCGTTCGGCAAAAGTCTTAAACCGCCATGTTTCAAAACAGGTCGCGGCCGTTTTAAGCGACGTTTCCAGTTGTTTGTTGGTGATTTCCTTGAATTTCTTGAGAACTTTGCCGGTGGCGGGATTGACACTTTGATAACTCATAAGTGCAATCGTATCCTGCGGGGCGGGCGAGTGACATGGGGTGAACACCCCAGAAGATAGAACCACCAAGACGCCAAGGCGCGAAGACCTGACACGAATTTCACGAATGGCCACGCAATGAATGGCAAGCCGAGCTACGGCTGCACCGGCAGGCTGATCTGGAAATAGCGCGGGTCATCCGCCGCGCCCGCCAGCGACAACGGGGAAATGATGAATGAAGAAGGATGAATGATGAATTAACGCCGACGCGAGCCGGTTGCTGTTTTGTTTCATCATTCTTCATTCATACTTCATCATTTGCTTTTCCGTGGCCACCGTCCCGCCCAGTTTCACCGTGCGGCTGGCGGCAATCGGCAGCGGTGCAAACCGCCCAACGGCTTTCAACCAAGCCAGATCATTCGCCGCATCCACATTGAAAATCATTGTGACTGAACCGCTCGATAGAACCGTGATGGTTGGACGACACCGGCAGGATCAATCATTTGGAATGGGCTGATTGAAAGGTTTGGCACGATTAGCATTGGTGTCCAGTTAGGAACTGCCAAATTTGTTGTGTATTGCATCGTGTAGGTATCGCCCAATGTTCCAAATAAACTCAACAGAGGATAGCCTGCCCAAAGTTGCAATGTGATTGTCGGTGGAATAATCGGCGGTGTGATGACTGACGAAAGCGACAAACGGAACACCGTCCCGTCACCAAAACCGTCGTTGGTATATGTATTGCCGCCATAACCAGTCGTGCCGTATAAATTACCGTCATTGCCAAGAGTCAGCGCACCTAACGCACTCATTCCGTTAGTGCCGTCGAAAGCCGCCAGCAAAGTTAATGTGCCATTCGTTGTCACCTTAAACACTGTCCCCATGCCCATAGGTTGAAAAGAATTAGTGATACCGCCAATGACTGTCATGCCGTAAAAATTGCCATCAATACCAAGTGTCAGCGGCGATTCGGATTCCGCCCCGTTGGTGTAATTGAAAGAAGCCAGCGTGGTAAGTGTGCCATTGGTTGTTACTTGGAACACCGTCCCATAGGTATCGTGATTCAGGTTCGTGTTGCCATCACCACTTGTCGTGCCATAGAAATTTCCATCGTTGCCTAACGTCAACGCCGCACTAGGAAACGCCCCGTTAATGCCGTTGAATGAAACCAGCGTCGTTAATGTGCCATTGGTCGTGACGCGGAACACCGTTCCACAACCAGAACCGCCGTAAAGATTGGTGTTGCCGCCATTAATAGTTGTGCCGTAAAAATTGCCGTCGTTCCCCAGAGTCAGGGCAGATGGATTCGCTCCATTTGTCTTGGAAATGTCGAAAGTAAAAAGCGAGGTTAAGGTTCCATTGGTCGTTACTTTGAATACAGTCCCATTACCATTCGTATATCCATTTTCAGTAGTGCTGTAAAAACTACCATCGTTGCCAAGAGTCAGCGCAGAATCCGGAGTCGCCCCATTCGTATAGGTGAAAAAAGCCAGCGTTGTGAGCGTTCCATTGGTCGTCATTTTGAACACAGTCCCCATACCCATAGGAAAAGAGAAATTAGTGTTGCCGCCATCACCGGTTGTGCCGTAAAAGTCTCCATCATTACCCAACGTCAGAGAGGCAGAAGGTTGCGCTCCATTCGTGAAGTTGAAAGAAATCAGCGTGGTAAATGTTCCATTGGTTGTCACTTTGAATATCGTGCCATAATCACCATTAGTGCCGCCGCTTGCAGTCGTGCCATAAAAATTGCCATCATTGCCCAACATTAATCCGCCATATGGATATCCGCTGTTGGTGTAGTTGAAAGACCAAAGTGCCTGCAATGTCTGTGCTGGCATTTTCACCGCCGCCACGCCCGCCAGCAGCAACACGCAAACAAACTGATTTACTTTCATATCGGCAGGTTACTTGGTTTCAATCGGCTGGCAAGTTTCACACTGCGAAGCCAACGCTTCAATTTCATCACAATTTTTCTGCCAAATGCCTCTCGCCTTACTCACGCCTCCATCGTTAATCCATCGTTTGTCGAGATTTTCCAGAAAATCGAATTGCGGCACTGGCACTGTGGTGGCTACCGAGTCCTGAAGAATCTGGGCACCAACTGAAGTGGTAACTTCAATAATCGCCTGATGACAAGCTTTCAGTTGGGAGAGCGTCACTTGCGTCTGATCCTTGGTTAAACCCACAAGGCTTGTGGGATGCGCAGCATGAGCAATGAACTTGTCAGTGAATTTGCAAATATTTTCGCAGGTTTCGATTTTTGATTCTAACGAATCGAACCAAGCGATTGGAATAGTGTCGCTGCGGGAGCGTCCAGCAACAGAAGTATCGAAAAATTTATCAAAATGACTGTGCGCCCTTTCCGATGAAGCCCACGCTTCCGGGCCGGTGGTGTCCATGCCAACATACGAAAGTATTTGTCCGGAGGATATGAGGCCGTCGTAAAATCTCTTTTTGGCCGGAGCGGGATCATAGGGCAATCCATGACAAGCTAAATACACCTCGCGCGTTAGCAGTTCCCGCTCGGTTTTGATTTCATCAAGCAAAGCCCTTAACGAAATGACGTGCTTTGTTCGATCGCGCGATTGCCTTTCCGATAGACGGCGAATACCGGTGGCTTGGGTAATGACAAAACCCGATTCCAACAGACGCAGAACCGGCGCGTTAAAGCCAATCCCTTCTGATGGATTTTGTGCCGCTTCCACGCGCAGTTCCCTGATTGTTTTGAAAAGCGCGTAATCCCAAAGGAGTGATGTGATTTGCCTCCAGATTGAATGCTGATCATCGCCATTCAACCACGAAAGCCATTCCTTGCGTTTCGTCAAAAACTTTTGAAGACGCTCCGTATCCACGACATCGTCTGTCTTTTGTTCGCACATAAACCAATTCAACCGCCCTTTGCCCCGTTCGTCCACCCCAAACTGCCATTGGCCGCCCGGCTGGGTCTTGGCTGGGTGGAACGGGCGACCCGCCCGTTGCGGTCGGCAACTTGCCGACCACTGGCCTGGCATCCGATTGGCCAGCGAGTCGCCGGCCAACACAGGCTGGTAGCCTGTGCCACCCTCCACCGCAAACTGCCATTGGCCGCCCGGCTGGGACATTGCTGGGGAGCGCGCCCGTCCCGGTGGCCGTTTTCGGCGTCGCGCCGCTGCCCTTGAAAATAGCCCAGCCATTTATGGCTGGGACTCGTGGCCCGCAATCGTCCAAAGTCCCGCCAGGGACGAAAGATGATTGCGCACGGCCACCACATTTTCTGCCGTCCCTCGCGGGACTTTTAAATTTTGGTGAACGCTTGACCCAGCCATAAATGGCTGGGCTATTGTCAAAACGCTCCCCAGCGCCGTGAGGCGCGGCATATTTGTAGAACCAAAACCAAAATGAATTCCAGCCCCGTCGGGGCGGCATCTTCCGTCCGCACGCCCGATGATGTCGCTCCTGACGGAGCTTTGTCCGTTGGTGGCTGGCGATGCTACAAATATGCCAGCCCTGACGGGCTTTGAAAAATCCGTGTTCCATCTGTGGCTAAAAATGCAAACGCCGTTTGCCCCGTTCGTCCACCCCAAACTGCCATTGGCCGCCCGACTGGGACATTGCTGGGGATCGCGCCCGTCCCGGTTGCCGTTTTCGTCGTCGCGCCGCTGCCCCTGAAAATAGCCCAGCCATTTATGGCTGGGACTCGATGCGCGCAATCGTCCAAAGTCCCGCCAGGGACGAAAGGTGCTTGCGCACGGCCACCATTGCGGACAGCCCACCCGGTTTTTCTGCCGTCCCTCGCGGGACTTTTTCATTTTGTTGACGCCTGACCCAGCCATGAATGGCTGGGCTATTGTCATCGCGTCGCGCTGCGACTTCGCCGCCTTCGCGTCCTTCGCGCGATGAAATTCCCGCTTGCCGCCTCCCATCACCTGCCAGCTTGGGGTCATTTCCGTGACCCTAGACGGCGTTTCTTTAACCGTGGCAGACGTTTCCTTGGTCGTGGGAACGGTTCCAATGGTCATTGGAATGGTTCCAAGGGTTGTGGAAACTTTCGGCAGGGTCATGGAAATGGCCGGATTCTCCCTTGCTGCACATTGCCGGCAGACGCTTTCTGCCCACCAAAAACACGCAAACTAATTGCAAATACAGGTGATTCGTGGAATAACATTGGATTTTATGCTATAAGTTAAAGCTGTTAATAATAGATTTCTGAAAATAGTTCTAATCTTTTTGGCGAAAATTCCGTTAAGCATTATGTCAGGTTCGGTCCATAAAAATGAATCAACAAAACAAAACAAAATAACGAAAATTAACCAGTATGAAAATTAACCAAGGAGGTTCAATCCTATGAATGCAAAACCAGCCATTGGGTGGCTCAATGCCGACGGCGACGTGCCGCTGATCAATGATGTCAGCGTGGTGCTGAAGGCCCAGGCCGACAACGTCGTCATCTTCACCAACCCCGACCCGCCGTTGGCGGAAATCCAACTGGCGCTGGACAACTTCTCGACGGCGGTCCACATATTGAACCGCACCCCGGCGGACACCATCAACAAAAACAACCTGCGCCTAGTGCTGACCAACAAGGTGCGCCTGCTCTCGTATTATGTGGCGAAGGTTTGCAACGGCAACATGGCGAACCTGATTTTGAGCGGGTTTCCGCCCCAAAAGACGCCGGGCCAGCCGGTCGGCACGCCGGGTCAGCCGCAAAACCTGTCGGTGAACCACGGTCCGCAGCTCAGCCAGTTGGTGGCCAAGTTCAATCCGGTTTTTGGCGCGGTCATCTATAACTACCGTCTGCTGGCGAACACGCCCGGAGCAGTGCCGGTGATCGAACAGGACACGGCCACCACGCATACGTTCAGCAATTTGGTGGCGGGGGTGAAATACACCATTGATGTCAACGCCGCCGGCACGGCCGGCACCAGCGACTGGAGCGGTGCGATCAGTTTGACCGCCGACTAACAGATACTACCGAACCTTTCACCAACCGAGCGCGCCAAGAAATACGGCGCGCTCTTTTTTTCCAGTGCAAGAAGTTTTCTGGAAAAATAAATAATGGATTGGACGCTGTCATTTCCGTGCCGCCTCACGCCATTTCGCTGATGGTTTTGCGAAAGCGGGTCAACGAAAAAACGAACAGCAGAGAACCAATTACGATCAGCGCTAGAAATTGCGGCCAGACGACGGCAAGTCCGGCACCTCGGAAAAGAATAGCCTGGCCGAGCGCGACGAAGTGTGTGGTCGGTGCCGCCAACATCACCAGTTGCACAAACTCTGGCATGCTCTCACGCGGGCTAAAAGTGCCGGAAAGCATTTGCAGGGGCAGCAGGATCAACACGGCGAGCATTCCGAACTGCGGCATGGAGCGCGCCAGCGTGGCCATGAAAATACCCAGCGCGGTCGCGGCAAAAAGATGGAGCGCGGTGCCGGCGAGAAAGAGCGGCACCGAACCCGCGATGGGAACGTTCAGCACTCCTTGCACGACAACGAGCAGCCCAATACCGGCAGCCACCAACACCACCAATCCCATCGCCCAGACCTTGGCCATCATGATCTCTGTCGGCGTGACGGGCATCACCAGCAGATGTTCGATAGTGCCATGTTCGCGTTCGCGGATGAGGGCTGCGCCGGTCAGAATGATTGCCAGCATGGTAACGTTGTTGATGATCTCGGTCAGCGCGCCGAACCAGGATTGTTCCAGATTTGGGTTGTAGCGCGCGCGCAAATTCAGATCCACCAGTGGCGGTGCGCTGCTGCGGTAACGCAGAACGAAATCGTTGACCTCACCCAAGGCGATTTGCTGGATATACTCGCTGCCCACGAAAGCCTGCGTCATGCGGGTGGCGTCAACATTCAGTTGAATGGCCGGCGAACGGCCGGCCAGCACGTCGCGTTGAAAGTCCGGCGGAATATCCAGCACGAAGGTGTAATTGCCGGCATCCATGCCCGCATCCATTTCAGCCAGCGAGATGTTTGCGGGCGGATTGAAGCGCGGGAGATAGAAGCCTGCCGCGATGCGCGCCGACATCGGCGAAGCGTCCTCGTCAACGATGGCGATAGGAACTTTATCCAAACTGTCCGGCACGGCCGTGGCCGCGACGTAAATGGACAGCGTGAAACAGTAAACGATCAGCACCAGCATCACCGGGTCACGAGCCAGGCTCCACAGTTCCTTGATTCCCAAACGATAAATGTTCGCGAGGTCAGGCATGGATCACGTCTCCTGTTTCTTCAGAAGCAATATAGCCAAACCCACCACCAACAGCGGGGCAAGCAACAGCGGCCAGAAAGACGAGTGCAGACTGGAGAAGCCCAGCGCTTTGTTGAACACGCCGCGCGTGATGTTCAGAAAGTAAGTCGCCGGGTAAACGCGACCGATGAACGCGCCAACGCCGGCCAGTGAAGAAACCGGATTCAATAAACCGGAAAACTGAACGGCTGGGATGATCGTCGCGATGATGGTCAAAAACAGCGCTGCGATCTGGCTGCGTGTAAAGGTGGAGGTGACCAAGCCAAAACCCGTCGAGAACATCACGAACAATAAAGCTCCTGCCGCCAGTGCCGCGAAGCTGCCCTTAACCGGGACTCCGAAGAGCGTCACGGCCAGTAGTGTCATCAGGCCGAAGTTGAGCATCGCCAGCACGATGTAGGGCAGTTGCTTGCCCAGCAGAAATTCCGCACGCGTAACTGGGGTGACGTAGAGATTGATGATGGAGCCAAGTTCCTTTTCGCGAACCACCGAGAGCGCGGTGAGCATCGCTGGAATCATCAACAACAGCAGCGGAATGACTGAGGGCACCATCGCCGGCAGGCTCAGGACGTCGGGATTGTAGCGATAGCGCGTCTCCATCGTGGCCGGACTGACGACCTTCTGGCCGAGTCGGTGGGTCGCCATGTCCACCAGCCAGCCCTGGTGCATGCCTTGGACATAACCTTGCACCGTTTCGGCGCGTTGCGGCATCGAGCCGTCCACCCACGCGGCGATCTCCACGGGATGGCCGTGCTCCACATCGCGCGCGAAGTTGGGTGGAATCTCAATGGCCAGTGCCAATTCGCCGGAGCGCATCCGCCGGTCGAGCTCGGCGTAATCGGCAATGGGCGGGCGTTCGGTGAAGTAGCGCGAACCGGACAAATTGAGCGCATAGTTCTGGCTCAATCCGGTTTGGTCATGATCCAGCACGGCGTATTTGAGATTTTCGACGTCGAGGCTGATGCCGTAGCCCATGATGCACATCAACATGATGCTTCCCAGCAACGCCATGGTGGCGCGCAGCTGATCGTGCCGCAGTTCCAAGGTCTCGCGCCGGCTGTAACTCAAGGCGCGGCTCCAACTAAACCAACGACGGCGCGATGAAACGGTTGGCTGGGTGGTCGAAACAAACGGTTCGGCGACCAAAGTTTTCGGGGTGGCAACTAGGTCCGTCGTTTTGGTTTTGTCATGCAATTCGGCATCTTTCAGATAACTGATGAACGTCGCTTCCAGCGTGGGCAACCCGCGCTGGCGGACGAGTTCAGCGGGAACGCCAGTGACCAATACCTTGCCATCATTCATCAACGAAATGCGGTCACACCGCGCGCCTTCGTCCATGAAGTGGGTGGAAATAAAAATCGTCACCTGGTCGTTGCGCGAAAGATCCACCATCAATTGCCAGAGCATGTCGCGCGCAATGGGATCCACGCCGGAAGTTGGTTCGTCCAGAATCAGCAGTTCCGGTTTATGCACCATCGCCACAGCCAGCGACATCCGTTGGCGGATGCCCAGCGGCAGATTGTCGGGCATCGCGTCGAGCACGTCGGTGAGACTAAAATGTTTCACCATTTCATCCACCCGCGCCGGAATGTCTGCTGCGGGCACCTGATAAAGGCGTGCCGCCAGCACCAGGTTTTGACGCACCGACAATTCGGTATAAAGGGAGAATGACTGAGACATATAGCCCACCCGCCGGCGCGTGGCGATGTCCTTGGGATTGACGGGCTGTCCAAACAACGCGGCGCTGCCCTCGGTGGCCGGCAACAGGCCGGTCAGCATCTTCATCGTGGTGGATTTGCCGCAGCCGTTGGAACCGAGAAACCCGAAAATCTCGCCCTTGCGGATGCGAAAGCTGACGTGATCCACGGCGACAAATTTTCCAAAACGCATCGTCAACCCCTCGGCCTCAATCGCAATCTTGGCATCGGCACCTTCAACCAGCGGCGAAATCGTCACGTCATGGTGGCCGCGTCGCAACGCTTCCGGCAGCAGGGCAATGAAGGCTGCGTCTAGCGTTTTGCAATGCGTGTGCGCGAGCAGTTCCGTCGGCGAGCCGGTGGCCATCACCTGGCCGGCATTCATCGCCACGAGCCAATCGAAGTTCTGCGCCTCATCCATGATGGAGGTGGCCACGATCACGCTCATGCCGGTGCGTTCGGTGCGGATGTGTTTGATGAGATCCCAAAACTGTTCCCGCGCCAGCGGATCAACGCCGGTGGTGGGCTCATCCAAAATCAAAAAATCCGGGTCGTGAATCAGCGCACAGCACAACCCCAGCTTCTGTTTCATGCCGCCGGACAATTTGCCCACCGGACGCGTCAGAAACGGGGTAAGGCCCGTGCTGCGGCACAACTCGTCAATGCGACGACGGCGTTCGGCGGCATTATGGCCGAACAACCGGCCGAAGAATTGCAAGTTCTCCTCGACCGACAATGTTGGATAAAGATTTTTGCCAAGCCCCTGCGGCATGTAGGCGATGTGCGGACACACACTTTCGCGATGGCGGCTGCTGGCCATGTCGCCGCCCAAGGCTTCCACAGTGCCTTCCTGCACCGCACGCGAACCGGCGAGCAGCGACAACAAGCTGGACTTGCCAACAGCGTCCGGGCCGATCAGTCCAACCATTTTCGCAGCGGGAATTTCCAGTGTGATACCATTTAATGCTACCGTTTTTCCGTAACGCAAAGTCACGCCCACCAGTCGGGCCACCGGCACGGGACTGGATTTTTCCGGCGTCATTGCGGCACCTTGACTTCCAAGTTTGCTGGCCACTTGGCAGCGGCATCCAGTTTGATCCAGGCGACGCCCGGCAAACCGGTCTTGATCTGTTTCAAGTTTTTTTGCAACAACGCGCGGCTGATCTGCGCCTTGACCCGGAACATCAGTTTCTGTCGCTCATCAGCCGTTTCCACCGTCTTGGGTGTGAACTGTGCGACTGTAGCCACAAAAGAGACCGTTGCCGGAATTACTTCCTGCGGCGCGGCGTCGAGAACGAGATGCACTTCAGTGCCAATGGCCACTTTGCCCGCCACCGCATCCGAAAGAAAAAAAGTGAGATAAACGTCATTGAGGTCAACCAGATTGAGAACCGTGCCGCCGGCACCCAGCACTTCGCCGGGTTGCGCCACGCGATATTGCACCCGGCCTTCACACGATGACTTGAGCAGGCTATCGGTGATGTCGGCGTCAATCGTGGCGATGGTTGCCACGCTGGCGGTGACACCGGCATTAGCCCCGACCACCTGGGCTTGGGCTGCCTTGGCCGCAGCTTGCGCCGCAGTGACTTCGGCTTGGGCCGCCGTCACGGCAGCCTCTGTGCCATGCAAACTGGCGCGGTCGTCGTCCAATTCTTGCAAAGTGACCACACCATTGGTGGACAATATTTGGGCGCGCACGAACCGCCGCTGGGCGGCGTCCAATTCAGCCGCTCGTTGACTGACGGTGGCCTGCGCAGCGGCCGTGTCGCTCTGACGCGCCGCCACTTGTGCTTCCGCACTGGCGACGGCAGTGATGGCCTGCTGCGATTGAGCCTGCGCCTCGGCGCGTTGCGCGTCGAGCACGTCAGTCTGCATTTGCGCCAGTGGCTCACCGATCTGCACGAAGTCACCTTCGTTCACCGTGATGTTTTGCACCCGTCCGGCAAGTTTGGTTGCGACGTCAATTTCGGTGGCCTCAATGCGTCCGTTGCCACTGACAAAGCCTTTGC
Source organism: uncultured Bifidobacteriaceae bacterium (assembly GCA_964449815.1). Classification (GTDB taxonomy): domain Bacteria; phylum Verrucomicrobiota; class Verrucomicrobiia; order Limisphaerales; family UBA11358; genus UBA11358. Next base: position 50,781 of record CAYVGC010000013.1, read on the forward strand.
CCGGACCGGAAGGTTGCAAAACGAAATAAATCACCACCCCGATCACTGAGACAGCAGCGGCGATTGAAGCCATCATCAATTGTTTCCTTAGCTGTGGCGCAATTTTCGGCTTTGGCGATGAACTTACCGGGGCTGCAGACGGGGTAGTTGACGTGGGGTCAACCGCAGTCCGAGCAACCGTTGGAACGACCGCTATGGTGGTCATGGCCTTCGGCGCAGTTGGTGGGACGGGCACAGTCATTTGAGAGTTCGTTTGCTTCCTGGGTTAATACGTTTCTTGGTTTAGATGTTCACAAAAAGCCACTGTGAAAAGTGTCCGTTTTGGACACGGCAAACAATGGGGTGAACACCCCATCAGCTTGAAATACTTAAAATTCCGTTCCGCCCGATCCTTGTGATTTATGCGATTTTCAAGCGGGCGAAGACTGACACCTTCACCAAATCCAAAACGAAAACAAAAACCATGGCCCCAACCAGCACGCTGGCCAATACCCAGAACGGCAGCGGCGTCATGAGCCAGCCAAATCCGGCCAGGGTCGCGGCAATGAATACATCTATGACGGACGAGGAAACCAGCCAGCGGCAGGGATGCGGCGATGACCAGATTCGCCTGCGTGCGCGGACGGCATAGGTGGTTGCCTGATTTCCGCACACCAAGGTGAAGAACGTCAGCGTCTGCAACGCGGCGAGGCCCAACCCCAGTCGGAAGTGGCCGAACGCCAGAACGCCGACACAGAATGCCAGTTCGGAAAAACCCATGAAGATGGCCGCAGTCGTCAATTTGCCGATGCGCCAGCCATTGGGCAATGGGGATGGCTGGACATTGTCGGTAGTCAACGACATGCCGAGCAGGTCGCCCACCATCATCACAATGATCATCAACATCGGCGTCAGAATCGCGTGCCCCGTCATGATGAGACCAATGCCCAGCAATAATACCTGCACGATTTTCTTGGTGAGGGAATTTAACGTGTAAGTCAGAATACGCTGGAATGTGATGCGCCCTTCTTTTACCGCCGCGACCACGCCGATAAGGCCCGGCGAGGTCAGCACGATGCCCGCCGCAGACTTCGCGACATCGGTTGCCGTCGAAACTGCGATGCCCATTTGCGCTTGCCGCAACGCGGGCGCATCGTTGGCACCGTCGCCACACATGCCGACGATGTTGCCGGTCTTTTGAAATGCCTTAACCAATTTGAATTTATCTTCTGGCAGGACGCCGGCAAACACGGCGAAACTTTCTGGGCGAACATCGTTTGGGATTGGCCCGGGTGGACACACCGCTCCATCGAGACCGACCGTATGAGCAACAATCGCCGCGGTCGCCGGTGCGTCGCCGGTCACCATCACCATGCGCACGCCAAGGGTTTTTAATTGCGTGACCAATTCCACCGAGTCTTCGCGGGCCGGATCGCTGAGCGCAATCAATCCCATGAGTTGCATCGCCGTCGGCGGTCCTGCGGCCACTGCCAGCACCCGAAAACCTTTTCCTTCCAGTTCCGACGCAGCCGCCGCCGCTGTCGGTGACGGAATTGCCATCGCGCCGACGACGGTGAAAGCCCCTTTGACGATGCGCAGGGTTCCGAGATTTGCATCTGTCGCCGTCGCCTCGGACATTTTTGTCGCGGGATCGAACGGTTTGAAGTGAGATAGTTTGGGCGGGTTCGCCGAAATGTTCTGTGCAGCAGCAGAGCGAACGGCAGCGTCCACCGGGTCTTGGCCACCATCGGAACTGGCAAGCGCCGCCAGGGTCAAAACATGCGACTCATCAAAACCCGGCAGCGGATGAACCGAAGTAACCGAAAGTTGATTGCGGGTCAGCGTTCCGGTTTTGTCAGCGCACAGGACATCAATCGAGGCCGCTTCATCCACGGCCGAGAGCCGGGTTGGCAAGACGCCCTGACGTGCCAAGGCGCGTGCGCCCACGGCGCTCGCGAGCGTGAAAGTGGCCGGCAAGGCAACGGGAATCGAAGCCAGCACCGCAGTTAGGATCAATGGAATGATCTCGCCAACCGGCATCGCGTGGGAGTGGGCATAAGCGACCATGAGGACAATCAGAACTCCGTTGAATACCGCGAGATTGCGAACCACCCGCAGCACCGCCTTTTGCTGTGAGCTGACGACGTGTGCCGTGCGAACCAATTCCGCGGTGCGGCCAAACTTGGTGCGGACGCCGGTTGCCGTGACCTCCGCAACCGCCTCGCCCCGCCGAACCAGCGCTCCAGCAAAAGTCTGAAATCCCGGTCCAGCTTCAGAGCCGATGGATTCACCGGTTAGCATAGATTGATCGAGCAGAACATTTCCTTCGAGCAACTTCACGTCTGCTGCCACAATGCCGCCAAGCGATAGTTTTATGAGGTCGCCCGGCACCAAGTCGGTGGCAGGTAAATTTTTCCAAACTCCATCGCGACGCACCGAGGCCGTGAGCGCGAGACGTTTTTTCAACGCCGCGAGCGTTGCCTGCGCGCGACCTTCTTGCAAAAAACCCAGAGCGGCGTTGAACAACAGCAGCACCGCGATGATTCCCGCCTCGACATACTTGCCGAGCACCAGCTCCAAAATAGTCGCCGCTTCCAGCATCCATGGTATTGGGCTCCAGAACTTAGTCAGCGCCCGGCGCAGGGGATTCTCCGCCGTGTCCGGCATGGAGTTCGGACCAGACGTTGCCAATCGGCGACGCGCCTCGTCACTCGTTAGACCGTCAGTCAAACCCTTGGCCACAGCGGTTACGGCGACAGGGGCAGCAGCAATTGGAGCAAGTGACATATATGCGACTGCTCGAAATTCATGTTGCTAGTTCAAAATGTCCGGCATGGCCGTAAACATTGAACAATCCATACTTTCTTCGAGCATATTTCAAAGGGATCACCGGCTGAGTCTCAAGAAAGAGAGGCGAGCGCCTCTTTTGTAAAGCCGACCAGTTCGGAGGAACGCCCTTCATGAATTTTCCGCGCCCATCCCGCATCCGCAATTAATGCCCGACCCACCGCCACCAACTCAAAATCTCCCCGGTCGAAACGTCGCAGCAGTTCATCCAAAGAACTGGGTGTCGAAGCTACGCCCTTGAAGGCGGCTAAAAAATCTCCTGATAGCCCAACTGACCCAACCGTGATGCTCGTTTTGCCCGTCAGCTTTTTGGCCCAGCCGGCAAAATTCAAATCCGAACCGGTAAACTCGGGCTCCCAGAAGCGGCGTTGCGAGCAATGGAAGATATCAACGCCGGCTTCCGCCAACGGCATCATCCATTGCTCCATCGCTTGCGGGGTCGTCGCCAGTCGCGCCGTATAATCCTGGAGTTTCCATTGCGAAACGCGAAGACAGATCGCGAAGTCCGGCCCCACGGCCTGGCGCACGGCACTGATCAATTCCCTGGCGAAACGGGAGCGCTCCACCAAACTATTTCCGCCGTAACCATCGGTGCGCTGGTTGGTGGGATGCCAAAAGAACTGATCAATCAAATAGCCGTGCGCGCCGTGAATTTCGACGGCATCAAATCCTAAAGTCTTGGCAGCCGCGGCGGCTTGAGCGAACGCCCGGATCGTTGATGCGATGTCTTGTTCCGTCATCGCCACGCCGCCGATTTTCCCAGGAGCCACCAAGCCTGAAGGACCTTCAAACGGTGCGGTGGTCAGCCAACCGGAATCCTTGGGAGCTACCACGCCCATGTGCCACAGTTGCGGTGCCATAACGCCACCCACCGCATGCACTCTGGTAATCACTTCCTGCCACCCACCAAGTTCCGCCTTACCATGAAATCGAGGAATGTTTGGATCGTTGGATGAGGCGGGGCGATTAACCACGGTGCCTTCAGAGATGATGAATCCAACTTCGCCCACCGCCCGACGGGCATAATAGTCCGCCACCGCTGAAGTGGGCACGCCGCCGGGAGAAAAGGAGCGCGTCATTGGAGCCATGACAATCCGGTTCTTGAGTCTAAGCGACTTTAATCGGAATGGCTCAAAGAGTTGATGGGGCGGCATATTGATTAAAATCGGATTTTCAGCTTACATGAAAAATTTCGGTTGCCTGAGACAACGGGCGTTTCCGCGAATTGGGTTGGTTCACTTGGCTATGCCCTTATCCACGGCAAGTTTGATGATCACCGACCAGGGCAAGGCAAAATATTTGCCTGTGATTTTACTTTTAACAATGGGGTTGCGGCTGATTTCCCCCAAATATACCTCGTATGACTTTCCGTCAGCGTCAGAATCATCCCAAAGATATTCGAGCTCCTGCTTAAGCAGTTCCTTGTTAGCCGAGCAATGGGAGGCAGCGACATAGGCCGGACTCATTTGTTCCGGAGTTACCAATTGTTCAACGAGTTTTGTTTCAGACAGATCATTCTTGGCTTCCATATAAATTGGTAAAATAACCGAGCTTCTTCGGGAAAAGACTACGCCATTGATCTGCTCATACCCATGGGGTGTAACCCTACCACTCATCCACGCCGGCGAACGCAATCGGGCAAAAATCAAGGACAAAGAAGTAACCGTATCGCATGTGTTAAATCAACTGCCGCGATCATGAAAATTTCTCAAAGCAACACCTCCTTGTTTCGGCCCTGAATTTGATTGTCTTTCGGTTTTATTCTGACCTTGAGAATTTCTCATTCCTGGCCATTTTCAACGCGCTTCGACAGGTCCTTCTTTTCCGCAATCACAATTTCCGTAACAAAGGGCTGGCCTTGCTCAATCAAAGACCATTGGTGGCTGGGCAATGTCTTCAGCAGCGATAACTGCTTCCGCTGCATAATCGTCTCGATTCGCTCCAAGGAATCGCCGCGCACCGACACTTCGTGCGTGACGAAAATTAGACGTAGTTGCTGGTGCTCGCCATACGGCTTCAGATCGGCATAAACGAACTGGTCAAACGGCATCAATAAATGCTCGTCAGGTGCTAATATGATTTTGACCCCGGCCGCGTTGGCGTCGCTCTCCCAGCATTCTGGTGTTTTTGTGCTCATAATTTTGTTTTTGTTGATGATTTTTGCGTTGAGTCGTTTTTAGATGGCAGAACATATCCGCTGCCCGCTGCCCAAACCGAAGCAGGTAACCATGCAGGTGATCCCAAAGCACGTTGCTGCGACGCGGCACGAAATCACCCGCTAATTCCAATGCCAATGGCCGGTGACCCGAACGGCACACGTTTTCGCGGAGTTGGTCCTTGTCGGGGGTGAATATCCGGACGCCGCGCCGCCCGCGCGAGATGGTCACATACCACTGCTGCGCATTCGTCGCCGCCTTAATGGTGGAATCAGAAAAGAGGACATAGTCCACCGTCTTGCCCTGCGAGCCGTAGGACGTGACCGCGTAGCCGGGCAGGAACTCGCGGAAGCTTTTGTCCAATACGCGGCCATCGGTGAGTTCAATAGCGCCGTCAGACTTAACGGCCTTGACCGTGACCAGTTCGCCATTCGTCACCCGACCGCCCGACTTGAGCTTGCGATTGGCCTTGAGATGCAAACGGTCGCCGGACGCAAGGTTTACCTCGCGGGTCTGACAGAGTGTGATGCGGTCGAGCAATTTGTTCGGGACGGTGACAATTTTGCCGCCGACTTCGATCAGCACCCCCACCTTCACGATGCCGGCCAATTTTCCTTCGGCACCGGGTTGAGCAGCGCTGACTTTTTGATTGAAAACGACGACGGCATCCGGCGGGTAAAATCGTGAATCGCGTTTCTGGGCATTCGTCAGGTCCAGCTTGTCGAGCACCTTAACCACCGTGTCCGCTGCACCCAGTAATCCTTTTCCTTTCAACGCATCACGCACGCGCGAATTGACGCGATGCACTTCACCCCAGGTTTGTGAAACGACGACTGCCGCCTCGTTCTGTTCCGCGAGCCTGACGTATTCGTCGGCAAGTTTGTCGGCTTGTGTGCCCAAACCGCACTCGACAACCGCGCCCATTTTATCGAGGCGTTCAAATGACTCGCCCATTTTGCCCGCCGCCGCTGATTCAACCGCTTTGCGATAGTGTCTGATGAGGGTGCGTTCATCGTCATCCCGGCCCCGCGCCGGGTCTTGGCGACGAATTTTGTGCAACTCGACTGGTTTAACACCGGAATGTCGCTCGATGGCGAGCAGCCCGTCCGATGCTTCCACGGCCCCATGCTGTCGCGTATCACCGGCGAGGATCAGTCGGGCGTTGCGTTCGCGAACCAACCGGATCAGGTCGAGCATCTGCCGCCCGCCAATCTGCCCCGCCTCGTCCACCACCACGACCGCGCCAGTGACCAGTTCGGGTTTGATCAGAAAGCTTGCGAGCGTCATGGGTAATGGAAATCCGGCTTTCTCCATCTCAACGACTTGCTGTCGTTGCGGCGCGAGCATGACCACGCGCCGACCGGATTGCTGAACCTGTTCAACCAGTTCGTTCAGGACAAAACTTTTACCAGTCCCAGCCCCGCCGCGAAACACCGCCACCGTGTTCGTTGAGGCAAGCAGGGCTTTTATCGCGGTTCGTTGCTCGTCATCCAGTTTTGGATTAATTGGATGGGGATTTCTTACCAATGGATGAAGTGCCGCCACTCCCTGTCTGGCGGTTTCAACAATCTCCCATTCGCGCATCAAAACTTCGCGCAACGTCACCATATTGGGATGCGCCTTGTCCCGGACGTAGCCACGCTGCCGGGTGAAGTCCGTCAGTTCTGATATGGTGAAATGCTCACCCCGCGCCCGGCCTAATGCCTCCTGCCAAAGTTGGCATTCCAGCACGATTGAATTCCGGTCGAATAAATGTTCCTCCGCCCATGCAACCGCTTCCGCTACGCCAATGGGTTTATCATTCTTCACCGTGTTTTCCGGGGTTTTCAATAGGTGAAGGAGCGATTCACGCTCGCCTTTGGTCAATTGTGAATTCCAGAGCGTTTGCAATTCATCCCGACCCAAGTTTTTTTGTTTTCGCGTCCGTTCCGTGGTCGCCAGTTTTTCGCGCAAGTCCTGAAAATTTCCCGCGGCAAGCTCCGGTTTTTCATTGAGCAATTTTGCCAGCGCCTCGTCAACCTGTGTGTGGCGTTTGGAAAAACGGTCGCATAATTCTTCAGAAACACCTTCGACCTGGAAATCTCCGCGTGCCCGGTTGTGAAGTTGATAACCGAAACGGCGCAGTTCGCGGGCGAGTTCGTGGTAATAAACATTCTCGGCAAATTTTCTGGCGCGCAGAAGTTCATAGTTTTGGAGGGCTTTCCAACGATTCTCAACCGGGTCAAAGGTTGCATTTAAGACGATGCAGTGCGTGTGTAAATGAGGGTCAAGCGCACGGGAAGTATCGTGCGTGAAAAGTGCCGCTGCAAAGTTGCCCGTCAATCGGTCGTTCTGTGCGCCATTTTTCCGAATGCGCGTGGCTGCAAACGCCTCAAATTCTCGGAGGGCTGATTTGACGGCGTGCGAATGGGCTTCCAAAATCCGTCCGTCCTTGCCCACCAGTCCAGCAATGGAAACCGATTTCGGTGGGGAAAAGGTGAAGTCATAAAATATCCTGCGGTCCGCCACCGTCCGTCCATCCTTGATCCGCGTGGTTTTTAATTCCGGCGTCAACTTTTCACCAGTGGCCGGATGTTGGTTCTCACACAGCCGCAGAAAATCTTCGGCGCGGACTTTCCCGGCCAATCCAAGTCGTTCCGCGCCCAATCCAATCCATTCTCCGGCCACTCGTTGACCTTGATCGTAGTAATGGGGCATCAATGGTGGCAGATTGCCCGGTTTCAAGGTTGGAAAACCGCTCAACGTCGCCGTCGAAGCGATCTCGGATCTGATCTACGGTTGATTTGCTCATGGGTGAAGGTTTAACCAGCCATTCTGGCATTCATTTATTGGCGGGAAAAATAGTCGAAATCAGACATAAATGACACCAGCAAATAACCCCAAATAAGGGTGGATTTGTTGTTACTAGGTGTTGTTACTGACCCCTACTTTTTCAAGAAACCCAATAAAATCAAAGTGGCGGAGAGAGGGGGATTCGAACCCCCGATACGGCTTTTGACCGTATACCGGTT